>NZ_JACVUW010000013.1:0-112757 GCF_016625265.1 Bacillus sp. S71 | reverse complement strand
TTGGCTCGGTAGCTCAGTCGGTAGAGCAGAGGACTGAAAATCCTCGTGTCGGCGGTTCGATTCCGTCCCGAGCCACTCTCAGGATATTAAGTGGGCCCACTTAATATCCTTTTTATTTATGTAATTTTACAAAACTGAGTAGTTATTTTAAAATAGAACGAGGAGCCTCTAGCAGTTGAAGCTAGAGGTTTTTCTATAGATCGTATAGGATTCCGTGTAAAAGTGGATCATACATGAGTCTATGAGAATAGAGGAGAAAATACTTAAACAAAGGATGCGGTCATATAGGACATACTATGTAAACATCAATATGTTTAGGGATTATTGACCATATTTTTATAAGGAGGAAATAGACGATGATGGGAAAGAAAATTTTAGTAGTTGATGATGAAAAGCCGATTGCAGATATTTTGAAGTTTAACCTAGAAAAAGAAGGTTTTGAAATAGTAATGGCGCATGATGGTGATGAAGCAATTGAAAAAGCTAATGAAGAACAACCAGATATGGTTTTATTAGATATTATGCTACCAGGTAAAGATGGCTTAGAGGTTTGTCGTGAAATACGTAAAAGTTCAGAAATGCCGATTATTATGCTTACAGCAAAGGACTCTGAGATTGATAAAGTATTAGGGCTTGAGCTTGGGGCAGATGATTATGTAACGAAGCCATTTAGCACGAGAGAATTACTTGCTCGTGTGAAGGCGAATTTACGCCGTCACCAACAAGGTGGTGCTGCAGAAAAAGAAGAAAATACAGAAATGGTTATTGGACCAATTGTTATTAATCCAAATGCATATAGTGTAACGAAGCGCGAGGAAAATATCGAGCTTACACATCGTGAATTTGAGTTGCTACATTATTTAGCGAAACACTTAGGACAAGTTATGACACGCGAACATTTATTACAAACAGTTTGGGGTTATGACTATTTTGGAGATGTGCGCACAGTAGACGTAACAGTACGTCGTTTGCGTGAAAAAATTGAAGATAATCCAAGCCATCCTACTTTAATTGTAACTAGACGTGGAGTAGGGTATTACTTGCGTGACCCAGAGCAGGAATAGTATATGAAGAAAGTTGGTTTTTTTCAATCTATTCATTTAAAATTTGTGCTTATATATATGCTATTAATATTAATAGCGATGCAAGTTATTGGGGTATATTTTGTAAGGGAATTAGAGAAGAGCCTAGTACAAGGTTTTAGGGATTCTTTAACGCAGCAAACAAACTTATTATCATATAACTTGAAACAAGAATTTAAAAAAAGTTATACAAAAGCAGAAACAGAGTCAACAGATGAAACGATTAAAACTTCTATTCGAAAGTTTGCCTCTGATCAAAAAAAAGTTATACAAGAGGTAAGTGTATTTGATTCGCATAGAAAGTTACTGGCTATTTCAGATGAATCAAAGCAGAATAAGGTGAATAGAACATCAACTGATATAGCTGTTCAGCGAGTGTTGGTGCAAAAAAAGCCAGAAGTGAAAATTGAGAAGGATGGTAGTACAGGCCATCGTGTTCAAGTTATGCTTACTCCGATTCTCGATGATAACGGCAAGGATGCGCTTGGTGTTATATACATCGTTGCATCTATGGAAGATGTATATAAACAAATGAAGGATATAAATCAAATTTTTGCTACGGGAACAGTAATTGCCTTATTAGTAACGGCCGTACTTGGGATTTTATTGGCTCAAACAATTACAAGACCAATTTCAGATATGCGGAGACAAGCAATCGAAATGGCAAAAGGAAATTATTCGAGAAAAGTAAAGGTGCATAGCCATGATGAAATTGGACAACTGGCATTATCCTTCAATAATTTATCAAAAAAATTACAACAAGCTCGTTCTTCTACAGAAAGTGAAAGGCGTAAACTATCATCTGTTTTATCTCATATGACAGATGGAGTAATTGCTACTGACCGAAAAGGGGATATTATTTTACTAAATGACCCTGCGGAAAAGATGTTAAATGTTTCTCGTGAAACAGCGCTTGATCAATCTGTTTTAGAGGTATTAGGGATACAGGAAGAATTTACGCTCGATCATTTATATGAAGAGCCAGATTCTGTTTTATTAGATTTTAGTACGAGAAATGAACCATATATTTTACGTGCTAGTTTCTCTGTTATTCAAAAAGAAACAGGGAAGGCAAATGGTTTAATTGCCGTATTATATGATGTAACAGAGCAGGAGCGTATAGAAAGGGAACGCCGTGAGTTTGTAGCGAATGTCTCTCATGAATTAAGGACGCCATTAACGACGATGCGCAGTTATTTAGAGGCACTTACAGATGGAGCATGGCAGGATCCGAATATTGCGCCACAATTTTTAACGGTTACACAAGAAGAAACAGAAAGAATGATTAGACTTGTAAATGCGTTGTTACAGCTATCTAAACTTGATAGTACAGAGCACCGTTTAATGAAAGAATGGGTCGACTTTACTGATTTCTTTAATAATATTATTGATCGCTTTGAAATGTCTAAAGAACAAAATGTAAGTTTCAAACGATCTTTCTCTAAGAAGTCTAGGTTTATTGATATGGATACTGACAAAATTACTCAAGTGCTGTATAACATTATTTCTAACGCATTAAAGTATTCACCAGAAGGTGGAACAGTAACATATCGCTTACGTGATCGCGGTGATTTATTAGAAATTAGCGTAAGTGACCAAGGAATGGGTATTCCAAAAGAAAACGTTGATAAAATCTTTGAACGTTTTTATCGCGTAGATAAAGCTCGTTCAAGACAAATGGGTGGTACGGGACTTGGATTAGCAATTGCAAAAGAAATGATCGAGGCACATGGTGGCTCTATTTGGGCGAAGAGTGAAGAAGGAAAAGGGACAACTATTTATTTCACGTTACCAATGGCAGCAGATGAAGAGGACGATTGGGAATGAGTATGGAAAACTTTAAAACAATAGTTTTAATTAACCTAGTTGTAATTAGCCTGTTTCTTACTTTTAACCTATGGACGTATGTGCCAGATTCTACATCCATGCAAAATGCAAAATTTGTACAGGGCAATGAAGGAACGAATCAAACTAAAATTTCCGATGTTGTCCGTCCTACTTCTATCATCGTGCATAAAGATAAAAATCATTATGGGAGCAGAAGAGAGGCAGATATAGAATCAATCTATAAGCCTTTGGAAGTAGGGGAACTACATGAGTTTAGAGAGATATCAATCACTAAGGGTGATTTCCTATCCTATGTGCATGGTGAAGGGAAAATTGAACTTGTTTTCCCTACTGATATCCCATTTGATGCAGTTAAATCTATGTTTAACATGAAAGAGAAAAGTACAGATAAGCCTAAACATTTTAATCGTATTCTCCTTGATCCTTCTAGGAGTAAGGATCAAGAAATTAAAATTAACTTTGTTTCTGATGGTGATAACTTTAAAATATATGAGGCAAAATTAAGTGGTGTGTATTTAAAAGATATTGTAAATGCTCAAAATCAATTTATAGTATCAGCAAAGCCCTATTTTGATTATCAAATCAATGATATGAAAAAGTTATTTTTACCAGATGGCACGACAGAGTTAAACAATATAACATATATTTCATCTAATTTAGCAGTTGATACGTTTAAGAATGCTCTGTTTAGTGATCCTCGTTATTTAAGTCCGATTACTGAGATATCGAAAGAAACATTTACAGATGGTATTAGATCCATGGAAATTGAAAACGATCGTCACATGCTAAAGTATAAAAACTCTTCTGTCTTAACTGAGAAAACGATAGATAATTTAATGCTGTTACAAAAAAGCTTTGAATTTGTAAGTGGTCACAGTGGAAGTTTGGATTCATATCGTTTGGACTATATGAATAAAGGAGAGACAGTATTTCGCTTACATGAAGATGGATATTCCGTATTCAATACAGATGGATTAGCTGAATTGAGACAAAAATGGGGATCAGAAGAAGTAATGGAATATGAAAGACCGTTGCTGTCTTTAAATACTAAAGGCATAGAACAGAAAGTTACTCTTCCGTCAGGGCATGTTGTAATAGCATCCCTAGAAAATAATCCAGAGATAAAGAAACAAGTAATTAAGGATATTGGTATTGGATACAAGTTATCACTAGATGGGCAAGTAGTTCGACTACAACCAATTTGGTATGTAAAGCTTGTTGAAGGTGAAACGGGTAAACAGCAAATCTATGAGTGGAGTGAGGGAGGACTAAATGGATTGGGATCGAATTAAAACCATATTTATTGTGACCTTTTTTGTTTTGGACCTCTTTCTCATTTTTCAATTCATTCAAAAGCAAGATAGTAATCAATTGGAGCTTATTGCAGAAACAAAGATAGATCAAGAATTAAAAGCAAATAAAATTACTATAGGGAATATCCCTAAGGAACCGAAGAAAGAGTCATTTATTAGAGCGGAAAATAAAGCCTTTAAAGAAGATGATATACAGTCTTTGAAAAATCAAACGGCGCATATACAAAATATGTACACGATAGAAAGTAAGCTAAAAGAGCCTTTTTTAAATACGAAATCATTATCAAAAGATAAGTATAATGAATTTTTGAAGAACTATGTATTGGATGGACAAAAGTATGAATTTGGAGCGGTGAAAGACTCTAAAATTTATTTCTTCCAAAAATATAAAGATAAGCCTATTTTCTATAATAATCAGGCGATGATTGTTGTGGAATTAAATGAAAAAAATGAACTTGTTTCATATACGCAGACAATGCTAACTGATTTAAAAGAAATGGGCGAAGGTGAAAAAACGAAAGAGCAAGAAATTATTACGGCTCAAACAGCTTTAGAAAATTTGTATTTAAAAAATAAAATTCATGGAAATACACATGTTAAAGAAGCGCAAATTGGTTATGCCACTCTTACCGCATCTACTTCTAATAACCAAGTACTTGCTCCAACGTGGAATTTAAAAACGGAGCAAAAGCAGGACTTCTTTGTGAATGCAATTGAAGGACAAGTTATGGAATTAGGGGAAAAGGAAAATCAAGTGGTTGATGAACATACTGGAGTGAGAAATAATGGGGTTGCATTTTAGCGTACTTGCAAGTGGAAGTACAGGAAATATGCTATACGTAGGAACCGATGAAAAAAAATTACTAGTCGATGCAGGTTTAAGTGGTAAAGCGACAGAGGCTTTATTTAAACAAGCAGAACTGAATATAAATGATGTATCAGGTATTCTTGTAACACATGAGCATAGTGATCATATTAAAGGGTTAGGTGTATTGGCGCGAAAATATGATTTACCCGTTTATGCGAATGAGAAAACATGGAATGCAATGGAACATTTAATAGGAAATATCCCAACTGAGCAAAAATTCATTTTCTCAGTTGGGGATGTGAAAACATTTGGTGATATTGAAGTCGAATCATTTGGAGTTTCTCATGATGCGGCAGAACCGATGTTTTATGCTTTCCATAACAATAATAGGAAATTAGCGCTTATTACAGATACGGGATACGTAAGCGACCGTATGAAGGGCGTTATTAAGGGAGCTAATGCTTTCGTGTTTGAAAGTAATCATGATGTGGAAATGCTTCGTATGGGACGTTACCCATGGAGCATTAAACGACGCATTTTAAGCGACGTTGGGCATGTTTGTAATGAGGATGCTGCATTAGCGATGGCAGATGTAATTACAGATGAGACAAAGCATATTTATTTAGCCCATTTAAGCTTAGATAATAACATGAAAGAACTAGCTCGTATGTCAGTATCACAAGTACTAGAGGAAAAAGGATTTGGAGTGGGTGAATCCTTTGAAATTCACGATACAGATCCAAAAATGCCTACAAAAATTCAATACGTATAATTCTTCATTTTAGTAAACAATAAAGGTGAATATAGTTGTTTTCAGGAAGATGGGTGAACAAATATGTCCTTTATTGATGAAGAAAATTATCGTATGAAACGTGCAGGGAAAAAGAAGCATAAAGGTATAGTTCTTTCTAGTATAGCGGGAACAATTGTAGGAGCTTCTTTATTTGCGTTTGGAGCTCCTTTATTTTCAAATTCTGCTGATACGCTTCCGCAAGCTGAAGCAAGCGGAAGTAATATGGCCGAAGCTCAAGGAATTAAACAGATTAGCTTTGTAGATGCTGTTGATCGTGCATCTGAAGCTGTTGTGGGTGTTATTAACATTCAACGAGATAACTTTTCAGAGGCAGATTCAGAGGCTGGTACAGGATCAGGAGTAATTTATAAAAAGACAGATGGTCAAGCTTATATTGTAACGAATAATCATGTTGTAGCTGGAGCGAATCGTATTGAAGTAAGTCTAAGTGACGGTAAAAAGGTTCCTGGAAAAGTATTAGGAACCGATGTAGTCACAGATTTAGCTGTATTAGAAATAGATGCAAAGCATGTGAAAAAAATAATTGAAATTGGCGATTCTAATACTGTTCGCAGAGGAGAGCCAGTTATTGCGATTGGAAATCCACTTGGACTGCAATTCTCTGGAACTGTTACGCAAGGTATTATTTCAGCTAATGAACGTATTGTCCCTGTAGATTTAGATCAAGATGGACATTATGATTGGCAAGTAGAAGTGTTACAAACAGATGCGGCGATTAACCCAGGGAATAGTGGCGGTGCGCTTGTAAATGCAGCAGGACAATTAATTGGTATTAATTCAATGAAAATTGCTGCAAAAGAAGTAGAAGGAATCGGACTGGCTATTCCAGTGACTAGGGCTGTTCCGATTATGAATGAACTTGAGAAGTATGGAAAAGTAAGAAGACCGTATGTTGGGATTGAACTTAGGTCATTAAATGAAATTCCAAACTATTATTGGTCAAAAACATTACATTTACCAGGTACTGTAACAGAAGGAGTTTGTATTTTGGATGTGAAAAGTCCTTCGCCAGGCGCGGATGCTGGTTTAAGAGAACATGATGTTATTGTGGCAGTAGATGGAAAACCGATTCGCGATATTATTGGATTCCGCACGGCCTTATATGATAAGGAAATTAATGATAAAATGACTCTTACGTTTTATCGTGGTACAAAAAGAGTAACAACAACAGTGAAATTAGGCATTCAAAAGTATTAAAAACAGGAGGGCCTACCTCCTGTTTTCTATTGTAGAAAAGTGAGGTGAAGAAAATGAATTTACCTTGTTGTTTAGAACATGTTGAATTAGCGTTAGATATTATTGTGGATGAGTGTGAAGTTGCACCGGTTATCAACAGTGTGGATAACTCAGAAAAAGAGAAAAAAACATGTGAATTTTGTCAAAATGAGGCGACATATGTTGTATCGAACACAGATTCTCACACAATATGTGGGTAGTGTTTGTGGATATGTGGATAAGTTTTGTGGATAACATGTTTGTAAGGTGGAGGATACGTGTGAATATCTCGATTATTTCAATTGGGAAATTAAAAGAAAAATATTTGAAACAAGGTATAGCAGAATACTTAAAACGATTATCAGCATACGCAAAAGTAGAAGTAATTGAATTGCCAGATGAAAAGGCACCAGAAAATTTAAGTGAAGCAGAAATGTTAATTGTAAAGGAAAAAGAAGGTATACGTATACTGGATAAGATTTCTGATGACACGCATGTGATTGCATTAGCTATAGAAGGAAAGCAAAAGTCATCAGAAGAATTTGCGGTCAGTCTAGATCGCCTTGCTACATATGGAAAGAGTAAAGTCGCATTTGTAATTGGTGGATCACTCGGACTAAGTTCAGAAGTAATGAAGCGTTCAAACGAATCACTTTCTTTTTCAAAGATGACGTTACCACACCAATTAATGCGATTAGTGTTGCTTGAGCAAGTGTATAGAGCGTTTCGGATTAATCGTGGTGAACCTTACCATAAATAAGGTATTCTATGTAAAACAAAGGTAAGACGCTGATATTATCATATTTATTTTATTATGCCTATAACTGGAGGCTATGTGAATGGTAAGTGATCAGACGAGATATTCTAGGCTCGCGAATATAACAAAAATAATAAATACAAAATTAGAACTACGTGAAGTATTACAGCGTGTGACAATGGCGATATCAGAGGAGATTGTTAGGTGCGATGCTGTTGGAATTTATTTACCCCAGGAAGATGGAACATTTAGAGGGTTTGCAGGAAAACCAGAGACCATAAATGGCGTAACGCTCGATACTCAGGTAATTGATCCTGAAGTAGATTTACTGGCAAAAGAAGTTATTGAAACGAAAAAAACCATCTATATTCCTGATACCTCAAAGGATCATCGACCAGATCCGAGACCCGTTGATGCGTTTAAAATTAAGTCCTTATTAGCTCTGCCTATCTCATTTAGGCAAGAGTTATTTGGTCTGGTTTTTTTATTTGATTATGGGATTCCGATGAACTTAACAGATTCAGAAATTCAAAGTGTTGAAGCTTATGTAAATATGGCCGCGGTCGCAATTCAAAACGCAAATAATTTAACACAAAAGGAAAACCTTATTGCTGAGAAGCAGCTGTTACTAAATGTTACCCGTGATTTATCAATGTGTGCCTCAATACAGGAGAGTTTTGATAAATGCTTTTTTTACTTAGATCAGATTTTAGAGAGTAAAAATATGACTGCCCATCTTCTAGATCCGCTAGACAAAACAACGATTAAAACAACGAAATTAAGTAAGGGCTGTGATTGGACAGAAGCGGATTGGACAGAGAAAAGCTATGAAGCCAAGATCCAAGAAGTTATTCAAACAAAAAATATAGATAGTAAGGATTTATTGATGATTCCATTGGTTTCAATGGGAGAAGTATTAGGGGTAATCGTCGTTGGTAAAGAAGGAAAAGCTCACAATTACGATAATTCTCAAATTCAACTAGCAAAATCTATTGTTGATGCCACAGCCCCTACGTTTTCAAATTTGTTATATATGGATAAACTAGAAAGTATAGTGGAAGAGCGAACGGGAGAGCTAGCTGCTGCTAATGAAAAAGTTACAAGTGTGATTGAATGTATTACGGATGGATTCTTTACTTTAAATAATAAATGGGAATTTACGTACGTAAATAAGCACCAATATTTTCCGCAAAGAAAAACAGCAAAAGATGTATTAGGAAAGAATATATGGGATGTTTTCCCGAGTGACATCGACACAGTTATGTATAAGGAATTTCATCGTGCAATGTCAGAGCGAACTACAGTTCATTTCGAATTTCTTTCTACTGCAGATGAATATTGGCACGAAGTTATTGCATACCCGTATGATGATGGTATTTGCTGTATTTTTAAAAACATAACGGAAAAAAAGAAATATGAACAGGAATTGAAAAGATTATCTAACATTGATTTAATAGGGCAAATGGCAGCAGGTATCAGCCATGAAATTAGAAATCCAATGACAACGGTACTAGGATTTTTGCAGTTATTAAAAGAAGAGAATACCTATGAGAAACATAATAAGTACTTTCATTTAATGATTGAAGAACTTAACCGTGCCAATTCTATTATTACTGAATTTCTCTCAATGGGGAATACAAGGAAATTGGATTTACAGATGTTAGATTTAAATTCAATTATCCGCGATATTATTCCTTTAATAAAGGTTGATACGCACAATCAAAATAAGTATATTCAAGTCGATACAAATGACATTCCGGAATTACTTTTAAATCGTAATGAGATACGGCAATTATTAATGAATCTATATCGTAATGGCTTAGAAGCGATGGATACAGGGAAAGTTCTAACCATTAGCACCTACAAGGAAGGTCAAAATTGTGTGGTGCTTGCAGTGCAGGATCAAGGAAAAGGTATTAGGCCTGAAGTATTAGAGAAACTGGGTACGCCATTTTACACGACCAAAGATAATGGAACTGGATTGGGGTTAGGTGTATGTTATGCCATTGCTGCCCGCCATAATGCAAAAATAGAAATTAAAACAGGATCAGAAGGCACTACCTTTTTTGTTAAATTTAATTATGAAAATAATAAAAAATAAGCTTATTTAGAATAGTTATGATGAACCGTATCATAAATAAATTTATTCTTTGCATATAAAAAGGATAAAGAGACCATTGGACAAAAATTACCGATGGTCTTTTAAATATTATTAGATGGTATGTAGATTTCCTAAAATAAGTATGTTTCTATTTCCATAAAAATATGCTGTAATATGAAGAGGAAAAAAGTATAAGTAGTTAGAGAAGTGAGGAATTAAAGGTGAAGAAGTTTAAGAAGTTTTACTTGGAGATTACGAGTGTATGTAATCTTGCGTGTAGCTTTTGTCCGCCGACGGAAAGGCAGAAGCAATTCATTTCTGTAGAGGATTTTGCTAAAAGATTAGACCAAATTAAACCTCACACAGACTACATTTATTTGCACGTGAAGGGTGAGCCGTTGCTCCATCCGAAAATAGATCAACTATTAGACTTAAGTCATGAAAAAGGGTTTAAAGTTAATATTACAACGAACGGAACGTTAATTAATAAGAGAAGGCATAGGCTGTTAAATAAGCCCGCGTTAAGACAAATGAATTTTTCACTGCATAGTTTTGATGGACACCCAGGTTCGCAAGATAAAGAGGGCTATGTAAGGAGTATACTTTCCTTCATTAGGGAAGCGACAAGTCAATCAGATTTAATTGTATCGTTAAGGTTATGGAATTTAACTCAGGATAATAAAACAAATGCTGAAATTCAGAAAAATAGGGAGTTATTATCCATAATTGAAAATGAATTTGATCTATCTTATCAGATTGAAGAGAAGCTTACACCAGGAAAAGGTATAAAAATTGCAGAACGTGTCTTTATTAATCAAGACTATGAATTCCAGTGGCCAGCATTACATGAAGAAGAGGATGATGGGAAAGGATTCTGTCATGGACTTCGTAATCAAGCAGGGATTTTAGCGAATGGGACGGTTATTCCTTGTTGTTTAGATGGTGAAGGGATTATTAACCTTGGAAATATTAATAATGATTCATTTTCTAACATTATAGAAGGTGAAAGAGCAACAAACATTGTCGATGGATTTTCCAAAAGAGTTGCGGTTGAAGAGCTTTGTAGGAAATGTGGATATCGTAAAAGGTTTGGGAAGTAAATATGAAATAAGCCCTCATAAAGCGAGGGCTTATTTTTTATTCTTGATAAGAATGCTCTAATTCATCAATTAATGAACCAACGTAAGAAACAGCTTGACGGATTGCATCTGGTTTTGACATATCTATTCCGGCATGTTTCATTAGTTCAAGTGGTTTCATTGTACCACCAGCGCGAAGCACATCTAACCAGCGATCAATAGCAGGTTGTCCTTCATCTTTAATCATTTGAGCTACTGCAGTAGATGCAGTGAGGCCTGCGGAATATGTGTAAGAATATAGACCCATATAATAATGAGGCTGACGCATCCAAGTTAAGCCCGCACCTTCATCGATTTCTACAGAATCTCCCCAGAATGTCGAAAGGACATTTGTTTTAATTTCAGTTAAAGTTGTAGCTGTAAGGGCCTGTCCTCCTTCTGCTAGAGCATATACTCTACGTTGGTATTCACCCTCAAGTAAATGGGTAACAAAGTTGTGATAATATGTGCCGAGTAGTTGTAGAATGACCCATCTGTGCATCCTCTTATCGTCAGTAGTCGCTAGTAAATGCTGAGCTAATAGTAATTCATTCATAGTTGATGGTGCTTCAACAAAGTACATAGATGGGCGTACGTTCATGATACGTTGGTTTTTATTTGCTAGATAGAAATGACCAGCATGTCCAAATTCATGTGCTAATGTGAAGCATCCACGCATCGTATTTTGCCATGTAATTAAAATATAGGGATGAGAGCCGTATGGACTTGAGCAAAATGCCCCTGTTGATTTGCCTACGTTATCTGCAAGATCTACCCATCTTTCTTTGAATCCTTTTTCGATTATGGAACTATATTCATCGCCTAATACTTTTAAAGAATCTTGAATGAGCGTGGCTGCTTCTTCATAAGTAATCGTCGGATTAAATTCGGGATCTAAAGGTGCATGTAAGTCGCAGAAAAGCATTTGATCGAGTCCTAATGCTTTCTTTTTTAAATCTGCAAAACGGCGCATATGAGGTGCTAATTCTTTATAAATAATATCAAGTTGGTTGTTATACATTTCAAGTGGAACCTTTTGTGGTTCTAATAGCATATGGGTAACGGATTCATATTTACGTAAACGAGAAAGTGTTACTTGTTTTTTTACTTCGGTAGCATATGTTGTCGCAACTGTATTTTTATATCGTTTCAAGGTGGAAACAAATGATGAGTATGCTTTTCTACGTATGTATGCGCTTGGAGAAAATTCATATTTGCTTTCAAATAATGCGAAAGAAACAGGGAGTTCGTTTCCTTGTTCGTCTTGTATAGAAGTGAAATCCATATCTGCCAATTTAGTCATGCCGTAAATTTTGTATGGAGAACTATGAACTTCGCCAAGTGCAGCAAGTGCTTCTTCTGTTTCAGGAGAGAGTGTGTGCTGCCTTTTTTTGAGTATTTCTAGTAACGACTTACGGAAAGGTTCGAGTTTTGTTTCTTCAGTTAAATATTTTTCAATTGTTCCTTCGTCGAATGAGAGGATTTCATTATGAATAAAGGATAGTGCAGTATGTACTTTCGTCCATAAAGCAGAAATTTTGGAAGAGTTCGCTTGAATAACTGGATTTGTACGATCAGTAGATTCTTTTAAATTTGCATATGAGTACAGTTTTGTTAACTTCATTAAAAGCTCTTCTTCTAAAAGTAGGCAATTTAATAAAGTTGTGGAGTTAGTATGTAAACGTCCTTTAAATGCATCAAGTTTCTGTATATCATTTTCTAATATGTTTAATGCGGTATGCCACTCATCATTGGACTTATACAAATCAGACAAATCCCATTTTAGTTCGTTAGGTACTTCCGCACGAACAAGACGATTCTCAATTATAGTTTTCATGTCTTATATCCTCCTTATTAAAAGCATCTAAAAATATGATACTAGAAAATTCAGTAAAATAAAAATATTTAACATTTTTATATATAAAAAAGAAGGAGAAGCAATTCTATGCTTCTCCTTCTTTTTAATTTTAAGAATTAATATACTTTGTCACCATTAAAAATTGAGTTTTTCACGACAACATAATCTACAGTACGAATAGCATCTAGTTTTGTTCCACCAGCGTAAGAGATAGAAGATTGAAGATCTTGTTCCATTTCGATTAACGTATCTTCTAAAGAACCTTTATGCTCAACGAACATTTTCTTACCTTCAACGTTTTTCTTCTCACCCTTTTGGAATTCAGAAGCAGAACCGAAGTATTCTTTATAAAGTTTGCCATCTCTTTCAATTGTTTCCCCTGGAGACTCTTCGTGACCAGCGAATAGAGAACCGATCATGACCATAGTTGCCCCAAATCGAATAGATTTAGCTACGTCGCCGTGTGTACGAATACCACCATCAGCGATAATTGGCTTACTTGCAGCTTTTGCACACCAACGAAGTGCAGCTAGCTGCCAACCACCAGTTCCGAAGCCTGTTTTAATTTTAGTAATACAAACTTTACCAGGTCCAATACCAACTTTTGTTGCATCGGCACCAGCATTTTCTAATTCTCTTACCGCTTCGGGAGTTCCAACGTTTCCAGCGATAACGAAGCTCTCTGGTAAATGTTTTTTAATATGTTGAATCATGTTAATCACAGCATTAGAATGACCGTGTGCGATATCAATCGTGATATATTCAGGTGTAAGTTGCTCAGCAGCTAATTGTTGTACGAATTCATACTCGTCCTCTTTTACACCAACGCTGATAGAAGCGATTAATCCACGTGATTGCATATCTCTAATGAATGAGATTCGTTTCTCTGGTTGGAAACGATGCATGATATAGAAGTAATTGTTTTCAGCTAAATAAGTTGCGATTCTTTCATCAATAATCGTTTGCATATTTGCAGGCACGACAGGTAATTTAAATTTATGTTTTCCTAAAGTGACAGTTGTATCACATTCAGAGCGGCTATTTACAATACATTTTGCAGGAATTAATTGAATATCTTCATAGTCGAATACGTTTTCCATCATTTACACCCCTAAAATACGAATATTTTATTTTTATTAATCAAAAATGTTCGTCCATAGGATAATTTACATTATTTTTATTAAGAAGTCAAAGGATTTCTTAACATTTTTTTAAAAAGTAGATTTTATATCTGAAAAAAAACGTTAAAAACGAATTTAAAACGTTTTTTTAATTGTATTGTTCGTTTATGAAAAAAGGTTGAAAAATTTAGATAATTATACAAGGTTGTATGTATTCTTTTTATTTTTTGGTAGGGTGAGGGTACTATGAAAGGGTTAATGCTAACAATACGAGCAAAAGATGTCAGCAATTAGTTGAACAATATATGAAATGATAAGGTTTATTTCTATATAAAAAGATGAATCTGATATGATCCACCTTTTTATGTGAGGTTTCAAGTATAATAAGTAGGGTGATAGTAACGTATACAAAAGATAAAAAAGAAAATAATACAGAATAAAATGAGGTTAATATATGAGTAAAAAAAGTTTTTCTGATTATAAATTAAGTAAGGAAATTGTAAGGGCGCTTACTGGGTTAGGATATGATCATCCAACAGAAGTACAAGGTGAGGTTATTCCAGTCGCATTACAAAAGAAGGATCTTGTTGTGAAGTCCCAGACTGGAAGTGGAAAAACAGCTTCATTTGGTATTCCGCTTTGTGAAATGGTGGAGTGGGAAGAGAATAAACCACAAGCATTAGTTTTAACACCGACGAGAGAGCTTGCGGTACAGGTAAAAGAAGATATTACAAATATAGGTCGATTCAAAAGGATTAAGGCTGCGGCAGTTTATGGGAAATCTCCATTTGCACGTCAAAAATTAGAATTAAAGCAAAAGACACATATTGTAGTTGGGACTCCTGGTCGTGTGTTGGATCATATTGAAAAGGGTACCCTTTCTTTAGAGTGTTTGAAGTATTTAGTTATTGATGAAGCAGATGAGATGCTAAATATGGGCTTTATCGATCAAGTAGAGGCAATTATTGATGAATTACCTATAAAAAGAATGACAATGCTATTCTCAGCAACACTTCCAGAAGATGTTGAAAAATTGTCTCGTACATATATGAATTCACCAACTCATATCGAAATTAAAGCAGCTGGGATTACAACGGATAAAATTGAACATACTCTTTTTGAGGTGATAGAAGACGAGAAGCTTTCACTACTTAAAGATGTAACAACGATTGAGAATCCTGATAGTTGTATTATTTTCTGCCGTACACAAGAAAATGTAGATCATGTATATAGACAGTTAAAACGAGCTAACTATCCTTGCGACAAAATACATGGTGGTATGGTACAAGAAGATCGTTTTGAAGTCATGGATGATTTTAGAAAAGGGAAATTCCGTTATTTAGTAGCAACAGACGTGGCTGCGAGAGGAATTGATATTGATAATATTACACATGTTATTAATTATGATATTCCACTTGAAAAAGAAAGCTATGTACATCGTACTGGAAGAACGGGGCGAGCTGGAAATAGTGGAAAAGCTATTACATTTATAACACCATATGAAAATAGATTTTTAGAAGAGATTGAGGAGTATATTGGTTTTGAAATTCCAAAGGCAATTGGACCTTCAAAAGAAGAAGTTATGAAAGAGAAAGCTGCATTTGAAGAAAAGATATATGCTAAACCAATTATAAAGAAAGATAAAAATGCGGACATAAACAAAGGCATTATGAAGCTGTACTTTAATGGCGGGAAGAAAAAGAAAATTAGAGCGGTAGATTTCGTCGGGACAATTGCTAAAATTAAAGGTGTTACAGCAGAAGATATAGGCATTATTACGATACAAGATAACGTTTCTTACGTTGAAATATTAAATGGAAAAGGACCACTGGTTTTAAAGGTTATGAGAAATACAACGATAAAAGGTAAACAATTAAAAGTTCATGAGGCAATTAAATAAATGAAAATATCCACTTTAAAGGTGGATATTTTTTTGGGGCTTACTTATAGAGTGGATAATGTGAATGGACTTTAACCAATACGTGATTGACGATTGTTTTTTTGTATGTTAGTATTTTTAATTGGTTTTTTCTACCGTTTAATAGGAAAATTGGTAATTCATTTAGGAGTATATTTTTATATAAGTAAATCAATTTTATTTTAATTGTTGTAAGCTATAAAAAATAAGGACGGTGTTTATGAAATGAATTTTACTCAAGATAGGTGGAGTTTTAAATGGCTTCATTTTTATTTGATGGTAGTAGTTGTTGCATCTCTTTTATTACGAATATATTTAGCATTTCATTTAGAAGGATATGAACGAGATCAACTATTTTTCGTGGATTGGATGAACACGGTAGGTAAATATGGATTAGGTGATGTGTATGCACATGGGGATTTAGTAAACTACCCTCCGTTTTTCTTAGCTCTTTTAGGTATTTATGGAGTGATATTGTCATTTTTTAATATATCCGTGGATGCTGCTGGTGTTTTAATTCGAGTCCCATCAATTGCATTTGAAGTAGTGGCTATAATTATTTTTGCTATAGCTTCTAAAAGGATAGAAAATTCGATTGTGAGAGCAGCATTAGTGACATTTTTTGCATTTAGTCCAGCAGTTATAGTGGATGGGACTATTTGGGGTCAAGTAGACATGTTACATAGTATATTGATGGTTAGTTCTATTTTATTGCTAATGTATAAGCCAACTTGGTCTGGTGCTATTTACGCTATAGCGTTACTAGCTAAATTTCAATCAATCGTAATTGCGCCTGTATTTGCTATGTATTTCCTAAAAATCATTTTTGAAAAAAGAGAAGGTAAGCAATTAATTAAATTTATAATAGGGTTCTGTATCCCGTTATTAATATTCGGCCTTTATTTCGCAGCACATGGAACATTTATTACTATGTTGACACAAGCATATTTAAATGCGGTGGGTACTTTCCCAACGGTAACTGTATTTGCTATGAATATTTGGTATTACGCGATTGGTACGGATCCTAATACGGTAGATACTATTCAAGTTTTACCACATATTACATTGAAAACAGTTGGATTAATACTCTTGTCTATTGCAGCGGCATTAACTTGTTTATATGTCTTTTTCCATCGCCATATGAATACGGCAGTTCTATTAAAAGCAGCGACTTTTATAAGTTTTGCATTCTTTATGTTACCTACGCAAATGCATGAGAGATATGCTTTCCCAGCATTAGTATTTGTCATCTTTTTATTGCTATATGAAATGAAGTGGACAGGAATAGCTTTAGGATTAACGTTAACAATCTTTTTAAATCTAGTAATGGTTCTGTATGCAGGCTCTAATACGAATATGGGAATGTTTATCGTTACTATTAATGTTTTTATTTTCTATGCTATGTGTAAATTATTAGTAAAAGAGTATTGTGATCGCTTTGAATTACTAATAAAGAAACAGTAAAAATTATAATTTTAGAGAGAAGTACATTTTGCCAGTATGCAAAATGTACTTTTTTAGTTTGAAAGAGTAAAATTCCAATAGAAAAATAAACATGAGAGGATACTTAGAAAATATAATTTCTAAAATACTACAATCATTCGGATAGTTATTAGGACTCTTTTAAATCATCAATCAACTTCTCAGCTAAGCGTCTGTACATATTACTCATCGACACAAATGATGTTAGTAATAAAAATTTCTCTAGGTTCGGATTTTCTAAGGAAGAAATCTCACTTACTTCTGAAACACGGTTATTTACGTCTTGTGTAAAGTTTTCAACGTTGTTTTCGGTAAGGGTAAGATAATCTTTATATAGCGTATTTAATTCGAAGGAATCATCGCCTAATAAGGATTCATTTATATTTTCTAAGGAGCTTTTTATGTCATTAATGGAAAGGGCCCCTTTTAATTGATAAATTAGGCTAATTAAAATCATATGCTCTTTTGAGTATTTTTTATTTTTGATTGGAATAAACAGTTTCCCTTTTGCATAATTGTTAATCATTGTTTTTGTTAATACTTTTTCATCATCGTTTCTTGTTGTATCCGCATAAGTATTTTCAAATAGTTGGACAACCTGGTCTACATACAAGTCGACATTTGGAATATCCTCAAGCGTAATATTTTTTTCTAAATGTAATGTTTCAAGCAATTTATTTATATTTTTCACGTAGAACCCCTCACTTTTATAACTTAGTGGAGCATAAAGTTAAATTTATCTCTAAATATGGTATTACGAAACAAATGAATTGTAAATGTTGACCTCTAATAATAATGCGTATATAATTACATGTAGTTATCGAAACTACATGTAATTATATGAGGGGTGTTTATATGAATGCTTATATAAGGGAACCGGTTAATGCTTTTACCCACTTGGGGGGAGCTGTATTATCATTTATTGCATTATTAGCTATGCTTGTAAAAGTTTCTATTAAGATGCCATCTTTTGCGGCAATTACAGCTGTTATTTTGTTTGGCATCGGAATGATGGTTCTGTATACAGCATCAGCTGTATATCATAGTGTGGTAGCCAGTGAACGAGTTATTTATTTCTTTCGAAAGCTTGATCACTCTATGATTTTTATATTAATTGCAGGTACATATGCACCATTTTGTTTAATTACATTACATTCCGCAAACGGTTTATTATTATTTTGTTTAGTTTATGCAACGGCCATTTGTGGTATTGTTTTTAAAATGTTTTGGTTTAGTTGCCCGAGATGGTTATCAACAGCAATTTATATTACAATGGGCTGGTTAATTGTTCTGTTCTTTGCACCGTTAGCTGCTAACTTAAGTGCAGGAGGTATCGTGCTTCTAGTACTTGGAGGCATTCTTTATACAATTGGTGGATTTATTTATGGAACAAAGCCAAAATGGTTAGAGTTTAAACATATAGGGCATCATGAAATTTTTCATGTTTTTGTATTATTAGGTAGTCTTGCGCATTTTCTAAGTGTATATTGTTACGTAATTTAATAAAAAAACGCCGCATAATAAAAATTATGTGGCGTTTTTTTGTTACCTGATTAGAATCGTATATGTTATAAAATCATTATGGGATAAAATGTAAGTTTCTGTGTTCGCATGTTAAACATAGGATAAGAAATATGTGATATACTTTGAGAAGTTTATAATGAATGAAATATGGAGGACTATAATTATGGCAATACTTGTAACAGGTGGAGCAGGATATATTGGTAGTCATACATGCGTAGAATTACTAAATAGCGGTTACGAAGTTATAGTAGTGGATAACCTTTCGAATAGCTCGGTAGAATCTATAAATCGAGTGAAAGAAATAACAGGAAAACAATTTAAGTTTTATAAAGAAGATGTTTTAAATCATGAAGTGCTTGACGCAATTTTTGAAGAAAATGCAATTGACGCAGTTATTCACTTTGCAGGATTTAAAGCTGTAGGGGAGTCAGTAGCGATTCCATTAACATATTATCATAACAACATTACAAGCACGTTAGTGCTATGTGAAGTAATGCAGAAACATAATGTTAAGAAGATGATCTTTAGTTCATCTGCAACTGTATATGGTATCCCGGAAACGTCACCGATTACGGAGGAGTTTCCATTAAGTGCAACAAATCCATATGGTCAAACGAAATTAATGATTGAGCAAATTATGCGTGATGTAGCATTTGCAGATGCAGAATGGAGTATCGCGTTACTTCGTTATTTCAATCCATTTGGTGCACACGAGAGTGGGCGTATTGGAGAAGATCCAAATGGAATTCCAAATAACTTAATGCCATACGTAACGCAAGTAGCAGTAGGTAAGTTAAAAGAATTAAGTGTATTCGGAAATGACTATCCAACGAAAGATGGAACGGGAGTCCGTGATTACATTCATGTTGTGGACTTAGCAAATGGTCACGTAAAGGCGCTTGAGAAAGTACTGAATACAACAGGAGTAGATGCTTATAACCTAGGCACAGGCATGGGCTATAGTGTACTAGAGATGGTTAAAGCGTTTGAAAAAGTTTCGGGCAAGAAAGTTCCTTATAAAATTACAGAGCGTCGCCCAGGTGACGTGGCAGTGTGTTTTGCTGATGCATCTAAAGCGAAGCGTGAATTAGGCTGGGAGGCAACACGCGGATTAGAAGAGATGTGTGCAGATTCTTGGAAATGGCAATCAAATAATAAAAATGGCTATTTAGAAGTTTAATGATGAATAAAAAAATGACCTTTGCATAAAAGCAAGAGGTCATTTTTTATTAAGTTTATTAGCGAACCTAGAAAAGAACGTTTGCTGTTTTAAATGATATGATTTTACAATATCTTATGCTAGAAGATAGTAGAATGAGATAGAGGAATGTATTATTTTATTAATTTTTTATAGAAATTGAAAGCGTATTATTGAAAAGTATTCCAACACTTGTATCATTGCTAGAGTCCGTTTATAATCAAGGAATCCTATTTCATATTTTGATAGGATTATTTATTATTGAAAGCGTTTTAAGTTTCCTCTTTTTTGAGGTAGGAGGTCTGACTTATTCAGATGAAAAATTATGTATGTAGTTTTAAATGGGAAGAAAAATAATATCAGTATCACTTTATAGTGTGGGGAGGTTAAAAGTGTGAAAGGTAAAGATTTTCACACGAATATATATGGGTTATATAGGATTATTACTTTCAGGGGCAGCTTTATTTTTAAATAGTCTTGTTATATTAGGGAAAGCAGAGATGAAAAGTGCGGGTGTTTTTAATTTATTTGTGGGTGCACTACAAATTATTATTCCGTTTTATTTGATCATGATTTCTGACCAAAGCAATTGGACAGTGTATTCATATGCGGCTACTTTCTTATTTGGATTAACTTATTTATATGTAGGTGTTACTTTTATAAAAGGAATGGATAGTAGTGGTCTAGGATGGTTTTGTATTTGGGTAGCAATTATTGCTTTATTCTATATGGTTGTTTCATTTGTTCAATTCCATGATGTTGTTAATGCATTAACGTGGTTTATGTGGGCATTACTTTGGTATTTATTCTTTGTATTAAATACACAAAAGAAGAACATCAATCAATATCTTGGAAGGATTGCCTTCGTACAATCATGGGTAACATTGACTTTACCTTCACTATTTTATTTTATGGGAGTATGGGGAGAGGGATTCGTATATGAACTATGGGTTTATGTATCAGTAATTTCTATTTTGTACTTCTGTTATTGTATTTATAAATATCGAGTACGTTAATATATGATCTGCATAAAAGCATGGAATCGTTAAACTGATTTCATGCTTTTTTATATATTAGCGTTTTATAATAAAAGAGGTGGTATCTCATAAATCATGAAAATGGGGATGATGAAATTGAAGAAAGTGTTGGTGCTAGGAGGAACAAGGTTTTTTGGTAAACATTTAGTAGAGTACCTTTTGCAAGCTGGACACGATGTAACAATTGCCACAAGGGGAGTTACTGAAGATTCTTTTGGTAGCGCAGTAAAAAGAATAATTGTCGATAGAGAAGATAGAAAGCTACTAGAAGAGCGTCTAGAAGGAAAAAGTTATGATATTGTATACGATAATTTATGCTATAGTTCAAATGCAGCGAAAATGGTATGTGAAGTTTTGAAAGGAAAAACAAAGAAGTATATTATGACATCTTCAATGGCTGTCTATGAACCTGCATTAAGTTTGTTAGAAGAGGACTTTAATCCATACGAATATGCAATTACATATGGAGATAGAAATGATTTTAATTATAGTGAAGGAAAGCGATTAGCCGAAGCGGTTTTATTTCAATATGCAACATTCCCAGTCGTTGCAGTGCGTTTTCCAGTTGTTATTGGAGAAAATGACTATACGAAAAGGTTACAATTTTACGTTGAATGTGTTGTGAACCAAAAACCTATCGTTGTGGATCATGTAGATGGAACTTTGTCATTTATACATGAAAAAGAGGCAGGAGAGTTTCTAGCTTGGTGCGGAATGGAAAATGTGAAAGGACCAATTAACGCCTGTAGTAACGGGGTAGTTTCTACGGAAGAAATTATTCATTTCATAGAAGAGAAGACGGGAATAAAAGCACTCATCCAGGAAGCTGGAGAAAATATAGCTCCTTATAATGAGGTAACTAACTGTACGTTACATAATGGAAAGGCTCGTAAATTTGGATTTTTGTTCCGAGAGCTGAAACTAGAAATAAAAAATGTTTTAAAACATTATATAAATACAATGAAGTAATCATAAATCCCCCGGTGGCAATCCGGGGGATTCTGGAGGATTTCGACAATACTGATTTTACATTACCAAATTTACCTTATACATACGACTAATGTTTTTGTGATTGAATTGCTTGTAAATACTTCTCGTTTACTTGGTCCCAGTTTACTGTATGCCACCAATTGGTAACAAACTCTGGGCGCCGATTTTGATACTTTAAATAATAAGCATGTTCCCATACATCAATTACGAGTAAGGGGATTTTCCCTTCTTGCAAAGGCGTATCTTGATTTGGTGTACTCATAACAGAGAGTTCCTCACCGTCAAGAACAAGCCATCCATAGCCACTTCCAAAACGACTAATAGCTGCTTTGGAAAGTTGATCTTTTAAGTTGTCAAAGGTATTGAAATAATAATCAATTACTTTTGCAACGTCTCCATTAGGCTCACCGCCACCTCGTGGGCTCATCACTTCCCAAAAAAGACTATGACAATAGTGACCACCACCGTTATTTCTTACAGCTGTAACAATTTCCTTCGGTAAAGCATCTAAATTACATAGCAATTCTTCTAAAGATTTATTATGTAATTCAGTATAATTTTCTAAAGTAGCATTTAAATTGTTTACGTATGTCGCATGGTGCTTTCCATGATGAATGGAAAGTGTATTGCTATCGATATGTGGCTCTAGTTCATCATAGTCATATGAAAGCTTTGGCAATTGAAATGAAGACATAACATTACCTCCTTTCTATTTAAAAAGTTGGTCTAGGTAAAAATACTTTACCTGAGTCAAAAATACACCCATTTTCCATATAAGTCAATAGTAAGTCTGTTAATTTTCTGAAAAATATTACAATAAAAGTAACACTCTCAATTTCATTTGTGACTCCTATCCTTTTTGCTTATACTGTAAAGTAGCAAGGTTTTGTTGAAATAGAAGGAGATTGTTTATGAGTAAAACGAAACAATTAATAGAGGAAGCAAGTAATTTTATTACGATTTGTTATAAGGAGCTTCATAAAGAACAATTGATAGAAGAACGTATAAAAGAAATTCAAATTGAGATAGAGAAGACAGGGACATATGAGCATACATTTGAAGAACTTGTTCATGGTTCACGAATGGCATGGCGTAACAGTAATAGATGTATTGGAAGACTATTTTGGAGTAAGATGCACATATTAGATGCGCGCGAAGTAAATGATGAAGAGGGTGTATATAATGCATTAATTCATCATATTAAATATGCAACGAACGATGGAAAAGTTAAACCAACCATTACGATTTTTAAGCAATATCAAGGTGAGGAAAATAATATACGAATTTATAATCACCAATTGATTCGATATGCAGGATATAAAACAGAAATGGGAGTGATCGGTGACTCGCATTCCGCTACATTTACGGACTTTTGTCAGGAGCTTGGCTGGCAAGGAGAAGGTACGAATTTCGATGTATTGCCACTTGTATTTTCTATAAACGGGAAGGCGCCTACATATAAAGAAATTCCGAGGAAAGAAGTAAAAGAAGTGCCAATTGAACACCCAGAATACCCTATTTCATCACTTGGAGCAAAATGGTATGGGGTTCCAATGATTTCAGATATGCGCTTAGAAATTGGCGGTATTTCTTATACAGCCGCTCCGTTCAATGGATGGTATATGGGAACAGAAATTGGGGCGCGCAACTTAGCGGATCATGATCGTTATAATTTACTTCCGGCTGTTGCGGAGATGATGGATTTAGATACATCGAGAAACGGTACGTTATGGAAGGATAAGGCGCTAATTGAGTTGAATATTGCCGTACTACACTCTTTTAAAAAACAAGGAGTTAGTATTGTTGATCATCATACTGCTGCACAACAATTTCAGCAATTTGAGAAGCAAGAAGCTGCTTGTGGTCGTGTTGTAACAGGTAATTGGGTGTGGCTTATTCCACCATTATCTCCAGCTACCACTCATATTTATCATAAACCGTATCCGAATGAAATTTTGAAGCCAAATTTCTTTCATAAATAATATTTAGTGCAGTTTTTTTCTGCAAAATATATTTTTTTTAATTACTGTTATGTAGCAAATGGAAGCCTTTACTCTCGGTTATTTTTGGAAGAGGATTTTTGAACCAAGGAGTTCCTTATGTTATAATCAAATTTCTGTTTCGAAGACCTTATAGAAATATAAGGTCTTTTGTTTTGCTTTTTTATGTAAGAGAAAGAGATTTTTTTCTTTTTAATAAGGGATTTGGCATATTTTTAGGGACAACATAAGTATGTGGGAAGTCGATAAAATGTTATGCATATATAATTATTGTGTTTTGGGTTTAAACAATAAAACATAATAAAGTTGTTTTTTTAGATTGCTGAGGAAGGAGGAAGTGTAAATGAGGATGAAGAGTCGAAAAACTGATTGGCCTGTGTTTATTATTAGCGGTGGTTCACTTTTATTATTTGTAATTGCAGTTTTTTTGAACAAGGATTATGTAGAGAGTGCGATTAATAACAGTTTCGCTTTTTCAATTAAATATTTTGGTGCCTTCTGGCAAGTTTTATTATTAGGTACATTTATTGTTGCGATGTGTATGGCGTTCTCCAAATATGGGAGAGTTAAACTTGGGGGATTAGAAAAACCTGAGATTAGTACGGCAAAATGGCTTGCTATTATTATGTCTACATTACTTGCCGGAGGTGGCGTTTTTTGGGCAGCAGCAGAGCCAATGTACCATTTGATGACGGTGCCACCAATACATGATGGTATATCTGCTGGAACGAAAGAAGCAGTTATGCCTGCTTTAGCACAAAGTTATATGCATTGGGGATTTTTAGCATGGACGATTTTAGGTACAATTAGTGCGGTAGTTATGATGTATGGACATTATCATAAAGGTATGCCGCTAAAACCTCGAACGCTTTTATATCCTATTTTTGGGGAAAAATTAAGAAAGAGCCTGCTTGGAACGATAATTGATGCAGCTGCAATTATTGCAGTAGCTGCAGGTACAATTGGCCCAATTGGATTTTTAGGTTTACAAGCAAGTTATGGGTTACAAGAATTATTTGGAATTTCTGATGTATTTACTACTCAATTAGCAATTATTGTTTGTGTAGTGGCCGTGTCTACCATATCGGCAGTAACAGGTATTGATAAAGGGATTCAAATTATAAGTAATTTAAATGTTAGATTAGCAATTTTGTTAATGGCATTCATATTACTATTTGGGCCAGGTGGATTTATTATTGATTCGTTTGTTTCTTCGTTTGGATTTTATGTAAGTGAGTTTATACCGATGAGCACATACCGTGGTGATACAAGTTGGTTAGGATCTTGGACAATCTTTTTCTGGGGATGGTTTATTGGATACGGACCAATGATGGCAATTTTAGTGAGTCGAATTTCAAGAGGGAGAACGATTCGAGAAATCATCGTTGCAATTGGAATTATCGCACCTATTATTACAACGTTTTGGTTTACTATATTAGGTGGATCAGGTGTGTTTTATGAGTTAATGAATCCTGGTTCTATCTCGGACGCATTAAGTGAATCTGGTATGCCGGCAGCTATGATTGTAATTACAGGACAATTGCCACTTTCTAATATTATTGGACCAGCATTTCTTTTATTAACAATTTTATTTGTAGTGACAACAGGAGATTCAATGGCGTATTCCATTTCAATGGCAGTGACTGGAGACGGAGATCCTAGAATTAGTTTGCGAATTTTTTGGTCGCTTATTATGGGAGCAGTTGCAGCAATTCTTTTATATATGGGTGAAGGAAGTATTAATGCGCTACAATCGTTTATCGTAGTGACGGCAGTTCCGGTATCAATTTTGTTATTCCCGATGCTATGGTTAGCGCCTAAAGTTGCGGGAGAATTAGCATTAAAACAAGGTATTGTAAAAGAAGAAGATAAAACTGCATTCTTATTTCAGAAGGCTAGTAAATCAAAATAAATAAAAACGTAAAAGAGGAAGCATCTTAAATGAGATGCTTCCTCTTTTACGTTTAATCTAATACTTTTCCCTTTGTTTCTGGTACACATAGTAGCATTGTAATTAACCCGATTGGGTAGATGATAAAAATCAGGGACAATGCTCCAAGTAGGTTGCCACCTGTAGCGAGTAAGCCGATAATAACAGGCCCAAATCCAGCTAATCCACGCCCTGTACCGAAAATAAAGTTTTCTGCGGTAGAGCGAGCTTCAGCAGGATAGTTTTCAGCTAAAATTGCCCCAAATCCTCCCATCATTCCATTTGCAAAGAATCCAAGCAATGCACTTCCCCATAATAATAATGTTGAATCTGTGAATAAGAAGAAGTAAATGAGACAGTATACTGTACCGCCAATATAATAAATTGCAAAAGTTTTACGACGACCAATTTTATCAGCTAGAATACCAAAGGTTGCAATTCCAATTAGCATACCGATGGTAGAAATGAACATCCAGCCACTTGCTTTTGCTAATGTATAGTTATATTTATTTGCTAAAATAGTTGGCATCCATGTGAAGATTCCGTAATATCCGAAGTTCTGGATAAATGACATAATAATAAGACCGATTGTTGTGATTGTTACTTTTTTACTGGCAAATAACTTTCGAAGTGGGAATTTTTTTATATGTTTTAGTTGTTCTGCTTCAGTAGGTGTTAATTTACCTGCAGCTTCTTTTTGTAATAGTTCTTTTTTGTAGCGTTGTTTTTGCTCCCATATTTTCGGTTCACTTAAACTTTTACGGACATAGACAGCTAGTAAAGCTGGAATTAATCCAAATAAGAAAACGGCTCTCCATCCAAAATGCGGGACAATAAATGCTGGAAGGAGTGAAGCAACCAGTACACCAAATTGCCATCCAAGTGCAACAACAGATGTCGCTTTAGCGCGCATTTCTTTAGACCATGTTTCTGTTACAATGGCCATTCCGATTCCGAATTCACCACCAACTCCCATTCCAACTAAAAAGCGAAGAATTAATAATTGCCAGTAGTCTGTTGCGAAATAAATGAGTGCGGTTGCTAGTGAAAACAGTAAGATTGTGAAGGCCATTGTACGAATACGTCCAAATAAATCAGCAATAAATCCAAATAAATAAGAACCAATTAACATCCCTATTGTGGTAGCTAATGTTAAGTTTCCACCTTCAACAGGACTTAAGTGAAACTCTTTTAAAATATAGACAAGTACGAAAGATAATAGCAACATATCTAAACCTTCTGCTGCATATCCTAGCGCAGAACCAAATAATGTTTTATATCTTTTCGCTTTCGTCTCCTCTGTTATTTGTTGTACATCAGTAGTGACGTTCATTATTACTCCTCCTTATTTTCTACAGTCGCTATGGAAGAATAACAAAAGGCCTTCTCACCTGATATGATGAGAAGGCCAAAAAAGCATACGTATCCCTAAGAAAAGAACATACGTATATTGTATTCCGACTTCCTTCTCAACCTCACGGGGTTGGGTTAAAGGACTGTATTATATTACTTTATTTTTAGCACTCTTCTATTGTATTGTCAAATAAAGAGGAAGTTATTATGTGTAAAATATTTCAAAAAACATTTCGTTCTTCTTGACGCCGACTTCATTATTTTCCCATAATAAAACTAACTAAATAAAAAGGAATGAATCAAAGATGCTAAATTTAGTACTCATGATGATTGAACGAGTCGGACTTATAGTTATTTTAGGATTTTTACTCTCTCATATTAAAACTTTCAGACGTCTCCTTCATAAACAGGATGGCTATGTAGATAAGCTTAAGCTTATTTGTATTTTTTCGGTATTTACAATTGTAAGCAATTACACTGGGATTGAAATAGCAGGAAATACGATTATGAATGAAAATTGGTTACAAGGTGTTTCTTCGTCAAGTACAATTGCGAATACGCGTATTATGGGTGTTGGTATTAGTGGCTTACTTGGTGGCCCTATCGTAGGGGTTGGAGTAGGGTTTATTGCTGGTATTCATCGTTATATGCTTGGTGGTACGACAGCGCTAAGCTGCGCAATCTCTTCTATTTTAGCGGGGATTATAACGGGTTATATCGGATATATTTTCAAAAAATATAATCGTACAATTACTCCTAAGTTTTCAGCAGTTTTAAGTGTTTTTATCGTATCTTTAGAAATGGTTATGATTTTATTAATTATAGAGGATGGAATTAGCGTTGTGAAAACAATAGCGATACCGATGATTCTTGTAAATAGTTTTGGAAGTTTTATTTTACTTTCTATGATACAAGCTATTTTGCGTCAGGAGGAGAATGCAAAAGCACTTCAGACTCATAAAGTATTGCGTATTGCTGATAAAACGTTACCGTATTTTCGTCAAGGTTTAACAGAAGAATCGTGTAAGCATGTGGCACAAATTATTCACCGCTTTACAGGAACGGATGCGGTATCTTTAACAGATACAGAGAAAATATTAGCGCACGTTGGATTAGCATCAGATCACCATATTCCTTCACATAGTTTAATAACTGGTTTATCAAAAGAGGTTTTACATACAGGGCAAATAATGAAGGCGAAATCACGTGAGGTTATTAATTGCCAACATGAAAGCTGTCCCTTACAAGCCGCTATTGTTATTCCACTAACTTCACATGGAAATACGATAGGTACATTAAAACTGTATTTCAAAAATTCTAACCAGTTAAGTCGCGTTGAAGAAGAATTAGCAGAGGGGTTAGCAAAGATATTCTCCACGCAGTTAGAGTTAGGAGAAGCTGAGTTGCAAAGTAAATTACTTCAAGATGCGGAGATAAAAGCATTACAAGCACAAATTAACCCGCACTTTTTATTTAATGCGATTAATACAGTATCAGCTTTATGCCGAACAGATGTAGAAAAAGCAAGGAAGTTATTATTACAGCTGAGTGTGTATTTTCGTTGTAATTTGCAAGGGGCACGTCAGTTATTGATTCCACTAGAGCAAGAATTAAACCACGTACAGGCATACTTATCATTAGAACAAGCAAGGTTCCCAAATAAGTATGAGGTAAAGATGTATATTGAGGATGAGCTAAAGACAACTTTAGTACCACCATTTGTTCTTCAACTATTGGTTGAAAATGCACTGCGACATGCTTTTCCGAAGAAGCAACCAATATGCGAAGTGGAAGTGCATGTTTTTGAAAAAGAGGGTATGGTTCACTTTGAAGTAAAAGATAATGGACAGGGAATTGAGGAAGAACGTTTAGAACAATTAGGAAAGATGGTAGTTTCATCAAAGAAAGGGACTGGAACAGCTTTATATAATATTAATGAACGTCTTATTGGGTTATTTGGGAAAGAAACGATGCTTCATATCGAAAGTGAATTAAATAAAGGGACGGAGATTACCTTTATTATTCCAAAAAAAGTAGGGGAGGAAGAGCCGGGTGTTAAAAGTATTAGTAGTTGACGATGAAATGTTAGCACGTGATGAACTAAAGTATTTATTAGAGAGAACGAAAGAAGTTGAGATAGTTGGTGAGGCTGATTGTGTGGAAGACGCATTAGAAGAACTAATGCAAAGTAGACCAGATATTGTGTTTTTAGATATTCAATTATCCGATGATAACGGATTTGAAATCGCGAATATATTAAAGAAGATGAAAAATCCACCTGCAATTGTATTTGCTACTGCCTATGATCAATATGCGCTGCAAGCATTTGAAGTAGATGCGTTAGACTACATTTTAAAACCATTTGATGAAGAACGTATTGTGCAAACATTAAAGAAGTATAAAAAACAAAAACAAGCGCAAATAGAAACGAAGCACGAAATAAAGGGGACAGATGTAGCAGCAGAGATGCATAAATTAGCATTACCAATTGAAGAATCAATCGTACTTGTGAATATTGAAGACATTATATATGTAGGGCTTGTAGATGGGAAAGTAACAGTAAAAACAATGAGGGAAACGTATGTAACACATGATACACTTGTAATTTTAGAGAAGAAGTTACCACAAGCAAGCTTCATGCGCATCCATCGTAGCTTTATTGCGAATATTAATCATATTACTGAAATTCAGCCATGGTTCAATTCTACTTATAATTTAATCATGAAAGAAGGATCGAAAGTACCTGTTAGCCGTACATATGCAAAAGAACTCAAGAAGCTGCTTCGTATTTAAGAAGCAGCTTTTGTATTTCATCCTTTTATATTTGTAACTGATTCTGTATATTTGACGTTCTGTTATGTAAACGCTTACTTTAGTGTTTATATCCTATACAATAAAGGTACCAAATCGAAAGAGGTGGCCAAAATGAGTACGAAAAAAGTATATAGTTTCTTATCACAAGCATTTATATTCTCAGCTATTATGTTAATTTCAAATATTATTGCAACGCATTTACCAATTCCAATGCCTTCATCGGTAATCGGGTTAGTTATTTTATTTAGTCTATTATGTTTAAAAGTAATTAAATTGGAGCAAGTTGAATCACTTGGAACAGCTTTAACCGGCATTATCGGATTCCTTTTCGTCCCATCAGGTATTTCAGTTATTAATTCTCTTGGTGTAATGGGGCAATACTTTGTACAAATTTTAACTGTAATTGTTGTAGCAACAGTTATTTTACTCGCTGTAACAGGATTATTTGCACAATTCATTTTAGGAAAAGATGAAAAAGAAACAGAAGATACAAAAGAATTGAAAATAGTAAATAAAGGACGCAAGCACGGAAAGGTTGCGTAACCATTGAATTTATATATTGTTAGGAGGTAATGAACATGGCAAGCACAATGACTCCATATTTCGGAATCGTCGTTTCATTAATCGCATACGGAATCGGAACATTATTATTCAAGCATTCAAAAGGGTTCTTCCTATTTACACCATTATTCGTAGCGATGGTATTAGGGATTGTCTTTCTAAAGGTAGGTAACTTTACTTTTGAAGAATATAATACTGGTGGAAAAATGATTAGTTTCTTCTTAGAGCCAGCAACAATTGCATTCGCTATCCCACTATATAAACAAGTTGATAAGTTGAAAAAATATTGGTGGCAAATTTTATCAGCTATCGTGGTTGGATCTATTTGTTCAGTAATTGTCGTGTTCATTGTTGCAAAAGCAATCGGTTTAGATACAGCAGTAATGAATTCAATGCTACCACAAGCAGCAACAACAGCAATTGCGTTACCAATTTCAGAAAGTATTGGTGGTATTCCTGCAATTACATCGTTTGCGGTTATTTTCAACGCAGTTATCGTATACGCATTAGGAGCATTATTCTTAAAAACATTTAGAGTGAAGCATCCGATTGCAAAAGGTTTAGCACTTGGAACAGCGGGCCATGCATTAGGAGTTGCAGTAGGAATTGAAATGGGTGAGGTAGAGGCAGCGATGGCAAGTATCGCTGTAACGGTAGTTGGGGTTGTAACAGTAGTTGTCATCCCGATGTTCATGCCATTCATTGGATAGTAAAACTTACTTAAAAAATAAGAAAAGCAAGCTATTTGTAGGACAGATTTCTACTGATAGCTTGCTTTTTATGTTACAGTAGTGGTAAGACCTATTTAAAAAAATGTAAGTTTCCTTAAATCTTCATTAATACTATGTAGAATACGTTTTGAATTAGGTCATTGTATTGTAAAATAAGAAGTAAGCTACTATATACCTGTTAAGGTAGGCATATAATGAGTTTATAAAAATCTTAATATGAATGAATAATTAAAAGTAGAAAAGAGAGAGAAATCTACTTATTAACGTTTTAGTTTATAGGACAGGAGAGAGTATTCGTCGATTATGCAAATAAAAAACCTGTTTCAAAGCAAAGGATTTCAGAGGTTACTCGTATTAGTAATACTTGCTCTCGTGTTATACGGGCTGCAAAGTATGTTGAATTTAATATTAATTACGTTTATTCTCACGTATTTAATGGATCGATTCCAAAAGTTTATTTCCCGCAAATTAGATCATTTCATGCCTATTAATCGAAAAATTATTATAGCATTTCTATATGTAATGTTAATTGGTGGAATTGCTATTACGCTATTTAAATATTTACCAGTATTAACGATACAAATTTCACAATTGATTTACCAATTCAATGTATTTTTAAGAAACCCACCAGATAGTGAATTAATTAAGTATGCAGTTAATGCTGTCAATCATATGGAGCTTTCTAAATATGTAGGACAAGGCGTAGACATTTTGTATAAATCAATTACGAATGTTGGTAAATTTGGTCTTCAAGTTTTACTTTCTTTAATTTTGAGTTTGTTTTTCTTACTAGAAAAATCTCGTATTGTTGGTTTTACTGCAAAGTTTAAAGAAAGCAGGCTTGCAATTTTCTATACTGAAATTGAGTACTTTGGTAAGAAATTTGCACGTTCATTCGGAAAAGTAATCGAAGCACAATTTTTAATTGCAGTTGTTAACTGTGTTTTATCCGTGATTGCACTATGGATATTAGGATTCCCGCAATTATTAGGTTTAGCATTAATGATTTTCTTGCTTGGATTAATTCCAGTAGCGGGGGTTATCATTTCGTTATTCCCACTTTGTATGATTGCTTACAATATTGGCGGTATTATGTACGTTGTTTATATTTTAGTTATCGTAACAGTGATTCATGCGCTTGAAAGTTACGTATTAAATCCGAAGTTTATGTCGCAAAAAACAAATTTACCGATTTTCTATACTTTTATGGTATTAATTTTCTCAGAGCACTTCTTAGGTGTATGGGGACTGATTATCGGTATTCCAATCTTCATTTTCTTACTAGATGTTTTAGACGTGACAAGTGATGAAATTGAGAAGGATGTTGGAACAAAATAAAGTGAAGTAGAGAAAAAGCATCGATGTTCGATGCTTTTTCTTTTATAACATTATGTTTCTTATGCCATACTGTAAGGAGAATATAGAATAGGGGTGAAGTAATGGCTGTAAATGAAAAGGTAGAATTGGCTACATTTGCTGGAGGGTGTTTCTGGTGTATGGTTTCTCCATTTGAAGAGATGGAGGGAATTATACAGGTTGTTTCAGGTTATACAGGCGGTCATAAAGAGGACCCAACGTATAAAGAAGTGTGCTCAGAAACAACAGGACATTATGAAGCAGTACAAATTACATTTGATGCAAATAAAATGCCGTATGAGGAATTGTTAAATATATATTGGAGACAAATTGATCCGACTGATATTGGGGGACAATTCCACGACCGCGGGCAGTCTTATGAAACGGTGATTTTTTATCATAATGAAGAACAACATAAAAAAGCTGAGGCCTCAAAAGAAGAGCTTGAGCAGAGTGGACGCTTTTCAAAACCAATTGCGACAAAAATACTACCAGCAGCTACATTTTATCCAGCTGAAGAATATCACCAAGGATATCATAAGAAAAACACATTCCGCTATGAGTTATATCGTAAAGGCTCAGGACGAGATGCTTTTATTAAGCAACATTGGCCAAAGGATAATGCTCATTTAAAAGAAAAACTCAATGAGATGCAGTTTTATGTAACACAGGAAAATGGTACAGAACCACCATTTCGAAATGAGTATTGGAACCATAAAGAGGAAGGTCTTTATGTAGACATCGTTTCAGGTGAGCCGCTGTTTACTTCTCTAGACAAATTTGATAGTGGATGTGGATGGCCTAGTTTTACAAAACCAGTTATGTCAGCAAGTGTGAAAGAAAAGATGGATGTGAGTCATAATATGACACGTACAGAAGTGAGAAGTAAAGAAGGAGACTCACATCTTGGGCACGTATTTCCAGACGGTCCAGGACCAAATGGCCTTCGTTACTGTATTAATTCCGCAGCTCTTCGATTTATTCCAAAAGAGGAATTAGAGAAAGAAGGCTATGGCGATTTCCTAATCTTGTTTGGAAATAAAAAATAACCTCGCAGTTAGCGAGGTTATTTTTTTGTTATTTTGCTTTTTTCTTTTTGAACTTGCTTAATACTTCATAAACGATTGGAACAATAAGAAGTGTTAATAACGTTGAACTTGTTAATCCACCAATTACTGTTACACCAAGTCCTTTAGAAATTAAGCCACTACCTTCAAATCCTAATGCAAGCGGGATAAGAGCACCGATTGTTGCAATTGCAGTCATTAAAATTGGACGAAGGCGTGTTGCACCAGCTTCTAATAAAGCTTCACGTGTTGATAGACCTTCATTTTCTTTATGAATAACGCGGTCGATAAGCACGATTGCGTTTGTTACAACGATACCGATTAACATAAGCGCACCAATCATTGCAGATACACTTAATGTTTCACCAGAGATTAATAAGGCAACAAGAGCCCCAATAATTGTGAATGGTAGCGAGAATAAAATTGCGAATGGTGCAAGAGCACCGCCAAATGTAACGACAAGAACGAAGTATACAATGGCAATCGCAGCTAACATCGCTAAGCCCAGTTGTTTGAATGATTCTTCAATATCTTTAGTAACACCGCCCATAGAAACATCTACACCGGAAGGAAGATCCATTTTATCTACTTCTTTTTGGACTGCAGCAGATGCTTTTGAAACGTCATCAGATGTTAGTTTTGCACTAACCTCTGCATAAACACGTCCATCTCGGTGTGTTACTGTATTCGATGTTTCACCTTCTTTTACAGTCATAACATCTTTCACAGCTACTTCATTACCAAGTGGTGTTGTAATTTTGCGATTTGTTAAGTCATTGATTGTTTCATAATTTTGTTTTTCAGCTTCTACATATACATTGATATCTTTACCGTCTTTTTTAATTGTTGTCAGAACAGGGCGATCATGTTGATTAGAAAGTCCCATTCCAATTTGAGCAGCCGTTAAGCCCATTTTACTTAGCTTTTCTTGATCTGCGACTAAAGTGTACTCTGCATATGTTTTTGCAATACTAGAATCTATATCTTTTAAGTCTTTATTTTTCTTCATGATATTTTGAATATCTTTTACGACAGGCTTAATGTCTTCTGAGCTATCTCCGTAAACGTATAGTTTAATTTCATTACTACCGCCACTTGCTCCGAAGTCTTGGTTTTTCCATTCGCCTTTGCCAGACATCTTCTGTAAATCTTTAACGACTTGTTCTTTCTCTTTTTCGAAGTTTTTCGTGTCGTTATCATATTGCACGAAGAACATTGCTTGGTTTGATTGACCAGGACTCATTGGATTCTCTCCACCTAATGAGAACTGAATTGTTTTGACGTCTTTATTATCTTGGAAGTGCTTCTCAGCTTTTGTTGCAATTTTTTCAACGTCTTCTAACGTTTGACCTGGTTCAGGATTATATGTTGCAATAATCATTTTTTCTTCTTCAGAAGGTAAGAAACTTACACCGATAACTGGTACAAGTGCAAGACTACCAACCAATAGAAGGACAGCGATACTTGATGTAATAATTTTGTGATTTAAAGCCCATGCAAGTATGCGTTTATAACCATTTGCTAATTTGCTTGGTTTTTCTTCATGATGTACTTCTTTTTCCCTCATACTCTCTTTCTTAAATAAAGAGTGAGCTAGCATCGGTACGATTGTAACAGCTACTAGTAATGATGCTAATAAAGCGAAGACGATAGTTAAGGCAAATGGTAAGAACATTTCACCAATCATACCTTTTACTAGTCCAAGTGGTAAAAATACAGCAATTGTTACAATGGTAGAAGACATAATTGGGATAAACATTTCTTTCGTAGCTTCACGAATTAAATCTTTTCCGCGCAATTTCTCTTCTGATAACGACATACGTCGGTAAATATTTTCAATAACAACAATTGAGTCATCGACAACGCGGCCTATAGCAACGGTCATTGCTCCAAGTGTCATAATGTTAAGCGTAATATCCATTTGCTTTATGACTAAAACAGCAATTAATAAAGAAAGTGGTATTGAAACGACAGAGATTAACGTTGTTCGAATATTTCGTAGGAACAGCATAATAATAACAATCGCAAAGATAGCACCGAAAATTGCTTTGCTTAGCATTGTTTCAACTGATTTTTCAATAGGTGCACCTTGGTCGAATGTTGAAATGATCTCTAAATCTTTATATTTTTTCTCAAGATCTTTTACTTTATCTTTTACTGCATTTACAACATCAACTGTATTTGCATCAGAGGCCTTCACAATTTGAATTCCAATTGCTTCTTTTCCATTTGTTCGAGAAATGGATTCTGCTTTCCCAATTTCTTTAATGTCAGCAATTTCGTCTAATGTAACTGTTGGAATCCCGTTCATAGCAGCTGGATTCATTTGCGGCGTTTGTGCACCAGCGCCAGCATTTTGACTACCTTGACCGTTAGGTGAGGAAGGTATAGCTGGAATTTTAAGTTCTTTTAATGCTTTAATCGTTGTAATATTGCCATCTACAACAACTGATTTTTCCGTGTCTTTAAATGTGTATAAGCCAAGTGGTAAAGATACATCCGATCCCTTAATCACATTTTTTACAGTATCTTCACTTAGTCCTAGTTCTTTCATTTTATCTTTCTTGAAGACAAGCTGTACTTCATCTACTTGTTGGCCAGCAATTTGGACAGATGCAACACCATCAAGTCCTTTTAATCCTGGTACAACATTTTTTTCTACATTTTCAGTTAAGGTAGCTAAAGATTCATTCTTGCTTGCTACGCTTAACGAAATAACTGGGAAAGCATTGAAGTTTACTCGTGAAACTTTAGGATCTTTAACACCTTCTGGGAGTTTTACATTTGTGAGAGCTTCTTTAATTTCTGTTTCTGCTTTTTCCATATTTTTATCAAAATCGTATTCTACTTGAATAGAAGATGCGTTTTGAAAAGATGATGAGCTTACAACGTTAACACCGCTTAAATTTTGTAGTTGTTCTTCCATCGGCTTTGAAACTTTATCAGCTACTTCTTCTGGTGTAGCACCAGGATAGACCGTAGTTACTGTTACAATCGGTGTTGTAATATCAGGAATTGTTTCCAGCTTCATATTGAGTCCAGAGTAGATCCCTGCAATAGTAACAATAATGGTTAGTAGCCAAACTGCGAACTTATTTTTTAACGAGAAATTGATGATTTTGTTCATGTTTGCGCTCCCTTTATATTGTATTGACCAACTGGTCAGTCTAATACATAATATAACTGACCAGTTGGTCAATCGTCAATAAAAAGAGATGGTATAATACATTTATAATAAGATGCGAGATTAAATTTAGGAGAGAAGATATGAAAGAAAAAGAGCGTTTAATTATAGAAGCGGCTATGAAGTTATTTGCGACTAAGGGTGTAAATGCAACGTCGGTACAAGAAATCGTCACCACTTGTGGTATTTCAAAGGGAGCTTTTTATTTGTACTTTAAATCGAAAGATGAGCTTTTATTAGCGACGCTTCGATATTATTATGAAAAAATCCAAAAGAAAATGCTGGATATTGAAAAAGAGTCTTTACTACCACGTGAAAAATTTGAAAAGCAATTATACTTTCAGTTTACTGATGTGCAAAAACATAAAGAGTTTATTATTATGCATGCAAGAGAAAATGCCATTCCGTTTAATAAAGAAGTGGAAGAATTTATGATGCGGATGAAGTTAGAGTCTCATGCATTTTATCGGAATAGTTTATTGTCCATTTATGGTGAAAAGGTTATGCCATATTTATTGGATTTAGTAATTATGGTAGAAGGTATATGCCGTGGGTATTTAGAATTAATTATTTTACAAGCACTAGAAATTGATTTGTCCTATGTATCGATATTTATTTTAAAAAGGATAGATCATTTAGTAGATGGGCTCATAGAATCTTTGGAAGAACCTGTTCTACACGAAGAAGGGCTTGGGGAGTTTGTTTGTAAATCAGAGCTTATTAAGGAGCAAGTTAAAGAACGTTTTTTAAAAGAAATCATTGTGTTTAAGCGAACATTAGCTGATCAATTAGAAGATGATGAATTGCTTGTTACATTAGATGTTTTAGAGTCAGAAATGAGGTCAAACCCTAGAATTCCAGTCATTCAAGGGATGTTATCTAACTTAGAGGTATATCCAAATTTAAAGGAATTTCGCTTGCGGATTATGGAGTATTACAATATAAAAAGGTAACAATGATGGCTTTCATTGTTACCTTTTTATTATATATTCACTATTTCTTTTTTCTGTACAGTCTCTTCTTTTTCAAGGTTAATTGTTTCTTTCACGATATAAATTGGACGGTTTTTACTTTCGTCATAAATACGAGCAATATATTGACCGACGATTCCAAGGCCAAGTAACTGAATACCGCTAAAGAATGTAATAGCGACCATAATAGATGCCCAACCTGTTTGCGTACCAGAGCCAATAATTTTCACAGTAATTGTATATACTAAGACAATTATTGAAATGAGAACTGATAATAAGCCTAAAGTCATAACTATACGTAACGGTTTTGTTGAAAACGCAATAATGCCATCAGACGCAAATTTAATCATTTTCTTCAATGGGTATTTTGTTTCACCAGCAAAGCGCTCGTCACGTTCATATTCAACATACGTTTGGCGGAAGCCAACCCAAGACATCATCCCACGAATGAAACGATTGCGCTCAGTCATTTGATTGAAAACATCAGCTACTTTACGATCGATGATTCGGAAATCACCAGTATCTTTTGGGATATCGATATCGGACATGTAATTTAAGAATTTATAGAAATACTTAGCTGTTAAAAGTTTAAACCAAGTTTCACCTTTACGTTGTTTACGTTTTGCATAAACAACTTCATATCCTTCTTCCCATTTTGCAATAAGTTCAGGAATAACTTCAGGTGGATCTTGTAAGTCTGCATCTATAATTACAATAGCATCACCTTTTGCAGCAGCAATACCAGCTGTAACGGCTACTTGATGTCCAAAGTTACGCGCGAAATTAACGATTTTTGTACGGTAATCATTTGATGCAATCTCAGATAAGATTTCCATTGTACGGTCTGTGCTACCGTCGTTTACAAAGACAAACTCGTAATTAATATCATTTTGAAGCATAACGGACTTTAAACGGTTATAACATTCCTGCGCTACTTCTTCCTCGAAGTACATAGGAACTACAACCGAAATTAATTTTTGCATGTTATATCCTCCGTAGTTTTAATAAGTTGTTTAAGTTTAATTAGTAGCCTTTTCAGTTTGGTTGAATGTCCAAATTTTATTAAGGACAAAATTGATAACCATTCCGACACCAATTGCGAAAATCTGTGCAATTAGCGCATTAAAGGCAAGTTTATCTACTAATATAAATAAACATAATGTATTAAAAGCCAATACAATTAAATTTACAGTTAGAAATTTAAAGAACATTGACGTGCTTTTATTATTAGGTTTAAACACCCAATTTTTATTCCAATAGTAGCTATTGGCAACACCAATTAAATAGGCAATGGTATTCGCAATAAGGTAGTTCATCCCAAATTTTAATAATATCCAAAAGCTAATAATTGTAATGAGCGTATTAAAGATTCCTACTAAACCAAACTTTAAGAGTTTCTCCATAATATTATCCTCATTTTTATAAAATATATAAATTTAGGTGGTATAGGAAAAAAGATACCAGTAGATAGTATAACATATTTTTGAACTTCATATTATTTATTTATAAGAAAGTATCTCCAAGGTTGAAAAGGAGGTACTTTGCACTTAATTTCTTTTGAATTTTCGAACGTATTGAAAACATACGTATATCCCATAACTTTGTATTATGCTGAAACTTGGTATTATGAAATACCTGTATCTAGTTTGGTATTCAATTAATAGATGAATTAATACATATCCAACAATTAGTAGTAAGAATAATGTGTAATGAAGATTGTCTTGTTTTGTTACTATAAGGTAAAGAATCGCTATTATTCCGAAGAACATCGCAGCTGTATACATATAGCGCTCATATAGAATAGCATTCTCTTTTAAATCTTGCATCCCATCCAGAATTTCAAAGTTAGATGTATATAAGCTCCATGATGGTGAAGAATCGGTATCACCCCACATAAGTGCAAACTTCTCTTCAAATAATGATATAACCTTGTCCTTGTCAGCTAATCGTTCTTTAATAATTTTCTTTTCTTCTAAAGTGCGTTCTTCGCCAACCTCTAGAGACATAATATGGCCTGCGTCTTCATGGGAATACCCACCCTTTGTTTCATGGTTAAGACCGACTACAAATTTCCAAAGAGGATCGCGATTCGATAATGGATATTGTGTAATTCCAGAGGAGATAAATGCAAAGCTTATCATGTAGTGAACTAAGTAGAAAACAATAAAAATCCCACATAATTTCTTAAAAGAATTGAAAATGATTTTTTTAGGTTTCCCCAGCATTCCATGTAGGAAGATGTAAATAGCGACAGCAATTAAAATTAACATACCAAGTGGTCGCATAATGTCCCCTAAAGATAATAAGATACCAATAAAAATCCACATGTATTTACTTTGCAATCCTTTAGTTACTAATAAATAAAATCCAAAGTAAAAGAAGAAAGTAGCTAGATGTTGATTTGTTAACACAGAACTTAGCATAATACTTGGAATATATAATGCATACATCAATCCAGCGATACGTCCGGACCATTCATTAAATGTTTTCGCAGTGATTTTATAAACAAATATTGTAGTTCCCGTACAAAATAGGACATTTAAAAATTGTAAAGCGAATATTCCTTCTCCAAAAATCTTTATAATGAGCGCTTCATACATCGTAAATCCAAGTTGATACACCCACGAAGTGAAATATGTAGTATGTGTAAAACTAAAATCACCGTGGGCAGCTTGAATAGCGCTATTATACATTATTGCAAAATCTGATAAAGGTACGCTTGGTATTTGTAGAATCCAAATTAAGCGAACGATAAAAGCTAATAAAGTAAGTGAAATCACGAATGTTAGCGATGACATATATTTATTTATTAAGCACGCTACTATAAGAAAAACGAGCCCAATTCCAATCATAATAGGAAGACTTACTGAATTTGGAATGTCTAGTTTATCGCTAATTGTGAGATATGATTCCCACGTAATCCATGACAAGATAATGAGACATAGTATTAATAAAGATTTAGTCAAAAAAGAATTGATTCTATTAAATGCTGTAATCGGCATTAAATTTATACACTCCTTCAAATCAATTATATTTTAGTAGTTGAGAATATTCTATTCTTGGTATGTAGAGTATCACCTAAAAGAATACCATGATTAGTTTACTTATCAAAATACGCCCGGGGCTATATAGGAGATGTATTTTATATTTTTATTAGGACGGAATATAAAAATACATTTTTCTTACATAGAAATTAATATGTAAGAAAAATGTAGTGGAAAGTTATGAATTGTGTTGCGACCATTCTTCAACATTCCAAACTTTTGTTATCCAATCTTCATAAAAGTCTGGTTCATGACACACTAAAAGAATTGTTCCTTTGTAAGCTCTCATCGCTTTCTTCAATTCTTCTTTTGCTGTAACATCAAGGTGATTTGTTGGCTCGTCAAATAGTAACCAGTTGCTCTCTTCCCCCATTAGCTTACATAAACGGACTTTCGCTTGTTCGCCACCACTTAATTGGCTTAGAGGACGAGAAATATGTTCGTTTTTTAAACCGCACTTTGCCAACATTGCACGTATTTGATGTTGGTCTAGGCTAGGGAACGTGTTCCAAACATCATCAATCGGTGTTATATTATCAGCTTTCACTTCTTGTTCGAAGTATGATGGGTTTAAGAAATCACCAAGGCTTGTTTTTCCGCTTAAGGGTTTGATTTTACCTAAAATCGTCTTTAATAGTGTAGACTTACCTACGCCATTACATCCGACGATTGCAATTTTTTCACCGCGTTCAATTGTCATTGTTAGTTTTGGTAATAACGGGTGTGTATATCCAATTTCTACATTTTCTCCTTCAAAGACGAATCGGCTACTTGCGCGACTTTCTTTAAACGAGAATTCAGGTTTAATCGCCGTCTCAGGACGATCGATACGTTCCATACGATCGAGTTGTTTTTGACGACTTTTTGCACGACCTGTCGTTGAGTAGCGCGCTTTATTCTTCGCAATAAAATCTTCTTGTTTTTTTATAAATTCTTTTTGTTTTTCATAAGCATTAATATGTTGGTTTTTATTAATTTCCGCTAGCTCTAGGAATTTTTCATATGTCGCTGTATAACGCGTCATCTTTGTGAATTCTAGATGGAAAATAACATCGACACATTTATTCATAAATTCCGTATCATGGGAAATTAATAGGAATGCGTGTGGATATTCTTTTAAATAATTTGTTAACCAATGAATATGTTCAACGTCTAAATAGTTGGTAGGCTCATCTAATAGTAATACTTCTGGTTGCTCAAGTAGTAACTTTGCAAGTAATACTTTTGTACGTTGTCCACCACTTAATGCAGCAACATCACGATCTAAACCAATTGCGTCAATTCCAAGACCGCGCGCTGCTTCCTCAATTTTCATATCTAATAAATAGAAACCGCCTGCTTCAAGAGCATCTTGTATTTCCGCCATTTGCTCAAGAAGTTCTTCTAATTCTTCAGGTGTAGCAGTTCCCATTTTTTCTGTAACTTCATTTAAAGCTTTTTCTTTTTTAAATAAAGGTAAAAATGCATCTGCTAATACGTCACGAATTGTACGGCCAGGTGTTAAAATTGTATGTTGGTCTAAGTAACCATAATTTGTGCCAGGTGTCCATTCGACACGGCCTTCATCATGGATAAGTTCACCAGTAATTATATTCATAAATGTTGATTTACCAACACCGTTTGCTCCAACTAATCCAACATGTTCTCCTGCGAGTAAGCGCATGGATACATCTTTAAATAATGTACGATCACCAAATGTATGGCCTAATTTTTCAACAGTTAATAAGCTCATAATGTCCTCCGTTCAATTCTAAATAGTGTCTTGAATCATGATACTAAATTCTTCGATATAATGCTATCATTTCAAAAAATGTATATAAGTAAACAAAGCAAGTTTCTCCTCATAATTTGGAAGAGAAACTTGCTTCGTTGTTGTTTATCTGCCTAGCTTTTTATTCACAAACCCTAAAAGTAACCTGCGTATTTGTGGGTCAATTGCAAGACCGATAATGCCGTACAATATACCAGTAAGTGTTAAAGCTACTAGTGGTGGTAAGTTAATTAACACAGTACGATATAGAGCGTAACTGATTATAAATGCTAGTGCATTGAATATTGTTCCTTTGAATAGTAATGTAAAGCCTTTACGAGCGAATAAAGTAAAGCCGATTAATAATGTAATCTCGGTAAGGATAGCAGCTACAGCTGCTCCCATCATTCCAAATTGGCTACCTAATACGATGTAACTTATGACAGCAACAGCTAACCCAATCCCCATCGTTGTCGCACGCTTCCACTGTTGACCAATTGTCGTTAAATTATCAGCAAGTGGGTAGTTGATAGATTGTAAAATGACCATAAAGGCTAAAATTGCAAGAGCGTCACCAGCTGGGGCATACTCTTCACCTAATAAAGTAACAATCCAAAATCTTGGATTAGCGATGAATGGGATAGAAATCCCCATTCCTAAGAAAGACATAAGCTTTAATTCAAACAGAGATAGTTTTCTATGTTCATCAATATTTTTTTCATTTCCAAAAGCAAATAACTTTGGATAAAAGGCTGCTGCAATTACACCGGGTATTTGATAAAGTACAGCGGGTATTTTAGAAGCAGCTCCAAAGAATCCAACTTGCTCGTACGTTGAAACTTTTTCTAATATAATAGGCCCTAACTGTGGCAAGAGCATAATGATAATGCCATTGATTGTGAAAATCAGTAGTTGATCTAAAATCCCTTTGTCCCAGCCCTTATGAACTGTCGTATGGCGAATTACCATTATAAAGGCGATGACACCTGTTACAAGACTGGATATTCCGTACATGGCAGCGACCATCATAAGTGACCATTTAAATGACATTCCTAGTAGAAGAGCAGCTGCGGCTGTTACACCTTGTATTACAGAAATAATGGCTGTAAATTGCATACGTTCTGTTACTTGGAAGTAAGCCATCCCGACACCTTGTAAAGTTGCTCCAAACATTGTTGGTAGTACAACCCAATATACCATGGCGCGTAAGTAGGCATCTGTATAGAAGAACTGAGCAAAAATAGCGAAGAGTACAGAAATTACGACAGCTAATACGAAACGAATGCGTAAATAACTACTGATTAGTACGCTAATATTTGCATCCTTTCTCGTTCCTTCACGCATAAACGTATGTGTCAAACCTGCATCTGTGAAATAACAAATAACAGCGGAAACTGCTAATGCAGTTGTAAACATCCCATACTCACCAGGAGAAACGTATCTTGCGAAGAGAATCGTCGCGATAGCAAGTACAAATCGAACAGTAATATTTCCTACAAATAGGTAGGAGGCATTTTTAAGAATCTTATTTGTTTTCATGAGAAAAAACCTTTCTATTCTTTAGGACCTTTTTCGTTTGTCCTATTTGTAAATTTGATTTGTTTACGGAAAGAGAGATGAGTACTATATTTTCAGTTTAAGAAAACAGAAATTTAATTCGTACAAACCACAGCATTGCATATAGTTTTTTACTACGCTTTCCGTTTTTTGAATAGATTTTACGGCAATATTTCTTTATATCTTTTTTGATTAATTGAACTTGGGCATTATTTAATTGAGTGTTTTCTTTAATGTATATACAAGCATTATTGATAACCGTATAAGGGAATAAATAAGTCTCAAGAATCTCAATAAGTGACTGAGGGTCTTTCGTAATGAAGTCTTGAGATTTATTATGTACCCAGTCTTTCATACGATTGAATATTTCCAGTTCTTTAGTTGTTTTTAATTCGTAATCTTTATATTTAGAAGAAAGATTTCCTTCGGATAAGATTCTATAATATGTTAAATATTCATCGACATAGCATACATTTGTCACACTCATTAGTTTAAATAAAAACTCCAAGTCTTCTCCCCAGCTACATCCTGGTGTAAAACGGATATTATGATTCATTGCGATAGAGCGTTTGAAAATCCAAGTACTTGTTTGAGCAACAACTTGGTGTGTTAAGAATGCTTTTGCCATATCACCTTTAATAAAGTTTGTTGTATGCTCAACCTTTTCGCCTGTTTCTTCGTAGAAATTCATATAACCACAATAGCACGCATCCATGTTGTTTTTATGCATACTCTCGATTTGTTTCTCAATTTTAGTTGGATGCCATAAGTCATCACTATCAAGGAAAGCGACGTATTCCCCGCTAGCATTTTCAATCCCTGTATTACGAGCTACTGAAACGCCTTGGTTTTTTTGGTGAACGTATTTTACTTGCCCCGGATATTTTTCTGCAAGATTTTTTACGATAGAAGGTGATTGATCTTTACTTCCATCATCTACAATTACAATTTCAATGTTTTTATATGTTTGATCCAGTATTGACTGCATTGTGTCTTCAATATATTTTTCTGTGTTATACAGAGGTATGACAACAGAAACAAGTTGTTTTTGTTCCATCATAGAATTTTTATCTCCTCAAATTTTTTATGTCTTGCACCATATATACAAGCCTTTTGAAAGGAAGAAGATTACAAGAACATCTGTATCAGTTTAACGCATATAAACTTTGTAAATCAACTTTCTATTATTGTACTTTGTATACAAAGTACAATAATAGAATATATTTTCTTGTGAAAATATATAAATAAAATTTGAAAATTATGTATTTTAAGGGGAAATATGAAATGTTAAGGCGATTTGCGCTTCGTTTTGCAACTTTACAAACACATGGTGCAGATTTGACTCTAGCTAGCGAAGATATAGGTTATCAAAAAATGGAAACTATTTTATTGGAAACAGGAATGTTAATATATCATGAGCTTGATAAACCACCTATTCATATTATGCCAGGTTTTCCAGTGTTTTTAGTTACTGTATTTTACTTTTTTGGAAATGGTAATAAAGGCCTTTTTGTAGCTAAATTAATTATTATCCTATTAGGAGTACTTATTATTTTACTAACTTATAAGATTGGTACTTATTTATTGAATCCCGCTGCAGGATTAATAGGTGCTTTCTTATTAGCGGTGTATCCTCCAGAGATTGTTGTGGAAAATTTAACAGAAGGACAGTTTCTATTCTTTTCATTGGGATTATTATATTGGAGCTTAAAATTAGCTGATACTCATAAAACGAAACATTTTCTACTTTTTAGCATTGTACTTACGCCTACAAGTTGCTTTATATCCAATACTATTATTTATATATCTTTTAATGAAGCGCTATCCATTCCGCATTATGATGAAGCAAGCGATAGTATTTTTTATAATAAAAAATACATGCAAGGAAGGACCTGTGCATGTATGATGAGAAGATTATGTTAAATATTCCAAGGCTTACTTAAAGTTAAAACTTCAGCCATCTCTTTACTTTTTAAACGTCCCTTTTTTCGGTTTTCCGCGCGTTCTAAACCGGTTGTGTGTAACCAATGTTCTTCCTGAGTTTCAGGTAGTACTTGTGGTACGGACGAAGGTTTTCCATCTTTTATAGCCACAAATGTAATGAAGCAAGTAGCAGCAATTCTACGCTCGCCTGCTAATAAATTTTCTGCGATTACTTTTACGAAAACTTCCATTGAAGATTTCCCTGTATAACACACAAATGCTTCATAACAAACAGAATCAGCTTGGTGAATTGGAGTTAAAAAATCAACTGAATCAATAGATGCTGTTACGCAATGTTTACGACTATGTCTTGCAGCCGCAATTGAAGCAATACTATCAATTTCTGCTAATAATTTCCCTCCAAAAAGTGTTTGGTGATTATTTAAATCGTTAGGAAAAACACGTGTTGTCTTAATTGCTTTAGATTCTCGCATGAATTTCTTTTCCATATATTCAGCCCCTATAGTCTGTTTTCAATCAGAATAATATGTGTAAGTGGAGTACTCATATTAGATATTTAATGAAGTAAAGTGTATTCCAAAAGAGGATTATTTAAACTTCTGTATTTGTATTCATGTAACTGAAAGAAAATTTATTTTATCTAAAATGTAGTGTAAAAGAGGATTCGCTTACATTGCAAGTAAAAAGTAATGACTATGTATTCGTCATAGAAATTCCCTATCAGCCGTGTACCCATTCATGATAGAATCATTTTGTTATGAATGGAAATAGAGGTGCAATGGACATATGAATCATATACAAACAAATTTTTCATCTTTCTTCAATAAAATTACGATCGGTGCGATGCTCGCATTTTTCGTTTATAGTTGTTGGGTAGCATTTGAGACAAGTAAGCAATTCTTTGGAGGAAGTACAACAAGTGTAACAATCATATTGGCAATTTTCGTCATACTTATTTTGTTAGTGGCATCAATTCTACAATATCGTTTTACAGATAAACAATTTCTTATTTTTCTTATAAGTATATCTATAGTTGTGAGGCTTAGTATGCTGTTATTTGTAGATGCTCCAATAATTGGTGATATGAAAGTGATGTATGAGTCTGCAAAGCAGATTGCAATTGGTAATAATATAGGGACTGTAACTCATTTGCCTTTTATTATATATGAGTCAGTAATCATTCGTATATTCGGTGATACATTATTCGCTTTACAACTATTTAATGTGTTATTTTGCGCAGGAACCGCATTTTTTATTTATCGTATTGCGGCAATGGTTTTTGGAGAAGAATGCGGTCGTATTGCTTCTATATTTTATGCTCTATATATTCCAAATATATTGCTGAGTTCCGTATTAACTCCTGAGTCACTTGCAATATTTTTATTTTATTTTGCTTGTTACATACTTTTATATAAAGGGTTAGATCATCCTTATATGTGGGTGTTTTCAGCGGTTTTATTTGCATTTAGTAATATGATTTTCCCGATAGGATTATTTCTTCCTATTTTTATCACTGTATATGTATTATTAATTGAAGTGTCTCAATCAGCAACGAAACAAAAAGTGTTACTAAAGATGGTAGGGATACTTATTCTATTTTATAGTACTCATTTTGGTGTGAATTATGGAATTAAGGCAATGGGATTGTCACAATATACGATTTCGAATGAGACGTATGTTCAATCTGTCTTAATTGGAAAAACGAAACACGAGGAAAAAATATCGAAAAATCAAAGTGTCACAGAGCATATTGATCAAAAGTTAAAAGAGATTGAGGGAGAAAGATTTAAACTTTTAGAACCGATGATAAATCAGTTTTCAGATGAGGGGATAAATTCTATTCTTTTCAAATGTGAAAAACTGATATATATAGCCGTAACATTGTTTATGACTATAGCTCTATTGCACTTCCTTATTAAGAAACAACAAAATGAAGGATATATGTTGTTCTTATTTTTAATTAGTGGCTACGTATTGTTAAGGCTTTTCCAAGTAGATATGGCATATTACAATGTAATTATGCCGGCATTGTTTATTTTGCAGAGCTTTGGTGTTTATATGAGTTATGTGTATTGTCAAAAAATATTTTTCAGAAAATAAAAAGAATCCATTCTGGATTCTTTTTTTGATGGAAGATGAAATTTAGTAGTCAGTGCAAAATGGAAAGTATGCCGGACCTGAATTTTATTCCGCTATTTTCCGGACAGTCAGCCCCCACCTCAAAATCAGCGAAAGCAAAGAAGTTAGGTGGGGGCGGACTGCCTGTAAAAGCCCGATTGTTGAGGGCTGATTAAAGTTTCACTTTATCTTATCGATTTAGTTCTAGTTGTAAATTATCGGCTGTTAGAGCCATTTGTGAGGAATCATCTTGAATTCCTTTCATTACTTGTGAAATAGCTTGTAGCTCATGTTCAATTTTCTTATTCTGTTCTTTTGAGTTAGACATATCTTTTACAATTTCTTGGAAGTATCGATCTGTTGCCGACATACTATCCGTTCCTTCTGATACGAGAGAGCTAATTTGTTTTACGGAAGACGAGACACGGATAATTTGTTCATTTGTTTTTTCGACGAGCTTTGTAACGTTAAAGATAGATTCTTTCGTTTGCTCTGATAATTTTCGGATTTCACCAGCAACAACAGAAAACCCCTTCCCAAATTCTCCAGCACGTGCAGACTCGATAGCAGCATTTAGTGCGAGTAAATTTGTTTGCTCCGCGATTGATTTAACGATATCTATGATTTCGTTAATTTTGTTAGAAATATCAAGAAGTTCATGAGTATCTGTAATAATCGTTTCCATATTCATTTGAATAGATCCCATTCGTTTGTTTTGCTGGTTTAATTGTTCTTTCCCTTTATTCGCTTTTTCTTCAGATGTTGTAGCTAATGATGTACCTGTTTTAGCAATCTCTACAATAGTTTCAGACTTAGCGGTTAGTTTTTGAATAGAAGAGCTTGTCTTTTCAGATACAGCAGCTAGTTCTGTTGCAATATGCGTAATTGTCATAGCAGTTAGTTCTTTTTCTTTCTCATGCTCTTTTTGCATTCTTTCATATTCAGATTCATAAGCTGCAAGAACAAGTTCTTGTTCAAGAGTGAATAATTTATTTATGACATTTATAGAATAGGAAAAATCATCGATTGTTGTTATTTTTGTTTGCAAAATCTTCATGATAGAGCGGAATAATTCTTGATAAGCAGCAGTATACCATTTTCGATGTAAACCAATTTGCACATGTCTTTTGGCGATTCTAACACGCTGTTCAATGAAATCTTCATGCATATTGCCGCTGAATAATTCTTTAATATGTGTTTTTAAAGTTTGTTTTAGTTTTGGAATAGAGCTGTAACGTTCAATAATAGTAATTAAATTAGGTTGTTTTGTAATGTTGGCATAGAATTTTTCAGTAATCCAATCAATTTCTGCATAAATAAAAGGCTGTAGTACTTTTACAACTTGTAAATCTTCTTTTGAAATATGTAGCATATCCATTTGAATTTTCAATTCAGAATTAGTAGGTACATTAAAAGTTATTTGTTGGTCCTTACTTAATTCGATTATACTGGCATTTGTTTTATTAATATTTTTTCTGAAAACCCCAAGCATCATTCTTCCCCCTGTATATAAAACGTTTTCAATTTTAAAACTAATATAGAGTAATTATATATGCTTATATATAATTACTCTATATTAGTTCGTTGAATAGTATATAAATTAAGAGAATTCTATCTAGAATTCTCTTAATGGCCTTTATTAATTTTAGCATGTGTTTTAAAGAAAACAGGGAAATGCACATTATATATTACAGTGACGACACGAATAACGAATGTTACTAATAAACAAACATAGAAAGCTAATACGTGCGCCCCCATAGCGTATGTGATTAGGAAGCTAATTGCTCCTAAGATAGAAGCGATTGCGTAAATCTCTTTTCGGAATACGTAAGGGATATCTTGAGCACAAATGTCACGCAAAATACCGCCTCCAATACCTGTAATGACTCCCATTGAAACAACTAGAAATGAGGCGTCAACATGATGTGACATTGCCGCATTTGCACCAATAGCTGTAAAAACGCCTAATCCAACAGCATCAGAAAGCATAATAACGACTTGAAGTTTATTGATACGCTCAAAAAACATACAAGTAAATAATGCTGATAATACACTTACGAAAAAGTAAATGGGTTTTACAAATGCGACAGGGGGCAGGTTACCAATCATGATATCACGAATAATACCGCCGCCGAGCGCAGTAGCTACAGCTAAACAAAGGACACCAAATAAATCTAAATCTTTTTTTAAACCAACTAATGTACCAGAAATGGCAGCGGCGATAATGCCAAGAAACGTAAATATATCGATTAATAACATGGCCTTAATCCCTTTCTCTTAAAGATGTTCCAGAGAAAAAATATACACTAAAGTATTGGAAATAACAATTACTTTTCGTTACATGTATAAAAACGGATAAAATACATAAAGAAAGCGTTTGAAAATGCTTAGGAGAAAACGAAGCAAGGTTAATCTTTAGTTGTAGGATAGCCGAGTGGGTGTTTGTATGTAATTATTAAATTTTATATACTTATAAATAAATTAACAAATGTTACTATAATGCTGATAATAAGTGGAAGAGTGTTAGATAGTTTTTATAGAGATAGGGAAGAATAGCTAAAGGATAATGTTTTCTAGCACTACTTAAGCTGGATTTGGTTAGTTTCGGCATAAAAATAAGTTCTCAATTTAAATATGAGTTATGTTATAATTGCTAGGTGTGTTTTAACGATAATAAATTATGATTAAAAGATAATGTTAAGATTTTGTATGGAGGTCTTGGAATGTTAGCAAATCAAGCTAGGGTTAGATTTGAGCATTTTTTGCTCTTTTTTATTATTTTACAGCCTGTTTTAGATTTATTAACGTCTCTTAGCATCACTTTATTAAAGTCAAATGCTACCGTTGGAATTTTAGTAAGATTCCTTATTATGGCTGTTGGTGGTATTTACATTTTAATTCAGGCAAAAGAGAAGGAAAATAGAAAGTTTTTAATTTATCTTATATTATTAGCCGGCGTTTTAGGGATAGGATTTATTAATAACAAACTAGTTAAGGATCCTATTGTACTTGGTGAAGAAGTTAAATTCGTTGCGAAAGCATTATATATATATATTATGCTGGGATCATACATTTTAGCTTTAAAATCATTGAAAACGAAAGTTAATATTAGTGATAAGGTTCGAAATAGTATTGTATATTCTACATTAATCATTAACGCAATTATGGTTATTTCTATTTCAACATCTACTGACTTTGGTAGTTATGAATGGATGAAGGTTGGTTCTCGAGGTTGGTTCTATGCAGGGAATGAACTAGGTTCAATCTTAGCTATTATTTTCCCTATTGTGGTACTATATTCTATTCAAAAAACAAAGAGCTGGAAACATATTTTATATTGGATTCCATCACTTTTAATGATTTACTCATTAATTCAAGTTGGTACAAAAGTAGGAATGGGCTCAATTGGTGCTACGTTGGCAGCAGCAATCGGGATCATTGTACTACAATTATTATTTAATAGAAAAAATCCGAACAAAAAATCTCTTGCACTTAACGCAGTAATTGCTATTGTCCTATTAGCTGGTGTAGTTGGGACGTTTAAACAAACACCATTAGCACAAAATATGGGCATTCATAATAATTATTTATCAGAGCAAAATGTGGCTCAGCAAGGCCAAAAAGAACAAGAAATTAAAGATAAGTTGAAAAAAGAACAAGAACTTAAAGCAAAAGAAGAAAATCATCATAAAGTTGAAAAGCCAGAAGAAAAGGCGAAGATAGAAGAGGAAGTTAAGAAAGAACTTGAGAAAGAGCAAAAGAAAGAAAATCAAGAAAACCTTATTTTCAGTGGACGTCAAGTATATGAAGAAAGACATAAGCAGTTCTTTAAAGAAGCGCCAATGTCACAAAAGTTATTAGGAATGGGTTATGCAGGTAACTTTAAATACAATGAACAAAAGCAGCCAGATCCAAAACTAATTGAAATGGACTTCCATGATTGGTTTTACGATTTCGGGATTATTGGCTTTGTATTACTAATGATTCCATTTATTTATTACGGGCTAAGAATTCTACTAGCATTTGCTACGAGATTTAAGGACATATTTAATATAAAATATGGAATGATTTCAGCAAGCTTATTGTTAGCGTTAGGTATTGCTTATATTGCAGGACATATTTTAACAGCACCAGGAGTTGGAATTTACTTTGTAGTGGTGTTAGCTTATCTAATAGTAGACCTAGAAATTGAATGATAAAAATAAAAGCTAACTTTTGTTAGCTTTTATTTTTTAGTACAGTAAAATAAAAATAGATGGAAACGTAGCGAGGATTTAAAGGAGGAAAAAATATGAGAATATTGCATATGAATGCAGGAGCAGAAGATGGGGGAGGGAAAACACATATTATTTCACTTCTCGATCAGTTTCCAACTGGTGAAGTAGAATTAGCAGTATTTGAAGATGGAATTGTTGCGAAGGAAGCAAGGGAGTTAGGGATAAAAGTCCATGTGTTTTCACAAAAATCGCGCTATGATTTATCCATTTTAAAGAATATAAGTGAATTTATTAATAAAGAAAAATTTGATGTAGTTCATACACATGGTCCTAGGGCTAATTTCTATGTTTCTTTAATGAAAAAGAGAATAAAGGCAAAATGGGTAACGACTATTCATAGTGATCCATTTCAAGACTTTACTAAACAGGGCTTAAAAGGTTGGATTTTTACGAAATTAAATTTGAAAGCCTTAAAAAATATAGACTTATTTTTCGTTGTAACAAATAGATTGAAAAAAAGCTTGGCAGCATTAGGCATTTCAAATGACAAGATGCATGTTATTTATAATGGAATTGAATACGATCAGGAAAAAGCAGAAGGCTATAATAAAAAAGAAATGTTCAATATTGATGAAGATGTATTTACGGCAATCCAAGTAGCACGATTACATCCCGTCAAAGGACATGAAGTTTTATTCAATGCGTTACAACAAACAAAATTAGAGAAAATTAAAGTATTGTTAGTTGGCGATGGCCCATTAGAAGAAAATCTAAAGTCATTAGCTACTGAAAAAGGGATTAACGATAAAGTAGAGTTTTTAGGACATCGTCAAGATGTAAAACAATTATTTGCGTCGTCACATGTAAATTTATTAACTTCCCATAGTGAAGGGTTCCCACTAGTTTTATTAGAAGCGGCAAACCAACGTGTACCATCAATTGTGACTAGGGCTGGAGAAATTGAGCCATTAATCGTAGATGAAACTTACGGATGGATTGTGCCAACAGGTGATGGAAAGGCATTAGCATTAGCTTTAGAAGAAGCGTATGATAAGTGGAAAACGGGAGAATTAGCAGCAATGGGTAAACATATTTATGAGCATGCTACTATGAACTTCTCACTTCAAAAACTATATGAAGATACAAAAGAAACATATAAGCAATTAATAGCGAAAAACTTGTAATGATAGAGAGGATAGTTAACTATGGCAGTACAAACAGTTGATATTCTAGGCGTTCCTTTTTCTACAATGACAATGGATGAAACGGTCCAATATTTAAAAGAACAACTAGAAGCGGAACGAACTCATACGTTTCAGGTAGTAACAGCAAATCCTGAAATTGTTATGTGCGCAAAAAAGGATGAAAAGTTCTATCAAACATTATTGAATACAGATTTAATTACACCTGATGGTATTGGGGTTGTAAAGGCAAGTGGTATGCTTGGTAAACCTTTAAAAGAGCGTGTAGCAGGTTTTGATTTAATGTGTAATTTACTTGCGAAGTTATCAGAAGATAGTAAACCAGTATCTGTTTTCTTATTAGGTGCAAAGCCGCATGTTGTACAAGCTGCAGCAGATCATTTAACAAAGACATATTCAGCTGTATCCATCGCCGGTACACAAGATGGTTATTTTAAACAAGAAGACGAAGAGAATATTATTTCTCGCATTCAAGAAGCAAAACCAGATTTATTACTTGTTGCACTCGGTTTCCCGAGACAAGAGAACTTTATCCAAAACAATAAGCATCGTTTAGAAACGAAAATGGCTGTTGGAGTGGGTGGAAGTTTAGACGTATGGGCTGGAGAAGTAAAACGTGCACCAAAATGGATTCAAGCGATTCATTTAGAGTGGTTTTATAGATTATGCAGTAATCCAACACGCTGGCGTCGTCAGTTAGTATTAGCGGAATTTTTAAAAGAAGTAATGCGTTCGAAAAAGTAGCGAAATATCGCTGCTTTTTTTATTTGTTCATTTTTAATAAATTGAAACTTTAATCAGTGAGGCATCCCTACTGATTATTAGCCCTCACCAATCGGGATAGACGTTTTACTTTTTGGGAATGATGAAGGAGAAATTTTTTACACAAAAGTATTTTACTTATACAATTCACACATGTAAAATGATGTGTAAAGACACCTGTGTAAGGAGGACTTCTAGTGGGTAAGGTAAAAGAAATTTCGAAGCGCAAACTACTTGGTATAGCTGGGCTTGGATGGCTATTTGATGCAATGGATGTTGGAATGCTTTCATTTGTAATGGTAGCCTTGCAAAAGGATTGGGGATTAACGAGCCAGGAAATGGGCTGGATAGGTAGTATTAACTCAATCGGTATGGCAGTAGGAGCGCTTATTTTTGGGATACTATCAGATAAAATAGGGCGAAAATCAGTCTTTATTATTACATTATTATTATTTTCTATCGGTAGTGGTTTAACTGCGTTAACGACGACACTCGCGATGTTTCTCGTTTTACGCTTTGTAATTGGTATGGGGCTTGGCGGAGAGCTTCCGGTTGCCTCTACACTAGTATCAGAGAGTGTTGAAGCACATGAGCGTGGGAAAATTGTTGTGTTATTAGAAAGTTTTTGGGCAGGTGGATGGTTAATTGCAGCTCTTATCTCGTATTTTGTTATTCCGAAATATGGTTGGGAAATTGCGATGGTATTGAGTGCAGTTCCAGCACTATATGCTTTATATTTAAGATGGAATTTACCAGATTCCCCAAGGTTCCAAAAAGTTGAAAAAAGACCATCTGTTATTGAAAATATAAAATCAGTTTGGTCTGGGGAATATCGTAAAGCAACAATTATGCTATGGATTCTATGGTTTTGTGTTGTCTTTTCCTATTATGGAATGTTCCTTTGGTTACCGAGTGTAATGGTGCTAAAAGGGTTTAGTTTAATAAAAAGTTTCCAATACGTACTTATTATGACGTTAGCTCAACTTCCAGGGTATTTCACCGCTGCTTGGTTTATTGAACGTCTCGGTCGTAAATTTGTTTTGGTTACGTATTTAATCGGGACAGCTTGCAGTGCCTATTTGTTTGGGGTTGCGGATTCATTAACAGTATTAATCGTGGCAGGTATGTTACTATCCTTCTTTAACTTAGGTGCTTGGGGAGCATTATACGCCTATACACCTGAGCAGTATCCAACCGTTATTCGTGGTACAGGTGCAGGAATGGCAGCAGCGTTTGGGCGTATTGGTGGTATTCTTGGACCACTATTAGTGGGGTATTTAGTTGCCTCAGAAGCTTCACTATCATTAATATTTACGATTTTCTGCGGATCAATTTTAATTGGTGTATTCGCTGTAGTAATACTTGGACAAGAAACGAAGCAACGAGAATTAGTATAAAGTGAAATTTTAAATGTATGCCTGATCGTTTATTACCCTACACTACTCGGCTCTTTCTAGGCAGTTAATGTAGGATAAAGGGGGAGAGGAAACCGAAGGGGTTTCCTTTTTTCTGTTTTTTTAGATAAATAATGGTATAGTAAGAAAAAGGGATTATTTCTTATAAAAGCGAATGTATACAGCAGGACATATGGACAAAGAATTAGGTGGTTGAAGAAATGAAAATTTTACTGATCATGGAAGAGGCAGAAGAGAGAAGAGAGTTAGCTGAAAATTTCACTGAAAATATGAGAAATGTAGAATGTTTTGAAGCAAAGACAGGAACAGAATCTTTATTTATGATGAAAAAACATATACCAGACTTTGTTTTTTTAAGTTCCAAATTACTAGATGGTACTGGTTTTGAATATGCAAGTTTATTACGAGAAATAAATTGCTATACAAAATTTATTTTTGTAGGTGAAAACATAGAGGAATCTATTACAGCTTTTCGTTTCCAAGCATTTTATTATTTATTACGACCATTTCGTGAAGAAGATTTACAATTTCTTTTATATAAAATAGGTAAAGAACAAGGTGAGAAAGCAAAGAGTTATTTGCGGAAACTACCGATAGAAAGTCAAGAAGGTATACGATATATGCTTCCAGAAGATATCGTATATGTAAGTAAAAATAAAGAAAATAAAACTGTTTCAATTTACACAACGAATAATCAGTATATTTCAACATATACACTTCAGGAATTAGAAAATAAGCTAAATGCATATGATTTTTTACGTGTGCATAAAAGCTATTTAATTAATATGTCATATGTAAAAGAACTGAAACCTTATTATAATGGCACGTATAATTTGTATTTAGATAGGTATGATGAGCAACCGATTCCAGTCAGTCGTAATTATGTAAAACGCCTTCGAAATAACATTGAATTATAGTAGGTAATGAGAGTATTTTAACATGATAAACTGAAAATCCTTCATGATAAGGAGGATTCAAGTTAAATATTCAGAAAATTTAGTACAATCTCCACTAAGAAATAGTATTGGGGGAATTGTATGTGAAGACATTGAAATCGATCTTACTTTGGGGCGTTATTACAGCAGTAGGAGCAGGTGCTTTTGGGGTAATAGCTTTATCACAAGGTGAAACCATTAATGCTGTATGGCTCTTAGTAGCTGCCGTATGTGTATATGCAGTTGCTTATCGTTTTTATAGTAGATTTATAGCGAGAAAGGTTTTTAATTTAGATGATAATCGGCAAACACCAGCCCATACATTAAACGATGGGAAAGACTATGTTCCGACAAATAAGTGGGTATTATTTGGACATCACTTTGCAGCGATTGCTGGGGCGGGACCTTTAGTAGGACCGATTTTAGCAGCACAAATGGGATATTTACCAGGGACCATTTGGATTATTGTTGGGGTAGTTGTTGCGGGGGCTGTCCAAGATTTTGTCATTTTATTTGCTTCGATGAGACGTAATGGTAAATCGTTAGGAGAAATGATTAAGGATGAGATTGGACCTGTTACAGGACTAATTGCAATGATAGGTATTTTAGGAATTATGATTATTTTATTAGCAGTATTAGCGTTAGTCGTAGTAAAGGCACTGATCGGAAGTCCTTGGGGAATGTTTACGATAGCAGCAACGATTCCTATCGCTATTTTAATGGGAGTTTATATGCGCTATATTAGGCCTGGTCGTGTTGGAGAAGGGTCAGTAATTGGTATTATCCTACTTATTTTATCTCTTGTTGGAGGACAGTATGTAGCAGAAAATCCAACACTTGCAAGTATGTTCACATTTAGTGGTGAAACAATTGCTATTATGCTTATTGTATATGGATTTATTGCATCTGCATTACCAGTTTGGATGCTATTAGCACCACGTGATTATTTAAGTACATTTTTAAAAGTTGGAACAATCGTTGGATTGGCGATTGGTATTTTAATTGTAGCACCCAATTTACAAATGCCAGCAGTTTCGCAATTTATTGATGGAACTGGTCCTGTTTTCTCCGGTAATTTATTCCCGTTCTTATTTATTACGATTGCCTGTGGTGCGGTCTCTGGATTCCATGCTCTCGTTTCATCTGGTACAACTCCAAAAATGATTGAGCAAGAGGGACACGCACAGCCAATCGGTTACGGAGCAATGTTAATGGAGTCGTTTGTAGCGGCGATGGCAATGATTGCAGCTTGTGTATTAACGCCAGGAACTTATTTTGCGATTAATAGTCCTGCGGCACTTATTGGTACGGATGTATCACAGGCAGCTCAAGTTATTTCTTCATGGGGATTTGCTATTACACCAAATGAACTAAAAGAACTTGCTGTAAATGTTGGAGAGCAAACAATTTTATCACGTACAGGTGGCGCACCGACGTTAGCAATAGGTATGGCATATATTTTCTCACAAGTAATAGGTGGGACGGCGATGATGGCATTCTGGTATCATTTTGCCATTCTTTTTGAAGCCCTATTTATTTTAACAACGATTGACGCAGGAACGCGTGTAGGACGATTTATGATTCAAGATATTTTAGGGCATGTATATAAGCCTTTTGCGAAAACAGATTCTACATTAGCGAATGTAATAGCTACAACGTTATGTGTATTAGGGTGGGGATATTTCCTATACCAAGGGGTAATAGATCCGCTCGGTGGAATTAATACATTATGGCCGCTTTTCGGTATTGCAAATCAAATGTTAGCGGGTATCGCATTATTACTTGGAACGACAATTTTGTTCAAAATGGGGAAAAAGGCGTACGTTTGGGTAACACTTATTCCAACTGTGGGATTGCTTATTGTAACAATGACAGCTGGTTATCAAAAGCTATTTCATGAAAATCCTAAAATCGGATTTCTATCTCACGCAAAGGTGTTTCAGGGAGCGCTAGATGAAGGGAAAGTGTTAGCACCAGCTAAAAATGTTGCTCAAATGAAGCAAATTATTTTTAATGATTATATCGATGCAGCGCTTTGTGGGATTTTTATGATAGTTGTAATCGCTGTGTTAATTTCAGCACTTCGAATTTGGATACAAGTATTGAGAAATAAGCCAATGCCGTTAAAAGAGGCACCATATATTCCTAGAGATGAAAGTGAGTCGAGGAACTATGCTTAAAAAGCTGTGGCAAGTATGGGGGAAAAGGAAGCGCTTTATTAGTTTGCTCGTTGGGGTACCAAGTTATGAAGTATACGTAGAGCATATGAAAAAGCATCATCCTGAAGAAGAGGTTGTATGTCAAAAGCAATTTTTTGCTGAGGCACAAGAAGCAAGATTTAATGCAAAGGGTGGAAAAATATCACGCTGTTGTTAATGAAAAAGGGCGAGTTTTCGCCCTTTTTATTTTTTTTGCTGTTTCACGTGGAACAGCAAAAAAATAAACAAAAAACTTTGGGAATTATAGGGATTTCGTATACAATAAAGTGAGGAAGGGGATAGATGGAAAAGTAGGGAGATTATTTTATGTTAAGGGACTTATTTGTAAATACAACAATTATTATTTCCTTTATTTTTGTTGGAGGTCAGCTTTTAAGGGATAAACCGTTAAAAGAAGAATTCTCTTTTTTGCAGAAGTGTGTAATCGGTATTTTTACTGGAATATTAGGTGTACTGTTAATGCATTTTGGTGTACACATTGAAGATATTATGTTGGATTTACGTTATTTAGCCGTTATTTTGGCAATTATAGTTGGAGGTCCGGTAGCTAGTAGTATAACAGTTACTATAATTTTAATTACTCGGCTAATTTTTACTGAGTACTCTTTAGCTTCCGAATTGGCTTGCTATACAATTTTACTAAGTGGAATTGGTGTTATCTTTATTGCAAGAATACAAACTTCGATTACGTTAAAGTTAGTATGGTTACACGTATACTGCCTTTCTATTTTGATAGTACCGATGTATATATTATTTAATGATATATCTGTAGTTGTACTATATTTAATTTCAAGTATTACTACAGGTTACATAACATTCGTAAGTACAAACTATGTTTTACAATCCAATGAGTTATTTCAAAAGATGAAACAATACGCAACGATAGATGCATTGACAGGTCTAGGAAACGTAAGGCAGTTTGATTTAGAGATGAATCATCATATTAGTAATAAGAACATGAAAAATGATTCGCTTTGTTTACTCCTTATAGATATTGATCACTTTAAGTATGTAAATGATACGTACGGGCATCCTGCAGGGGACGAAGTGTTAAAACAAGTAGGATGTATTTTACGAGAAACTTCACAATTTCCAGATTTGGCTTTTCGAAAGGGGGGAGAGGAGTTTGCGCTTTTGATACCGAATAAGGGATTAGCTTACGGAATTTGTATGGGCGAGCAAATTCGTACAGCTGTTGAAAGTCACCCATTTCAATTGTTAGATGGAACAAAAATAAAAATTACGGTTTCGGTAGGGGTTTCAGAGTATGAAGGGTCATCAGAGCAATTTATTCAAGCGGCGGATGATGCGTTATACTACTCGAAACGAAATGGTAGAAATAAGGTCAGCTCTGCATCTTAAAGATAAGATGACCAGAAGACATAAAGCTTATAAAAAACACTCACAGAGTCAATGTATGAACCTTGTGAGTGTTTTTATTTATATATTAGACAAGTTCTTTTGATACAACGAATTTACGATATGCACCATGGTGAGTTGGACCTACGTATTCGTTAATTTTGAATGAGTAACGAATAGCAGCTGTGATGAATTCTTTAGCAGTTTTTACTGCTTCTTTCACAGGTTTTCCTTTTGCAAGTTCTGCTGTAATTGCAGCAGAATATGTACAACCTGCACCGTGTGTATTGGTTGTATCGATTTTTTCTGATTCTAGAAGATCGAATGTTTCTCCATCATATAGGACGTCGATTGCAGTTTCCGTACCAAGTTTGCTTCCGCCTTTAATTAGTACGTATTTGGCACCTAAAGCGTGGATTTTCTTCGCTGCTTCTTTCATGTCCTCAAGAGAATTAATTTTCACACCGCTTAATTGGTAAGCTTCAAATAAGTTTGGCGTTACAACTAATGCCTTTGGCACAAGAACGTCACGTAAGCAATCGTTCGTTTCAGGATGTAATGCTTCATCTGCACCTTTACATACCATAACAGGGTCAACTACTACATTTTTGAAGTTGTGCTTTTCAATTGTTTCTGCAACCATTTCGATAATTTCTACTGATCCAAGCATACCTGTTTTTAAAGCGTCTACGCCAACACCTTCAATTGTTGTTTCTAATTGTGGTTTTAATGTAGAAGCTGGGATTGGAAATACGTTATGTGCCCAACCGTTATGTGGATCCATCGTTACGATTGTTGTAAGAGATGTCATTCCGTATACGCCAAGTTCTTGGAATGTTTTTAAATCTGCTTGTATACCAGCACCGCCACTTGTGTCAGAACCAGCGATAGTAAGTGCTTTATTTAATGTCATTATGAAAGCCCCCTCAAGTGATATAATGAAAACTATGTTTTCACCATTATATCAATGTTACGAATAAGTACAAAGTGAAAAGTAGATGATTTATTTTAAGAGCTATTTAAAATCTTGTATGCAGGAGACTGAGTATGTTTCGAGATAATCGTACAAATGAATTAGTTATATTAAAGGAAATTGCAGAAACATTAAATACATCAAATGATACATATCATGTATTGCAAGCTGTCTTAGAGAAATTACTAAGTGTAACAGGCTTAGCGACAGGATGGATTTTTCTTGCGGATGAAAATGGGAAGTATACGAAGTTGATTGATTACCAATTACCAGAGGCACTTACATATGAAAATAAACGCCCGATGTGCGAAGGTGAGTGTTGGTGTTTACGAGGTTTTGTAGATGGAAAATTAGAGAGAGCCGTTAATATTATTGAATGCAAAAGAATTAATAATGCAATTGAATATAATTGGGGAGATACGGAGGGCATTCTTCATCATGCTACGGTTCCTTTAAAAGCTGGAGGAGAAAAATTTGGGTTGTTAAATGTTGCAAGTCCGGGTAAAACACATTTTTCGGAAGAAGAATTAGTATTACTCCAATCGGTTGCTTTCCAAATTGGTACGGCTTTAAAGCGAACAAAATTATATGAAAATGAAAAAAGAAGAGCACATTATTATGTGAAATTAGAGCGTTTCATTCAAGATTTAAAAACGATTCATAAGTTTAATGTATTACCTGAAAAGGTGGTAAATCACGTAGGTGAAGTATTTCAATGGAATCAAGTAGCGCTTTTTATTAGGGAGGAAAAAGAATTATCTCTGCGAGCGTCTTACGTTCAGGAAGAGTTACAAGAGGATGTAAAAGAGGCGGCCAACAAGGCGTTAGAGCAAGATGAACCAGTTCTAATAAAACATCAAATAGGGCATAATGTGCATCTAAATCAAACTGTTATTGCTACGCCAATACATATTCAAAACCATATATTTGGTGTTTTATGTGTTAGCTTGAATAATGGAGAGTTTGATGCTAATACAATAGATGTAATTCAAGCGCTATCAAACCATGTTTCGTTAATAATAGAGAATTTGAGGTTAAACGAGCAGCGCCGTGAACTTGTACGAATGGAAGAAAGAAACCGATTAGCAAGAGATTTACATGATTCTGTTTCGCAAAAATTATTTTCATTAACCTTCATGACAAAAGGCGCCGAGGCAGTTTTAAAAGGTAAAAATGAAAAGGTAGATCAATCTTTGCATGAGATGCGTGAACTTGCACAAGGAGCTTTGAAAGAAATGAGGACATTAATTTGGCAGCTTCGTCCGGCAGGATTAGAAAAAGGATTATTGCCAGCTCTAAAGCAGTACGGTGAAAATTTGGGACTGAAAATTAGGGAGCAAGTTACGGGTGTTCGTGATTTACCTCGTGTAGTAGAAGAAGCTTTATGGCGCATTGGCCAAGAAGCACTGAACAATGTAAGTAAGCATGCAGGTGTAAAAGAAGCGACGATTTATTTTACAGTGAATGAGAAAAATGTATCATTAGAAATAGTTGATCAAGGAAAGGGCTTTGTGGAAAAGAATATAAAAGAAAAGAAATCACTAGGTATGACTACGATGCGTGAAAGAGTAGAATTAGTTGGTGGAACAATTAAAATTGTAAGTAGTAATAAACGAACGAGCGTAAAAGTAAATGTACCATTATGATGTGAAAATGAGGGAAGTTTGTGAAAATAAAAGTATTGTTAGTTGATGATCATACAGTTGTTTTAAAAGGATTAGCGTTTTTCTTAAGTACACAGGAAGATTTAGATTTAGTTGGAGAAGCGAATAATGGGAAAGAAGCGTTAGTGAAAGTAGGAGAAACAAATCCTGATGTTATATTAATGGATTTATATATGCCTGAAATGGATGGTGTTGAGGCGACGGCATATATTAAAAAAGAGTATCCAAATGTGAAAGTAATTGTGTTAACTAGCTTTTCTGATCAGGCGCATGTGTTACCTGCATTAAGGGCTGGAGCAAGTGGGTATATTTTAAAAGATGTAGAACCGGATCAGCTTGTTGAGGCTATTCGAAGTGCATATAAAGGTAATATTCAATTACATCCGGATATAGCAAATGCTCTTCTCTCTCAAACATTACCTGTAGAAGAAAAGGAAGAAGAACCTTCTATTCAAGTGGATGTGCTAACAGCGAGAGAAAATGAGGTGTTGCAACTATTAGCAAAAGGGATGAGCAATAAGGAAATTGCATCTGTTTTAGTTATTACAGAAAAGACGGTTAAGGCGCATGTAAGTAGCATTTTGAGTAAATTAAATTTATCCGATCGTACGCAAGCGGCGTTATATGCAGTGAAAAATGGGATTGTATAAGACAAAAGTCGTAAGACCTAGTTCGCCTTTAGAAGGTGGACTTTTTTTATGGAAAAATACGTCTATGTGAGGACGAAATTGTCTTGATATAAAGATAAAATATGTTTGTAAGCAACAAAACAACAATTACAAGGGATACCTTTTTTGAAAGCATATAACAACATAAGAGTGAGTACTAGGAGGAAGAAATAATGGCGACAGTTTTATTCGTTAAAGCAAACAACCGTCCAGCGGAACAAGCAGTTAGTGTAAAATTATATGAGGCATTTTTAGCAAACTATAAAGAAGCACACCCAAATGATACAGTAGTAGAACTGGATTTATATAAAGAAGAATTACCATATGTAGGTGTAGACATGATCAATGGTACATTCAAGGCAGGTAAAGGATTTGATTTAACAGAAGAAGAGGCAAAAGCAGTAGCAGTTGCTGATAAGTATTTAAATCAATTCCTAGAAGCTGATAAAGTTGTTTTCGGCTTCCCATTATGGAACTTAACGATTCCAGCGGTGCTACACACATATATTGATTATTTAAACCGTGCTGGTAAAACGTTCAAATACACGCCAGAGGGTCCAGTTGGCCTAATCGGTGATAAGAAGATTGCATTATTAAATGCACGAGGCGGCGTATATTCAGAAGGTCCAGCAGCTGAGGTAGAAATGGCTGTTAAATATGTAGCAAGTATGATGGGCTTCTTCGGCGCAACAAACATGGAAACAGTAATTATTGAAGGACATAACCAATTCCCAGATAAAGCAGAAGAAATCATTGCTACAGGTCTTGAAGAAGCAGCTAAAGTAGCAAGTAAATTTTAATTAAAATTATAATCGTCACTCGAAAAAGCAGCATTAACATGTAAACGTTAATGCTGCTTTTTTTATATTTTTAGTTCATCAGCAAGTTTTTTTAATTGAATTCGATCTCGTATGTAATAGGTTCTTCCGTCTTTTTTTAAGTAATTTTGTTGGCAAAACTGATTTAATACATATAAAAGATGACGGTAGCTGACATTTAAATATTCCGAGGCCTCAGTATGCTTTTCTATATAACAATTATTTTGTTCTGTTAATAAAATAAAAGCAGCTAATCGATTTTCAAAAGGATAACTATAGTTTTTTGCGTAATTTTCAGTGCGAGTAATTGTCTTTTCTCCAATAAATTTGCATAAGTGCTGTAAAAACGTTGCATCTTGTAATAAAAGTTGCTGACAATCTTTAAGAGGAAGTGCCAAACAAACACAATCTTCTAGTACTTCAACGGACTTAGTAATATTTTCTACTCCTATTAATCCTAATTCCCCGATAAATGATGGTGCTTGAATAAAATTAATTAATGAAACCTTCCCGTTTTTATGACTCATATATATTTTTGCCTTCCCAGAAATTAAGTAATAGAGATAAGGGAGAGCATTTCCTTCGCTACATATCATCTCTTTCGTTTGAAAAGAATGCAGCTCTACATATGGCAAGACATGAAATGAAAATAGGGTATGGAATTGATGGATTTGCATGTATTGATAAATTTCTTCCTCATTTTTGCTGATTTTCATATTTTCACCCCTATGTATAGTATGAGATATCTCCTATTATCTTTACAAGAAGGAATGATACGATTTATGTAAATTTGTTTTTGTAGAAAAGAGAGTGTGATGAATTTATGAAAAAATATAAAACATTGCTATTTGATGTAGATGATACATTATTAGATTTCCAAAAGGCTGAAAAAATGGCTTTACGAGTGCTTTTTGAAGAGAAGGGAATCTCTTTAACAGACGAGATAGAGGCTCGTTATAAAAAAATAAATAAAGGTCTTTGGGATGCTTTTGAAAAAGGTGAACTATCACGCAATGAAGTTATAAATACACGATTCTCTCTGTTGTTTCAAGAGTATGGAGAAGAAGTAGACGGAATATTATTCGAAAATAATTACCGTAACTACTTAGAAGAAGGAAATCAACTCATGCAAGGTGCGTTTGAATTTATAAATCAAATTCAAGGGGAGTATGAGTTGTATATAGTGACAAATGGTGTTTCTAAGACGCAAGATAAACGTTTGCGTAATGCAGGGTTACATTCATTGTTTAAAGATGTTTTTGTTTCAGAAGATACAGGTTTTCAAAAGCCGATGAAAGAGTATTTTGATTATGTTTTTGAACGGATTCCTAACTTTGCACCTGAAGAAGGGCTGATTATTGGTGATTCATTAAGCGCTGATATTAAAGGTGGATATGTAGCGGGAATTGATACTTGTTGGTTTAATCCAGAAAGGAAATTAAATGATAGTGGGATTATACCGACATATGAAGTGCATAATTTTGAGGAGTTAGAAGCGTTATTAAAGCAGCATGTGTAATAAAAAAATAGACAGTGGAGCTTTCGTCTACACTGTCTATTTTTGTTAATTTGTATTCTCGTTATGTTTTGGGAGTGGAAAGGCATTCCCAATAGCAGCTGCACCAAGCATTGGCAATAGTAAATTAAGCGGGAAAAACATAAGTAATAGCAATGTAATAGCTATTGGCTTTCGTAACGCATAGCTCGAAATTGCTGTCGTTACGATAGCAACGGACGCTACTGGATCTATAGGAAGAATAGATGCTATAGCGTATCCAACACTTGATCCGGAAAATATAATTGGGAATATATGTCCACCCCGCCACCCTGTGTTCAAACAAACGGCAGTAATACACAACTTTAAAATCCCTGAAAGAAGTAGTATCCAAAAAGATAAATGGCTCCATTCAACAACTAACTCTTTTAATTGATGTTCCCCTGAAAATAATGTGTACGGAAGAAAAGTTCCTGCAATTCCTAATAAAATGCCACCGATAATTCCGAGTGTCAGCTTGTATTCCCTAAAAGGGTGAATTAACTTCTCTAATGTGAATTCTAACTTGAAATAAAAGAAACCAACTATAGCACCGATACTAGCAAGTGGAAGAAATGCGATCCATTCATTGAAAGAAAGTGCACCTTCCCCGAAATCAACAATAAAGGATCCACGATTATCGAGTTTACTCAGTAGTAAATAAACAGAAAAACCTGCGAAAGTAGTAGCTAAGTATACAATTGCCTTTTTTCCTTTAGAAAAAGCAGCAATTTGTTCCCCCTCATTTTCATTCGGTGCTAAATAACCGAATAATGGTGCGTTAAAAATGACACTTAAAGTAGCGCCAATTCCAATCTCGGTTAGCTCATTCATACCCTTTAAGGCAAATTTAAAGCGATCCCCTACCCATGTGCACAGTCCGCCTATAATTCCAACTAGTGCGGCTTCTGGACCAAGACTAGCTCCGAAAATTAAAACAATAATCGCTGTTAAAGTAGCCTGATGGACAAAGCGATATTCGATTCGACCAGTTTTTTTATATTCAGTCATCACTTCAGGCATAAGGCGTGGATATATACCGAAATATTTTTGTGATAGACCAACGAGGACCCCGCCAATTATTGTTACGCAAAGGGTGTAATAAGAGGGATAAGAGAGAACTTCAGGCAAGTATCCCCAAATAAAGTGGATTCCAATATTTATTGTGACTAAAAATAACCAGACTGTAGCTCCTACTATAGATCCTAGAAGAATGCCATATAGAGTAAGTATGTACTGCATATCTTTTTTATTTGTCATGTTATACCTCCGTTATGTAAATCTCAGTAGGGAAAAAGTGAAATATACTAGTGGAAAATGGATTGAATATATATAGTATCTTTTTGAGAGGACCGCCTATTCAACATATAGGCTGAATTTTAGAGAATTTGAATTTATAGGTTAAATTACTTATTTAATTTTATAGACTGATTTGAGTTTTTTAAAGGTCTTTTTTGAAATAGACTAGAATATATTTCTTTTGTTGCTTTATATGAAACTGTTAACATTTATTTTAGAACATTCAGAAAAACTGTTTGACATTAGGAAATTATTGCTATAAAATCAACGGTAATTGCATAGTCTTATCAAGAAAAGGTGGAGGGACAGGCCCGATGAAACCTTGGCAACAGCCGTATAACGGAATTGTGCCAAATCCTGCAGGTAGTAATCCTGAGAGATAAGAAAGAGCCTTTAGAGCGTGTTTTCAAACTGCTCCTTTCTTGTTTTCAGGAAAGGGGCAGTTTTTTATTTTGTATAAAAGAAAGGAGAATGAGAGATGGGAGAATCATGGGGAAAAGGAACGATTTGTGTGCAAGGTGGCTATACGCCAAAGAATGGTGAACCACGTGTTTTACCACTTTATCAAAGCACAACGTATAAATACGATACTTCGGATGATTTAGCAGCTCTATTTAACTTAGAGGCAGAAGGATATATTTATACGCGTATTGGAAACCCTACTCTAGCCGCATTTGAGCAGAAGTTATCAGATTTAGAAGGCGGTGTAGGAGCTGTTGCAACGGCTTCTGGGCAAGCAGCTATTATGCTCGCAGTTTTAAATATTTGTAGTAGTGGGGATCATTTACTTTGCTCTTCAACTGTTTACGGGGGAACGTTTAATTTATTTGGGGTGAGTTTACGTAAGCTTGGCATTGATGTTACGTTCTTTAATCCAAATTTAACGGCAGATGAAATTACGGCACTTGCTAACGATAAGACGAAACTTATCTATGCAGAATCATTAGGAAATCCAGCGATGAATGTTTTAAATTTCAAAGAATTTTCAGCTGCCGCTAAAGAATTAGAGGTACCTTTTATCGTTGATAATACATTAGCAACTCCTTATTTATGCCAAGCGTTTGAATATGGGGCAAATATTATTGTTCATTCTACGACTAAATATATCGATGGGCATGCGAGCTCTTTAGGCGGTATTGTAATTGACGGTGGAAATTTTGATTGGACAAATGGAAAATATCCTGAGCTTGTTGAACCAGATCCAAGTTATCACGGTGTAAGTTACGTTCAAAACTTTGGTGCAGCAGCATATATTGTGAAAGCACGTGTTCAACTATTAAGAGATTATGGAAATTGTATGAGCCCATTCAATGCATATATTAGCAATATTGGCTTAGAGACTTTGCATTTACGAATGGAGCGTCATAGCGAAAATGCTCTGGCAGTTGCTAAGTGGCTTGCTAATCATGAACGTATTGAATGGGTGAATTATCCGGGATTAGATAGTAATGAAAATTACTCGTTAGCACAAAAGTATTTGAAAAAAGGTGCTAGTGGGGTTTTAACATTTGGTATTAAAGGGGGATTAGAAGCAGCAAAAGAATTTATCGCAAATGTAAAACTAGCAACTCTTGTAACGCACGTAGCTGATGCACGAACTTGCGTTATACATCCCGCTAGTACGACGCATAGACAATTAAATGCTGAAGATCAGCGTTTAGCTGGTGTTACATCTGATTTAATTCGTTTATCGGTTGGTATAGAAGATGTTTCTGATATTATTGCAGATTTGGAAGCAGCTCTAGTTGGAGGCAAAACACATGCCGATCATAATTGATAAAGATTTACCGGCTCGCAAAGTGTTGCAAAAAGAAAATATTTTTGTAATGACGAAGGAGCGAGCAGAAACACAAGATATACGTGCTTTGAAAATTGCTATATTAAATTTAATGCCAACGAAGCAAGACACAGAAGCACAATTACTTCGCTTAATTGGAAACACACCGTTGCAATTAGATGTTCATTTACTTCATATGGAATCACATCTGTCTCGTAATGTAGCGCAGGACCATTTAACGAGCTTTTATAAAACGTTTCGTGATATTGAAAATGAAAAATTTGATGGGCTCATTATTACAGGAGCACCAGTTGAAACTCTTTCTTTTGAAGAAGTAGATTATTGGGAAGAGCTTAAACGTATTATGGAGTATTCAAAAACGAATGTAACATCTACGCTCCATATTTGCTGGGGGGCACAGGCTGGCTTGTACTATCATTATGGTGTTCCAAAGTATCCCCTTAAGGAAAAAATGTTCGGTGTATTTGAACATGAGGTTTGCGAGCAACATGTGAAATTGTTACAAGGATTTGATGAATTGTTTTTTGCTCCGCATTCTCGTCATACAGAAGTACGAGAGAATGATATTAGAGAAGTGAAAGAATTAACATTGTTAGCAAACTCTGAAGAAGCAGGTGTTCACCTTGTTATTGGGCCAGAAGGAAGGCAAGTTTTTGCCCTTGGACATAGCGAATATAGTTGTGAGACGTTAAAACAAGAATACGAACGAGATCGTGACAAGGGATTAAATATTGATGTGCCAAAAAACTATTTTAAACATAATAATCCAGATGAAAAGCCGCTTGTTAGGTGGAGGAGTCATGGTAATTTATTGTTTTCTAATTGGTTGAATTATTACGTGTATCAAGAAACCCCTTATATATTGTAAAGAAAGATTGTGTAACACGTGGCAACGTTTTCCTTGTAAAGATTAACTTATATTTTTCTGAATGTTCAAAATACATTGTTTTTCAGATTTTTTACTCATATAATTTCATCTAAACACAATTTTTGAGGGGTGGACAGTACTATGAAAGAAATTCAAGTTGGGTTATTAGGTCTTGGGACAGTTGGCAGTGGTGTGGTTCGTATTATTACGGATCATCAAGAACGACTCATACACCAAGTAGGTTGTCCAGTGAAGGTAACGAAAGTATTAGTGCAAAACATTGAGAAAGAGAGAGAGGTAGAGGTACCTTCTACTCTATTAACACAAGATGCAAATGAAATTTTAGATAATCCAAATATTGATGTTGTCATCGAAGTGATGGGTGGCATTGATGATGCAAAATCATATATTTTACAAGCTTTAAAAAGCGGAAAGCATGTTGTAACTGCAAATAAAGACTTAATGGCATTACATGGAGCTGAATTATTAGCGACAGCAAAAGATAATAAGGCTGATTTATTCTATGAGGCGAGTGTGGCAGGAGGAATTCCAATTTTACGCAGTATCGTAGAAGGACTTTCTTCAGATCTTATTACGAAAGTAATGGGAATTGTAAATGGAACGACAAATTTTATTTTGACGAAAATGTCAGACGAAGGGAGAGCATATAACGACGTGTTAAAAGAAGCCCAACAACTTGGATTTGCAGAAGCAGATCCAACATCAGACGTAGAAGGTTTAGATGCAGCAAGAAAAATGACGATTTTAGCTACTCTCGGTTTCTCTACAAATGTAGAACTTGGAGATGTGAAAGTAAAAGGGATTACCTCTATTACAGAGGAAGATATTGAATACAGTAAGAGCTTAGGTTATACAATTAAATTAATCGGTCTTGCAAAACGAGATGGTGAAAAATTGGAGGTTACAGTTGAACCAACTTTACTTCCAAATACACATCCTCTTGCGGCAGTACAAAATGAATATAACGCTGTGTATGTGTACGGTGAAGCAGTTGGAGAAACGATGTTTTATGGACCAGGCGCAGGAAGTTTACCGACAGCGACAGCTGTTGTTTCGGATTTAGTTGCTGTAATGCAAAATATTAGATTAGGGGTAACAGGAAATAGTGCTGTAGTCCCACAATATCAAAAAGTATTAAAAGAGCCAGACGAAATTGTCGTGAAAAAGTTTTTAAGACTTCATGTAAAAGACGAAATTGGTGTATTTGCAAAAATTACTTCATTGTTCTCTGAGCGTGGCGTTAGCTTTGAAAAGATTATTCAAATGCCGCTTGAAGAGAAAGGAAAGGCTGAAATTGTAATTGTAACGCATCGTGCGTCTCTTGCTGATTATGATTATATTCTACATACGTTGCAAGGGTATGAAGAAATCGATTGTTTGAAAGCGAACTATCGAATTGAAGGGGATGCTAAGTAGTATCTCTTACCATAAAACAGAAAGAGCCTATTAAGCAGCTTGCTTAATAGGCTCTTTTCTATTTAAAATCTGCGTACCAACTTGAATAAATGCTTGGATAATCCAGCCTGTTGTAAAGGATAAGATGATTGTTCCAAAATAGATAGGTCCATCTAATAAAAAGCTTAACGTTAAAAATAAAAAGGCTAATGAAATCTCTGTTCTTCTAAACGTCCATTTTTTCTTTTCAGCAACCGTTAAAACGAAAGCTTCTTGAGGCGCCGCGCAAAGGTTTGTAGAGACGTAAAGACCAATTCCAGCTCCAACGAATAGATTTCCACAAATAAGTGTTATATATTTTGGAAGAGAGCGGATAGCGTCCATAATAGTTGTAATGGAACCAATCCAATCAACAAAAAGAGAAATAAGAACCATCGTTACAATTGTACCGATTGTAATTTGTTTTTTATTCCAAAAGAGTACGATAAGTGTAAAGGCAAAGTTAATCATGAAAATCCAAAAACCAATGCTTATCCCAAAATTTTGATATAGTGCAATAAAGAAGGAATCATAAGGACTAAGTCCAAAGGAAGTAATTGTTGTCATCATATTAATACCGATGGCAAGAATGAGTAAACCGCCAATGAAAAATATATATTCTAATTTGAATCGAAGCATAGTTGTATATCCTTTCTAAATGTATTTGCTAGGAAAGGATATATTGTGGAAAGCTTACCAGGTCAAGGGAGAATTTTTGTGAGAAGGGGAAAATGAGATGACAAATATAAGAAAGATTGCTGAACTTGCTGGAGTATCTGTTTCAACTGTTTCACGTGTACTAAATAATCATCCGTACGTAAATGAACAGAAACGAAAAGAAATTTTAGCAATTATAGAAGAATTAAATTACACGCAAAACGTGAATGCAATTCATTTAGTGAAAGGAAAAACGAATGTAATTGGCGTTTTATTGCCACACGTAAATGATCAATATTATAGTGCTATTATCGAGGGGATATCAAAAGAAACAGCAAAGAATAATTATAATATGATGCTTTGCCAGACAAATTATAGCGAAGAAAGAGAACTAGAAATTTTAAATATGTTAAAAATGAAAAAGCTTGATGGGGTTATTATTTGTTCTCGGACAAATAGTAAGGAGAAGCTTGAAGAATATACGAAATTCGGCCCGATTGTTATGTGTGAAGAAATAGATTCGAAGTATATTTCAAGTGTCCATATCGATTACTACAAAGTATTTTCACGTGGGATGAAAAGCTTAATAGATGCCGGTCATACACGTATTGGATATTGTATTGGAAGAAGTAATAGCGTTAATAGCCAAAGACGAAAGAAGGCGTACGAAGATTCGCTTCAACAGAGTATCGTAACATCGTTAGAGACCTGGAAATTTGAGGGATGTTTTACAGTGGAAGATGGACGCAATGTAATTAGAGAATGGGCTCATATGTCAGTAAAACCGACGGCGTTCCTTGTATCTTGTAACCATATTGCAGCGGGGATGGTTACAGAAGCAAAAAAACAAGGAGTTCGTATTCCAGAGGATATTACGATTATCGGGTGTGATGATCAAGAGGTGGCAGATATATTGGGTATAACGACGATTTCGCATTCTAGTAAAAACGTTGGAGTGAAAGCGTTTGAATTATTATATGAAAAGATTAATGAAGAGAAATTAGATGTGAAGCATATAGAGTTATTACCAGAGTTAGTAGATAGAGAAACGACATAATTGAGAAGGTGTGAAAATCGCTTTTCAAAATTTCGTTTGGTATAATTATGGACAATCTATGAGGGCTAAAAGGGGTTTTGATATGAGATCAAAAGTAGTAAAAGTAATTCTACTCATTACAATTGCATCTTTCTGTTTATTTGCATATGGCTTTGTTTCAGGTGTAAATGATGTATTAAATCCGAAAGCTTCAAATTTAATTAAAAAGACCGATGTAGTGGCAAAAGAGAAAAAGAAAACGGGAACGTTACAAATCGTTAGTTTAGGTGATTCATTAACGCGTGGCGTTGGTGATAAAGAAGGAATTGGCTATGTTGGGCGAATGAAAGAGGATTTACAAAAAGATTATAAGCAAAAAATTGCATTAACAAATTTAGCAGTTAGTGGTGCAAAAATGCCCGATTTATTAAAACAAATTGAAAGTAGTGGCGCTCAATATTCAATTAAGCAAGCAGATGTAATCGTGTTAACGATCGGCGGGAATGATTTGTTCCCAGGCTGGGAATCGCTCGGGAAAATAGATTTAGAGACGTATCGTCCTGATACAGAAACGTTTCAAAATGAAGCAAAGAAAATTATAGAAGAAATTCGTAAATTAAATGAAAATAGTCCGATTTTTTGGCTTGGTTTATACAATCCTTTTGAAGATGTAGAAGATTTAAAAGGGTCTTCAAACATTGTTGTGGACTGGAATGCATCTTTAGAGAAGTTAGCGCTAAACGATAAAAATGTGTATATTACACCGACATTTGATTTATTCCAAAACCGCGGGAAAGATTTATTATACTCTGATCATTTTCATCCGAATGAAGTAGGTTATACGTATATGGCAGAACGTTTAGTTCAAAATGTTGTAAGTAAATTAAAACTAGAACAAGGAGGGGTAAAATGACGACGATACTTTCCGTACGATACTTTCCGTACGAGACTTGAAGAAGGTAATTGGAAACAAGACTCTTGTAGAGAATATTTCCTTTGATGTAAAGCAAGGAGAAGTGTTCGGGTTCCTAGGACCAAACGGTGCTGGAAAGACGACTACCATTCGAATGTTAGTCGGATTGATTAAGGCGACAGAAGGTAAGATTTCTATCGGTGGTTATTCGATTAAGGAAAATTTCAGAGAAGCGATGCGTCAAATTGGGAGTATCGTTGAAAACCCAGAGTTGTATACATATTTAACAGGATGGGAAAATTTAAAGCAATTTGCTCGTATGTTAGGTGATATATCAGATGAACGTATTATTGAAATTGCTGAAATGGTTCATTTAGATGAAAGAATTCATGACAAGGTAAAAACGTACTCACTTGGTATGAAACAACGCCTTGGAATTGCACAGGCGCTCCTTGGGAATCCTAAATTGCTTATATTAGATGAGCCAACGAATGGTTTAGATCCAGCAGGGATTAGAGAACTTAGGGAATTTATACATAAGCTTGTGAAAGAAGAAAATATGAGCGTGTTTATTTCAAGTCACTTGCTAAGTGAAGTGCAAATGATATGCGATCGCGTTGCTATTATTCATAAAGGAAAGATGATAACAGTTGCCAAAATTGAAGAATTAATTAAAACAGCAAGTGATCGTGTAGAATGGATTGTTACACCAATTTCTAAGGCGAAAGATATGCTAGAAGCGGCCGAGGAAATAAGAGAAGTGAGTGTAAAAGGCGAGCGATTACTATGCCGCATGGATATTGCATCTATAAGTAGTTGGAATAAAAAATTTGTAGAAAATGAAATAGATGTACATAGCGTTAAGGAGCTTGTATTTACGCTAGAAGATTTATTTATTGAACTCACAAGGGGTGAGCAGCATGCGTGAATTTGCGAATCTAGTTTTAAATGAATCAGAAAAGATTTACCGTAAGAAACGTATTTTTGTTGTCATGCTTATTTTAGCAATCTTGATCCCGCTTTTTGTGTACGCGCAGTATCGTGAAATAGAAACGACACAAAAAAGACTCGGTACAACTGATTGGAAGGTTTCATTGCAACAGCAAATTGTTGATTCTCAGAACCGGTTGAACAATTCTAGGTTGCCAGAAGAATGGCGTGATTGGTTAAAGGTGAGAGTTGAGCAACAACAATATTATTTAGATCATGATATTAACCCGATGGCACCGGGTGCACCGACTTTTGTCAGAGCATTTATTGAACAAGGAATTACATTGTTTATTCCGCTTCTCGTAATGATTGTCGCTATTGATATCGTTTCAGGAGAACGAAGTGATGGGACAATGAAGATGTTACTTACGCGGCCGATTCGGCGCTGGAAAATACTCCTTAGTAAATACGTGACGATGTTATTTTTCATTTCGCTCATACTGTTTCTTGTAGGTTTGTTTGCTTACATATTATCAGGGCTTGTATTTGGATACTCGGGATGGAATTTACCTGTTTTAACAGGATTCGTCATTGATAAGGAAACGTTAAATACGAACTTTGTGCATCTGATTCCGCAGTGGCAATACATCTTAATGGCGTATGGACTAGCCTGGTTTGTTGCTATCGTTGTCGGAACTATATCATTTATGGTCTCTGTTTTAATTCGTAATACACCAGCTGGTATGGGCGTTATGCTAGCTGCATTAATTGCAGGCGGTATCTTAAGCTCGTTCGCAACATCTTGGGAAGGTGCGAAATATATTTTTAGCGTGAATTTATCATTAACGGATTATTTATCAGGAAAATTACCTGCATTACAAGGCTTATCAATGGGATTTTCTTTGATGAATTTAACTGTTTGGGCAGTTGTTTCCCTTATTATTTCGTTCTTAGTATTTACAAAACAGGATATGTTGAATTAATTAGACAGGAAGTGACAGTATGGAAAATGTTTTAAAGAATGATTGGGGACCATTATTGGCACCAGAATTTGAGAAAGAGTATTATCGTACTCTATCCAGTTTTTTGACAGAAGAGTACAGCACGCATGTTGTTTATCCGAAGGTAGAAGATATTTTTAACGCTCTTCAGTATACAAGTTATGAAAATACAAAGGTTGTTATTTTAGGACAAGATCCATATCATGGACCGAATCAAGCGCATGGTTTAAGTTTTTCTGTACAACCTGATGTTAAAACACCACCATCATTGTTAAATATGTATAAAGAACTTCGAGATGAATATGGTTATGAAATCCCGAATAACGGTTATTTAGTAAAATGGGCGGAACAAGGAGTATTACTACTAAATACCGTATTAACAGTTCGTCAAGGCGAAGCAAATTCTCATAAGGGAAAAGGATGGGAGCACTTCACAGATCGTGTGATTGAACTGTTGAACGAACGTGCAAAGCCAGTTGTTTTCATATTGTGGGGGCGCCATGCGCAGGCGAAGAAGAAGTTAATTACGAATCCGAATCATCATATTATCGAATCTGTACATCCAAGCCCATTATCGGCAAGACGTGGTTTCTTTGGTAGTAAGCCATACTCTAAAGTAAATACGATTTTAGCTAATATGGGAGAAAGAGAAATTGATTGGGAAATTCCAAATTTATAAATAGAAAAGGTAGTTAACAGTCGTTAACTACCTTTTTATTATTGTTGTTCGTTCTTTAATTTTGCATCTAGTACAAAAGTACCAAATGGGATAACTGATGAAACAAATGCTCCAAGTGCCCATAAAATTGATTTACGGTGTACGATTGTTACTTGAATTACTGCAAAGATGAATAGAATAAACAGAACACCATGAGCCATGCCTGTAATTTTAACAGCTGTTGCAAATCCTGCGAAATATTTCAATGGCATTGCTACAAATAATAGTAATAGGAAAGAAATACCCTCAACTAGTCCAATTGCTCTTAATCGTCCGATTGGTGTAGATAACATAAAGTAGCCTCCTTTAACGTATGCTTGTATATAGTAAATTTGTATTCTTTTTCAAAATAAAATAGTCTATTTTGTTTCATTATATACAAAAAGAAAGTTTACACTACGAGAATAGTGCAAAGTTCAAAATATAGTCACAAAAGCATGAGAATTTAAATAAAAACCTATTTGAAGTATTTGACTTCAAATAGGTTTTGTGAATGAAAATATTAAACAAGTACATCCGTTTTTAAAACGAATTTCTCTACAACTTTTGCAACACCATCATTCATATTTGTATCTGTTACGTAGTTTGCAATTTCTTTAATATCATCAGGTGCATTGCCCATTGCAACGCCAAGACCAGCAAATTCAATCATTGCTTGGTCGTTATAGCTATCGCCCATTGCGATAACTTCTTCACGCTTAATGCCAAGCTTTTGAATCAGTTTGTTTAAGCTCGTTCCTTTTGTAACACCGGCTTCAGTAAATTCTAAGAAGAATGGTTTCGAACGCATCACGCTTAATTGGCCTTCTAGTTGTTGTTGAAGTTTCTTTTCAACTTCAACAAGGCGTTCAGCTTCTTTATTCATTAATACTTTTACTACAGGCTCTTTAACTGCGGCTTTAAAGTCATCTACTACAACAATTGGCATACCAGTAATATCGCCCTCAATTTCAGTATAAGGATTATTTTCTTCCGTTACGATATCATCGCCCATATAAGTATGAATCCATACATCTTCAGTTTTACTAATTTCAAATAGGTTGTGAACGATTTCAGGAGATAGTGTACTACTAAAGATTTCTTCGTTTGTTTTACAGTTAATAATTTTTGCGCCATTAAAAGATAGAATGAAACTGCCGTATTCTTCTAAGCGAAGTTCTTTGGCTACATTGCGCATACCAAACGTTGGACGTCCAGAAGCAAGTACAACCTTTACCCCTTGCTCTTGTGCAGTCATTAACGCTTCTTTCGTACGAGGTGAAATAGTATGGTCATCACGTAATAAAGTATCATCTAAATCTAAAACAATCATTTTATAAGTCATATAGAAAATTCCTTTCTTTAATTGAAATCAAAATACATGTTCATGAAGATGTTGAGGAATAATAGTAAGACATCAAACCTCTTTGAAAAGAAATAGATAAATCATTATGAGTGTGTTGCTCATAATATCGGTTAATAATCATTGGGGATGGATAAAACCCCAATGATTCAAGTTTGATTTTATCGTAACAACTCTAAAGGTAGAGTGCAATAATGGAAGTTTTCCAATTTACGATATTTGTTTTGCTGTGGAACGAGAAAATAGTATTTCTAGCAAAATGGCCATTACAGATCCAAGAACGAGACCGTTACTTAAAAACGATGCTAGAAATGGTGGAAGTGTGGAATATGCTCCTGCTGGAACAAACATAACTCCGACTCCTGTGAAGATTGAAAGACCGGCTACTTTAAATAATTGTTCTTTATCCTGGACAGTTTCGTATTCTCGAAAGGCGAGGCCAATCATGCTTGCGAATACAGGATAAATAGCGGCATAACCAACTGCAACAGGGATTGCTGCAAAGAATGAAGTAATCTTTGGGAATATACTAACGACAATAATAAAGCTTGATCCTAATATAAAAGGGAGACGTTTATAAATATTAGTCGTTGCAATAAAACCTGCTGATCCAGAAATAGCGACAGGCCCAATAGCTGAAAACAGGCCGCCTAGCAATTGGTTGATTCCTGTTATAATGCCGGCTTGTTTAAAACGATCTGATGCAGCATTTTCTTCATATTTAGAGACAACCTTTTGTACAACGCGAATACTTGCTAACATATTTGTTAGAAGTAAGAGTGTAACAAATATGACCGTAATTACCATGTTCCATTCAACACGAGGCATGCCGAAAACAAATAAGGACGGAAAACGGATTATGTCTGTCACTGGTGTTATTGGATTAGATAATCCGAAGCATGCGAATAATATCCAGCCGCATATGATACTGAAAAGAACGGAATATTGTCCAATAATAGGTAGCTTCATGATGAAAAAGGATAGTAAAATAACAATGAGTGAAAGAATAAATACGTTAGGTTGTACTTCTGTATGTTTTCCATCAAGGCCAAACATTCCCTTTAAGAAGGAGCCACTGAGTTGCGCGACAAGAAGAAATAAATACGTTCCAATGACTGTCGGTGTAAAATAGCGAACGAGTTTATCAATAAGTCCAAAAACGCTAAGAATAATACAAATAATACCGCTTAATAAGAAAGCATATTGAAGAACTTTAAGTGTCTCATTGCTTGATCCAAATAATACGACGCCTAAACTTGCGTAAAGGGAGAAAATTCCCCACCAAAGGCCAGCAGGACCTTCTTGAATAGGAAGTTTATGCCCAAATATAGCTTGCAAGAGACCAGCAAAGCCTAGAACAAATAATGTTCTTTGTACGAATGCAATGGCTTCAGCGCCATCAAGACCATAGCTAGTTGCGACACTAATTGGTACAATAAGGCTTCCAGCTAAAATAAATAGTGCCCATTGTAAGGCGGAAAGAAATGTCTTCATTATATCAACCTCTTTCATAGATTCCGTATCTAGTATATACGTATTTTATTTCCACTGGCAAAGATTGTAGATAGAGAAAAGAGTTGAAACACGGTATGAATGCACGTAAGCAATTATGGATAGCAGTTATATGTATGACTTTTGTTGTAATTCTAGGAACGATAGGATTTATGACAATTGAAGAGATTAGTTTGTTTCAAGCATTTTGGATGACGATGATTACTGTATTGACTGTTGGATACGGAGATGCCGTTCCTGTAACGCAAGCAGGGAAAGTATTTGCGCTCCTTATTATTCCTGTTGGTGTAGGTATTGTTACGTATGCAATTGGGGTAGTGGCAGCTATGATTATTGAAGGGAATTTATTTCATGCAGTACGGAGGAAGAAGATGGATAAACAAATAGCGCAGTTGAAAAATCATATTATAGTATGTGGTTGCGGTAGAGTGGGGCTTCAAGTTGTACATGAATTGCAAGAAAAGAATATTCCATTTGTCGTTGTTGATAAAGATGAAAGTATATTGGAGCAGGAAAAGCTTTTATTTGTACATGGAGATGCAACGGAAGATCAAGTATTACATAATGCCGGAATTTTAAAAGCAGCTGGTTTAGTTGCTATTGTTGCAAATGATGCCGAAAATGTATTTATTACATTAACAGCAAGAGGATTAAACGATACGATTAAAATTGTGGCGAGATCTGAAAAGCCAGAAACTGAAGAGAAATTAAGGCGTGCTGGTGCAAATAAGGTTATTAATCCATCTAGTATGGCAGGTATTCATATAGCAAAAGGTATTGCAAATCCATTAACCGTTCATTATATTGATACAGTGTTGTATGGAGTAGAACAGTCATTTGTCATTGAAGAAATTCTAGTTGGCAAAGATTCAATACTAGTCGGTAAATCGTTACTAGAGAGTAATGTAAGGAATCAGTTTGATGTAACGATATTAGCGATTTCAAGAAATGGGAATATTATACATAATCCAACAGGGCAGGAAAAACTACAAGAACATGATATGATAATAGTATTTGGTTCAGTAGAGAAACTGGGACAATTTGAGAAAGAATTACAAAGTACGAGGTGATAAGGAATGCAAATATCTAGTGACAAGATTTTAAATAAAATGGCGAATGAAATTGCGAAGGCAAAAAGTAGCGAAGGACAAAAGTCAAAAGAACATTTATTAGTTGTGCGTGCTTTATGCGATTTACTATTAGATGAACAGGTTGAATCTTCTACGTATAGGGAGCCGCAAATTCAATCGCAAGTAATTGGATCACAGCCTATAACAACAGTTCAACCAGTTATACCAGTTTCTGGAGAACCTGTGTATATAAAAGAAGAAGGTGCAAATGGTAATTCTTTATTTGATTTTTAAGAATTAAATCGTTTGGCTTATATGAAAAAATTGCTTATGATAAAGGTAAAAAAGGGGAATTAAGATGAAAATTTTCTTTTTACTAGGTTGTATTGCAGCGGGGCTATCTGTTGCGTTAGGGGCCTTTGGAGCACACGGTTTAGAAAATAAAATTTCTGCGAAAATGTTAGAAGTTTGGAAAACAGGCGTTACATATCAGATGTTTCATGCAGGTGGATTATTCGTAGTTGCTTTATTGATGGATAAGGTTCAATCATCACTTTTAACTACTGCTGGTTGGCTAATGGTAGCTGGGATTATTATGTTCTCAGGTAGTTTGTATGCATTAAGTACGACAGGCATTAAGTTCTTTGGCCCAATTACACCTCTTGGTGGTGTAGCGTTTATTGTGGCGTGGATTCTAGTAGGGACTGCAGTTGTAAAAGGATTATAAAAAACAAAAGCTGGCATTTGCCAGCTTTTTTTATGGTCTTGGAGTATAAGTTGCTTGTTGACTAGGTAAATACGTAATTTCTTCTGGAAATTCTACGTAATCTAAGTAGATCATTAATAGTAAATAGCGTTTTCCTGATTGCGGTTCACTAATAACGATATGGTCACGGCCGGCTGCTTCAATAATACCTGTATAAGATTGTGTACCAAGGGAACTGCCACGTTCATAAGTCATTACAACTGTAGCTTGCTTACCTTTGTTTAAACGAAGGATATTTTCAATATAGGATTGCTCTAGAGGTAACATGCCTTGAGAAATTGCATATTGAGCTTGCGCAGCTTGAGCTGTTTGTTGTTGCATTGCTTGCTGTTGTTGTTGAGTCATTTGTTGTGGTTGGACATAAGTTCCAGATGGTTGATAAAAACCTGTTCCATAGTACGGATTTTGTTGCTGTGCCATTCAAAAATCCCTCCTCATTTTCATCTCTTAATATACGCTAGGACAGTCTTCACCAGATGGTTGGAAGAAGCAGTGCTTTTTGAAGCGACCAGAGTTTTGTTGGTTATACCAAGTTGGTGGACAAGGACCTTCAGGTCTAAAGAACCATAAGGCAAAGTTAGCGGGCCAAAAACGTTGTCCTTGAATAGTTCGCCTTGCTAAGGCGATATCTTGTTCACGGGCTCTTTGATAAAAATATCCTTTTTGTGTTGCCTCAAAACCACCAGGATTTTGATACACCATTTGACGTAAATTACGAATACTTTTAAAGTCTAAACAATTTCCGCGGACACGATTTACCCCAACGTTTCCGACCATTAACATTCCTTGTTGCCCTTCTCCTTCGGCTTCAGCACGCATCAGTCTAGCTAACAACTTTACATCTGCTTCGTTATAAGCAATAACACCCATTATGTGTCACCTCTCTTTTTGTAATACCTTTTGGAAAGAGGTTTATTTCTAGATGAAGTGTGGAACAATTACTAGTTCATACGTATGAGAAAAAGGACTCAGATATGACAACCAAACGAAGTTTTACATTGAGAGAGGAAAATAAAAAAAGCTAGCGTGAGCTAGCTTTTCATCATTAAAATACTTTAGACCATAAGTTTGAGAAGAAATCTCCAATAGAGCGCATTGTTAGCACAAACCAATTTGCTTTTTCAACTTCCTCTGTTGTTTTTGCAGTAACTTTCATACTTTTACTACCGTCTAAGAAACCATATTTATCAGTTGATGCTAAAGTAATTGAGCCTACTTTAGCATCTTTCTTAACAGGAGCAACTAAATGTCCATCTTCAGCAAGAGATTTATCTAATTCAGTCCCAATTTTATAAGGATCTTTGCTACCTTTTTTCGCAATTACTGTTATTTCTTTTTCAGGTGCAACCGTTACTTGATCTTCTTTCCCTTTTACTACAGAGATTGTGTTATTTTTATCAACCTTGAGCTTTTGTTTTTTAAAGTTATTAAATCCATATTCGATTAATTCACGAGATTCTGTGAAGCGCTCGTCCATTGATTTCGTTTTAATAATAACCGAGATAAGACGTAAATCACCGCGTTTCGCAGTAATAGTAAATCCATATCCAGCTGTATCAGAACTTCCTGTTTTTAAACCATCAGTACCTTCATAAGCGAAGGCAGCTCCTGGTAACATCCAGTTCCAGTTTTCCATACGAATTGGTTTTGGATGATTGTCTGGGAAGTTTCTAAATCTTTGTTTTGTATCCTCTAGCATTTCTGGATACTTTGTAATCATTACTTTTGAAAGTATACCCATATCGCGAGCTGACATAGAGTTTTCTGCATTTGGATCAGTACCCTCGGGATGTTTCCCTTTTAAGTCAGCGTTATTTAAACCAGTAGCGTTTACAAATTTATATTTCTTTAACCCTAGTTTTTTTGCATGTTCATTTGCAAGATTTAAGAAGTTTTTCTCACTTCCTGCAAGTAGCTCTGCTAAAGCAATACTAGATCCATTTGCAGAGAATATAACAATAGAATGATATAATTCTTTTACAGTATATTGACGTCCTTTCTCAAATGGTACGTTAGAGAATTCATTATTACGTGAGACTTCATAAGCGTAATCGGAAATATTTACTTTCGTATCCCAAGTAATTTTCCCTTCTTTAATTGCTTCTAAAACAGCGTAAACAACAATTAATTTTGACATACTAGCAATAGCTAGCAGTTCGTCTGGGTTTTGTTCATGCAGTATTTTCCCTGTATCTGCATCAAATAGAAGTGCAGCAGCAGCTTCTATTTGTATTTTTTCTTCCGCATGGGATGTTGTTACTCCTAAGGAAGAAATTGACAATAGAAGCGCTAGTAAAATAGACAAGATTTTCTTCATATAAATTATCACCTTCGCATCGTTATTAGCATATAGCTCGTACCATTTTAGCATGAATTTGGATATAGAAAAGTTACAATTTTGTAAGGAATTTGTCGATTTTTGTTCGAATTTGCGGGAAAAAGGAGTTTTTTGAGGAGAAATATAGAGGGAAATAAAAAAAGGAACGAATTTCGTCCCTTTTTCAATATTATATGTGTAAAAATTTCTCTACTTTTTCGTCTGGTAAGATGTTTCCAACGAAGAATGTTCCGAATTCACCATAACGAGCACTTACTTCATCAAATCGCATTTCATATATAAGTTTCTTAAATTGAAGAACATCGTCAGCGAATAATGTTACGCCCCACTCGAAATCATCGAATCCAACAGATCCTGAAATAACTTGGCGTACTTTCCCTGCGTATTGGCGACCAATCTTGCTGTGACTGTACATCATTTTTTTACGCTCTTCCATAGGAAGCATGTACCAGTTGTCATCACCTTGGCGACGCTTATCCATTGGATAGAAGCAAATATGATTTGCTTTCGGTAATTCAGGATATAAGCGAGCTAAAATTTGTGGATTTTGATATGGATCCTCATCAGCTGGAAGGTAGTTGCTTAGTTCAACAACAGATACGTAAGAATATGCAGGAACCATATATTCAGCTAATGTTGTTTTATTCAATTCTGTCTCAATTTCATTTAACTCTTCCATTGTTGGACGTAAAATCATAAGCATAATATCAGCTTTTTGACCAACAACTGTATACATTGCGTGACTACCTTTTTTCGCAGTAGCTACTTCGTTCCATTTTTCAACGACATTTAAAAATTCAGACACTGCTTGTCCGCGTTCGTCGCTAGATAATGTTTTCCATGCAGCCCAATCAATAGAACGTAAATCATGTAAACAATACCAGCCATCTAACGTTGTTGTTGCTTCACTCATTCTATTCACCTCAGTTAATGATAGTTTTACACGTTAACTATAGCATATATAGTTTTAAAATCATCTATATAAAACCTTGGCGCATAAAATTGTCACATTTAAGTGTTTAAGCGAGGTGAATTTAACGGCTGAATTTTATGAAAATATAATCATTTTTATTTTATCTATTTTTTGGGAGCTATAAGTTTAAAATATAGAAGAAAAGCAGTATTCTTAAAGATAGAGTTTTTTAACATATGTAGGAGGGTTTATTCGTGAGCAACTTATTTACAACAGTAAAAGAAAAAGTTCAAGGAAAAGGCATTTCTATCGTACTTCCTGAAGGAACTGATGAAAGAATTTTAGGCGCTGCAGAGCGTTTAGCAAAAGAAGAGTTGGTAAAACCAATCTTAGTTGGTAATAAGGAAGAAATTAGCGCAAAAGCTGCTAGCATGAATTTAACATTAGCAGGCGTTGATATTTACGACCCAGCTACATACGAAGAAATGGATGCAATGGTAGCATCTTTCGTTGAACGCCGTAAAGGTAAAGCAACTGAAGAAGACGCTCGCAAAATCCTTAAAGACGAAAACTACTTCGGTACAATGCTTGTATACATGGGCAAAGCACACGGTTTAGTAAGTGGTGCAGCTCACTCTACAGCTGATACAGTTCGTCCGGCACTTCAAATTATTAAAACAAAACCAGGCGTTACAAAAACTTCTGGCGTATTCATCATGGTACGTGAAGAAGAGAAATATGTATTCGCTGATTGCGCAATTAACATTGCACCAAACAGCCAAGATTTAGCTGAAATCGGTATCGAAAGTGCGAAAACTGCTGAGTTATTCGGCATTGATCCACGCGTTGCTATGTTAAGCTTCTCTACAAAAGGTTCTGCGAAATCTCCAGAAACAGAAAAAGTTGTAGAAGCAACTCGCATTGCAAAAGAAATGGCTCCTGAGTTAACTTTAGATGGAGAATTCCAATTCGATGCTGCATTCGTACCATCTGTAGCTGAGAAAAAAGCTCCAGGTTCTACAATTAAAGGTGATGCTAACGTATTCGTATTCCCAAGCTTAGAAGCTGGTAATATCGGCTACAAAATCGCTCAACGTTTAGGTAACTTCGAAGCAGTAGGACCAATCTTACAAGGTTTAAACATGCCTGTAAATGACCTGTCTCGTGGATGTAACGAAGAAGAAGTGTACAAGTTAGCTTTAATTACAGCAGCTCAAGCACTTTAATTCTAAAATGAATTAGTATGGAAAATGACCACCCTTAGGGTGGTCATTTTTATTTTTCTAAGCCAAGTGCTTTATTATTACGATCAATAATACGTTGTAAATTCGTCTCATATAAAGGAATCTCATCTATTGTTAATTGAGATGGTGTTAACTTTGGAGCGAATTGCTGCAATGTTTTTAAAAGACGCATCATTAAATCTTGTACTGTAATGGTTTCGCCAAGTAATTCTGAGAGTGAGGCCATCGTACTTGGTACAATTTCAGGGTACGTAAAGCGTGTTTCTTTTCCTTGAATTGCTAGGTTGTAGAAATCACGAACGAGTGCGGCACGCTCAGAGCCACTTCCGGTAGCACAGAGATAAATTTGGACAGCGACACCGCCGCGAATACGACGTTGTGAAATACCAGCGAATTTTTGATCGCGAATACTTAAGTCATAACTACCAGGACAGTAAGAGCCAACAATTTCTTTTGCCTCGATAGTAACGTTGTAATCCTTTAACATCTCCTTAATTAAATGCCACATCGTATCGTATCCAAGATCAATATCGATACCTTTTTCTGTTTCTTGGAATAAAAGTGATACGTTTAAAACACCTTCATCAAGCACGACTGCAAGCCCGCCAGAATTACGAACAATAACATTGAAGTTGTGTTGTTTTAAAAAAGAAATCCCTTCTTCTAAATGCGGAAGGCGTGAATCTTGAATGCCAAGGACAATTGTATTGTGATGAACCCAAGAACGCATTGTTGCGGCTGACTTGCCATTTCCAATGCTTGTGCATAATGTGTCATCCATTGCGAATGACTGAAGTGCGTGGAATGTTGGTCCCAAACTAGACTGATCTACAATGCGCCACTCTGGCTGAGATAAAATGGAACGGGAATTGCTCATATAACTAACCCCTTATCTTTAAAATGACAATCTCTATTATAGCAAAAAATGAAGAATGGAGTTTTCTCACATATAAAGGGGGAGCTTAAAGGTGAAATAATAAAAAGGATGCATTACATGCATCCTTTTTATTCTGCAATTTTTTCTAAATTACCGTTTCGGTCCATTCGGAAAGATGTTTGAGAACGTTCTTCGTCATCCATGACTGCCAATTTACGAGCTCGGTTCATAATGTTCATAAGTGTTTCGTAATCTTCTTGTACAGTATGAGATTGCTTTTCTAACTTTTCTAGTTTCTTTTCTAGTTCCTCATTCCGAAGGATTTGTGCTTTAATTTCTTGTTTCAATCTCGTATTCTCGTTTTCAAGAGCTGTCACTTTTATATTTGAAGATCCGACTGTTTGTAAAAAATAAATAACATCTTGCATTGTCATAGAGCTTCTTGCAGCAGGAGCAGTAGATTCTTGATATGGAATAGCTTCTTTATATTGTACGATTGATTCCTCTTGTACTAATTCTTCATAATCAGTTATCGAATCTGAAGCTGGTGGTGTATAAAGTAAACGTTTTTTCGCTTGTTCACCGCTTGCAGCACGCATTTTATCTTTACGATGTTTTTTTGCTAGTTGAAGAGCTTGTTCATAGCTATAGCGAACGACAGCATTCCAGCGGAAACCACAAGCAGCAGATGTACGATTTAACTGATCTCCTACTTCCTCAAATGCATTTAATTGCGTACTTCCTTCTCGAACATGACGAAGTACCGTTTCAGCAAGTAATAAATCATCCTCATCTGTCCAAGCATCTTGTCTTACTTTCATAGATTCAACTCCCTTTCTTTTTATGAACTTCCTATTTTTATAATGGGCAAAAAAATAAACTTTTATACAAAGCTTTTAAAAATATGGTAGATTTCGATGAAAGGTAAAAATTTTCCCATGAATGGTGAGCGCTTCTGTAGGAGAGCATATAAATATGTAGCATTATGTAGAGAATAGGCTTTGTAGGGAAACTTGCAACGAGCTTCAAAGAGCGGTAAAATACCATTTAGTGTTTATTTTTAAACGAACTTGAGAAAAGTTTAAAATAGAGGAAGTGTTATATAATGGGAAACGAATTTCGCGTGTGCGATGACTGTCAGGCAACGAACGTTAAAACGTTAGTTCCGAAGTTAAAAAAAGTAGATTCATGTGCAACGATTGAAGTTGGATGTCAGTCTTACTGTGGTCCTGGTCGTAAAAAATCATTCGCATTTGTAAATAACCGTCCAGTTGCGGCTCCAACAGAAGATGAGTTAATCGTAAAAATTGAAGCAAAGTTAAATAAGTAAGAAAAAGAAGAGTGAAAAGATTACTCTTCTTTTTTTATGCCCATAAGAGGAAAGATTTATTCTGCGAAAGTACTCTTGTGTGGACGAACGTTTTCTAAAGGATGGATATAACTTTTGTATTAAAGTTCCAATTTATATAAATTTATATTTCAAAATAATGGTTGACAGTCTTTTAAAGCGATAGGTAGAATAGAAGTGTCTGATTCTGAGAATCATTATCAGGAAAATAACAATTCACCTAATTTTTTTATTACTATTTGAGAATAAATTTCATTTTAATAAATATATGTTGTTGGTTAGGATGGTTGAGGGATGGAAGCGAGCGCAAGCAGTATAGAACAGCAAGAAGAGAATGTTAAAGAGATTAAGAGCAGACCGCTCATCGCTTCTATTATTTTAGTAGCGGGTACAGTTTTGTTAGCTTTAAGCATGGCAGTTTCTATTTCTTTTGGGGCTGCAGATATTAGTTTAAAGACTGTATGGCAAGCTGTATTTCAGTTTGATGGATCTATTACACATCATAACGTAATTCAAGAGCTTCGCATGCCTAGAGCAATAGGGGGCGTAGTTGCAGGTGCCTTTTTAGCGGTATCAGGAGCAATTATGCAAGGCATGACGCGAAATCCACTTGCTTCACCATCGTTAATGGGAATTACAGATGGGGCTGTATTTGGAATTGCAATTATGTATGCATTTTTCCCTAATTCACCTTATTTAATGTTTGTTATCGCATCTTTTATTGGAGCTGCGTTTGGTGCAAGCATTGTATATGGAATTGGGTCTTCTTCACCAGGTGGATTAACACCTGTGAAATTAGCTTTAGCAGGTGCAGCTATTAGTGCTTTATTAGGGGCAATTTCATCTGGAATCGCATTGTATTTTAATCTTGCCCAAGAGGTGAGCATGTGGAATGCAGGCGGAGTTGCTGGAGTGAAATGGCAAAGTATTAATATGTTAGTGCCAATTGGCCTTGTTTGTCTTTTTATCGCAATTATGATGTCGAGATATATTACAATTTTGAGCTTCGGTGAAGAAATTGCAATTGGACTTGGTCAAAATACGACATTAATTAAATTTATCGGAACAGTACTTGTTCTTGTTTTAACGGGTTCCGCAGTTTCCATGGCAGGATCAGTAGGGTTTGTTGGTCTTGTAATCCCGCATATGACTCGTTTCCTTGTAGGCTCGGACTATAGATGGGTTATTCCATGTTCTGCGGTCTTAGGCGGGCTGTTAATTGAATGTGCAGATATGTTATCTCGCGTTATTAACCCGCCATTTGAAACGCCAATTGGAGCAATTACAGCGCTAATTGGGGTTCCATTCTTCCTCTACTTAGCACGTAATGAAGGGAGAGGAAAGATGTGAGGACGAGTGTCTTAACAAAAAAGAACATTTCTATATTAACGATTTTAGTAGGACTAATCGTTTCTATATTTCTTATTAGTTTAAATACAGGAACTTTTAAAATACCCCCAATGGACGTATTAAAGTCATTGGTTGGACTAGGGGCTGAAGATCAGTCTGTTATTTTATTTGAATTCCGTATGCCGCGTATGGTAATTGCTATACTAGTCGGATCTGCTTTAGCTATGTCAGGTGCGATTTTGCAAGGTTTATCACGAAATCCACTTGCTGATCCAGGTATTATAGGGATTAATGCTGGAGCGGGATTAACAGTTGTTATATTCGTCTACTTCTTCTTCGGGAAAGTAGGGACTGGTACATTTTTATCTGTATTCATTCTTCCATTTTTCGCACTAGTTGGAGCGATATTAGCAGCGGTAATTATTTATTTATTAGCATGGAAAGACGGCGTTTCATCGACTCGATTAATACTAGTCGGTATTGCCGTTGCAGCTGGATTTGGAGCTGTTAGTTTAATTTTCTCTATGAAGATGACATCTAACGATTTTCGTTTTGCTACGATTTGGCTGGCGGGAAGTCTATGGGGTACAGATTGGAAATTCGTATTAAGTGTACTTCCATGGATGGTTATTTTCTTACCGCTTGCTATAAGTAAAGCACACATATTAAATGTAATGAACCTAGGCGATTCTACAGCAGTTGGCCTTGGTGTAAATGTAGAAAAAGAAAGACGTAAATTATTATTTATTGCAGTTTGTTTAGCGGGTGCATCTGTTGCTGTTGCCGGTGGAATTGGCTTTATCGGTTTAATGGCCCCGCATTTAGCAAGGCGCCTTGTTGGTGGCAAACATCAAATCATGTTGCCCACAGCTGCTCTAATAGGAACGTTTTTACTTTTATTCGCGGACGTAATTTCAAGAAGTGTACTAACAACTTCAGAAATACCAGTCGGTCTTGTTATTTCTGTAATTGGTGCACCGTATTTCATTTATTTACTTATGAGGACAAAATAAAGGGAGGCTTTTCGTATGGCAACTTTAGCGGTTGATGCGGTATCTGTTGGCTATAATGAAGGTTTAATTATTGATGGATTAACAGTTGAAATTCCGGAAGGGAAAATTACAACAATTATTGGGCCAAATGGTTGTGGGAAGTCCACATTATTAAAAACGGCGTCTCGTATTTTGAAGGCAAAACAAGGTACTGTTTATCTTGACGGAAAAGCAATTGAGAAACAGCCAACGAAAGAAATTGCAAAGAAAATGGCGATTTTACCACAAACTGCAGAAGTACCAACGGGTCTTACTGTATTTGAGCTTGTGTCATACGGAAGATTCCCTCATCAAAAAGGGTTTGGCACGTTGAAAGAAGAGGATTATCGCTACATTAACTGGGCACTTGAAGTGACAGGAATGAAAGAATTTGCGAATCGTCCAGCAGAAGCGCTATCTGGTGGTCAACGTCAACGTGTTTGGATTGCAATGGCTCTTGCACAAGGAACAGAATTACTTGTATTGGATGAACCAACAACGTACTTAGATATGGCTCATCAATTAGAAGTATTAAACTTATTGAAAAAGTTAAATGAAGAAGAAGGTAGAACGATTGTTATGGTTATCCATGACTTGAACCACGCTTCTCGTTTCTCAGATCATATGATTGCATTAAAAGCAGGTAAGTTAATGAAACAAGGAACGCCAGATGAAGTTATGACAAGTGAAACACTTCGTAACGTATTTGAGATTGAAGCTCAAATCGTTCCATGTCCAGTAAACTGTAAGCCAATTTGCTTAACATATGATTTAGCGATGATTAGTAATCAATTGCGTAAAAAAGCATAAGTAGAACCCCCTCGTGAAGAGGGGGGACTTCTAATGGACGTTGAGCTTCTTATATAAGAATGGGAAGTTGAACGCCCGTTAGAATGGGGTATTAACAACAATTAATAAAAATATATTGATTAATTGTTATCTTCGTTTCTTATAGTTCATTGCAACTTATAAGATAAATACAGCTAGAAGGAGTGGGAACATGAAGAATTTTAAAATGGCACTATTAGCAATGGTATTAGTTGTGACTTCTGTACTATTTGCTGCTTGTTCTAACAAAGAAGAAGAAAAGAAAGCAGATGCAAAGACTGAAGAGCGCACTGTAAAACATGCAAAAGGGGAAATTAAAATTCCTGCAAACCCAAAGAAAATTGCTGACCTTAGTGGTTCAACAGAAGAATTATTAATTTTCGGTATGAAACCGGTTATTACTGCTAATACATCTCAAGAAAAAATTGATGCACATATTGAAAAGAAACTAAAAGACGTTAAACCAGTTGGTTCTGCTTGGGGCGATAAAATTAACATCGAAGCAGTAGCTGCTGCAAAACCAGATTTAATTCTTGTAAATAATCGTCAAGAAAAGATTTATGATCAATTATCTAAAATTGCACCAACAGTTATGTTAAACACTCCATTAGATCAATGGCGTCCAAAATTCGAAGAAGTAGGTCAAATCTTCGGTAAAGAAAAAGAAACAAAAGAATGGTTCAAAAAGTATGATGAAAAAGCAAGCAAATTACATGACAAAATCGTCGCTAAAACTGGTGAAGCAACATTCATGAAAATGGCTGCGTATCCAAATGCTTTCCGCGTATACGGTGACTACGGTTACGGTAGCGTAATTTTTAATGATTTAAAACTACCAGCAGTTAAAGGTACACCAACTGATAAACCACTAGTACAAGTACAAAAAGAAGCTTTAATCGATTACAACCCAGATTACTTATTCGTATTTACAACTGGTGACGGTTCTCAGCGCTTAAAAGAATTCCAAGAAGAATCAATTTGGAAAAACATGAACGCTGTTAAAAACAACCACGTATTCACAATTAAAAATGAAGACTTAAACAAAGGTTACTTCCCATTAGGGAAAGATATGATCTTAGACGAAGTTGCTGAATTCGTTTTAGGTAAATAATGTATAAAGGAAATCACTTTTACTTCGGTAAAGGTGATTTTTTCTTTTTATAAAGGTAATTAATACAGTCTTTCATTTCTTTCTGTTTCTCATTTCGTTTATAATATAAAGTAAGAATGTAGTAAAGAAAGGGGGATGTCGGAAAGTGGTATATTTAAACGACAAACTCAGCGAAACAAAAGTGTTTAAAGACCCAGTACATAAATATGTGCACGTGCGTGATCGTGTTATTTGGGATTTAATCGGAACGAAAGAATTTCAACGCTTGCGCCGTATTAAGCAGCTTGGAACGACATTTTTTACATTTCACGGTGCAGAGCATAGTCGCTTTACTCATTCGTTAGGTGTATACGAAATTATTCGTCGTATGATTGATGATGTGTTTGATGGCAGACCAAATTGGAATGCTGAAGATAGATTGTTATGTTTATGTGCGGCATTACTTCATGATGTCGGTCACGGCCCATTTTCTCACTCGTTTGAAAAAGTATTTTCATTAGATCATGAGAAATTTACGCAAAAGATTATTGTTGGCAATACGGAGATTAATGATGTATTAAGTCGTGTTGATAAGGAGTTTCCACAAAAGGTAGCAGATGTAATTGCAAAAACGTCTACTAATAAATTAGCAATTAGTATGATTTCGAGCCAAATTGATGCGGATCGTATGGATTATTTATTAAGAGATGCTTATTTTACAGGCGTAAAGTATGGAAACTTCGATATGGAACGTATACTGCGTGTAATGCGCCCGTATGGGGATCAAGTAGTCATTAAAAATAGTGGTATGCATGCTGTTGAGCATTACATTATGAGTCGTTATCAAATGTATTGGCAAGTATATTTCCACCCGGTAACGCGAAGTGCAGAAGTTATTTTAACGAAGATTTTACACCGTGCTAAATCACTGCACGAGAAGTATTATACATTTAAAAATCATCCTGTTCATTTCTATTCTTTATTTGAAGAAGAAGTAACAGTAGAGGATTATTTAAAGTTAGACGAGAACGTTATGTATTACTACTTCCAAGTATGGCAGGAAGAAGAAGATCCAATTTTAAGCGATTTATGCCGCCGTTTTATGAATCGAAATCTATTTAAATATGTAGAGTTTACAGATAAACACGGTTTAGATAATTGGATGGAATTAAGTAGTTTATTTAAAAAGATTGGACTTGATCCGGAGTATTATTTAGTAGTTGATTCAACATCAGACTTACCGTATGACTTTTATCGTGCAGGAGAAGAAGAAGAGCGTTTGCCAATCCTACTTCTTATGCCAAACGGAGAGCTTAGAGAGCTTTCACGTGAATCGGATATTGTTGAGGCGATTACAGGTAAGAAAAGAACGGACCAAAAGCTATTCTATCCACATGATTTAATCTATGAAGATGGAAGAAAAGGAAAATATAAAGAGAGAATTATTGAGTTGTTAGAAGGAAAGAAATAAGAAGCAGCTAGTGGCTGCTTCTTATGAAAAACTTGAAATTATTTGTCGCTTAAGCGTTTTCCGCCAACTGCATAATGATTCTTAGACATTTCTTCGATGAAAACAACGATGTTTTCTTCAGGAGCACCAGTTGTTTCGCTTACTGCTGCTGTTACTTTCTCAGCAAGAGCTTTCTTTTGTTCTTCTGTGCGTCCTTCTAGCATTTTCACTGTTACGTATGGCATGTACAATCGCTCCTTTTATGTAAGTTACACTCTTATTATAGCGGATTATGGGGAAGAACAATCGAAAAAACAAATAATTTCTTTTTTTGACATATGGAAGAGGAGATGAAGTATGGATCAGTTATTTAGATATCCATTGCACGAAATTCCGTTGGTAGCAATGGCGATTATTATTGCATTATCCGTTCATGAATTTGCACATGCATATGTTGCATATAAATTTGGGGACGATACAGCAAAGAGACAAGGGCGTTTAACGTTATCACCGATGGCTCATTTAGACCCTATCGGTTTGATTGCAGTATTAATTCTTGGATTCGGTTGGGCAAGACCGGTTCCTGTTAACCCATATAACTTTAAAAGACCGCGTCTTGCAGGCATATTAGTTTCAATTGCAGGGCCGATTAGTAACTTAATTTTAAGTGCAATTGGTTTAATTATTTTGTATAGCTTAGCAGTATTTGGAGTGTTAGATGCAGTTCCAGTTGCAGTAGCTGAAACATTAGGAAAGTTTTTTGAGCTCTTTATTATGTTAAATATTGTTTTACTTGTATTTAATTTATTACCGATCCCGCCACTTGATGGGTATCGTGTAGTGGAAGATTTAGCACCAGCAAATATTCGCGCGAAAATGACACAGTATGAAAAATATGGAGCGATTGCGTTATTAATTCTCGTTATTACACCGCTTAGTAATTACACAATTCAACCTATTTTCCAGGTAGTTATTCCGCATGTATTAATGTTTTTACAAAGTATCATTGCGCCTATTTTTGGCCTTTTATAATTTTTAAGTGAGGAGGATTTTACATATGACAGAGAAAAAGAAAAAAATCGGTTTTAATATCGTGAAAAATGATTCAACAGATGGACATGGTGGATTTGGTGTTGGGGCATTAAGCCTAGAAAACATTTCACCTGTATTTGTTGATGTACTAGAGAAAACCGCATTCGTTGATATCGGTGCGATGCATGCGCGTAGTACAGTAGAAAAAGGTATTAAGTTTTTAACAAATAAAGATGAAGTTCCAAACGGAAAACCATTTTGGCTTGTTTGGGTAACGATTGAAAGAACTGCAACTGGTGCTTATTACGCAGGTGTAACAGCTTGTGAAATGACAGTAGACCGTGAAATTCGTCGCGGATATAAATCACTTCCAGAACACGTAAACAAAATGGATAAATCAATGAAGCGTCACATTATGGTTGACCATATGGATGAATCATCTAAAAAAGTACTTGGTACGTTCTTGAAAGAACATAATGAAGCGATTTGGAACGAATCTAGTGAAGAATTGCGTCGTGCATTATTAAGTGAATAAAAAATAGCTGACGGATGCCCGTCAGCTATTTTTTTTACCAAGGAAGATATTTTTTCCACCAACTTGTTTTTTTCTTTTCTTCAGTCGTTTTTTCAAATTCTTCTTTATCATCGACGTGATCCATACAATATTCAGTCGGTTCGGTACCTTTAGCGAAATACATTTTCACAGAAATAGGACAATTTTTTGTAGCAATTTTACCGTTCTCTGGGTTGATACTAACCGCTACGACGTCACCTGGTTGTTTAAATTCTTTTTTGGGCTGTCCATCTAAGCCTTTCTCCATCGTATCAGTCCATATTTTCTTCGCATATCCTTGTTCTGCTACGTTTGAAATAGATTTAGGTTGATCATATCCGACCCATACACCTGTTACGATTTGCGGAGTAAATCCGATCATCCAACTATCAGTTTCAGTAGAACCAGATTTTCCGGCATATGTTCTTGATAATTTTGATAACATCGATTGGCCAGTTACAGCAGCATAACTGCTTAGTTTCTTATTAAACATACCGGTCATCATTTCTTCCATTACAAACGCTTTGCTCTTGTCGAGAACTTGTTTACTCTCTAAATGAGCATCGTATAATATATTTCCTTCATGATCCATAATGCGGCGAATGAAAGTAGGTTTTACTTCTTTTCCACCGTTTGCGAACATGCTATAAGCGTTAACCATTTCAATTGGTTTTACGGGTGATGTGCCGAGAGCTAGAGAAGGCACATCTTTTAATGCACTTGTAATTCCAAATTGTTTTGCTGTTTTTGCGAGTGCGTCATCTCCTAAAAATAAATTCGTTTTTACAGCATATATGTTATCAGAGACTGCGAGAGCTTGTGCCATCGTTACAAAATCATCTGCATAATAATCTTTATAGTTTTTTGGTTTATACTTTGAAACGCCGTCACCTAAAGTAAATACAGTATATTCGCTTTTTAAGCGCGTAGCAGGCGTGAATCCTCGTTCTAATGCTGCATAATATAGAAATGGCTTAAATGTAGAACCAGGCTGACGAACGGCTTGTGTAGCCCTGTTAAATTGACTCGTAGTATAATCAGTTCCGCCAACAAGAGCAGCCACTTCACCTGTCGTTGGATTCATAGAGACGAGAGCAGTTTGTATGTTTGTTGTGTCAGGTATATGATCTTTTACAGCTTGCTCTGCTACAGCTTGTAGTTTAGGGTCTAGCGTTGTATAAATTCGCAAGCCACCCCGTTGTAAAGCTTGTTCGTCTAATCCAACATCACGAAGAAGCGAAGCTTGTACAGCATCTTGGAAATATGGTGCGACCTCTGCTACTTTTTTCGTATCTAATGAGGCAAAAGTTAGTGGCTCTTTCTTCGCTAATGCTGCTTGTTGCTTCGTAATATATCCTTGTTCGACCATTTCATCTAAGATGAGAGCTTGTCGTCCTTTAGCACGATCCTCTTTCAAAAAGGGAGAATAGACACTTGGCCCTTTCGGGATACCTGCGAGCATACTAGCTTCTGCTAATGTTAAATCTTTTGCTGTTTTATCGAAATATAGACGGGACGCAGCTTCGATTCCATAAGCGCCATGTCCGTAATAAATTGTATTTAAATATCCTTCTAAAATATGATTTTTATTATAGTTTACTTCAAGGCGGACAGTGTACATTGCCTCTAATAATTTTCGTTTCCACGTTTTATCATGATCTAAATACAGATTACGCGCGTATTGTTGTGTAATTGTACTAGCTCCTTGTACCTTTGCCATCGCTTTTAAATCAGCAACAATTGCACCTGCAATCCGTTTCACATCGAAGCCGTGATGTTTGTAGAATCGTTGGTCTTCGATAGATAGTGTCGCCTCTTTTACATAAGGAGAAATTTCATTGAGAGATACATTGTAACGTTTTTGAATTTCATTACTTTGTCCAATAACAGTATCATCGTTTGCGTAAAAGACGCTTGTTTGTGGGACCGCAACAGGAGGAGGTCCCATAATTTTTGCGACTATAATAATAACAAAAAAAGAAAAAACGAAGAAAAGGACGCAAGAAAACATTGCGGTGAAGAAAAGACGTTTATATTTTTTAAGTTTTGGATTCATAGTCTGATCCATCTTTTTTCAGCCCCTCATTAATACAAGCGTTATTGTATTAGTATTGAGGGTTTTCATTTATTTTAAACAATGAAATTTCGAAAATAAAAAGCTCCTTCCATTAAGAAAGGAGCTCAAAGGCACGTGCTGGCCAATCGGTAATGATGACATCTACACCATAATCAATCATAGTTTGTAAATCTTTGTATTCGTTAATTGTATATGGACGGAAAACATATCCTTGCTCTTGTGCTAATTGCACAAATTCTTTCGTTAATAGCTGGAAGTTTGGATGTAATCCACTTGCTTTTTTCTGTTTTGCTTCGGCAATTGGATCAGCAATCGGTGTATCATATAAAATTGCTCTTGGGATTTCAGGAGCAATTTCTGCTAATAATGAAACAGAGTCATGGTTAAATGATGAAAATACAATTTGATTAGAAAGATGATATTCGCGCACAAGTGCAACAGCTTTTTCCTCAATATTTGGGTAATGAATAACATCTGTCTTTAATTCAATATTTAGTTGTAAGTTCGTTGTGGAAAGCCAAATGAAAACCTCACGCAACGTTGGGATTTTTGCTTCATGGAAAGAAGGGTCTTTATAGCTACCAGCGTCCAATGATTGTAATTCCTCTACCGTTTTTTCCGAAATAAGTCCAACGCCATTTGTTGTACGATCGACGGTTTCATCGTGAATTACGACAAGTTCACCATCTTTTGATAAGTGGACATCGAGTTCAATTCCGTGAGCGCCAATGCGTTCTGCTTCTTGGAAGGCAATCATCGTATTTTCGGGATGTGTACCTTTTACTCCGCGGTGAGCGAAAATAAGTGGTTTACTCATGTGAAATTCTCCTTATTATCTCTTTTCTTTCATTATGAAACTGCTTTAGGGAAAATACAATTGAATATGACAAACATTTACAAAAGTCTAACAGTTGCAGAAAAGTTAACGTTAACGTAAAATGTAATAATCAAGTGAAGGGAGGAATAAACATGTATAAAATTGATGAAGTAACAAAGCAAGTCGGTTTAACAAAACGTACACTTCGTTATTATGAGGAAATTGGTTTAATTCATCCCCCAGAACGTAGTGAGGGGAATATTCGTCTGTATACGGATGAGGATATTGCCAGAATTAAAAGAATTGTAGAAGCGAAAGAAGTGCTAGGAATCACACTTCAAGAAATGCAGCATTTCTTATCACTAAAAGAAAGAATGGAGAAAAGAAGAAATAGCGAGAACCCTCGTGATCGTGAAGTGATTCAAGAAATTAAAGATATGCTTGAAAAACAAGTGCAAACGTTAGACGAAAAAATGGAGCAAATGCAACGTGTAAAGGCAGAACTTGAAGATAGTTTACATCGTGCAGTAACATTTTTAGAGAGCACAAAAGGAGAGTAATCAAAATGGAGAGCAAACAAAAACTAGGGAGATTGATTACAGTGGTGGCTACCTTCCTTGCCTTTTCGGGTATAGGAGTAGTCGACCCAATTTTGCCGATTATTGCAGAGAAAATTGGTGCAACGCATTGGCAAGTTGAAATGTTATTTACTGCTTATATTTTAACGATGGCAATCATGATGTTACCAGCTGGTATATTTGCATCAAGATTTGGTGATAAACGGATGATGACAATCGGTCTTGCGATTGTGACTGTATTTGCGTTTATATGTGGTATATCGCAAACGATTGCTCAATTATCTCTTTTCCGTGCTGGATGGGGATTAGGAAATGCGATGTTTTTTGCTACAGCAATGACGCTGTTAATAGCATTAAGTAAAGAAGTTCATGAAGCAGTAGGATTATACGAAGCAGCGATCGGCTTAGGTATGGCTGGGGGGCCGTTATTGGGTGGAATACTAGGTGGACATTCTTGGCGTTATCCGTTTTTCGCGACGAGTATTTTAATCTTCTTAGCATTTATTTTAGTATTCTTTTTTGTAAAAGAACCGGAGCGAAAAGTGAAACGTAAGGCTGCTGGCGTAGGAGAATTACTTAACCTGGTGAAATATAAACCGTTTATGCAAGGTGCGATTTCAGGAATGTTATACTACTACGGATTTTTCGTTGTGTTAGCATATTCACCACTTATTATGCATTTATCAGCTATTCAATTAGGCTTTGTATTTTGCGGATGGGGATTAGCGTTAGCTTATGGTTCTGCAATTTTAGCACATAAGCTAGAAGGGAAATATGAACCAAAAACATTATTGAAGGGTAGTTTACTTGTATTTGCGATTTTCTTAATTGCACTATTCTTTGTGAAAATTATGTGGTTACAAATTACTCTTATCGTTTTATCAGGATTAGCATCTGGCTTAAACAATGCATTATATACAAGTTATGTAATGGATATTTCACCTTATGAAAGATCTGTTACGTCGGGTGTTTATAACTTTGTTCGTTGGTTAGGGGGCGCAATTGCTCCGATTTTATCAGGAATTATCGGTCATACTGTTTCACCACAAAGTCCGTTTTTAGTAGGTGGAATTGTGGTGTTAGTTGGTTGTATTATGATCCTAATTCCAATTCGTAAACCAGTAGAAATAGAGACAAAAGCCCTTTCTTAAGAAAGGGTTTTCTTTATACATATATGTTAGAACCCTCTGACTAAAATATATTTTCGGTATTTTTGTACTTTTAACTATACATTTTGGATGTTTTGTTTTATTTTTGTTAGGGGACATTAATGATGTCCCTATTATAAATTTGCATTGAAAGGCGTGATTGTACGATGGAACTATGGTTCACTGAAAAACAAACAAAACATTTTGGGATTACGGCGCGTATTAACCGCACATTACATACGGAGCAAACAGAATTCCAAAAACTTGATATGGTTGAAACAGAAGAGTTCGGAAACATGCTTATTTTAGATGGCATGGTTATGACAACAGAAAAAGATGAGTTCGTTTATCATGAAATGGTAGCGCACGTACCTTTATTTACACATCCAAACCCTGAAAACGTATTAGTTGTTGGTGGCGGTGATGGTGGTGTTATTCGTGAAGTGTTAAAGCACCCAAGTGTAAAGAAAGCAACTCTTGTTGAAATCGATGGAAAAGTAATTGAGTACTCTAAACAATACTTACCATCAATTGCAGGCGCATTAGATAATGAGCGTGTAGAAGTAAAAGTAGGAGACGGTTTCCTACATATCGCAGAAAGCGAAAATGAATACGATGTAATTATGGTAGATTCTACTGAGCCAGTAGGACCAGCAGTAAACCTATTTACAAAAGGCTTTTACGCTGGAATTTCAAAAGCGTTAAAAGAAGATGGTATTTTCGTTGCACAAACGGACAACCCTTGGTTCACACCAGAGTTAATTACGACTGTGTTTAAAGATGTAAAAGAAATTTTCCCAATTACTCGTTTATACACAGCTAATATTCCAACATACCCAAGTGGTCTTTGGACGTTCACAATTGGATCTAAAAAACATGATCCATTAGAAGTAAGTGAAGAGCGTTTCCACGAAATCGAAACGAAATACTACACAAAAGAATTACACAACGCAGCATTCGCATTACCGAAATTTGTTGGCGATTTAATTAAGTAAGAAAATCGAGCTTGAACAAATAAAGTGTGAGTAGCTCATTTAAGGTGTTTGTCCAGAAGACTTGAACATGCTAGCTACTTACACTTCTGTAGAGAAAATCGTCTTCTTGTTGTTAAAAAGAAGACCCGGTAAATCGAGAAAGAGGAGCAATTCGCTCCAAATTTGAGAAATAGTGAAAGGTTGGGATACCTTAAGTTCCACATAAGGAGGAAAAGAATATGCGTTTTGATGAAGCTTATTCAGGTAAAGTATTTATTAAAAGTCATCCAAGTTTTGAAGAGTCAAAGGTAGTTATTTATGGGATGCCTATGGATTGGACAGTAAGTTACCGTCCAGGATCTCGTTTTGGCCCTGCACGTATTCGTGAAGTATCAATCGGTCTTGAAGAATATAGTCCGTATTTAGATCGTGAATTAGAAGAGGTAAAATATTTTGATGCGGGTGATATCCCATTACCATTCGGAAACGCACAACGCAGCTTAGACATGATTGAAGAGTATGTATCAAAACTTTTAGATGCCGATAAGTTTCCACTAGGTCTCGGCGGTGAGCACCTAGTGTCTTGGCCAATTTTTAAGGCAATGGCAAAAAAATATCCGGATTTAGCAATCATCCACATGGATGCTCATACTGATTTACGTGAATCGTATGAAGGGGAGCCTTTATCCCACTCTACACCAATTCGTAAAGTGTGTGATTTAATTGGTCCGGAAAACGTATATTCTTTCGGAATTCGTTCTGGAATGAAGGAAGAATTTGAATGGGCGAAAGAAGTAGGTATGAACTTATATAAATTTGACGTATTAGAACCGTTAAAAGAAGTATTACCGAAACTTGCTGGACGCCCAGTCTATGTCACAATCGACATTGATGTATTAGACCCAGCTCACGCTCCAGGAACAGGAACGTTAGAAGCTGGTGGTATCACATCTAAAGAATTATTAGATTCCATCGTAGCAATTGCAAATTCAAATATAAATGTAGTTGGAGCAGACTTAGTAGAAGTAGCCCCAGTCTACGACCATAGTGATCAAACACCAGTCGCAGCAAGCAAATTCGTGCGGGAAATGCTGCTCGGTTGGGTAAAATAAAAGCGGAAGCGGCTCGCTTAGAATGTGAGGGGGATGGAGCTTCAGACGTAGAGGCGCTTTTTGCCTCGAAGGAAGAAGCGAAGCCACCGATCATTCTAGCCGCTGCAGCTAGATAAAATAAAAGTGAAGCCGACTGTTTAGAGAGGCGTAGCTAGATAAAGTAAGAGCCCTCTATATGATTAGAGGGCTCTTACTTTGTCGTTATGTGTCGGTAAGTCGATATATTAAAAAAAATCGCTCATATAATTCGAGTTGCGCTGATATATTAAAAAAATCGCCGATATAATTTCATTTACCGTTACGCAACACAAAAAAAGCTATTCTCAAACGATGGGAATAGCTCTTTTTCTTATGCAACCTTTTCTTCCGAAGTAACTCCACGAATTTCATCAGCAGAGCGGATCGGATATTTACGGAATACAATAGACCCGATGTATCCGACAATAGTGGTAACGATTCCACATAGTACAGCAGCAATCGTTACTTTTATAACGTCATTAAATCCGAATAGGACAAGAAGACCTGGAATTGGTGACGCTGTTCCTGGTGCATTATTAACAAGCTGGAATAGCGATGTAATAATACCGGCAAGTGCACCGCCAACGAAGTTTGTTGCATAAATTGGAATTGGATTTGCTGAAACAACATCTGCTTGTGTTAAAGGCTCGATTGCTACAGCGATTGTGTCTTTCTTTGAGCAAATTTTTAGTCGCTTAAAGAAAATAAAGTTCATCGGGGCTGAGGCTGCTACGGCAAGACTACCAATTGCCATTGGTAAACCTGTTAATCCAAGCATTGCAGTTAGTGCCATAGAACTCAGTGGAGAGGTAGAAATAACTGTTATTAATCCACCAAGCATAATACCCATAATGATAGGACTTTCTGTAGTTGCAACTGATATCATAGAACCGATTTTACCAAGTGTTGCGTTAACGAGCGGATCCATAAGCATTGCCATTCCACGTGAGATTGGTGCAGCGATAAATAGGATTGCTAAAAATTCCACACCAGCTGGTAATTTCTTTTCGAGAAATTTCACGACGAAGGCACAAACGTATCCGGCGAAAAATCCTGGTAAAATACCGAATCCACTAGTAGCGATACCAATTAAAACAGCGTATACGGGGGAAACACCGATTGCTAATGCGACTAAAATCGCTGCTGCGACACCGCTCATACTACCAGAAGCTTCTCCTACTGATTGTAAAAAGTCATTATGAAACATTTCTCCACCTATATAACGGTGAAATGCTTCAATAAGAAAACTTGCGATTGCTGCATTAGCTAAAGCGCCCATCGCCTTCATTCCGTAAGGCGCACGGTAACTGAAAAGTGTAAATAGACAAAGTACAACAAGTAATAGTGCTAAACCTTGCAAGATAGCCATTTGAAAACTGTCTCCTTTGATTTTTGTAATAAAAATTCGTATCATTCAATAATAATATAAAAGTGTATGAAACGGAAAAATTTTTTCTTGGGAACTTGCTGTAAGAAAAAATCCCTTACAATAATGTAAGGAAAGTGTAAGACTTTTAGATAGAGTATAGTATGCTCTTTTCCGTATAATACAAGTATAGATATAATACTAGTGAGAAAGAAGTGCAAACAGGAGGCGCATGTATGAAATTGGTAATTAAAGTTTTAGCTGTATTCGCCATCATTTTAGGGGGAACAGCATATTATTTAAACACAAAAACAGAAGGTGTACATGCTTTTGTAGACAACTTCTTTTCAAATAAAGAAATACAAGATTATTATGCGGTTGTAGATAAAGGTGAGAAAAAAGACGGTGAATATTTGTATACATTTAAAGGGTATACAGAGGACGGAAAGCAACAAATTATTAAAAGAATGGTAAATCGTGAATTGCATGCAGGTGCTTTTATAAAAATTTATGCAAAAGGTATGCAAGGAAAAGGATGGGCTGAAATAACGAAAGAGTCAATCCCGCAAAAAGCGTTGCAAAAAATAGAAAAATCATAAAAGGAGCGAATCGTTCGCTCCTTTTTTAGTGCGTTAAAATAGTGATAGATGTATTTTCTTTGTTAGAAATGATTTTGGCATGTCCACCAATTGGAAAAGTAAAAATTGGAGTTGTATGTCCAAAATTTGCATTTGCAATGATAGGAATATGTGCAAGTTCAGGTTTTGAAGAAATCATTTCTTGAATGTCCGCTATCGTACATTCTGCTTCTTTTTGCATTCTTCCTATTACAATACCTGTTATATGTTCAAAATCAGGTTGCTGCATAAGGGAATGTAGATAGCGATCAAAAGTTTTAAGCGTTGATTTTCCTGTTAAACTGTCTTCTTCAAGGAATAAAATTTTGCCCTTTAAGTTTGGCATATATGGTGTGCCTTGTAGTAAATTAAGTGTGCTCATATTGCCACCGATAATTTCTCCTGTCGCTTCTCCCTCTTGAATTGGAACATACCCTCCATTTTTTATAAATTCTCGATTTTCCTGATCCATATACCAAGAATCATCGCTCCACGTTTCCGCCGGAATGATTTCAATAGGCTCATTAGTGGTTAAGCATTGTAAAAAGTAATCGTTTGTATACTCGAGCCCTTTCTCCATTCCAAATGAAGAGAAGTGGGGACCCGAATATGTAACAAGCCCTGTTTTTGTGTAAATTGCATTATTTAAGGCAGTAATATCAGAATAACCACAGAAAAATTTCGGGTTTTTACGAATTAGATCATAATCGAGATGTTTCAATAAACCATTGGAGTTGTATCCGCCAAGTGTCGTCAAAATAGCTTTTACATTAGGGTCTCCAAATGCTTCATGGAGGTCTTGAATGCGGGAAGAAATAGAAGAGGAAGCAAATTGATCTATCTCATCGGCATATTTTGAGAATGTAACTTGAAAGCCCATGTCAGTTAATCTTTTTATAGCAAGTTTTCTATTTTCATTTGAAACAATACTTAAACTACAGGATGGTGAAATCACGCGTAGTTCATCACCCTTTTTTAACTTTGTTGGTATCACTGAATTCACCTCTATAATTAAAAGAATATTTAGATTTAAAAAATATTTTATCACATGAAATAAAGTAGAAGTGAATTATTTTTTGAAATGGAGTTTTCCTGATTTTTCAGCAGACAGACAGCGTCTTTTTTTGATATGATAGGAAAAGTGATTTATTATAAGTAGTATTTAATATCTATAACATTTGAAAGGTGTGCAAGACGTGAAGAAACAACTTGCAGGCTTGCCGGTACACGTTCATTTCGTAACAGAAATCCGTGAAGGGGCGAGGAAGGAAACCGTTGCTTTTGAAGCAAATGGTCAATACTATGTAAAAGGTCAAGGTACATATGTAACATTCCAGGAGCCGAACGAACAAGGCGAAGTGAAAACAATTATTAAAATTCAAGATGAACAAGTTCTCATTATGCGTTCAGGTGCTATTTCTATGCGTCAGACGCATGTGAAAGGTGAATGGACAACGGGTACGTATACGAGTGAACTTGGTACGTTTGCACTGCAAACGAAAACTGATAACGTTCTTTTTAAATGGTCGGATGAAAAGAAAAAAGGACAACTCTTCTTAACGTACGCATTGCTTCTAAGTGAACAAGAAGCTGGCAGATATACAATTACAATTAATTTGAAGGAGGCAAAATAATGAATTCCTTAGAACAGGTAAAAGGATTGATTAAAGAAGAAATTCAAGCTGCTGTATTAAAGGCAGAATTAGCGACAGAAGAACAGATTCCAAACGTTGTATTAGAATCTCCAAAAGATAAAACAAATGGTGACTTCTCTACAAATATGGCAATGCAACTTGCACGCGTTGCGAAAAAAGCACCTCGTATGATTGCAGAAGAACTAGTTGCAAACTTCGATAAAGCAAAAGCTTCTATTGAAAAAATCGAAATCGCTGGTCCTGGTTTTATTAACTTCTATATGGATAATAGCTACTTAACAGATTTAATTCCAACAATCGTAAACGCTGGTGAAGCTTACGGTGAAACGAACACTGGTAAAGGTGAAAAAGTACAAGTTGAGTTCGTATCTGCGAATCCAACAGGTGACCTTCACTTAGGACATGCACGTGGTGCGGCAGTAGGTGACACTTTATGTAACGTATTAGCAAAAGCAGGATACGATGTATCTCGTGAGTACTATATTAATGATGCTGGTAACCAAATTCATAACTTAGCTCTTTCTGTTGAAGCTCGTTACATGCAAGCATTAGGTTTAGAGAAAGAAATGCCAGAAGACGGTTACCATGGTGCGGATATCATTGGAATCGGTAAACGTTTAGCTGAAGAGTTTGGTGATCGTTACGCAAAAGCTGATGAAAAAGAAAGCTATGAATTCTACCGTGAATATGGTTTGAAATATGAGTTAGCAAAACTTCAAAAAGACTTAGAGAGCTTCCGTGTTAAATTTGATGTATGGTTCTCAGAAACATCATTATACAAAAACGGAAAAATCGATGCTGCACTTACTGTATTAAAAGAGCGTGACGAAATCTTTGAAGAAGGCGGAGCAACTTGGTTCCGTTCAATGACTTACGGTGACGACAAAAACCGTGTATTAATTAAAAATGACGGTTCTTACACATACTTAACGCCAGATATCGCTTATCACCGTGATAAATTAGAGCGTGGTTTCGATAAGTTAATCAACATTTGGGGTGCTGACCACCACGGTTACATTCCTCGTATGAAAGCTGCTATTCAAGCGCTAGGTTACGATAAAGAAACACTTGAAGTAGAAATCATCCAAATGGTACAACTGTACCAAAATGGTGAAAAAATGAAAATGAGTAAGCGTACAGGTAAAGCAGTTACACTTCGTGAGCTTATGGAAGAAGTAGGCGTGGACGCAATGAGATACTTCTTCGCGATGCGTAGCGGTGATTCTCATTTAGACTTCGATATGGACTTAGCTGTATCAAAATCTAATGAAAACCCAGTATACTATGCACAATATGCTCATGCTCGTGTATGCAGTATCCTTCGTCAAGGTGAAGAGTTAGGATTAGCTGCAGATGGAGACGTGAATTACAAACTTGTTACTTCTGAGAAAGAAGTAGAGTTACTGAAAAAACTTGGTGAATTCCCAGCTGTAGTTGCGGATGCAGCACAAAAACGTCTGCCACACCGCATTACAAGCTATGCATTTGAATTAGCAGCAGCATTACACAGCTTCTACAATGCAGAAAAAGTATTGAACCAAGATAACTTAGAATTAAGTAAAGCTCGTTACGAGTTAATGAAAGCAGTACGCACTACACTTCAAAATGCATTAGCAATCGTAGGAGTATCTGCACCAGAAAAAATGTAATTAAGAAAAGCGAAAGCGGCTCGTTTAGAATAGGAGGGGGATGGAGCTCCTGACAGAGAGGCGTACTTTGCCTCGGAGGAAGGCGCGAAGCCACCGAGTATTCTAGCAAAGCGGAGCCGATTTTTCGCTTTCAGTAAAAGGCAATCACACGATGTTGTGATTGCCTTTTTGTATGGAGATAATAAAAAAATAAAATTTTATCAAACAAAAGGATAATTTGCGTCGTCTTATATAAATGACAGGAGGCTTATGATGGAAGAAAAGGTAGAAGAATTAATTGATATATATAAGCAGCAAATATATTCCTTATGCTATAAGTTAGCGAAAACGAAAGAAGATGCGGAAGATATTTTTCAAGAGACGTGGATAAAGGTTTTTTCATCAAGGCACCAACTTTCTTATGTGGATAATTATAAAAAGTGGATTACTACAATTTGTGTTCGTACGTTTTATGATTTTTATCGTAAGAAAAAAAGGTGGAAAGATCGAATATTGGATTTGTTTCATAAAGAAGATGGTGGAGAAATAGATTTCGCAGATGAAGTGAATATATCAGAAGAATTTATTCAAAAAGTGGAAGCGGAAATGATACGGGAAGTAATACAGTTATTAAATGAAAAATATAAAACGGTACTCGTACTCTATTACTATGAACAATATTCTTACAAGGAAATGAGTGAAATATTAAATATACCGATTGGTACGGTGAAGTATCGTCTCAATTATGCGAAAAAGAAAATGCGAGAACATTTGGAGGGTTTCGTGCATGAAGGAAGATAAATTTGAACAGAAAATAAAGAGCAGTTTAGCGGGAGAGATGATTCCTAGCGAAGAGCTGATAAATCATACGAAACAGAGCGTGCGAAATGCTCGGAAATTAGAAAAGAGATGGGTTGTTTTCATTCATGCTATTTGGATGATTGTATTAACAGTCATCCTAGAGCAGTTTGTTAGTCATTTGGATCATAAAATATCTGTCATTATAACGATAGTTATTATGATGCACCTATACATTCCTATATACGTTGTCATACAGTCATTTTTAAAGAAGGAGTATAAATTACATGATAGAGTTCGCTAATCCATTTGTAGTATTTGAGATAGCTGGGATTACAATGTTTTTGGCTTTTATAGCACTTTTAGTATGTGTAGCATCATGGGTGTATACAGATGCGAAAACGTGTGGAATAAGTAAGTGGTGGAGTGTTATAGCGATTGTATTGCCATTTTTTATTGGAGTTTTGTTATATATGATACGAAGAAGTAACAAGAAAATAGAAGGCGAACATACGATGAAGGTTATGAAAAAACAAAAGATAACATTAGTTGTCATATTTGCAAGTGCGATGTTTGTATTACTTAGCGGCTTTGCTTTTGTTCAAACGCTAGATGATATGTGGAGAGCTGGTGATATATATTTAGAAAATGAGAAGCGAGGGGAGACAAGTTACGAGGCAAAATTCTCATCATGGGATATTGCTGGGAAAGGTATTGAACTTGAGTATGCAAAAGATACAGAAGTAACATTTTCTTATGAAACAGATGCAAAACGTGGTAACTTATGCTTTAGCTTATATGAAAGGAAAGGAGAAGGTATAAGAGAGTTAAAAGAAATCTGTGAATCGAAAAAAGGTACTTTTAAAGCTACATTAAAAGCAAATGAAAAGTATGTATTTAATATAAGTGGTTTAATGGTGAAAGATGGTTTTGTAAAAGTGAATTGGGAAGCAAAATAAAGGGCCCTTGAGAAAGGCCCTTTATTTTATTGGATTGTATAAGTAACAGAAAAACTAACAGGACTATAGTAAACGTAAGGTGCATGAAATTGAACGTACATATTTCCATCTGTTTTTGCAGTGAAAATTCGGCCGTAACCATCAGAATAACGTCCAATAAGGTTATGATTTGAGTCATAAACACTGTAACTAGGAGTTTTGCTGTTAGGTTGAATTGTTAACTCTTGTCCCTTTTGAAGGAAAACAGGTTCTTGTTCAGAACTACCTCCAGTTTGCAAAGAATAAAATTTTGTAAAGCTTTGTTCTTGAGCGGCAGCAGCGACTTTTGTTTCAGGAATAAACGCGGTAGCTCCGGTAATTCCTGCTAAAGTTAACGCACCTGCTAAAATCATTTTTTTCATAATAGAAAAAGCCTCCTTATAAGTTGTAATCGATATTGTTACAGTTAATATTGTATACGATAATGAGTAGGATAAAATATGCTTTTATGCATATATATTTTTTCTCAATAAAAGACCACTGATAAAAATCAGTGGTCTTTTATTGATTAAGCAGCTTTCTGTTCAGTTTGAGTAACAGGTTTTTGAAGCGAGTTATAAACCCCTGTTCCGATAACGTCTAATGCCATTTTCATTCGTTCAGGTGAAATATTTTCTAATACGTTATCTTGAGGTGTATGGTATACCTTCTCAATATGATAGATTAATGGATTCCAACTATCGACACCCATCCAAATAAATAGAGCAGCAGGAATACCAGCTTCAGCAAATGGAACATGATCACTAGAACCGAATTTACCTTGTAGGACGAGGTCATTATTTAGTTGTTTACCTGCTTGCAAGGCAGCATCTGTTACAAAGTTTGTAGAGCCATCAGGTGTCATAGCGTATAAATTCTTTGCTTTATCATAATTTGTTGCAACCATGTCTGCGTTAAAGACACCTAAAATTCGATTGCGTTCTTTTTGGGATAGACTATTAACGTAATAATCGGAGCCAAGTAAGCCAGTCTCTTCAGAACCAAAGGTAATAAACCGAATTTCCTTATCAGTTTCTACATTTTGAAAAGCACGAGCTAGTTCTAATACTAATCCAGTTCCAGAAGCATTATCATTTGCGCCAGGTGCTCCGACAACACTATCATAGTGCGAACTTACAACGACTGCTTTTTCATTACCGGTACTCTTTTTTGGTTTCTTTTTGGCGATAACATTTAGAGATGTTAATTTAGATTCATGTTTCGCTTTTAGGGAAAGAATTGTTGTCCCTTTTTTAGCGATTTCTTCTTTAAATGCATTTCCTTGCGCATAAGCAAGACCAAAGACAGGGATAGATTGCTTTTTCGTTAGGCGGGGATTGAAGGTTTGTCCATAATTTCCGCGTCCGCCAATTAAACTGTATAAAAGAACACCTTTTGCACCTTTGCTAACAGCATTTTCAACTTGTTTATTATAGTCTGTAATTGTCGTTCCTCTTTCAAATAAAACAATTTTACCGTTTACTTCGTTTGGAATATCTTCTAATTTTGTCCCACCTTGAACAAAGATAAGGGGAGCTGTAACAGCTTCTGTAGAAATTAGTGAATTAGGAGCAGCACCAGCTTGCCAATTACGTTTTATTGATAGTGGTGATTCAATGAATCCAACGTACTGATCGGGCACCTGAAATGGCTGATATTCTACTTCATAGCCCATCGATTTAAGCTGCATACCAATGTAACGAGAAGCCCATTCTTCGGATTTTGTTCCACCGGGTCGAGGACCAATTGTTTCAGATAAGAAACGAACATGTTCAATTGCGCGGTTTGGATCAATCTGTTTTGTAATAGATGGAGTTTGTGTAACCTCTGACGTGGAATCCGCTTTTGCTTGCCCAATTGGAGCTAAGCTAACAGCGAGTGATACAGCAAGCAAAGAGCTTACTATTTTTTGTTTCAATGATTTTCTCATTTTTTCCTCTCCTATTCTTCTATTCTCTGTGACTGACAAAAGAAGACGGATAATGACTTTATTTTACCTTCGCGTCTTTTATTTTTCAATATTCTGACATTGAGAAATAAAAACAATATATGCATATTTGCATATTTTTGAGGAAGATATGTATGCTATCATTTTAAACGAAGGTTCGCTTTCTACTCTGAAAGCTCCTACATTGCATGAATCTAGTGTACCCAAACTTTAGATTATGTAGAGAAATGGAACCACTGTAGGGTTTCATTTCTCATGTTTGAATCAGTTGATGGTAATTATGTTTCCGCATTTCATAATTATTATCAGTGATATATGTAAGGCATCCATATGAAAATAAGAGGCTGTTCAAAGGTTTTCCGTACTTTTGGGCAGCCTCACCCCGTTAAAAGGACGATACTTTATGTATCGTCCTTTTTGTATAAAAAAACATCCAATCAATTGAGAGATTGATTGGATGTAAAAACATTATTAATAATGTTTTTTGCGTTTTGTAGCTAAAATACTTAATAATCCAGCTAGTAGAAGGACGATACCTACTGTTTGTGTAGGGTCTTCTTTATGACCTGTATTTGGAAGGTGTTTATCCGTATTTCGATCATCTTGCTGTTTGTTATCTGTTTCATTTGATGTTTCTTCGGAAGTTCCGTTTTTGTGTTTCTCAGATGTTTCATTGCCTTTGTTTTCTTCTTTATTTGGAGGAGTAACTGGCTTGTCATCTCCACCTGACGAAGATTCAATCTTTTTATTTGAAACTGTAATTTGTAGTGGTGTAGCTTGGGCTTTATCAATTGTAAAGTTTATTGGTGATGCATCTAATTGATAGCCTTTAGGAGCCTGTGTTTCTACTAATTGATAATTACCAGGTTTCAAATCATTTACGATTACTTTTCCGTGTTGGTCTGTTTTTAAACCTTCTCGGATGATTTTTCCATCTTGGTCTAAAATATTGAAAATGGCACCTTCAAGTGTTCCATGGTGATCAATATCAACTTTAGTTAACTCAATTGAACCTGTTGTTAAACTATTTAAAGCTGTAACAGAGGTAATCTGAGATTGTCCTTTCGTAATTGTGAAAGGAATTGGTTTAATGTTTAAATCATAGCCAGTTGGAGCTTTCGTTTCAATGAACTGATAATCTCCTGGACGTAAATCAGAAACAGAAATCTTCCCATCTTTATCAGTAGTTAAATCAGAATGAACATCTTTACCGTTCATATCTACAATTTTAAAGATAGCCCCTGCAAGAGTAGTACCATCGATGTCATCAACTTTAGTTAATTCAACTGCGCCTT
>NZ_JACVUW010000012.1:0-143256 GCF_016625265.1 Bacillus sp. S71 | reverse complement strand
GTTCCTTCATCAGGCTTCCCTGTTCCTTCATCAGGCTTCCCTGTTCCTTCATCAGGCTTCCCTGTTCCTTCACCTGGTTTTTCCGGATCTTTATCTGTATCTTTTTTATTTGTAATTTGAAGCTTTACAACTTCAATTTTTTCATTAGAAATCGTAAATTTCATTTCCTTATCGGATAAAGTATATCCTTCTGGCGCTTCGATTTCTTTTAAAGTGTAATCTCCTGGTTCTAACTTCTTAGAAGTCGCGTTACCGCTCTTATTTGTTGTTAATGTGTCGATTTTTATTCCGTCTTTCCAAATTTCAAACACTGCGCCTGCTAATGTTTTATTTGTATTATTGGCATCTACCTTTGTAATTTCTAATTGACCTGTAATTTCTTCTTTCACTTTTTCATTCATAACTTCTTGTTTTACTACTTCATTTGCTACAACATTTACTTCTACTGTTACTTCTAACGCCTTATAACCTTCCGGCGCTTTCGTTTCTTCTAACGTATACTTTCCTGGCACTAAGCTTTCGAATTTCACAACGCCGTCTTTATTCGTTGTTTTCGCTTCTCCAACTACTTGACCAGCTTCGTTTTTCAATCTGAATTCCGCACCTGCTAGAACTTTTCCACTCTCTGCATCCTTTTTGATTACTTGTAAGCTTCCTAGTTCTTTTGCGTTTTCTATTTGTACTCCTACTACTTTGTCTGCTTCCACAACGACTTCAATTTCTTCTTTTAACAACTTATATCCTTGTGGTGCTTTCGTTTCTTTTAATTTGTATGTTCCTGGCTCTAATTTCTGAGAAATTACTTTACCAGTTTTATCTGTTCGTAACGTATCTACTTTTTTACCATCCTTATACACTTCGAATTCTGCATCTGATAATACTTTCGTTTTATCTTCTGCATCTACTTTTACGATTTCGAATTGCCCAAGGCTCTTACCATTCGTTACTTTTACATCAATAACTTTTTCACCGTCAACTGTTACATGAATTATTTGTTTTGTTAACTCATAACCTTCTGGTGCTTTTGTTTCTTCTAACGTATATTCACCTGGCACAAGTCCGTCTACTTTAACCGTTCCAGACTTATCTGTTGTAATTCCTTCTTTTACAACATTTCCTCTCGCATCTTTCAATGTAAATTCTGCGCCTGCTAAGCGTTTCGTTTGATCTTTATCATCCATTTTAATAATTTGTAGAGAACCTAAGATTATTTCGTTTTCTGCCTCTACTTTTACTACTTCTTTCTCGTTTTGAATTGTTACTTTCCATTCTTTATTTGAAAGCTTGTAGCCCGCTGGTGCTTTCGTTTCTTTCACTGTGTATTCACCTAACGGTAATTTTGGTGACATGACTTTTCCACTCTCATCTGTTTTCAGTTCCGCTACCTTCTTACCACCTTTATACACTTCGAATTCTGCACCTGATAACAATTTCGTTTTATCATTCGCATCCACTTTCACGATTTCAAATTGACCCGTTACTTTTTCATTCGTAACTTCTTGTTTTACTACTTCGTTCGCTACAACGTTTACTTCTACTGTCACTTCTAGCGCCTTATAACCTTCCGGCGCTTTCGTTTCTTCTAACGTATACTTTCCTGGCACTAAGCTCTCGAATTTCACAACGCCGTCTTTATTCGTTGTTTTCGCTTCTCCAACTACTTGACCAGCTTCGTTCTTTAATTTAAATTCTGCACCTGCTAGAACTTTTCCACTCTCCGCATCCTTTTTGATTACTTGTAAGCTTCCTAGTTCTTTTGCATTTTCTACTTGTACTTCTACTACTTTGTCCGCTTCCACAACGACTTCAATTTCTTCTTTTAACAACTTATATCCTTGTGGTGCTTTCGTTTCTTTTAATGTGTATGTTCCTGGTTCTAATTTCTGAGAAATTACTTTACCAGTTTTATCTGTTCGTAACGTATCTACTTTCTTGCTGTCTTTATACACTTCGAATTCTGCATCTGATAATACTTTCGTTTTATCTTCCGCATCTACTTTCACGATTTCGAATTGACCCGTTACTTTTTCATTCGTAACTTCTTGTTTTACTACTTCGTTCGCTACAACGTTCACTTCTACTGTCACTTCTAACGCTTTATAACCTTCTGGCGCTTTTGTTTCCTCTAACGTATACTTTCCTGGCACTAAGCTTTCGAATTTCACAACGCCGTCTTTATTCGTTGTTTTCGCTTCTCCAACTACTTGACCAGCTTCATTTTTTAGTTTAAATTCTGCACCTGCTAGAACTTTTCCACTCTCTGCATCCTTTTTGGTTACTTGTAAGCTTCCTAGTTCTTTTGCGTTTTCTATTTGTACTTCTACTACTTTGTTTGCTTCCACAACGACTTCAATTTCTTCTTTTAGCAATTTATATCCTTGTGGTGCTTTCGTTTCTTTTAATGTGTACTTTCCTGGTTCTAATTTCTGAGAAACTACTTTACCAGTTTTATCTGTTCGTAACGTATCTACTTTTTTACCATCTTTATACACTTCGAATTCTGCATCTGATAATACTTTCGTTTTATCTTCCGCATCTACTTTCACAATTTCAAATTGACCTGTTACTTTTTCGGGGATCTTTTTATTCACCACATCTACAGTCACTACTTTATTAGCCTCTATATCAACAGAAACTGAACTAGATGATAATTCATATCCTTTCGGTGCTTCTACTTCTTTTAATGTATAGCTTCCAACTGGAAGTTGTTTCGATAAGGCTTCACCTTTATCATCTGTAACAATTGTTTCCACAACTTTCCCATCTTTATCGATAACATCAAATTTTGCACCTGGTAGAAGTTGACCAGATTCACTATCTTTTTTCAATAATTTAAATTGGCCATTCTCTACTTTTTTCGTATTCTTCATAACAAGTTCAATTACGTTTGTATTATCAATTGTTACTTTGACTGGTGTATCAACTTTTATATATCCTTCTGGTGCACTTATTTCTTTTACAAAATAGTCACCAAGTGGTAAATCTTTAACTTCCGCAATACCCTTTTCGTTTGTTGTAACAGTAGCCACAACGTTATTATCTTTGTCTATAACATCAAATTTTGCGTCTTTTAAAACAATGTTTTTATCATTTTCATCAACTTTTTTAATTTGTAAATTTCCTTTTTCGGCTGCTGGTTTATTCCACTTTGGCCAGTTAAATTTAAAGTTATGAACTTCAAAACCATCTCTTTGGTGTAATCCTCCAACATAGGCTTGTCCATTAATAGAACCACCTTTTGTTTCTACAACTGCATTAGGTGCAAACACACTACCTACTACACCATAACCTTTAGTTGTTATCTTTGTAGCATTAGGAAATACCCAAATTACTTTACTAGCTAACTCAGTAAAAGATGAATTAGGGTCGTATGCTTGAGATGTATTAATTAAATCCGTCGCCATCCCAGTATTTCTTGTATCATACAAAATTGCACCGCCACCAAAACTCACTTCTTCTGCATCTGAATAAATAACAATAAAGTCTTTATTCTCTACATTCGGAAGAAAAACGTCTTTTACATCGAATGCTTTCTTTCCCGTCTGGCCTGAAGAGACGTAAATATTAGGGTTGTTTACATCTTCACCGATTCCAAAGCTCATATTAGGTTTTGGCTTATCAGTGTGTAGTTTACTTGCATCCCCAATTACACCATCAACGTCTTTTCTAAATTCTTTAAACTTAGCATCAATCTCCGCTTGCTCTTTATAAGAGATACGGTCATATGACGTTTTCATTGCGCCATCTGGATCACCGTCTTTTGTCATCGCCACTGTTCCATCTTGAATAATTACTTGTCCTGCTCCCGCTTTCGTAAATTGACCGCCTAGTAATAATGATGGATATCCTTCATCTACCCAAGTTGCTCCAGCTAAGTTATTTGCTCCAGTTGCAGCCGCTACGACTGTATAACTTGATGCGTTCATATTTTTCTGAACAGCCATCGCACCTTCAATATCCGCACTCGTTGCACTATGATCTCCAAAAATGATGGCGTTGTAATAAGATACATCACCTAAACCTTTTAACTCTGTTGTAGCTGCCTCTGCTTTAAATGGTAAATGGATTAAAAAATTCATACATATTAGTAATACAACTATTAAACTACTACTTAACTTTTTAATTTTTTGATTAAATGATTTCCTCAAGAAATTCATTCCCCCTTTTAAACTTCCTAAAATCACAAAAAGAAGCACATTTCATATGTACCAGGTCTTACTCACATTAACTTAAAATAATCCATTTAAATACAACAAAGGAACGCTACAACTACTTAATAAAATTACTACCATTCATTTTTGAAATAATACGTGAACTAAACTGTCATGCGGAAATACTTTTACGTATGGGAGCCCAATAAAATTAATCTGAAGAATATTTCATGTGGTGTAACTATTTTGACAACATCATTCACTTTACATTAGTTTTCTAAAGGATTCAAGTGAATTGTATACATTTCATACACAATTCACATTTTAAAACGTTTTCATTCCTTTTAATAATCTCAACAAAAAAAACGTAGCCAAAAAGCTACGTTTTTCTTTCATCGTTTCGGTGTATTTTTATGATTCTTCAAAAACGGAAGCGGGAATTGCTTACGGAAATGCTCTTTAATCATGTACTCTACACCGTTCTCACTATTTGAACGTGTAATCCAATCTGCTGCTTGCTTTAATTCTACAGGCGCGTTTCCCATCGCTACACCAAGTCCCACGTTTTCAATAACCTCTAAATCTTCCATACTATCTCCAATCGCAACCATCTCATTTAGCGAAATATTTAAATGCTCTCCAAGCAATTGTAATCCGCGTAACTTTGATACATTTTGCGGCAAGATTTCTATTCGTTTTGAATCACATTCGACATACTCTACATCTTGGAATGCTTTTCTTAATGTGTTCAGCCCTCTTTCTTTTTCACCCTTAGTTTGGAAAAGAACATCAATTTTTGGCGCCGCTACCGGATGGTCACGAAGCGCGTCACCTAACGAATCTACAAATTGAACTGGATAAAATAACGGATCTGCGCTTGATAATACAGTGCGCGCAATTAAGTTTGGTGTATTTCTCTCACGATTTCCTATCGAAAACCGTTCATGAGAAATACGTACGTTACAATCAAAGTGCTCTAACACTTGCACAATGTTAAAAGTCTTCTCTTCAGATAATCTTCTTTGAACGTACGGCTTATCTAACGTTGCTGAAACGAAAGCACCACCATGTGTCACTAATATAGAATCTAATTTTAACGCCTTTGCTACTTTATGAGCGGATTGAAAATTACGGCTCGTAAATAACGTAACGTATACATCTTTTCTTTTCACAAATTCAATTGTTTCTCTTAATCCTTTTGCAATTTTTCCATTGTTGTATAGTAGTGTCCCATCTATATTAAGAGCTAGTAAGCGATAAATCATGTCGCACTCCCCCTCTTCGCTGTTGTACTCTATCCATAATTTATGAAATACACCCGATAAATAGAACGAGTTAGAATTACTACTGAAAATTTGGTTTACTATATACATATACACTTAGTAAAGGAGATAGTACAATGCAGGCACCTCCTTCCTTTTATGAAGGCGATACGTTAGAAGTAGCAAAAAAATTACTCGGGCAAAAACTCGTTCATATTGTAGACGGAATAAAGCGAAGCGGAATCATTGTAGAAGTAGAAGCATATAAAGGCCCAGATGATAAGGCCGCACATAGTTACGGCGGCAGACGGACAGACCGCACAGAAGTCATGTTTGGCGCACCAGGGCATGCTTACGTATATTTAATTTACGGTATGTATCATTGTTTTAACGTTATTACAGCACCAGTTGGCACCCCGCAAGGTGTTCTCATTCGAGCCCTTGAGCCGGTAAATGGAATAGAAGAAATAAAACTAGCACGCTACAACAAAACAGACATTACAAAAGCGCAGTACAAAAATTTAACAAACGGTCCTGGCAAACTATGCCGTGCCCTCGGAATTACTTTAGAAGAACGAGGCTTATCATTACAAAGTGACACATTACATATTGAACTCGTCCCAAAAGATGAACACATATCATCACAATATAAAATAGCAGCAGGACCTCGTATTAATATCGACTATGCAGAAGAAGCTGTACATTATCCGTGGCGTTTTTATTATGAGGGACATCCGTTTGTTTCAAAGAAATAAGCAATATCAACAATTTTTCAAATATATCTATCATAACTTACAATATATCAACGGTTCGACAAGAAATATCGATTTATCGACAAATAATAACATTACGAATAAAAGAAGACTGTTCCAAAATGGAACAGTCTTTCCCTTTTACTCTGCACCTTCCGCAGTTGCAATATTATCCTCTAAGTTTTCTCTTGATAATTCAGCCGCCATAAAATCAGCTGTTTCTGGAAGTGCTAAATGCATATGAGCTTTTTGACAAATTTGAATCGTACAGTTTTCTATAACATAGTCGAAAACATGTCCACCCCCGCTTCTTTCATCATCAATGTAATGTAAGTGGAATCCAGCTACTCCAATACCTTGCGCATAATCTGGTGTCCAAAATCCAGCAAGCGTACCTTCTGTATTTTCAAATGAAAAGATTGGTTGTGATTTCGTCACTTCAACGAGCGGTGTATACGGTTTTTCTTGTCTTGGAACAGTTCTCGTCCTTACTTCACGGAACGTACCGTCCATTCGAATACCGTAAAACAAGTTTTTACTTGGCATTAATTCATGTAATAACGCTTCAACTTCTTCACGATTCATCGGACGCTCTACCGTATAACTCATTTCTTTTTCAAAAAACGTTACAGTCGCAAATGGCGTTGTTTCTTCTGGCTCTACTTTTTCTGCTGAACCGTCTGAACGTAAATGATAAAATTCATTATCAAATGCAATCATTTCACCATCTAATTGATCAAATGTGCCGATGCCAAAATCACCATGTTTTTTCAAATCTTCAAAGCTAATCACACCATCATATATACCATCTAATAGCGCAAGCATTGTAGATGTTTGATATACTTCATTACTCGTTTTCGTTTTTTTTGCATCAATATCAATTAATTGCGCAACAGTCATCTCAAATCTGCCTCCATTAGTTTAATTGGTTTGGTAATAATTTTTCGCTTAATTTAATATTGTCACGATAGTCGATTGGAATATCAATAATGACAGGACCATCTGCTGCTAATGCTTCTTTTAATACCCCTTCTAATTCATCAGGCATGTTAACACGCAGACCTAACGCCCCGAAACTTTCCGCATATTTCACAAGATCCACATCGCCAAACTCTGTAGCTGATGTTCTGCCGTATTTCATCATTTGTTGGAATGCAACCATATCATATGTGCCGTCTCTCCAAACAAGATGGACGATTGGAGAATTTAAACGTACCGCCGTTTCTAACTCCATCGCTGAGAATAAGAAACCACCGTCACCTGATACGGAAACTACTTTTTTACCTGGTTCTACTAAAGTAGCTGCGATTGCCCAAGGAAGTGCAACACCTAACGTTTGCATACCGTTACTAAATAATAATCTACGTGGTTCATAAGAACGGAAACATCTCGCCATCCAAATAGAATGGGAACCGATGTCACATGTAACGGTTGTATCGTCACTAATTAAAGAACGAAGTGTACGAATCACTTGAAGTGGATGCGTAACACCTTCTGAAGGACGATTTGGAACTTCTGCTTGTTCTGATAATTTTGCGCGTAATCGTTCTAATACCGCTTCTGATTTCGTACTTAATACAAGTTTCGGTAATTTCTCCGCGATGCTATTTACCGTTAAGGCAATATCACCAATTAATTCACGCTCTGGTTGGTAATCATGGTCGATATCTGCTTGATGGTCGTCAAGATGAATAATCGTTCTGTCGCCAAGTTTATTCCAGAACTTTGGATCATACTCGATTGGATCATAACCGATAGAAATCACAAGGTCTGCTTCTTCTAGTAAAATATCACCTGGTTGGTTACGGAATAATCCAACGCGGCCGAAGAAATGATCTTCTAACTCACGTGAAATCGCACCAGCTGCTTGATATGTTTCAACGACAGGAAGTTCTGTATCCGCAATTAATTTACGAACAGCTTTCGTCACTTCATTTGTGCTCGCTCTCATACCGAGTAAAATAACTGGTAATTTCGCTGATTTTATTTTTTCTACTACATATGTAATATCATTTGTGGGAGCGATTCCAAGCTGTGGCTTAGAAAGCGCACCGATAGACTCTACAGTTGTTTCCGCAGTCATAACGTCTTGCGGAAGACTTACTAAAGTAGCTCCCGGATTTGTGGAAGTCGCACTTCGAAATGCATTACTAAGTGCTTCTGGCACATTATCAGGATGCTCTACTTCTACGCTATATTTTGTGATTGGTTCGAATAGTGCAGCATTATCCATAGATTGATGCGTACGTTTTAATCGATCCGTACGCGGTACTGCACCAGCTAAAGCAACAACGGGATCACTCTCCGCATTCGCAGTAACAAGACCTGTCGCTAAATTTGATGTCCCTGGTCCTGAAGTTACAAGACATACGCCCGGTTTCCCTGTTAATCTACCAATAGCAGCTGCCATAAATGCTGCATTTTGTTCATGACGACAAACGATTAACTCTGGTCCTCTTTCTTGCAATACATCAAATACAGAGTCAATCTTTGCTCCTGGAATACCGAAAACATGTGTAACACCTTGTTTAATTAAACAATCAACAACAAGATCTGCTCCCTTTGTTTTTGTCTTCACGTCGTTTGCTTTTACACCTGTACTCAAAACTAATCACCCTTTATTTCATAATGTGTGTAATAAAGATTTTAATTTCACCTAGTTAATTAAGCTGGTGAAGTATATTTATCATTATATTACAAATGCATTATTTTTCCAACAATATGAATTTGACATTATTTTGACAACATTCAAAGAATGCGCTTACAACCTTTTGTTTATCTTAAAATAACATTTTTATATCTCTTCTAAAAATGTACAAAAATACTTCCACCTATTCACATTATTAACAAATTTATAGTACCTTGCAAAGAATAATAGCAAGTGATATATTTGTAAATAATGGAATACCCATTATTTGGAATGTTATTCACGATTAGTATATCTCCTTTCAAAAAGTAGATATAGATTGTGTATGCTGTTTAGAAAAAAGATAGGATTTTCAGCCATAATTCATCATTTTATAAAGGAAAGTGATCGTTATGAACAAGAGTGAATTTTTAGAACAACTTAGTTCTTCCCTACGGAATATGCCTAATTCAGAAAAGGAGGATATTATCTCGGAGTACGAAACTCATTTTATTAGTGGTAAACAAGATGGAATATCTGAAGAGGAAATTTCTAAAAAGCTAGGAAACCCTAAAACCATTGCTAAAGAACTTACTGTTTCCTATGCAATAAGCAATGCTGACAGTAAACGAAGCTTCAAAAATATGATAATTGCACTTTTTTCTGTTATGAGCTTAAGTGTTTTAAACTTTGCCTTTATCTTTATCGCCTTTTTCGTACTACTCTTTTTATTACCGATTCTTCTAGCACTTATCATTGCCACGCCAGTATTAATTATTTCGCCTATTTTATTAATAGGATTAGGATTCTTTAAAGGGTTTCATCAAATTAGTTATTCCGATGTTTATAATGTGTTCATCGCTTTTTGCGTCGGTTTACTCATATCCGTCATATCTTATCAAATGGTAAAACATCTATATGCACTTTTAGTAAAGTATTTGAAATGGAATATTGCTATTTTACAAAGACACTAATGAATGTAAAAGGAGATTAAAATGAAGAAATATACTTTATATTCACTCATGCTACTTACTCTTTTATTTCTATCAGCTTGTTCAAACAGTGCACAACCTAAGGAAGAAAACGATGTACAATCTATTAAAGATGTTGCTATTAAAGTTCCAGAAAATATATTTAGTTCCTCAAAGAAAAACGAAACTATTAATGAAGACGAAATGAAACAAAATATAAAAAATTATATAGATTATAGTTGGGAGTTATCTGAAAATATCATCCCTCTCGCTTCAACAAATTCTGATAAGAATTTCACGGAATCTGACCAAGAAAAATTACAAAAACTAATTGATTTAGCGAAACAAAACGATGCGAACTTCCATCATTTTATTAGTAACAATACGATTCCTGATGATTACAAACAGCCTTCAAAGGAAATTCATAATTATATTTCAGCATCTACAGCACTTTCAGTAGAATTAGATCAGGAAATAGAAAAATTCGCTCAAGATGGTAACTTATTCAATACTGATTTCTCTTTTACAAAGCGCTTTGAGAAAGTTAATGGTAGGAAGCAAAAAGAAATTGAAAAGTTTTTGAAGGAGAAAAACATTAAAACGGAGTATTTCAAAAAATAACAAACAAAAAAGACGTGTGTAGAGATAATAAACTTGTTTACTTCTTATAGGGCTAACGAAGTAGTTTAATGGAAGAAGAATTTATAGTGAGTGTTATAATAATCAATAACTTAAGCAAAGGGGGCAGCATTTTTGCACAAACTCAATGCATTAATACCAGAGCTATCAGTTTCAGATATGGAGGAAAGTTTAAATTTCTATTCGGAAATTCTCCTGTTTAAAATTCAATACCAAAGACCAGAGGATAAGTTTGCTTTACTGTCTTTAAATGACTGCCAGATTATGATTGAAGAAGTAAATGGTCATTGGAGTACTGGGGAGTTATCTTATCCCTACGGAAGAGGAATCAATTTTCAAATTATCATAAATGATATTGATTCACTATATGCTAGTTTGAAAAAGAACGAGTATCCAATTAAATTTGATATTCAAGAGAATTGGTATAGAGCTGATACTAAATTAAAGGGACAAAAAGAATTTTTAATTATGGATCCTGATGGTTATCTATTAAGATTTGTTCAAAATTTAGGTGAAAAAGATGTTGAGGCAGATTAAGCTATGTAAAACAGGATAAAAATTTAGTAAATGGAGCAAGCTACTTTTTTTCAATAAGCGGCATTAGTTGAAGAAAAATTAACCAACTTTATTATTTTTATAAATTAAAGGCTACAACAATTAAATTTAGTTTTAAATAAATTTAAAACCACCTACAAGTTAATTTTAATAGGTGGCTATTACATTTCTTATACTAAAATTAAACACCTTTATTGTCACTGAAAAAGACGCCCCTATACTAGGAGCGTCTTCTCTCATTACGCTTGTTGTTGCGCGCTATATAATTCTTCAAGTGGCTTCATGATAATTTTGTTAACGTCACCGATTACAACGTTTAGGCGTTGCTCAGTTTCCATTAATTTTGTAATTTTAGCATCTTGTTGAATGCGAGCTACAACTTCTTGTGCTTGTTGGTTGTCTTCTTCAGTGATTTCTTGGCCTTGCATCATTTTTTGTTGTAGGCTAAGTTGCATTGTACGGAACTCATCGAATAAGTTCTTTGAAGCTGTGTCAGCTTGAACTGCTGCGTAGCTCTCTTTTAAAGTTTTGAAGTCTTCGTTTTCAGCGATTGCTTTTTGTAATTCATATGCAACATCATGAATGTTCTTTGTCATTTTATTTTTCCTCCTTTAGAAGGCTAGCGCTTTTCATACGCACTGCCTTTTCAGTGCATTTACATACGCACCTCTTCTTACCATATCAAACTATGCAAGAGATGTGAAGAAATTTCACTTTTATTTCTATGTACTCACCTTATTATCTAAGAAACAATAGTAACAATCCTTGTACGAGTCCGATCATTCCGCCTAATAACGCTCCTAAATACGTAATCATTTTCAATTCGTTTTTCGTAATAGACAGAACTAAGTCTTCTAATCTTTCTGTTGAGAATGTAGACACTTCTTGCTGGACAATTTCCGCAAGGTGTAGATTATTTAGTATACTCTCTACATTTTCTGTTCCCCACTTTAAGCCTTTCGCTACTGCACTTGGAACCACTTTTTCAATAATTGTTTCTCGAACTGGTTCACATACTTGCTGAACAGATTGATTTAAAAACTTACTCACTGTTTCCTCTACTTTAACTGCTGACAGCACGGAGCTTACAATCATTTCTTTCTCTACAAATGCTTCTAATTCTTTTACATCTCTTCCTTTTAACTTTTCCCACTCTTTTTGCAGTACGTCAGTTAAAAGCTGCTTTGTAGCATCTTGCCCTAAAAACTTAATAACTTCTGGCTGCACACGATCCACTACACTTACATTTCCTAAAAACATTCCGACTAAGTTAAGCAGCGTTCCGCGAGAAGCAAAGAAATCATCAATCATTTTTGAAAGACGTGCTTTCCCTTCTTCACTTTCAAAAAAGCTAATTCCTCGCTCTAAAATAAACGCCGAGACATTCGGAATCGCATTCTCTACTTTTTCATTTACAGAATGAGGTAAAGCCTGTTCCCATGTATATGTATAATACTCTGCTAAAAATGCATGAATTTTTTCTGTAATAACATGTTCGATTTTTCGAGTCGCTTCTTCTTCTACATGCGCTACATTCCATTTTTCTAACATATGTCGCAGTGATTGTTCATTCGTAATTACTTTATCCACTTCCACTTGCGCCCAGTGAATTAAACCTTTTTGAAACTCTTCATTTGTTAGCTTTTTTCCAATTCCTTCTGGTGTTAACAAATGTTCTACAACCATATTTCCTAATTGAACAGCAAGTTCATCACGACGCTTCGGAATTAACCCTGGTGTAAATGGAACTTGAAACTTTCCGATATAAATAGGACGATGAGGACGAAATAACATTTTTATCGCTAAATGATTCGTATATCCCCCAATAATTGCTCCGAGTCCTGTCGTCGTTAACATATTTAACCATATATTCATTACAATCAACCTTTCACTTCTCCAAAACTATAGCATATCATCATACGGACAAAAGTATAATGGTATAAAAACGTATTTGCAATATATAGCTTCGCCTATTATGCAAATAGTAGTAAAGGAGTGATTTCGTTGGTTCTCGGTCTTTTAGCTTCTAAACTTCATTACGAACAAACGTATTACACCGAAATCGCTAAACGCGCTCGGCTTTATCATAATGTCGTTGCCCAGTTTACGCCATTTTGTATTGATCCTAAAACAGACCTTATTTCTGGTCTTATTTACGATACAGATACAGGAAAATGGAAAGAGCAAACATTCCCTATTCCTTCTTATATATATGATCGTTATTCTTTTCACGAGGAAACAGACTTTGAAAAAGCAAAATCAATTATTCACTCTTTGCACAATCGTCCTTCCACTACCTTTTTAAATAACACACTTATCAATTTAAGTGAACTACATGATTTATTTCTCACTAATAAAAAACTGTCTCCTTATATACCAAAATTTGAAGTGGCAACGATACAAAACATTTTTAAACTGTTGTTAAAAACTAAAGATATTATTATACGCCCCACTAATACACATTCAAAGGATAACTTATATCGAATTGCTTACAAAAATAAAACGTTTCATATCGATACAGTAAATGAAAAATACCATACTTCTCTTCCATTAAAACGGACAGACGAATTTATATCTTGGTGTAAATCTAACATACGTTCATCCCGTTACATAGCGCACACTATGCTACAACCACCAAATCAATTAACATATCCACTCCACATTCGAACCATTTTGCAAAAAAACAAAGAACAAACTTGGACTGTTATCGGTCAATTTATACAAAAAAGCTCATTTCCTAATCAACTTTTACCCTCAGCAACGGCCGATGATTCATTACATTCATTTTCAAAAATTAAATACGTACTATCTAGTACGGGTGTGCAACTATTGCAAGACGCTTTACACGACATTATAAATGAAGTATTCCAAACACTAGATCAGTCTTATTCTTCGTTATTTGAACTAGAACTTTCCACAATTATGGATCAAAAAGGCGCAATTTGGCTTATGTATGTCAACACGATTCCCCCTTACGAACAATACATTCGTCAAAGTGATTCATTAGCTGAAAAGATATTTCACGGACCACTTAAATTCAGTCGCTTTACACCATAATGAAAGGAGGTAAACCTATTTTGAAAGAACATATATATACATTAAACATTTCAGATGAACATCCAAATAGTATTACTTTACCTTACGTTTTTTCTATTACACCACCTATTACATCCCTCTCCTTCGGTATACGTCACATTGCAAGTGAAGAGGTGAAAATTCATTATTCCTTTACTCGCGAAATTATTATCGGAAAACATATTGCCGAAAAACTTTTACTACCTCAATCCACTACTATTCATGCATTCACACAAAACCAAACAATTATTTTCGGACCATTAATCGGCATTTTTACAACTGGCTTTAACGATGATTCTTCTAACCCTTTAGGAAATCGTTCAATTGCTCTCAGTGAGTTGTTAACACCACCATTCTCATTACGACCGTTCGTATTCGTCTTTGGCGTTCAACATATACACTGGGAAGAAGAAACGATTGAAGGATATTTCTTTCAAGAAAAACAATGGATAAAGAAAAAGGTCCCTTTACCAAATGTCATTTACGATCGATTACCGAATCGACAAGCTGAAAATTATAAACCAATCGTCAGAGCAAAAAGAAAGTTAGAACATGACTACTCTATCCCATGGTTTAACCCAGGTTTTTTTAATAAATGGGAAGTTCATCAACTTCTTATGAAAGACGAATCAATTAGACCCTTATTACCAAACACAGAAGCATTTCAGCATTTTGAACAAGTAGAACGGTTTCTTGGCACGTATAAATCTGTGTACATGAAACCAATACACGGGAGCTTTGGTAGAAATATTCATCAAATATTTTATTCTCAAACAGAGAATTGCTACTACTGTCGTTATCGCGAAAATGAAGAAAATAAACTGAGAAAGTATCAATCATTAGAAACTCTTCTAAACCACGTATTAAAAGGACATGATTTAAAAAAGTTTATCGTACAGCAAGGTATTTCGTTACTTCGCTTTGATGGGCAACCTGTTGATTTCCGCATTCATACAAATAAAAATCATTTCGGTAATTGGATAGTTAGTGCAATCGTCGCCAAAATTGCCGGCAAAGGCAGTTTAACAACGCACATAAATAGCGGCGGTGATACAAAATTGCTACAAGAACTTTTTCCAGATTCAACGAAACAAGTTCAAATTGAAAATAAATTAAAACATACTGCCTTACAAATAAGTTACGCGCTCGATGAACAAGTAACCGGAAATATTGGAGAAATCGGTTTTGATATCGGTTTAGACACAAAGGAAAATCCGTGGCTCTTTGAAGCCAACTCTAAACCTGGGCGAACTGTATTTCAAGATAAAAAATTAAAAGAACAAAGTGAAATGACGCGCCAATTATTTTACGAATATGCCGTCTACTTAACGGAACATTCTTTACGTGATACAAAAGAAAAAATGTCTCAAATCAAATCCGGGACTTCATCAAACACCGAACATATCCCTTCCCCTATGATTCACTCACAAATACAAAAACAAAAACTTCCACCAAGATAATAAGGTGGAAGTTTTCTATTTACACAAGTTTCACTACAACCTCAGTTTCCACGTTACATACTCCGCAATAAAAAATATGATTGCAATATTCATTTGAATTATTATGCGTTAAACCATCTACTGCACTTAATAATTCTTGATCCATATAGGCACTATAATCGTCTATGTAATCTACAGACTTCCCATAATCTTGGAGTATACTTTGGCAATTTTGACAAGAATATGTTTGTGATTCTAATGCGTTGCAAAGCGGGCAAATCCCCATCATGATTCCTCCATACGTTATCGTTTAAAGCCTCTCTTTTTTAGATTGAAGAGAGCACCTACCCATGCATAGGAGCGATCACTCCATCCCTACTTAAAAATAGAACTATGAAGTTGCTACCGATTTCATTTCAATAAATCATAAATAAGAAGCTAATGATTAGCCTACAAGTAGCAGACTACAATGAGAAAATTATATTTAATATCCTCCTTAGTTTGGCCTGTTTTCTTAAAAATACAACGATTACTCTTATTTCATAATTTACAAAATCAATACGTTTTTTTGACAAAATTTACAAATTATTATTTCGTATATCTTTCTAGGTAACATCCATACTATGAGTACAAACTTAATTACCGATGGATTAGCGCCAACCGGGGCGATAATCTGGTTCAACTCCAGCTAGTCCAACCAAAAAAAATTTTTATAACTCTAAGGAGGATATATTCCTATGGCAAACCAAAATTCTTCAAATCAATTAGTAGTACCAGGTGCAACAGCTGCAATCGATCAAATGAAGTACGAAATCGCTCAAGAATTTGGTGTACAATTAGGAGCAGATTCTACGGCTCGCGCTAACGGTTCAGTTGGTGGAGAAATTACAAAACGTCTAGTTGCAATGGCTGAGCAAAGCCTTGGCGGATTCCAAAAATAAATATATATGGCAAAAAGGTCTCAGGGCATATACCCTGAGACCTTTCTTAATTTACTGCAACATTTGTAAAAACTTCTTCGTACGTTCTTCTTTTGGATTTGTAAATACTTCTTCTGGTGTACCTTGTTCGACAACGACACCACCATCCATGAAAATAACACGGTTGGCAATTTGATGTGCAAAACGCATTTCGTGCGTTACAATAACCATCGTCATGCCTTCTTTAGCAAGTTCTTTCATGACTTTTAAAACCTCTTGAACGAGTTCAGGATCAAGCGCTGAAGTCGGCTCATCAAATAGTAACACTTCTGGCTCCATCGCAAGCGCGCGCGCAATTCCAACGCGCTGTTGTTGTCCACCTGATAATTGGAATGGATATAAATCCACTTTATCTGCTAAACCAACTTTTTCAAGGAAATAGTTTGCTTTTTTCTTTGCTTCTTCTTTCCCTACTTTTTTCACTGTAATGAGCCCTTCCATTACATTCTGAAGTGCTGTTAAATGAGGGAATAAGTTATGGTGCTGGAAGACCATACCTGTTTGTGTACGAAGATTTACAATATCTTTCTTCGATACTTTTTGAGCGAAATTAAGCTCTTTATTACCAATGCTAATATTACCAGCATCCGGTGTTTCTAGTACGTTGAGACAACGCAAGAATGTCGTTTTACCAGATCCAGACGGCCCAATAATAACAACAACCTCGCCCTTCTCAACTGTTAAATCTATATGCTTTAGTACGGTATTATCTCCGAAACTTTTTTGTAAATGTTGAATTGAAATCATAAAAACAAAAACTCCTTTTGTAAAAGGATTATTTTAACGTATAGCGTTCTGAACGCTTTTCTAACATCTGTTGTACGATTGATAATAAGAAACAAATAACCCAATAAATAAGACCTGCTTCAAAATAAACAATTAAAAATTCGTAGTTCATCGCCGCAATTTCCTGCGCTTTTCGGAACATTTCTGTTACTAAAATTAACGATGCTAATGAAGTATCCTTCACTAAGCTAATAAATGTATTTGAAAGCGGCGGGATTGATACACGCGTCGCTTGTGGTAAAATAACACGTTTTAACGCTTGCGGGTATGTCATCCCAATTGTGTAAGCTGCTTCCCACTGCCCTTTCGGAATGGAAAGGATAGAAGCACGAATAATTTCCGATGCATATGCACCGACATTTAATGAAAATCCAACAACTGCTGCTGTATATGGCTCAACTTCAATATTAAGAGTTGGAAGTCCATAGAAAATAATAAATAATTGTACAAGAAGTGGCGTTCCGCGAATGATAGATACATAGATACGAGCAATCCATTGTAAAATACGACTACCAGAAATACGTGCGAGCGCTGTTAACGTTGCCAGTATAATCCCGATAATAAATGTAATAAGCGTTAATGGAATTGTTGTAAAAACAGCTTCCTTCAGCATAGGCATGAAGGAAGTCTGCATAATATCTATCCAAGTAGACAATCGATCTGAAACCAATGCACTACTTAGATACATTTTCACCGAACCATTTTTTCGTTATTTTGTCATACGTACCGTCTTTTTTCATATCTTCTAACGCTTTATCTACTTCTTGTACAAGCTTATCGCTACCTTTACGGAATAAGAATCCACTTTCTGAAGCTTCTTTTTCAGTATCTACAATTTTAATTTTCGCATCTTTTTTCGTTTCTAAATAATTTAATACTGATAACTTATCATTAATTGTAAAATCAACGCGTCCTGAAGCTAATAATTCTGCTGCTTGGCTAAATCCTTCTACACCAATAATTTCCGCACCATTTTTCTTAGCGATATCTGCATAGTTACTCGTTAAAGATTGTGCTCCTTTTAATCCTTTTACATCAGCAAATGTAGCAGGCTTATCTTTATCTTTTGCAATAACTAATGCCGCTGAAGATGAAACGTATGGCTTAGAGAAATCGTATTTCTTTTGACGATCTTCACGAATACCAACTTCGTTTGCAACCATATCGAAACGTTTTGCATCTAAACCAGCAAGTAAGCTATCCCACTGTGTTTCTTTAAATACAGGCTTTACACCTAAACGTTTTGCAACTTCTTCTGCTAATTCAACATCGAATCCAGTTAATTTATTGCTTGAATCGTGGAACGTAAATGGTGGATATGTACCTTCTGTACCAATTACAAGTTCACCGCTTTGTTTAATCTTTTGTAACGCATCTTGACTAGCTGTATCTTTTTTCTCTTCTTTACCGCAGCCGGCTACAATCCCGATCGCTAATGTAGTTACTGCAAGCACTGAAAATAATTTCTTCATGATTGTAATCCTCCAAGTATTCTGATAGGAATTTAAAAACTATATTGATTGTATGCAATCTTGAACAATTTTTCAATGAAAATGTTCTTATTTAGTTTATCCTTTTTCTTCATAATCAAACAAAAGGGAAAAATAACGCTACATACAAAAAATAAGTAACATTTTTTAATATAGCATTTATAAAGAAAAAGGTAAAACAATACTTCTTATTTAACTGTCGTAATTCGCTAAAGAGTCGACATGTTCATCAATAAAAAAGAACTTGTGAAAATCACAAGTTCTCCTCCATACCTATTAAGCACTCTGATTGCCTTCCATTTGCGTTTTATACATATCATAATAACGCCCACGCTTTTTCATTAGTTCATCATGAGACCCTTTTTCCAAAATCGTCCCTCTATCGAGCACAATAATTTGATCCGCACTTTTAATCGTTGAAAGACGGTGAGCAATAATAAACGTCGTTCTTCCTTTTTTCACAACTTCCAGCGCTTGTTGAATCATCGCCTCTGTTTCTGTATCAATACTAGATGTTGCTTCATCTAAAATTAAGATAGCTGGATCAAAAGCAAGCGCCCTAGCAAACGAAATAAGCTGACGTTCTCCAGTGGAAAGCGTACTTCCCTTTTCTGTAATTTCTTCATTTATATTGTTTGCAAATCTTTCAGCACCAACATCATGCAATGCTTTTATGATACGCTCTTTTGAAATTTTTTCGTTTTCTAAGCTTACATTGGAAGCGACCGTTCCGCTAAATAAAAACGGATCTTGCAGTACGATTCCCATATGCTCACGAGTTGCTTGTTTCGGCATTTCTCTTACATCATGACCATCAATCGTAAGCTTTCCTTTTTCAAACTCATAAAATTGAAAGAGTACATTCATGATAGAACTTTTTCCTGATCCAGTATGACCAACAAGTGCCACTGTCTCGCCTTGTTTCGCTTCAAAAGAAATATTTTTTAACACTTCATCTTTTCCATTATAAGAAAATGATACATTATCAAATTTTACATTTCCTTTTAAACGAGGCATGCGTTCTTCTTCTACCGCTTCCCCTTTTTCCTCTAACAATTCAAAGACACGTTCTGATGCAACGCGCGCTTGCTCTAAGTTTGCAAGCTGGTTCACCATATTCGTAATTGGCGAGAATAATCGTGTTAAATAATCGACGAACGCATACAGTACCCCAAGTGAAATAATACCTGTAGCACTTAATGACGCACCGCCGAAATACCAAATTACTCCTGTGAAAGCAATATTTCTTAATACAGATACTAAATTATGCGAAGTTGCTGCATTTAAATTTAAAATTTTATTTTGATACTTAAAATAATCGCCATTTAATTCTTCAAATTCTTTTTTCGTTTCACGCTCTTGACGGAACGCTTGAATAATTGGCATCCCTTGAATGGATTCATTCACTGTTCCGTTAATATCAGATAAACGAGAGCGCATTTTATGATTGTATACAGACGCGTATTTTCTATAAAGAATCGCCCAAACAATTAAAATTGGGATAATTAATAAACATAATGAAGCGAGCTTCACATCTAATAAAAATAGCGCAGCGAATATCCCAATAATATAGATGATACTAGAAACGAATGTTGCCAGCACCGTTACATATAAATCACGAATGGCCTCTGTATCATTCGTCACGCGCGAAACAATTTTCCCCGCCGGTAAATGATCAAAGTACCGAATTGGCAACGTTTGAATATGAGAAAAAACATCTTCCCTCATAATTTGAATAATTTTGTTCGCTGCCTTCTGCAAGAAAAACTGCTTTCCGTATGCAAATAATGATACGACTACTAATAAAGCGAAATAGCCACCACCAAGTAATAATAGACGGTTTATTTCTGGCTTATAAAATGCAAATACTTCTTCCTTTGTTAATGCTTGCGCTTTATAAACTTGCACCGCTTTACCATTTTGAACGGTAATCATATCCCCTTTTACAGTACGTGACCCTTCCTCATTTACTTTATTCGGTACAAAATAATATTGAAAACCGACTTGCATCACACGTACTTCTTTACCTTTTGTCTCGCCTTGTTCAAAGCGATCACTTCGCTTATAAAAAGCGCCATTATATGAAACAGCTTCTTCACTCTTTTCTGTTTCATACCAAGGTTTCTCTATCCCGACGATATGATCATCAATCATCGTTTTAGCAACGAAAGGACCAGCAAGCTCTGCGATGACGAAAATAAATAACATTAACATCGCAGCAAAAATCGTCCCTTTCACTTTCATCGCATATTGAAATAATCGTTTTGAAACGCTCATATTTTCACCCCACTATCCGCACTTTCACTTTCACCTTGTTGTCTTTCAAACTGTTCAGCATACCAGCCTCCGCTCTGGATAAGCTGAGCATGCGTACCTTCTTCTATAACTGCGCCTTCATCCATAACGAGAATCCAATCCGAATGTTGCACTGCAGATAAACGATGCGTCGTAATAATCGTTGTCTTTCCGCTTCTTTCCGTTCTTATATTTTCAATGATCGCTGCTTCCGTACGAGCATCTACAGCTGATAAAGAATCATCCAAAATTAAAATTTCTGGATTTTGAATAACAGCTCGCGCAATTGAAATCCTTTGCTTTTGTCCACCTGATAAAGAAACACCTTTCTCTCCAACGAGCGTTTCTAATCCTTCTGGTAAAAACTCTAAGTCTTTTTTAAACGCAGCAATTTCAATTGCTTTCTCTAGTTCTTCTTCAGTCGCTTCCCTATTTCCGAATAAAATATTTTCTCGTGCTGTTTTTGAGAACAAAATATGCTCCTGCGGTACATAGCCAATCCACCCGAGTACATTTTCATTCGTTATTTTATCTAATGTCACATCAGAAACTGCAATATCTCCATCTCCAAGCGGATATTGGCGAAGAAGCTGACGTACAAGCGTCGTTTTCCCGCTTCCTGTTTTTCCGACAACCCCTAGCGTTTCTCCTTGCTTTAATGTGAAAGAAACCTTTTTTAAATTTTCTTCAGTTGATGAAGGATATGAAAAAGACACATCATCAAACTGAATATAATCCGGCTCCTGTACAAGCTTTGGATGTTTCGGATCCTTTACATCTGGTTCATACGCTAACGTTTCATTCACACGGTCAAGCGAAGCATTTCCTCTTTGCATAACATTGATTAATTCACCAATTGCAAACATCGGCCAAATCATCATCCCTAAATACACGTTAAAAGAAACGAGTTCACCAAGCGTCACTTTTGACTGGAACACAAGGTATGCACCGTACACTAAGCCGATTAAATAACTAAGACCGACAAGCATTTTCACAGTTGGTTGGAATAATGCATCAATTCTCGCTACCTTCATATTTTTTTCGTAGACGTCATCTCCTAAATGATGAAATCTTTCCTCGTCTGCATTCTCTTGTACGTATGCACGAATAACGCGCACACCAGCGATTGATTCAAGCACTTTATCGTTCATATCACCAAACGCATCTTGCGCAACGGTAAATCTTTCATGCAATTTCTTTCCATATATATTCATCGCATACGCCATAATTGGAAGCGGGATAAGCGCTGCAAATGTCAGCTCCCAACTAATTGTAAATCCCATCATAAAAACGATCGTAAGCATGTATAAACTAGAATCTACAAGCGTTAATATACCAAAACCAGCTGTCATAGCGATTGCTTTTAAATCATTCGTTGCCCTCGCCATTAAGTCGCCAGTACGATTTTTTTGATAAAAAGTCGGCGTCATCTTAAGTAAATGCCCCATAAATTTAGAGCGCATCGTTTTCTCCAGTACAAATGCACCGCCAAACAATTGATGTTGCCATACGAAAGTGAGGCCATATCCAACGATCGTAACCCCTATTAAAATAAGAATAGATTGCATAATAGCTTCGTTTGATAACGTTCCTGTTTTTATGTTATCTATCGTAACCCCTAACACTTTCGGGGGAATCACTTCAACTATATTTACAATTAAAAGAGCTCCAATGGCGATACTATATCTCTTCCAGTGCTCTTTAAAAAACCACTTTAACTTTAGTAATACTGATAACAATGTAACCTCTCCCTTCTCGTTCTCGTTTATTTCTCATTTCTTTATCCACTATCCAAACCCATTACATTTACATTTCGTAACCCATACAATCTCATCACATTTTTCCACCTTCCAAAGTTTTATATAGGAATATGGAAAATAAACAAAAAAAAGCATACCGCCGCTTGACGATATGCACAGGAATGCATAAAAAGCGTACGTTACGATATACGCAACGTACGCTTTTTATAAGACAAAGATGCCCTATATATCCGCACGGGTTGCGTAATGATATAAATGTTTTCTGCCATTTAACAGAGCTAAGCTCATTACATTTACGATTACAATCATTACGCACACCCCCTTCATTTATTTTCCATTTATAATCTTACAACTTTATTGAGTATTCTGTCAATTGTTTTTTTACACATAAAGTAAAATACACGAAAATGAAACTGGTTCATGACATAATAAACCAGTTTGAAATAAAAGAATGTTCTGTAAGAAAGGGCATACAAAATAAAAAAAGAATAAGAAATCGTTTTCACAAACATTTCATTTGAAAAATGTTATCAAACCCCCTACAATCACCTTATACTCACTCTTACAAGTTGCTATTTTAGGAGGACTAATCATGACAACTAGCAATACGTACAAATTTTATTTAAACGGAGAATGGAGAGAAAGCTCTTCAGGAGAAACAATCGAAATTCCATCTCCATACTTACACGAAGTAATTGGACAAGTACAAGCAATTACTCGCGGAGAAGTAGATGAAGCAATTGCATCTGCAAAAGAAGCTCAAAAATCATGGGCAGAAGCTTCTCTACAAGATCGCGCAAAATACTTATATAAATGGGCTGATGAGCTCGTAAATATGCAAGATGAAATTGCCGATATCATTATGAAAGAAGTCGGTAAAGGATATAAAGATGCGAAGAAAGAAGTTGTTCGTACAGCTGACTTCATTCGTTACACGATCGAAGAAGCTTTACATATGCACGGAGAAAGCATGATGGGCGATAGCTTCCCGGGCGGTACAAAATCTAAGCTTGCGATTATCCAACGCGCACCACTTGGTGTTGTATTAGCAATCGCACCATTTAACTACCCAGTAAACTTATCTGCTGCAAAACTTGCACCAGCATTAATTATGGGTAATGCTGTTATTTTCAAACCAGCAACTCAAGGTGCAATTAGTGGTATTAAAATGGTTGAAGCACTTCACAAAGCTGGCCTTCCAAAAGGTCTTGTAAACGTAGCTACAGGACGCGGTTCTGTAATTGGTGACTACTTAGTAGAACACGAAGGCATCAATATGGTATCGTTCACAGGTGGTACAAACACAGGTAAACATTTAGCGAAAAAAGCTTCAATGATTCCACTTGTATTAGAACTTGGTGGTAAAGATCCTGGTATCGTTCGTGAAGATGCTGACTTACAAGATGCTGCAAACCATATCGTAAGCGGTGCATTCTCTTACTCTGGTCAACGTTGTACAGCTATTAAACGTGTACTTGTACACGAAAACGTAGCCGACGAGCTTGTTAGCTTATTAAAAGCACAAGTAGCTGAACTATCAGTTGGATCTCCAGAACAAGATAGCACAATCGTTCCATTAATCGACGACAAGTCTGCTGACTTCGTTCAAGGTTTAGTTGACGACGCTGTAGAAAAAGGTGCTACAATCGTTATCGGTAACAAACGTGAGCGTAACTTAATTTACCCAACATTAATCGATCACGTAACAGAAGAGATGAAAGTTGCTTGGGAAGAGCCATTCGGCCCAATCCTTCCAATCATCCGTGTTTCTTCAGACGAGCAAGCAATTGAAATTGCTAACAAATCAGAGTTCGGTCTGCAAGCAAGTGTCTTCACAAAAGACATTAACAAAGCATTTGCAATTGCTAACAAAATCGAAACTGGTTCTGTTCAAATTAACGGACGTACAGAGCGCGGCCCTGATCACTTCCCATTCATCGGTGTAAAAGGTTCAGGTATGGGCGCACAAGGTATTCGTAAGAGCCTTGAGTCTATGACACGTGAAAAAGTAACTGTATTAAACTTAGTTTAATCTTATAAAAAGAAGCTGATCTATTTTTAGATCAGCTTCTTTTCTATATAAATACTTCCGAAAAACGAAGTATTTCATTCTACTTCCGATTTGGTTTTCCAAATCGAACTAAAACATGCCATAATAATTTTAATTCCTGAAGCACTTCTTCATAAGTGCCACGATCACTCCAAGATAATGGATTGCGCTTCAAATCCACTACAGCAGAGCCAATTATATTTGCATCGATACAATGATTCCTTGCAATGCGTCTTGCTAAAGATGGCATTTTTGAACCTCTAAAATCCATCGGAACTTCGTCTACCATAAGTACAAAACCGATGTGCCAATACAAATCAATAGCATACTTCAGGCAAATTTCTTCTAAAACTCTTCCTACATCCGTACCCTTAAATGAAGGATCTGCAACAAGCACCTCTACGTCTTCTTTAAGAGAAATCTCTCCATGAATCTGCGCTTCAATATAATGATTAAGATTACGGGCTGGCTCTTTGCTTACTAAATCTATAAACGGCCTTTTCAGATTAGCCAATAAATGATTAATTATTATTGTTGGAGTCAAATTCCCTTCACCAATTGCAAAATCTCTTACGAATGCCTCTTCCAAAAGAGCAGCTAAAATCATATCAAACTCCTCATAAGTCCCCTTTTCTTTCGGATCTTGATGTGAATCTAAATACGTATATGTAGAGCGCGAAGAAACTTTTGGAGATAAGAGAAAATAACAGGATCCAAAACGCGGAGCCGGCCCATCTGGATGTAACATCAAATTTAGCGCTCCGTATTTTGGACGTTGATCATTCGTTACGCCTTCTAATTGATATGCCCCTCCAAATATTCTCTTTTCCCAAAGGTCACGTTCACCACCAGGGTAAGCAGATACGCTTCCATTAGATAGTAATGTTTCAAATTGACTTTTATATACTCCTTGCTCAAACAATGCTTCAGCAACACTTTTCATACTCGAATCAAGTCTGTCTGGATGAAAGTGTAAAGCAATCCTTGCATGAGATTTTAAATTAGCGACAGCTTCTTCAAATATTTCATCTGTAATATTAGACATTTTAAGTATATGATTAATCGTTGCTTTAGCCTCACGTTTTTCGTTCTCTGCATATTTTGAAATATACTCTAAAGCAAATAATTGAGATCTTGATAATTCCATAATCAAACCTCTCCTTTAATTAAAATGACCTTAATCATTTCAATTAAAAGCTTATTCTTTCCTTCTTATGAAACGAACCTGATTTATTTAAAAAAGTAATTTACTAAATCTTAATTATGCATACACGCATTTTTCATAAGCAAATGTACACATTCTACAGAAATGTGATATCCTAGCCATCGCTCAGCAATATGTTCAAATGATAAAACAGATCCCGTTGTAAAAAAACGATGTTTCGGATTCAGATTGTCAGACAAAATTCCTTTGTGCTGTAAGATAGTGCTTAACTCTATCGCCGTTTCTTCTGCAGAACTAATAATCGTTACATCTTCTCTTAACTTACTTTTAATCACAAACTCTTCTCTATAATCTGATTATTACTATATCCATTGACGTATAAAAATACATTTGTTACTCTTAAAGACGTTAATTTAATATTTAAATCCTCATTCGTATCTCGGTGAGGTAGAGGTTGCAATCATTAAGAGTATCATTTCAGGAGATGTAGTGGCATTGATGAAGGAATGAGAAAGGAATGGTTGCCGAAGTAAGTCGTGTCCACCATGCACGCTTGCTGGGTCTGCATTTAATAAGTGCAGAACTGTCACAAACGTTTCGTTTGTGGAGAGCTATCGAGAGGTATGTCGTGGGTTTCTTATAAGATAGAAAGCATGTAGCGGCAGATTACGTGCTTTTTTTGTTTTGTTTGGGACTTCTCTTCTCTACTAAGAAGACATACATATCTCCTCGCTTGACTTGGTTATACTAACTTTGGAGGTATTTTCTATGCAACAAAAAAAATGGGGCTTTTGGGTACTAACAGCTTTCGTTGTCGGTAACATGGTTGGCGCTGGTATTTTCATGGTGCCAAGTACGTTGGCACAAACAGCAAGCCCACTCGGTGTCACTTTAGCTTGGTTAACAACAGGGTTTGGTGTTTTAATGCTAGCTCTTGTTTTCGGTAATTTAGCAATTCGTCGTCCTGATTTAACGACAGGACCACAAAGTCATGCATATGCTTTATTCTCAACACCAAAAAAGAAAAAAATGGCTGGCTTCAGTATGGTATGGGGATATTGGGTTGCAAACTGGGCAAGTAACGTTGCCATCATTACATCATTTGCGGGATATTTATCACTCTTCTTCCCAATTATGAAAGATACGCGACTGCTATTTTCAATCGGTTCTTTTAACATAGAAGTCGGAAAACTAATTACATTTACTATTTGTTCCATCTTACTTTGGGGAACTCATATTATATTAACAAATGGTGTAAGCGGAGCTGGAAAACTAAACTTCTTAGCAACAACAACGAAAGTAACTGGATTCCTTTTATTCATCGTCGTTACGTTATTTGCATTCGAAGCTTCTAAATTTGGACAATGGTACACACCGATGATTGATAAATCAGGTGCATCACACGGTCTTCTTTCACAAGTAAATTTAGCTGCTCTTACAACGCTTTGGGCGTTTATCGGAATTGAATCAGCCGTTCTTTTATCAAACCGTGCTGTTTCTCCAAAAACGGTAAAACGTGCAACAGTTGCGGGATTACTTATTACAGTTGCAATTTACTTAGGAATTACAATTTTAACAATGGGTGTACTTCACGTTGATAAATTACAAGCTTCTGAACGTCCATTAGCAGATGCATTAAACGCTGCAATGGGTCATGGCGGCGGGAAACTGATGGCATTACTTGCTCTTACTTCCCTGTTCGGTTCTATCTTAGGCTGGATTTTATTAAGCTCAGAAGTACCATATCAAGCAGCAAAAGAAGGTTTCTTCCCTTCCTTCTTCACGAAAACAAATAAAAAAGGAAGTCCAATTTACTCATTACGATTAACAAACATTATGTCGCAAGTATTCCTATTCTCAACATTATCAGGAACCATTGCGGAAGCTTATACATTCGTTATTACCGTATCGACACTGGCCTACCTCATTCCATATCTCGTTTCACCAATCTTCCAGTTAAAACTAGTCGCAACTGGTGAAACATATAAAAATGAAATGCGGGCAAGAATTACAGATGGCATAGTCGCAGTTATCGCACTTTGCTACGCACTATGGGTTATTAAAACCGGCGCATCCGATATAAAAACGTTCCTTCTCGGAATTGGTTTATTCGTAATTGGATTTGCTTTCTATCCATTAATGAATCGTGATCAGAAAAAAAATAACGAAAAGAAAAACGGGCAAGTTGCATAACGCAATTTGCTCGTTTTTTCTTTTGTAAAACATATATAATAGAACAAAGAGGTGAAAAACATGTCAATCGAATCGCTATGGAGCAGTCGCTTCCAACAACATATTCAAAATATCATTACATACTTTGCACGTATGATTAACGGTTTACTATATAGCTTTATCTTTATTTCATGCGTTGGTGCATATTATTATGCTCAGTTTCTAAAAGCATCTCCTTCTAAAGGAATATCTTTAATAATTATAACGATTGTACTTACATTCATTATAACGAGATGCCCTATCCGTACATTTATTCAAAAACCTGATGCTGTCTATTTGCTTGCATTAGAAGAGAAACTAACATCCTATTTCAAAAAATCTCTTCTATACAATTACATCACTCAGCTTTTTCCATTATTATTTACGTTCCTTATTCTCGTACCACTTGCACTGCAATCATTGCAATTAACTGTACCTTTTTTGTGTACAATCTTTATCGTGTTAATGATTACGAAAGCTTGGAACATGTACATACATTGGATGTGGCGTGATAGTCACGAAAAAAATATATGGCTAATCATCCGTATTACTTGTAACGCCTTAATCATTTACATGCTGTTTTATTCCGCAAATGTTCTCATATTGGGCGGATTACTCTTACTACTTACTTTCCTACTTCTATATACGAAAAAACAGCCTACAAAACGAATACCGTGGGATTACATAATCGAGCAAGAAGAAAAAATGAACGTTCGTTTTTATCAATTCGCTAGCATCTTCACTGATGTTCCACAACTGAACAAACAAGTAAATAAAAGAAAATGGCTTACAAATTGGATTGAACCTTTATTACATAAAAAAAGAGCAACTTTCTTCTATTTACATACATTAGCATTTTTACGCGGGAATGATTATTTCGGTATATATATTCGCTTAGGATTGATCGGTGCTTTCGCCTTATATTTCATACCAAATATATACGTAAAAGGCGCTATCGCTTACATCGTTCTATATATGATTTCTATGCAGCTCCGTTCACTGTGGAAATATTTTTCGGGAAATATTATTGTAGCATTATATCCAATCCATACTGAAGAAAGGATGAAGCAATTTCTTAGCTTAATCTTTATATTGCTAAGCATTCAACTCATTGTATTTTCGAGTGTTATACTCATTGCTACAGGTCAATTTTTACATAGCCTTATCATTATGATTGTCGGGTTACTCTGGATCAAATTTATTATTGTACCAAAAACGAAGCAACGCGTTTCTTCGTTTTAACGAAAAGAAATATCTTAAAAGCCAAGGAGCAAATAAATTATCTCCTTGGCTTTTTTATTTTGCTTCCTCAAACAAGAATCACTGAAACAACCGATATTTTATGATTTTTACATACAAAAACGATAATACATGTTTACGTCCTAATAAAAAGGGTATGTATTAAATTAACAAGGGAAACGAACTGGGGGGATTAGAAATTTAAAAGGAAACAAACACTACGATGCATTGCTCAAAGATGATTCTGGAACCGATACTATAATGTAAGGAGCTGACTGCAATGAGTAAAAAAATTGCTATTTTAATAACGGATTATTTCGAGGACACAGAATACACAGAGCCAGCAGAAGCTTTTAAACAAAAGGGATATGAATTAACAACTATTGAAGCAGAAAAAGGTAAAACGGTACACGGTAAGCAAGGAAAAAGTGAAGTTGTAATTGATAAAGGTATCGATGATGTTTCTCCAGAGAACTTTGATGCCCTCTTCATACCAGGCGGATTTTCCCCAGATATACTTCGTGCAGATGAACGTTTCGTTCGCTTTAGCAAAGCATTTATGGATGCGAAAAAACCTGTTTTTGCTATTTGTCACGGACCCCAATTACTCATCACTGCACAAACACTTGAAGGACGCGATGTGACTGGATATAAATCCATTGCGGTCGATTTGAAAAATGCCGGCGGAAATTTTCATGACAAAGAGGTTGTCGTATGCCAAAATCAGCTAGTAACAAGTAGACAGCCAGAGGATATCCTAGCGTTTATTGAAGAATCATTGCGTATATTAGGATAGTTATTAGAGGTTAGCCAAAATAGCTGTTTAGCTACTTTGGTTAACCTTTTGATTTGTATAAAAAAGCAAAAAGAATCTCATTTTCAATAATCTTTTGAGACACCCTTTTTTCTTGCCCCAAATTTTTAATCACTTTTTATAGGCATTTCTCATATAGTGAAAATGACTATACGATTCCTATCCATAAGTTAAATAATGATTTTACACATATATAAATAAAAAAAGACGGGAGCCTTAATCATGAATAACAATCCACCTTCAACGCCCCCAAATCCAACAGAAACGAATAATAATGAAATAAGCTTACAAACGTTACGCGTTATTGGGCTTATTGTACTAATTAGTGGCTACATATTAGTAGCTCTTTCTGAAGTAGGAACGTTAAAAAATCTTTTGCTACAGCCGAATACCACTCCAAATTTAGCTGAGGTTGATCCGTTCTAAAAACTATATAAAAAGCGAGTCCCAGTATAACTGATTCGCTTTTCATATAGTTTTATCCAATCTGAGAAACATTTCCTTCATTCTGATACTTTTCTTTCCCTATCGCTTTCATAAATAATAAAATACTGCTCATACCAACGATAAAATACAGAGCACTCATGCCCCAAGATGCAAGAAATGAACCTAGCATAACACCTAAAAAGGTCAGATTAGCTCTTAATCTAACCAAGAAAAGAATTTAACACAAAATTGATTAGCCGAGTTAAATTATTTCACTTTCTTCCCAGATAGTATTTTCATCAATATATTCATTTACCAGTTGCAATTGCTGATCAAGCTCTTTTTCACTCTTTGCAGAAATAATAAATCTAACATATGTTTCAAAATATGCAGTAGGGTTATAAATTTTATCTTCTTCCCCCTTAATTTCATACTCCTCTATACAAGGAAAAGGCAGAGAATTAATCTTTTTCACAAGTTTACCTTTTTTAAGAGGACGATAGAATGCTAAATAGTACTTTGTTGGCTTTGTTTCCTGTATTTCTTTATTATCATCGTTTAGTTGATTTACTAAAAGTTCTTGATCTAAGGAGACATTATATGCTTTTTTAATAATATTAGGAACTAAAAATCCCGAAGTTCTACTTGCTATTTCACAAAAAAGAATTTCATCATCTTTTGTTAAGAAGAATTCTAAGTGAAAAGTAAAAACATCTGGACAAGGTAATGCACACAATACATGTTCAGTATAATTTTTAAACCTCTCCAATAACATATTGTCTTCGGTAATAAGTTTATCACCTAATCCATCAAGTGAATGTGAGGAAAAAATGGTATTTACATAAGAAAAGGCAGAGAAAAATATAATTTTCCCATTCTTCACCAAACCATCAGTGTGATAAACATCACCTTCAATATAGGTCTCCACCATAAAATCAACTGGTTTATTTTTTTTAAGCCAATTAACAAGCTCAACTTCATTACCTATTTTTGAAGTACCTATAGAGGCCATTCCTTTTTTAGGTTTTAAAAAAATAGGGAATCCAAATTCATTAGTGAATTCAAGCAAATCAAAACTATTACTAATAGATTTAAAATTAGGAACTTTTATTCCGGCTTCTTGTACAAAACTTTTCATTATTACTTTATCTCTAAATGCATTGGCACTATTAATAAATTGCCCTGGTATTTTTAATGTTTGTCTAATAATACCAGCTCTTTCAATATCAAATTCTTCAAAAACAATAAGCCTTTTAAACTTATACTTTTCATGTAACTCTCTAACTCTAACTTCAACGGAATAGTCATCAATATACTGATCAAATACCACTTTTTCTGTTAAATTGCTATGACTATCACTAACATCTTTATTCGTAATTAACACTACGGGTTCTTTATAATCCTTAACCCATTCTTCTATATTCGCTCTATTAGAATCATATCTTGTCATAACAAGAATACTCATTCTATTACCTCCTTCTCATCTTTAAAGTATATGAATCCTACTAATCCACTCATTGCAAGTATTAATAGATTTGCAAATAATATGGTTTGAATTGAATAAAAAGAAAGTAAATATCCGCTTAAAGAAATCATCAATACGGAAACAGTATTTACAATTGTATAATTTAATCCAGTCATTCGGCCAATATTATTAGAATCACAATGCTTCATAAAGAATGTTCGTGAAATAACCATAACTATTTGAACTAATAATCCAACAATAAAATTACATACAAGCATAAGCATTGTATTAGGTATAATTATATAGAGAAGTTCAAACGTACAAATCATCAATGTCAGTATAAAAATAACACGATTACTAGCTTTCCATTTATCTACATAAGAAAATAAAAAACCACCTACAAAATTGCCTATTCCTTGGAATGTTATCGACAAGGAGAAAACAACTTCACTTGCTTTGAAAAAGTCTTTTATAAATACATAAATGTATGCTGAAAAAACTGCACATGAAGTTATAAATAGAACTTGAAAAATAGTAGAGCCATATATAGCCCTATTATTTTTTATAAGAAAGTAAATCTCGTTCAAACTTTTCTTTTTCAAACCTGTTTTAGTTTTAGTATCATTTGCTATACTTAAGTTTTTAAAAGTAAGAACTACAATACCCATAATAGCAATACCTATATATAGGATTCCATCGATTCCTGAAGCCACATAAATGTTACTTCCAATTATCGGACCTAATATTAATGCTAAAGAAAATATCATTCCCATTGAAGCATTAGCAATACCTAATTTTTCATTGCCTTCAAAAATATTGTAAATAGCTGAATTTCTAGCAATATTATTAGTTCTGCCCAGTGCTACGAAGAATAGCATGAAAATCAAGAAAAGCTCAAATTTTAAAATTGTAGCTTTAAATAAGATTGCCGATATAAATAATATTAATAGTGCAAAATTAGTAGCAAGTAGAATTTTTTTAGTTTTGAAAGAATCTACTATGAACCCACTTATTAAACCAAATAAAAGAAGAGCAATTGTCTCAACTAATGATCCAAATCCTACTAATCTAGCATTATTAGTTAAATCGTAAATATAAATTGGAACAACAACATAAAAGGCACGTTCGTATACAGAAGTAAGAATAGTTGATACCCATAGCATTAAAAAATTTTTATTACTTTTTAATAAATCTAACATCTCTATTTTAATTAATTTTTTCATATGTTACTTCCTTTTGGATGTACATTGCTAATTTTCTTATATTTATCCATAAATCCGTTTTTGTTTTGCCACTAATTATAAAGGATGCTAAGTCAGAACCAACACTTAATTCTGGGATTTCATCCCCTACTTTTGCACGTGGTTGATATTCAGTAACCCAATCAAACGGAATTGATTGGGGAATACTCTTGATTTTACCAGCTTTTTTAGATAATAAATAAGTAGCCGTGAAGATGTTTGGTTTATCTGCGATGACCAAGTTATCTTTATTCCAAATGCCCGTTTGGATTTTAACAACTGCCTCTTCTAAATTAATTCCGTAACTCTGTCTTACTAACTCTACTATTCTTGCTCCTCCTGCTCTGCTAGCAGTTTCGCAGAGTACAAGTTCATCATCGATTGTATGAAATATTTCAGTATGAAAAGCATAAGCTCCTGCCTCATTTGGAATATTGTTTATAATCTTGTTGTTGAATTCTTTAAGACGAGAAAATATTATTTCATCCGGGTGAACGGTTTCAATAATACTTTCGCCTTTTCCATTGATATAATCTAACATATTTTTACTATAGCGATTTACAGCAGAAAACACGATCTCATTATCAACTACTAAACCTTCCACCGAGTACATATTTTGCGTATTAATAAATGATTCAACTAAATTTAAATTTTTTATATTTATATTTTCTAAATCGGTCGAGTTATTAATCTTTTTCAATCCAATGGATCCCATACCGTTGTGCGGTTTCAATATTATTGGATATCCATATAATTCAGCAAAAGCTTTAACATCCTCTATTGATTCTACTTTACTATAGTCAGGTACGCGTATTCCTTTGGATTTCAAGAAAGTCTTCATCCATATTTTATCCCTGAAAATTTTTGCGCTATAATATTTTTGGCCATCGATTTTAAAATACTCTCTGAAGAAACCAGCTCTTTCTATATCGATTTCATCAATCGCTATTATACTAGTTATTTTATGGTTATTATCAATATTGGAAAGTATACTTAGTAATTCAAAATCATTCTTGAAATTTTGGACAGTAAAAATGTTTTTGTAACCATTCTCTCTAAATTCTTTCTCTCTGTGCTCCGGTAAAATAATATAAACTTCCTCTGCTTTTTCATCTAACCATTCTTTAAAATCTACTATAACAATAGGTAACCTATTTAAAATAACTATAGGCATTAGAGTCACTCCCTTGCTAGAATTTATTATGTTATGATTATTTCTATAAAATACAAAATTTGCTTCGTTTTGAGATAGTAAAGAATCTTCTTTATAACTTCTGCTAAATTATAAAGATCCAGTTGAATTAGCCTAATGGAACTAAAGAAAGAACCCTCCAATCTTTGTACTTCAAAGTTTGGAAATTGTTTGGTAGAAACATTGGTCTACAGTGTATCCGGAATAATTGTTGTTTTCAATCATTCAAAAAGTTTTAATTTCAATGTAGAATAGCATATCCCTATTAACTTCCCATTACGATATAGAATCGGGGCTAGGAAAGGAACTTGTCTTGATGCTTGGCCATATTCAAGGAAATCCTTCTTACACACCTACTTAATGTACACAATTTTCAAGGACTGCTATTAGTAGTGAAGGACGCATTGTTTTGGAGTAGTATCCTCTTTGAAAACAGTATGTATATGTTGGTTTCATCTATAAGATATTCGCTTGGAAGTGGATATCAACAAACGAATATCTTACGATGAAATCTTGATAAATGGTACTGTTCGAAGAACTTTGGAAGAGGTGTAAGTTTCTTACTGTTCCATTATTATTGTTAATCTTACACCTTAATATTTTAATTTCTCACGTAATATCTAAATATAAGAGCATACTTAATTATAATTTCAGCCCTTTAATTTAGATAGAATCTAAATCCATTTTTTGTTAGTGTATAATTTCTTTTCTGCATCAACAAGCCATTGTCGAGGATTGTTGATGTTTCTCAAATACGGATAACCGTTCATCTTTAGGTTAAAAGGAAAATCATTATTAAAGTCTACTTGTAGTAACAGATTACTATCACAATTATGCTTAATTGTACCAATAGCAATCTTTTCCGGTATTCCTCTGCTATCTTTCCACTTTAAAAGAGTTTCTTTAGTCAATAGATCCTCTACTTTATTACTTTTTATTTGTCTCTTAATATATTTAATAGAATCTTTAATATTGGCAGCAAATAGCTCTTCTTCTTTTCTGATTATTTCTACAATTCTTTCTTTCTCGTCACTATAGTCGTATCCCATAAATTTTAAAGATTCAATTGTCGGCTGAACTAGAAAAGTTAAATCTAGTATGCTTTGAATTTCCAAATACCAATTTACGATGATTTGTCTTAAGATTTTTCTTCCAACATATCCGTACCCCTTTGGTGTTATACATAAACCATCACCTAGGAGTGCTACTAAGCTTCTCATCAAAATAGCAGTTTGATTTACTAATACTTCAGATACTGAAGTATACTGTTCTTGGATTTTATCAACTATTGGCATATATAAAGGGGTCTCAAACCATGTATCCTTTTCCGCTAATGTAAAATATATTCTATCTAGATAAAAACAAGCTTCTAATTTTAGAACATTATTCTGTATATCCTTCATAAAAGTCATATCGACGATTGGAAATAACCCGCTATTATGGCTTAAACAGAAACGACCGTAATGCCCAGTAGGTATATCTTCTCCAATCTTATAACGCATGGGTTTATGCCACTCTACAATATTCGCAACATTAAATTGAACATTCTCTAAAGCCTCGTTGACATTATAATTTCCAGGAGATATAAAAAATAAGTCTTCAATATTTATACCAATCTTCCTCAAAAAACCTAGTACTAAACTAAACATTTTTTCTGGGGTTTGGTCAGCAAAACGGAAAATACTCATTTGTACTTCCATAGGTGTAGCTACAGGATAAACTCCAGCTTGCTCTAACTGGTTTGCCATAAACATTCTCTGCACTATACAAACATTTGGATTACAAGGTATGCCTGCATTTTGATAACTATCTTTCACAGCTTTAGCAGCAGCGATAGTAAAAAAACTATCTTCTTTTGGACTAATTAAAGGAAGTTCCGGTAATAATAAGTGTCCATTTCCTTGCATATGTTCTTTGAATAAGGATTTTATTTTTAAAACATCCATTTTCTGGCTACACCTCCTTGAAACACTATGATAATACGTATACTTACTTATAATTATTGTTAATCTCTTCCCAAACTAAGTTTAAACCGCCCTTTTTCATTAATAGATCTAATTTTTGAATCTCAGTAAAATGTGCTGTCCATTGAAAATGAGTTGCATCATAATAAGGAGTAAATGTTCCCCCCCATGTAATTCCTAATTTTTTAGCAACTTTCCCCAAATCATCATAAGCTGCCTTGTTCTCATCATGATTAACAATTTCATTATTCCGAAAATAAGCAAGGTCAATCGCTAATCCAAAATTATGCCAAGATTGTCCCCCCTTAGCACTGGTTACCGTCAAAGGTTTGCACGTAAGGCTGTCATAAAGTGGCTCTCCTTGATCATTTCTTCCTATTAGCCATAATTGTTCCTGCTTCTCATAACTTACTAAAGCATACAGAGCTTTTAGTTCCATTTCCTTATTAGGTCTATTGTCAATTAATTCTACAATTTTCTTTTGAAATATAGGGTGGATTTCTTGTAGTATTTCTGTATGCTTTTGTTTAGTGTTAATCATATTTTATACCTCTACATTATTCAGTGGTAAAAAGTCATAGTTTATATTATATTTCTCACCCAGCATAGCTAGTTCTTTTATGGTTTTTATATGTAAAGGAATTCCATTTTCCACTCGTTTACGCTCCGATTCAAACTCTTTTTCCCCAGCTACATAAACTCTTTCATGTCCTGGTGCTGGTTCAGACTCTTTTAGGGAGCGTAACATACCATCCATTGTAGTTAAAACTTCTTCCTTCTCACGAAATCCTTCAACTTTAAACGCCCCAAAAAAGTGACCAACATTTGCGACTACAGATAGAGGATTTCCAAATAATTTTGAGTCACTTTGGTTTATACCGTAGATAGAACCAGATAAAGCACCAGATAAAGCATTTACTAAGGTCGCTAATCCATATCCTTTATGCCCACCAGTATCACAACTATCTCCGCCTAATGGAACTAAAGCTCCATTGTCCCAAGGATCCTTAGGATTATTTGTTGCCCTACCTTCCTTATCAATGGCCAAGCCGTAAGGAATGTCGCGCTCTTCACGCATTGCAATTTCAAGCTTCCCTCCAGAAACTGCTGTAGTAGCCATATCTAAAACAAATGGATCTTCTGTTTTAGCTGGAATAGCAAATGATATTGGATTTGTCCCTAGCATACGTTGTTTACCATTTGTTGGTGCGACAATTGGTATCATATTTGTCATTGAGATACCTACCATATCCTCCTTTGAAGCCATCATGGAGTAATAACCAGCGATACCGTAGTGGTTGCTTCTGCCAACAGAAACTAATCCGGTACCATATTCTTTAGCTTTTTTAATAGCAAGATTCATGGCAAATTTTGATACCAACATCCCCATACCATTATCTCCATCAACATTTGCGGTCGTAGGTGTTTCAGTCGTAATTTTTATATTAGGCTTCAAGTTAATTAGGCCTTTTTCAATCCATTCATCATACCATGCAAGGCGAGATACACCATGAGAATCTACTCCTCTTAAGTCTGCAGCTAAGAGAACATCTGCCACTGTTTCGCAATCTTCTTGTTTAAAACCATAATTCTGGTATAGATTTTCTACATATTTTCGTAACTCTATCGCGTCAACTGTTAAATAGCTAGTATTCAATATATTTCCCTCCTAGTTAATGTGGTAAGGTGTTCAGTTATATTTAACTTTGTGTTTGTTATAACATTTTGATTAATATCTACTATTGTAAGACCCGTATTATCGACATGAAGATATTCCTCCATTGGGATGTTTAATAGATTTTTTATAAGGCATGATAAAAATACACCATGACTTACAAATAAGTAGGATCCACCTTTTAGACTGTGTATAAACTTATTAATACAAGAAGCTCTCATATGTAACTGATAATCTGTTTCAGCAAAGGGAATTTTGTTAAATCCACTATCCTCATAAAGTTTATAATAATACGGATATCTCTCTTTAACTGTATCTAGACTTAACCCGGTAAATATTCCTATATCTCTTTCCTTCAGACAATCTAATGTAACAAGAGGGCTTCTTTTATTTTTCAATAGAATCTCAGCAGTCTTTCGAGCCCTTGCCAATGGACTGGTATATATAGCTTTGAAATTAATGTTTTTTAAAGATTCACTTAACATTACTGCTTGCTCAATTCCTACTGTGCTCAAATCATAATTAGCAATACCCTGCATAATTCTATTAGCGTTAGCTATAGATTCACCATGTCTTACCAAATATATTTTTAGGCTGTTCATTATTTATCTTGAAACAACTGTATTAGTTTCAATTTCCGCGAGATGATCACCATGTACTCTCAATAATTCATCAAAATCTACATCATATGGAAAAGCTAGACGATTAATATTACATGCTGTGCATAAAGGCCCCAGTTTGCCATCATTTTTCTTTACAGCACTATTTGCCAGTTTGTAAGTCTCAATCATGTGATAAACCGAAGGAGCTTTTTCTTTAGCCAGAGGTGTACCATTTAGTGGTCGGAAAATGATTAATTTAGGGACAACACCCATACTAGCAAATACTTCTGCCCCCTTCGCTGTTGATTCAGGTGATTCAAGCCCTACAATTAGATTTGATGTAACATTTCCCCTTCCAAACACTTTCACAGCTCTTTCTAATACTTTTAAATAATGATCTAATCCAATTTTCGCTTTTCCTTCACTTACAGCCCAATTTCGCTCCCAATCAAAGACTTCAACATCATATGTAGCTTCAGAGTATCCAGCCTCTTTTAATAAATCCACGTAATCTAGCTCTTCAGGTGGAAGCAGTTGAGCAGCTATATGCACATCTATTTTCTCTCTAATTGCACGTGCGTATTTAGCATATGTTTTTGCCCCTCTATCTTTGCCTGGCAATCCTCCAGCATTAATAGCGACATGATTCGCACTCCCCTCACTAACTGCTTGCACTACCGTTTCAACGATTTGATCAACTTTTTTAAAGGTAAGATCTTGCTCCTTATTTAATCCTATTGAACAATATTTGCAAACATCCTGGGTGCCCCAAAATAAACATGCATTTGTAATGGATATTGCCAGTCTATCTCCTAACATTACACCGACTTTAGACATTGGTACTCCATCGGAAGTTAGCATATCGTAATACTCTGGCCTTTTTGGGAAGGTTACCTTTTGAATAGCTTCTCCTCTTGCCTTAATGAAAAATTCTCCTTTATAGACATCTAGATAATAAGGGGAATTTTCTGCGAAATCCTCCAGAGTAGGCGCATTTACCCAAGTTCCATCTTCAAGGATGATATCTAATCCTCCACCCGCCCCTGCTCTGGTTCTTAATGGTTCTTTAATATACTTTTGAAATGCTTCTTGTACATCCGCAGATACTCTAATACCGTTACTTAATAGCCCTAAGCGGACAAGAGGTGATGGTAGGGTTTGAATTATAATTGACATTAAATATTCCTCCAGTATAAGTTTTTTACAATTTTCTTCTTTTCTTACTTGATATAACAAATCATTTTTTATCTTTAAAGTTTCAAAATACGAATAATTACAAAAATAATCCATTTAAAGATACCAGCATAATTGTGATTCTGTTGTAAAGTTTTTAAACAAAGTTACACTTTAAAAAATGAACAGGAGTATGAGGAGTGAGATACTCCAAAAGGAAACACTTTGAAAAACACATAATTTTAGTAGCACCTTTTTTCTATGAGCTATCGTGATGCTTCTGAGATTCTAAAAGAATGTGATGCTTCCGTTCATACCCTATACAGAAAATGGTGAAATCTTCAGATAGACTCCGCCTTTTCCGTGTATCATGAATTACAAGAGTTATTAACCGTTACATAATAAAGTACCGACGCTTCTCCAGATTATTTATGTTTTTGGTAACTTTGCAGCAGAACCATATTTTTCATTATTAATTTACTGGATTTTGGTATTACTTTTAATTATTTCCATATTCATTACTTTACTTTTCATATTATACAATTATTAGGGAAAAACGGAATATTTTTTTGAAAATTCACTAAAAATAAACTTGATAAAATTTAAACTGAATTTTCAGAACTAATAAAAAACTATATAGATTTAAATATATTGAAGGAACATTACGCTTTAGTGATTTACAAAAATCAATGGATGGGATTAGTCCAAAAACATTATCGCTTCGACTAAAGGAATTAGAATCTCAAGGCATTATAACGAGAAAAGTATATCCAGAAGTTCCGCCTCGTGTAGAGTACACATTAACGGATAAAGGAAAGCAATTAGAGGGGATTTTTATTGAATTAAAACGGTTTGGATTAAGTTTATAAAACAAAAACCCCTTACCGTCGTAAGGGGTTTTATTACTTCGCAAAACTCTCAGCCAACTGTTTCTCTCTCCACATAAATGTAATGCCGAGACCAACTATTAAAACAACTCCTGAAAATGCATATGGATAATGAATATTCATATCAAATAATATTCCGCCCATCGCTGGTCCTGCGATATTTCCTAAACTCGTATAAGTTGAGTTCATACCAGCGACGAATCCTTGCTCTTTTCCGGCTGCTTTTGATAAAAATGTCGTTAAAGCTGGACGAAGTAAATCAAATGCTAAGAAAATGAAGCAAGTAACGAGAAGTACAATCCAATAATTAAAGACTACAGTTGAGACGAATGCTAATACTGCACCTACAATTAAACATATTTGAATTAACACTTTTTCACCGAACATGTCTACCAATTTGCCAAACATAAATACTTGCACAACTACCCCAAAGATTGAACTAATTGTAATAATCGCTGCAATATCTTTCGGCGAGAAACCAAATTTATGATCAGAGAACAAGCTAAACACTGTTTCATACGCTGATAATCCGAATGCGAGTACAAATACGATAATAAATGCGATTGCATACATTGGATGTAATGATTTCTTTAAATCACCAATAAAGCTTGATTCTTTCGTATTAGAAGAAATCTCTGCAAGTTCTTCTTTCGTTAACGGTTCTTTTAAAATAAAGATCGAAATCACACATGCTATAAAGGCAATTGCTGCTGCAACGAAAAACGGCACACGTATACCGTATTCTGCAATAAATCCGCCGATTCCAGGCCCTATAATGAATCCAGTACTAATCGCTGCAGATAAGTATCCCATTGCCTTTGGACGTTCCTGAATAGATGTAATATCCGCAACATATGCCGTAACACCAGGCATAATAAACGCAGCACTAATTCCGCCTAACACCCTTGCTACATAAAGCATCCATACATCTTTTCCCAATCCAAAAAGAAGCTCTGAAACACCAAAAATAAATAATCCAATGATTATCATTTTCTTCCTACCGTAAAGATCAACCCACCGGCCTGTAATAGGTGAAGTAATGAGCTGTGCCATTGCAAACACTGCAACGAGATATCCCATCGTCTTCCCTGTTAAATGCATATCATTCATAAAGGACGGCATAACCGGAATGATTAATCCAATCCCTAAAAAAGCGATAAATATATTACTCAAAAGAATGACCAATACCATCTTTTGTTCTTTTATCGGTTTCTTCACTTTTTAACACCTCTTCCCGTAAGTTCCTCTCAAAAAATAATACCCAAGAAGCTTTTTCTTTATCCTGCTCTTTGCGGGCTAGTAATGAGTAGAGATGCCTCCACTCATTAGAATTTCACTCTATCCTTCCACACATACATAAGTATTAGGTGAATGACTATCATTCAGTTTCCCTCAAAAATGAACCTACCTTCTCAGACAGGTTCATCTTACTACTTCTTTATATGTAGTGCATGTGTTAAAAAATCTAGTACTTCTGCCTTTTGCAAATCCACTTGCTCATCATCTTTATGATCATATAAATAAACTTGTTCCGCTGCTGATTCAACAAGAGCGATAAATAACTTCGCTGTTCGTTCTGCGTGAACCGAATCACGAATTTCACCGGCTTCTTTCGCCTCACTTAAAAATTCGCTTAACCACATATAAAGAGGTTCATACACAGCTTCCCACTCTTTTATATGTTCAGTAGATGCAAGACCTGCATACATTAAAGCTTGTATTTCACGGTATTCCTCTATAAAGTGAAACACCGCATCGATTACTTGTGCCACTTTATTTGAAAAAGGTACATCTTTTTGTACTTTTTCTTTCACTGCAAGTATCATCTTTTCAACCATCACTTCTGCTATTGCAGGCATAACAGATAGCTTAGAAGGAAAATATAAATAGAAAGTTCCTTGCGCAATGCCAGCTAATTTCACGATATCAGAAATCTTCGTTTTTTCGACGCCCTTTTCCTGAAACACTTCAATAGCTGCATAGACAATTTTCTCTTTTTTATTCATCATCTAAACCCTTTCACACGCATATTGAATGACTGTCACTCATTTTATAGGATAATTGATTGTACTGTCAATGATAGTGAACTCTAAGAGGAAATCATTTTTTTTATAATAAAATCTCCTAATAAACAATTAGGAGATAGAAATACAATATATCTTTAAGAAAGTGCCTTTAATCCTGTCACTCCACATACAATAAGAAACACACTAATAATACGCGCTTTACTTTTCGACTCCCCAAACAAGAACATGTTTAATAAAACGGCACCTGCTGTTCCAATACCGATCCAAACCGCATACGCGACACTGACTTGTAAAAATAAGAAAGATGTATACAAGAATGCGAAGGATGTAGCAAACCCGCCTATATAAATCGCACCATTGGCTAATGTTTTATCTTTACTATACATTTTAAGTCCTATCACACCGACTATTTCACTAATTGCAGCACAAAATACGAAAAACCAACCCATCTTTAAGCAGCTCCTTCCACAGTTTCTTCTTTATTATCAGCTAGCTTTAAACCGATAACGCCAGCTACAACCATCACGATAAAGAATAATTTTCCTACACTGAAACTCCCGCCGAAAAGGAATACATCCATTAAGAAAGTACCTACCGTACCAGCTCCGGCGAAAACAGCATATACAGTCCCTGTTGCAAGATGTTCACACGCTTTAGAAAGGAAGTGAAAATCAACAGCGATAACTCCTAAAATAATAATCCAATGCCACCAAGTATTAGCCGTATTAAAACCAAACACCCAAAAAATTTCAAAGATACATGTTAATATGACATATAACCATGCTCTATTTTTCATACCTCTCACCTCTTATGACTGACTTTCAGTCATTTTTATTTTAAAAAAATATACTCTTTCATCAATACTATATAAACCAATATCATCCTCATTTACCATTGTATTTGTTCCATTTTTAAACTAACTACATCTTTTTACACGAAAATGACTGAATGTCATTCATGTATATTGTACATGAACATTTTAAAAACTGTCAATGGCGAAAGTTTATTTAAAATTTCTTTCATCTGATTTGTATATTTCTCAATAATCTGTCAATACTGCTAGTAACATAATATTTTCTCCACTCCCCCTTGGAGAGATCCCTTGAATGGAGCAGTTAGCTTTTGCTAGCTGCTCTTTTTTATTTGTCCGCACACTTATGATGAAATACTCATAGATCAAATCCATTTTTCATCACATAACAACCATCTATTTATTTTCCAATAAGTTTTTGTATGCACTAATTTTATTCTCAAGCATCTTCTCTGTAACCTCTAAGTTTTCTCTTTGAATCTGAATAGATTTCCTATGATCTTCTAGGAGCTGTAAACGAGCTTCTGTTGTATGCTCCCCTTCTGTATATAATCTAGCGTATTCTCTTATTTTCGCTATTGGCATTTGCGTTTGTTTTAATTTCATTACAAACTGCAACCACTTTATATGTGACTCTTCGTAAAGTCGATTTCCATTTGTATCACGATTTGCAATTAATATATTTTCCTTTTCATAATAACGTAGTGTATGTGTGCTCACGCCTAATAATTTTGCTACCTCGCTAATTGTGTACATACTAAAACTCCCTTCACATGCTTACCCTCATATATTTTATAACCGTATCAAATTTATAAAAAACGTTTGACTTAGAGTATACTCTAACAAATACAATCTAACCATAAATGAATTTGAATTTAGGGGGATTTTATATGAAATACACTGTTATTACTGGCGCAAGTTCCGGAATTGGTTATGAAGCAGCTTTAGCATTTGCATCTCGCGGAAAAAATTTAGTACTTGTAGCTCGAAGACAAGAAGAATTAAACGGATTAAAATTGAAAATTAACGAAATGCATCCGGAGTTGGATGTTGTCATTCGAAGAACTGATTTATCTGTGACTAAAGATGTTTATAAACTTTATGAAAGCCTACAAGCTTTTCAAATTGAAACGTGGATTAACAACGCAGGTTTTGGTAATTTCGCCTCAATTGCTGAACAAAATTTAAATAAAATCGAAACGATGTTACATGTAAATATAGAAGCACTAACAATACTCTCTTCTCTTTTCGTTCGAGATTATTCCATGGTTGATGGAACACAGCTTATTAACGTTTCATCGGGCGGCGGATACACAATTGTTGCTGATGCTGTTACGTATTGCGCTACGAAATTCTATGTAAGTGCATTTACAGAAGGGCTGTCTCACGAACTGAAAGAACAAGGCGCAAAACTGCAAGCAAAAGTTTTAGCTCCTGCTGCAACTGAAACAGAATTTGCGAAACGTTCATTTGATATTGATGAATTCCAATACGATAATGTTGTACCAAAATTCCACACTGCAAAACAAATGGCACAATTTATGCTCGATCTTTATGATAATGATAAAGTTGTAGGAATTGTCGACGGTTTAACGTATAACTATGAACTTAAAGATCCACTTTATAATTTTGCCGTGAGACAAAAGAATTCAAATTCTTAATAACCTGTCCATTTCTTATGGAAATATATATTCCCACTATATATGTAAATAATAGTGGGAAATTTTTCTCTATAAATTTTTCATCCAACATACCGCACCATCGCCACTTCATCACAATAATCCACCTTTGGGCAATGTCTACAATCAATCCATACTTTCTCTGGCAACGTTTCTTTATTTACAAAATCAAATCCACACTTTTGAAAAAATACTGTTTCATATGTTAAGGAAATTACTCTTCTTACATTTATTTTTGTAGCTTCCTCCATTACATGATTTACGAGCATACGCCCTATCCCTTTCCCTGCATATGTATGCGAAACTACTAACGATCGTATTTCTGCAAGATCTTCCCCCAATACATGCAATCCAGCAACTCCAACAATTCTCTCGTCTTCTTTCATAACATATAAACATTGCAAATATTGATAAAGAGACAAAAGAGAACGTGGTAAAACAACTCCCTCTTTTGCATAAACCTCAATAAGACTATAAATTTCTTTCACATCACTCGTCACCGCATTACAGATTTTCATATTACATCCCCTTGCCCTCGATATTAATATTTATAACTTAAAATGAATTTTAATTCATAATTTTATATAATAATACAGCTCTCTTTTCTCTTCGTCAATCACTTTATGCAAACAAAAAACCAAGCAATCTAATTGATGCTCGGTTCCTCATCTCGTATCGGCAATACCGTCGAATATTTAATTTCACGAAGTGCTAAACTTGTCTGTATCCTTGTAATACCAAGTTTATTCAGCTTTCTAATAAACTGCTCCAGTTCTTTACGATCACGATTTGCAACCTTTAATAAATAATCGTACTCTCCTGTTAAACAGTGACATTCTAACACTTCCGGCATCGATTCTAATTCTTTCTCCAACACTTCCAGCTTGTCAAATTGATGAATATTTGTACTCATAAAAATAAAACATAATAAATCAAATCCAAGCTTTTCTTGATTTAAAATCGCAACTTGCTTATCGATGAAACCTTCCCCATCCAATCTTTTTATTCTTGCATGCATCGCAGCCGGTGATAAATTAACGCGACGTGCCAGCTCTGCATTACTTACTTGTGACTCCTTCTGCAATATATCTAAAATTTGTACATCCAAATCATCCAACACTTTAATAACAGACGACTCCATTACAATTCCCCCTTTTTTCTTACCGATGATTATTCGAAAAAACACCTTATACCTTACACAAAACTGAATATCATTCCGTAAATATCATTCATAACTAAATATTTTATCGAGTTTTAATCATTATACAAAAGAATATATTACACAATAAAGAAAAATGCTAAAATTATTTACAATTCGTATTGATTACAAAAAAGGGGATTTTAGCATGCCTTATTTTTACGTCTTTTTACTATTACTAACGAGCTTATTATGGGGAGGAAATTTTGTCGTTGGAAAATCACTCGTCGATCATGCATCGCCGATGACACTGACAAATTTAAGATGGATGATTGCGATTGTTTGTTTATTACCAATGGTATGGTTTAAAGAAAAGAAAATCCTTCCACCACGTACCGCAATACTTCCTTTAATATTGATGGGAATTTCAGGGGTCGCTCTTTTTAACATCTTTCAATTTTTAGCATTAGAAAAAACCTCCGCTACGAATGTAGGTCTTATCTCTACTTTGAATGCAATTTCAATCGCATTATTTTCAGTATTATTTCTAAAAGAAAAAGTAAATACACTTCAAATCCTATCCATGATTCTTTCATTCTTCGGGGTTATCCTCGTCCTATTAAAAGGTGATTTCTCGCTTTTATTTTCACTACATTTTAATAGCGGTGATTTATGGATGATTGCAGCAGTTTGTATTTGGGGAATCTATTCTGTTTGTAGTAGATGGGCAACAAAAACAACTACACCACTTATGGCAACGTTGTACTCTGGTATTTTCGGCGTTATTTTATTACTACCGTTTAACATAGGTAGCTTCACTGTTTCAAATATAAATACTTCTTTCATCACATCACTTTTATATACTGGGCTTATTTCGACAGTTCTTTGTATGGTATTTTGGAATATTGGCGTACAAAAATTAGGCGCAACTACATCAGGTATTTTTCTAAACTTCAATCCAATTTTCACAGCCATTTTAGCCTTCATATTTCTCGGGGAAGAATTAACGTGGATACAAATTTTAGGGACAATTGTCGTTGTAACAGGATGTTATTTATTTTCTCATTTTAAAACTGTTGCCGTTCAGCCTGTTAGACCTTTAATGCGAAAACATTCTTAATAAAAAAACATCGTCATCTGGGTTGGCGATGTTTTTATTTTCTCTTCATTTCTTTTCTTTTATATACTGCTTTTCCTCTTCTGGCGATAAACGTTCCGTCGCCTTGCCAGTATCTCCACCTTGAAGGCTCCATAAAAAGTTATGCTCCTCAACAGTTTGAGAAAAATCTCCTTTTTCCCATCTATTTATAATAGAAAATAACTTCATTTTATATTGAAAACCTGTACTATTTTCAATATCTCTTTTCACATTAGAAATTTCCTTTTTTGTCATCTCTACAAATCCCCATTTTTCAGAGGATTTTACCTTTTGGTGCACCATTTTATGCATAGTAGAAATAATTTCACCTTCACTAATTTGCGGAGCTTCTTCTGCAGCTTTTTTCTCTTTTTCGTTTGCCGCTCGCTCGGTTTGAATATTTGTATTTTCTTTTTCCACATATGCAAGCAATTTCTTTCCGCCAACTATAGAAGAGATGATTACCATAATGGTAATACATATACCTACAATCCATTTAAAAAGCATTAGCTCTTCATCGCTTCCCTAACAATATGACTATCTACATACTGCTTAAACTTCACGATTTTTCCATTTTCAAACTGCCATACATGAACAAATTCTGCTTCAAATGATTTTCCTGTTTCTTTATAAACTCCAGAATACATACCTTCAGCAACAATTACATCTTTTCCGTTTACTTCATGATATGTATTTACACTTGCTTTATAATCATCCCATTCTGATCCTAAACGGCTAAATACATTTTCCATTATAGCTTCTACGCCTGTATATGTTCCGCCATACGGGAAACCTTCTGCCTCTGTCCATTCCACTTTTTCAGAGAGGGCTTCTGCTAAATGCTTTGCATTCGAAGAAGCTGATCCTTCATACGTGCTTTGAATAATTTCTAAATTTGATTTAGGCATATTACTTCCTCCCGTTTATTTATTTTTACACAAGACGTAACCAATGTAGTTACATCTTGTGTAAAAAAATATTTAAATTGTTTCATTCGTAATTTATTAGTTGTAATCATTATAGTTACAATAATTCTTCAAGTCAACAATTTATAAATAAAATTTACTTCGTTTTCATTACTTTCTCTTTTAAGAAACGATCTACATATCCTTCTGCTTTTACTACGAATAAATACGCACCCATTGATAATAATGCAAGATCTAATTCATATCCTGGATTCTTTCCATCTCCTAATAAACCTGCTGCTCCATTTACCTTTACGATAGCTCCAGCTAAAATAAGAGCAAATAACAATCCTACATATCGTACACCTAAACCGATAATTAATAATATACCACCAACTAATTCTACAGTTGCTACGCCGTATGCAAGGCCACCTGGTAAACCGATGCTTGTAAACCATCCTGCTACATTATCGATACCTGATTGAAACTTTGCTAAACCGTGTGCAAAGAACGTAACTCCTAACACGATACGAATAATTAAATTCCCAATATATTGATTCATTTTGAACTCTCCTTTTCGTTTTGTTATGGTGAACTTTTATTTACAAGTCAAAACAATACGGTATTTTATTTCATTCGTCAAATACTTTTTTAAAGAAAACAAAAAACATTATCCGTTTTACGGATAATGTTTTCCTACAAAATAGCGCTAATTCAAGCTTTTATTCTATCGCATAGAAAAAGTTGAAACATTTTTCCAGCGCCAATATAAGGCAGTAAAGAAACGTCCTCTTCCACAACTATTCCAACAACATTCACTTTCTCATCTACAAGTAAATCATGTGTAGCAACTTGCATCTCCCCTGCATATCTACCGTACAATTCATTATCAATTGTAATGCTGCCTTTCTTTCTTACAATTGTATGCATCGGCTGTAAAACCACTCTATTTCCTTCCCTTGATTCTACAGATCGAATAACATCACGAGCCGGATCTAGTCTATTTGTATGCACTTGCTCCACCACTTTTAATACTTCTTTATCAGTTATAAATGATTTGTAACGCAATGGAATAATCCCTTTACTCGCACTAGCTACTTCTTGCATACTTTCCAAACTTGCGCTTATATCTCCAATCAATACTTTATCAACACCACAATCTTGAACAAGTTCTAAGTACGCTTCAAGCGGGCGCATATTGCGATGTTTTTCTAACGTTGGTAACCCTTCATATAACGGACCACGTTTTTCCGCATCTCCTGGAATAAATGCCATCGTTTTTATTCCGCACTCCTGTAAATATTGATTTTGTTTTTGTAAGAAGGACTTTGCTAGTCCCGTCTCTGGACGTGGATAAAAATTATGCCACGCTTCTACATTCTCTACTCTTATATGTTCTGCAAGTAATTCTTTCCAAAATGGCTTTGTAATCGTACTCGCATTTACAGCTACTTTCATCTTATGAGATACGCTTGCAATTTCTTTTGGCGCAATGCCGTAATCCATTCTTAAACCGGTAATGCCCCAGTCCAATAGTTCTTCCACATTTTCATATGTTAGCCCTAAATGATGTAACGATTTTGGAGAAACATCAACCATTAACTCCATTTCATGTGCAAGAGCTTGTTTCCCTAATATTTGAATTAACTCTTTATACGTATTTGGATCATCTTCTGGAATGTGCAGTGATGTAAAAATAGATGTAAACCCATTTTCCTTTGCTACTTTTAGCCACTCTTCTTGTTTCTCTACTCGTTCTTTTGAAAGATAAATGGAAACTCCGATCATATAAATCTCCCTCTCTATTAATAGAAAAAGAGAAAGGAATCCCTTTCTCTATATGTTTTCTGCCATTTCTTCTTTAAATCCGAAGAAGTACGTAAAGATAAATCCGAAAGCATATGCAATTACTAAACCTAAGAAATATAGTAAATATTTATTGTCAGCAATTAACGGAATTAAAGATAGCCCTGATACGCCAATTCCAAGTGAAGCCGTTTGCATAACTGCTTGGAATGCACCACCGACAGCCGCTCCTAAACAAGCAGTAATAAACGGTTTCCCAAGTGGTAATGTAACCCCGTATAATAACGGCTCACCAATTCCTAAAAAGCCAACTGGCAATCCACCTTTAATTACATTTCGAAGTCGTTTGTTTTTTGTTTTCACATAAATCGCAATTGCTGCGCCCACTTGGCCAGCACCAGCCATTGCGAGTACTGGTAATAAAGGTGTTACGTGTGTTTGATTAATGAATTCCATATGAATTGGTGTTAAACCGTGATGCAATCCGACCATAACGAGAGGTAAAAATGTTCCCGCAAGTACTGCGCCAGCAAATGCTCCGCCAATATTTAAAATAGCATTAATTCCGCTCGTAATACCATCTGATAAGAAACCTGCTAATGGCTGAATGGCTAACATCGTTACGATACTTACAACTAATACAGTAATGAGTGGTGTCACGATAATATCAACTGCATTCGGCACTGCTTTTCGAACTTGTCTTTCCACTACAACCATAAGCCATGCTGCAAAAATAACTGCAAATAATCCGCCCCGTCCGGGCACTAATGCTTCACCAAATAATTTTACGTTTGCCATCGCTGGGTTGAAAATTAAAATACCAGCAATTGCCCCAAGAACCGGTGTCCCGCCGAACTCTTTCGCTGTATTCCAACCAACTAAAATTCCTAAGAATGTAAAGATACCGCCGCCAATGAGTAGTAACATTTGTAACCACGTTGCATTTGGATCAGCACCAGCATTTTTCGCAAAGTTAGCAACCCCGTTTATAATTCCTGACGCAACAAGCCCCGGAATTAATGGGATGAAAATACTTCCTATTTTTCGTAAAAAGTTTTTCACCGGTGTATTATTTTTCTTCTTAATCTCTGATTTCATCTCTTGCCCAATATCTTCAAGGTGATGATCTGCTACCTCACCAATTCGTAGTCCTGTCAAACCTTCCATTTCAGCTGCTACTTTATTTACTGTTCCTGGACCAACAACAACTTGAAGCGTCTCATCTTCTATAACACCCATAACGCCTTCAACTTTTTTCAAAAGGTCCATATTTACTTTACTTTCATCATGAAGCGTTAAACGTAGTCTCGTCATACAATGAGCAATACTACGAATATTTTTTATTCCTCCAAGTTGCTCCGAAATTTCCTTGGCCATTCTCTCTTCTTTCTTCATAATAGAATCCCCCTCCCTATTATTTTATAGTGCTTTCTTCACAAACCCTTTTGCGCATTTTAGTTTCTCCAGTGCTTCCCCATATTCGCACTGCAACAACACCATAACAATGGCAGCTTTTACGTTACGTTCTGCCTTTTCATAATACTCTGTCGCTACTTCATAACTAGCGCCTGTTGCTTCCACAATAATTCGTTTTGACCGTTCTACTAACTTTTCATTTGTGGATTGAACATCTACCATTAAGTTTTTATATACTTTTCCTACACCAATCATCGAAGCTGTTGAAATCATATTCAACACTAATTTTTGTGCTGTACCAGCTTTTAAACGCGTTGATCCTGTTAATATTTCTGCACCTGTCTCTACTTCCACATTTAACTTTGCATATTTACTTATTTCAGCATTTTTATTACAAGAAATACTCGCTGTACTCGCTCCTACGCTCTGTGCGTATTTCAAGCCGCCAATTACGTAAGGAGTTCTGCCACTTGCAGCAATTCCAATCACTGTATCTTTCTCATTTAATCCAATACTTTTTAAATCTTCTTCTGCTAACTCTTCGCGATCTTCGGCACCTTCCACCGCTTTAGTAAACGCTTTCAATCCACCTGCTATAAATCCTTGCACCATTTTATCATCCGTGCCAAATGTCGGCGGACATTCCACTGCATCTAGAATACCTAAACGACCACTTGTACCAGCACCAATGTAAATTAAGCGTCCCTCTTCTTCAAAAGATTTAATAACAGTCTGTACAACCTTTTCAATTTGTTCTATCTCTTTTTCAATTGCTAACGCAACAGTTCGATCTTCTTCATTCATACTTTGCAACACTTCTTTTATGCTCATTTCATCCAGATTCATTGTTTTCTCATTACGATGTTCTGTCGATAAATTTTCTAACATATTTCCACCCTCTTTGAAATTATATTTCACACTTTTATTATAACTTTAAGAAACTAAAAATCAATAACTCTTTCTTATTTTATGAAATAAAATTTCACAACATGACATATTTGTGTCAAAGATAATAAAAAAGATGAGTCTCCTCATCTTTTCTTCTACTTTAACTTCCGTAACCGCAACGCTTCTTCTCGCGTCTCCATAAATTGATCCAATACTTTATTGCCAATTCGGTTGAAAGTAATCACATATAAAGCATCAATCATATTCAGTTGCGTCATTCTCGACGCAATACTTGCAATACGATGATCTTGTTCTACATCTGGCATACAAAGGCGAATGTCCGCTTCTTTATATAGGGGTGATGATTGATCTAGTTTCGTAATTCCAATAACAGTTGCACCTTGTCTCTTTGCATACTGCGCCATTTCAAGCACATCTCTCGTTCGACCAGATGTTGAAATCGCAACAAATATATCGCCTTCTTTTAAATTCGTCACGAGCGGCAACATCATATGAAAATCAGATAGCATCATCGCTGTAAATCCGAGCCGTGTAAATTTATACGCCCCATCCATCGCTGGCGTAGCTGATCCACCTACACCGTAAAATATAATTTTGCCCGCATTGACAATACGATCTGCAGCTTTCTCAAGTTCCTTCTTATCTATCGCAGTAACGCTCGCCTCAATTGCAGCTTTATTCACATAAGTAACTTTATTAAATAAATCGTACGGTCCATCTTCCGTATTCATCACTGAAAAATCGTTAATATTATAATCAGCAATCGTTAATTCACGAACGAGTGCTATCTTAAATGCTTTAAAGCTCCCAATCCCAATCGACTTACAAAAACGAACGACACTCGCCTCACTTGCGCCTGCATTCGTTGACACTTCTTTCGTCGTTAAATTCGGTACAATCTCTGCATTCTCCATTATGTACATGGCAACCTTCTTCTCAGCTGGTGAAAATTGATCCATATTACTTTCAATTTTAAATAGTAATGTTGAAGCTTTCACTATTTAACCTCCACTTCTTACGGCTGCGTTCACTTATTTTCTCTTGCTTCAAGAAGGTAAAAACCATCATCGCCAGGAGGATGAAACACATTTACAATGCGATTCCCTTTTTGATAAACAGTTCTTTCTCCTTCTGTCCACTTCTCTTTCCAACCGTTCATCCAAATCGCAACATCAGGTAAAAAAGCAGTATATTTCAGCTTCTGACCGTACTCACCATCTGCTTCTTCCGAAAAAATAGAAACCGGAAAATCTTTCACTTTTGATTCTTTCCATGCAGTAAATGGTATACATACTGCAATAAGTACGATTACACCGATAACCTTCTCCTTCGTAATCTTCACACTTCCCTCTCCTTGTCATATCACATACATAGATTTTACCATAATTACAAATCCTTCATACTATATGATCATTGCTTTTGGGAATAAAAAAAGAGCTTACCTACATCAGATAAGCCCTTCCTCTCTATACAAAATATTTCTTCAAAAGTGGCGGTGTAATAATCGTCGTCAATATAACAACAATAACAATCGCTGTGAAATTTTCTTTCGCTAATAAATTCGCCGTAAGTCCATTTGCTGCGATGATAAGTGCTACTTCACCACGTGATACCATCCCCGCGCCAATACTAATAGAAGATTGGAGATTAAAACCTGTCAATCTCGCTCCTAAACCTGATCCAATTAACTTTGTGAAAATTGCAATGAGGGTCATAATAATAATGAACCAAAGCTGGCTTCCAATACCTTGAAATGTAATTTCCATTCCGATACTTACGAAGAATACAGGAACAAATATTGCATAAGCAATCGGTTCAATTTTATGTTCCACTTCATGCTTATACTCTGTTTGAGAAATAGCAATTCCTGCTGCAAATGCTCCAATAATGCCTGCAATTCCCATCATTTCACTGTAATAAGAAAAAGAAAAGCAAATAATAAGAGCCGCGCTAATTAACGCTTCTGTTACACGAAGCGGGACAAGCATCTTCATAATCCAAGGAACGACTTTCCAAGCAATAAAAACAATACTTACAAAGAAAATAATTTTCTTTGCAATGACAAGTGTTATATTTACATCTTGTGTTCCTAAAAAACTCATTACAAATGCCAATAAAATAACGACAATGACATCATCAAATACGGCAGCACCTAAAATTGTTGTACTTTCTCTCGTATTCATTTTTCCTAGATCACGTAGCGTCTGCACCGTAATACTAACCGATGTTGCGCAAAGTAATAATCCTAAAAAAATGGCATGGGACTGCATTAATCCAAACAGCAATCCTGTTACATAACCACCGATGAAAGGAAAAATAATTCCACCAGCCGCTACTGCAAATGACGATTTCAAATTCCGATTTAACTCTTCTAAATCTGTTTCAAGTCCCGCCATAAACATAAGTAACAAAACACCAATCTCACTCAGTTCATCAATTAGTTCAGAACTATTAATAATACCGAGTACAGCTGGACCGATAATAATACCGACAATTAACTTACCAAGTACAGAAGGCTGACCAAGTCTCACACTAATGTCACCAGCTAATTTCGTACAAAGTAAAATGACGACAAGTTCAAAATAAAATAACATAGCATCTGCTCCTACTTTAACTTTAATCAGTGGGTCGTTAACCCCCGTCCATTTCTGCAAGTAGTTTCCCCTATTGATCCGCATTTTATTTGTCATATTTTTATTTGACAAAATATTCTGAATTATATTAAGATTAATCCAGCAATTTTAAAAAACTACATACCATAACTGCACCTCCACTTACTTACTCTTTTTTAATGGGCTCATACTATAGTCGCAGTTATGGAAATGAAAAAACGGGGGGAGAGTCCAAAGTGAAGTCATTATTACGAAAAAAAGCGCTTAGTACTGAATCACCAAAGCAGCTAGATAGAACATTAACTGCACTCGATTTAACGTTTTTAGGGATCGGCGCCGTAATTGGGACAGGGATCTTTGTATTAACAGGTATTGTTGCAGCAAAACATTCTGGTCCTGGTATTATGCTATCATTTCTTATTGCTGCATTTACTTGTGCTTGTGTAGCCTTTTGTTATGCTGAATTTGCTTCTTCTATTCCTGTCTCAGGAAGTGTGTATACTTACGCATATATGACAGTCGGAGAAGTCGTCGCCTTCATCGTCGGATGGTGTTTAATGCTCGAATATTTACTTGCAGTCGCGGCAGTAGCTGTCGGTTGGTCTGGTTATTTGCAATCATTACTACAAGGATTCAATATACATCTGCCCGCCATAATCGCCTCGGCCCCCGGCGTAGGAAAAGGTGGTCTCATCGATTTACCAGCTGTCTGCATTTTACTTCTTATTACTGGCCTTTTAAGTTTTGGTATACGTGAAAGTGCACGCATTAATAATATTATGGTTCTTATTAAACTAGCTGTTATCATTGCCTTTATCGTAGCAGGTGCAAAATATGTAAAACCTGAAAATTGGACACCGTTCATCCCATTCGGATACGACGGTATTATTACCGGAGCTGCCACTGTATTCTTCGCCTTTTTAGGTTTTGATGCAATCGCAACCGCTGCAGAAGAAACGAAAAAACCACAGCGTGACTTACCAATTGGTATTATCGGTTCTCTTCTTATTTGTACTGTTTTATATATGATCGTATCTTTCGTTTTAACAGGTATGGTTCCTTATACGCAATTAGACGTTTCTGATCCAGTTGCATTTGCATTGCATTTCGTTGGTGAGGACACAATTGCAGGACTACTCGCTGTTGGAGCAATGACTGGAATGACAACCGTCCTTTTAGTCGTTATGTATGGACAAGTTCGTGTTTCGTATGCGATGAGCCGTGACGGTCTACTTCCAAAAGCGTTAGCACGTGTAAATAAAAGAGTAAAAATCCCTTTATTAAATACGTGGATTACTGGCGTTGTTGCCGCTTTATTAGCAGGGCTTTTAGATTTACATTTGCTAGCGAATTTAGTAAACATCGGTACGTTAACAGCCTTTACATTCGTTTGCTGCGCTGTACTTATTTTACGAAAAACACACCCTGATTTAAAACGTGGATTCCGTACACCTTTCGTACCTGTATTACCAGTTGTCGCGATTCTTTGCTGCTTATATTTAATGATCAATTTGTCTAAAACAACATGGATTAGCTTTGCAGTTTGGCTTATAGTCGGCTTATGCTTCTATTTCTTCTACTCTAGAAAGCATAGTCACTTAGCTACCGAAAAAACGAATGATGAAAAGAAAAAAGCATAACAAAATAGCTCGCCGTTTTAGCGGCGAGCTATTTTTCTGTACTATTATATTTTTTCGTTAACGATTGTAAAATGAAAAATATGCCGATGCAAGCTGTAAACCATGCCCAATTTCCTATTGGCGTTGCGTATTTAACAATTCCAATACCTACAAGTAATAGGAAAATAATCACCTGATATATGAACTTCCACTTTTGCATATATTCCCTCCTTTACTTCGTTCCCTTCTTTTTCTTCTTCCATGCATTTAAACTATCAAAGAAGAAATTAATAAATAACGTGCCTAAACCCGCTAATAAAAACGTCATTAAAAATAGAACCCATATACTTTTTTCTTTTAAGAAATAATATCCTACAAGGAGCACAACCGCGATCCATACATATTCAAGAATTCTTTTTAGCTTTTTCTGTTCCAAATTATTCGCTCCTTCATTCTATACTAATTTTAGTATAACAAAAAAGAAGCCTATCATGATAAGCTTCTTTTCCTCTCTCTTATTTGTTCATACTTTTTTCAACGAGTGAAATCGCATGCTCTAATGTACGATTCATCGTTTCTACCTGTGCATCTTTTACTTTTACATCTTTCACTACAGCTTCGGCCACTGTGATTTTTTGACTCAGTGATTTCACTGAACCGTCCGTTACATTTGCATCTTGCGCTTTTTTCACTACTGCTTTTGCAGATTCAATATTGATTTGTAATTTTTCTTTCGGTGTTTTCGGTTGTTCTACTACTTTAGATTGTACAAATGTTACATTAGCTGTTTTTAATTCGTTATATGTTTGAACGATTTGCTCTCCCGTACTCCCTACATTTTCAAACACTTGTTTTGCATTATTATAGCTTTTCTCTAATTCTTGAAATGCTTCCTTTGAATATTGACCTGGCTTATCTCCAAATCCATACGTTCCAGCTAACACTTCTTTTACTTTTCCAAGCTCTTCAAATAAAGCAGTTACTTGCTCTAACTTCGTACGGTTAGAAAACTCATTGTACGCTGCTAATACTTCTGAAGAACTTAACGCTTTACTATATAATTTCGCAAGCGCGATTTGTCCATTTAACGGAATACCACCATTTCCGTTACTATCAGGATCCGCTCCAAATGCAAATGGTACGTTTGGATGATACACTTTCCCAGTAGCTGGCTGGCTATTTACTTTTTTACCATCTACGTAAATTGCCACTTCACTTCCGTTATACGTTCCTGTTAAGTGATACGTTTTGTTCGCTTCTAATTGAACTCCAACACGTTTATAGCTGCCGCCAATGTGAGCCCATAATTCAACATATCCACTTCCTGTAGACTCAAATCCAATTCCGCCGCTCTCTGTATTTTGCAAAATACCTTGGCCACGGATTTGATTCATTGAAAATACCGTTTCTAGCGTAAATGTATTTGCTACTTTTTCTTTTTGTGCTGCTGAAAATGGAAGGTATCCAAATGTATTAGATTGTCCGTTTAACTTCATAACATTCTTTTTCAATGCTTTATCATATTCAATAGTCACATTGCCCTTCACATCACCTTTTGTACCAAATGGTGAATTGTCTTTAAATGTACCATCTGCAAAGTTTACATCGAAAACATCAGCTTTTGGTACTTTCACATTCGGGTCAATATTATCTTTTTTCGTAGTAATTTCCGCAGTTAACGGCTGCGCGGTTTCATTGCCAAATGAATCAATCGCAACTACTTCAAGTGTATATGTTTTCCCGCCATCTAACCCTGCAAGCGTAAACGTAAGGTCTTTCGGCACTGGATCACGATAAAACTCTGAGAATGCTAACAATTTATTTTTTATTTCACCCGTTTGCTTATCTCTAGCTTGTACACGGTAAGAGTGAACAAGGAGGTTGTCCAATGCTTGCGGGAATGTTACTGTTGCCGCATTTTCTGTTACATTTGATACAGCAAGCTTTGCATCCTTAGCAAAGTAAGGCTTTTCTTTATCACGATCTTCCACATGTGTAAATGTTTCTTTCTTTGCTGGTAATTTAATTTTCCAAGGCTCGCCTGTCCAAGAATTTGTATGGAAATCACGGCGATTAATCGTTACTTCTTCATCATCTACTTCTACTAATAAACCTTGGCTTAACGTACTAGCCCCTGGCGGGATATTCCCTTGTACTTTACCACCTTCAACTTCCATATAACTTACTGAAGATGTACCAACTGATGTAAAGTCTTTTTGATGTATCGATCTCGGATCATCTAATGGATAATGTGAATGACCTGAAAACGTAATAACTTGTGGGTATTCTTTTAATACCGCATTAATTTTTGCGCTATCTTGTGTTCCCCATTCATGACTACCGTATACTGTCTCTTTAATGTGTTGATGTAAAAATACAAAAATCGGTTTTTCTGGATCATCTTTTTGCGCTTTCGCCATTTCTTCTTTTAACCAATTAATTTGCTTGTCTGAATAATATCCATGAGTTGTTCCATTCTCTGGAGACATAACAAGGAAGTGATAACCTTTTACCACTTTATGATAATAAATTGATTCCATACCTGTTTTTTCTAAGAAACGCTTCTGCGCACCTTCTACAGATAAACCGTTCCAATAATCATGGTTACCAAGAGAATTCATTCGCACAGCATCTTTATTTGCATTTTCATTGTACACTTGCATGAAACGATCATATTGCTGCACCGATCCTGTATCCGTGAAATCACCTACAATAACAAATGCATCTTGCTTCGGTGCTAATGTATTAAACTGTTCGATCGCTCTTTTCCAGCGAAACGTATCATCTGTTCCACTATTTTTAATATGCACATCACTTACAACTGGAAAAACTATCTTCTTCTCACTTGATGCCTTTTCTTGCTTTTTCTCTTCCGCCTTGATTGATGTACTCCACGGAAATGATACGAACGCTAATACAAAAACCATTAATAATCCAATAAGGCCTTTTACTTTTCTTAAAGCATTTCTGTCCACGTGAATCCTCCTCATAATAATTGATTCATTACAAGGGCTATTTTATCTAATACATGTTAATGTCGTTTAAATAACAAATGAACTTTATTAGATTTTTGTAAATATACAGTTAATTAGAAATTAAGTCCAACATTACTCGTACTATTGCATACAACCACCTTTTGTCTAAAAGAGTCTGATCATTCTTTTCCTATGACTATTCACATATAATCTTTTCTATAACACTAATGATAAGTTAAGGTTTAAGCCTATTAGACAATCTTAATTTTTAATATTTCCTTCTTTTTTTAACACATCGGCCATGCTTTTACATTTAATAGTAATAAAAGACAACTTAAAAGGAGGGGTTGTATTGAAGAATAAAAAAAATATCGGCTGTTTCGCTCCTTTATCTATTATTTGTCCAGACCCTTGTCCACCGCCCCCTCCTCCAAATCCAAATTGCGAGCGAGTAACAAATGAATTTGCAGGGAATTTCCTCATAACTAATAACACCATCCCCTCTGCCAAAGATGCATCACAATCAATGATACTATGGCAAAGTGATGGGATACTACTTATATCAGGTACTGTCTCGGTTTACAATAGTACTAGCAGCACCGAAGCAATTACAATTCAAATCGTTGGAACAGTAACCAATATTTTCACTGTGTTTCCTGGCAATACAATATCGTACACAGGAAAAGACTTACAGTCGGTCAGTATTATTAATATAACAAGTAATCCTTCACTATATTTAGAAGGCAAGTACTGTTGCGAATTTACATGTTGCTTATAGAATACCAATTTCATTACTTTCTAAAAAAAAGCATACCATTTACGGTATGCTTTTTTATGAAATTGGATAACGTACTGTAATACAAAACTCGCCTTGATTAACAGTCGTTCCTGTCGTAGTAATTCGGACAGTAGTAAAATATCGGACAGTGAAAGTACCACTACTTTGTGGTTGTACAGTAATTGTATCAACTACTGTTGCACCTACTAAAAAATCAACTGTAATCGGGTTGGCACCTACATCATACTTCACGTAGCCTGAACCATATACTTCTTGCGTGATATTATTTGTATATACAATTTGAGTACCAGCACCTGTAATAGACCAGTCTGTACATACTTGGTCTTGCACAAGTGTTTTATTAGAACAACAAGACAAACTGGAACTTCTCATTCCCATTTCGATCCTCTCCTATTCTGCTATGAAAGTGGATAACGTGTTGTAATACAAAATTCTCCCTGATACGTTCCAGCAGGTGTTGCAGGTAACACAACTTGTATACTATCAAAGCGGCGATACGTAAAAGCAATACTCGTTCCTGGGTTTAATGTTTGTGTATCAATTGTACCCCCAGCAGAATCAAGTACCTCTACAGTAATTGGGCCTGGTCCAACATCATATTTAACAAAACCAGTACCAATTACGTTTTGGTTAATATTATTTGTATAGAGAACATTATCAATTGCTGTTGCAACTACAGTAGCAGACCACGGACTACACACTTTATCTTGCACATAATTTTTATCTGGACAACAAGTTAATGCTGACCCTGAGCACTCACAAGACATAGTTGTTTCCCCTCTCTCTTTTATATTCCCTATATGTGTATGTCCCTCAGAGTCTTTTGCCTGTACTATTCATCTATTTTCAAAAAATATTCAAATGACTAAATAGATTCCGTTTTATTTCTTTTCTTCATATATTTATAGACAAAGATACTAGCAACGATAAGAATAACGCCTCCTAATATTGGTAGCATATATTGCCCAACAACATCTGCTGCTTTTTCCCAATGCGGACCTAATTTCATTCCAAAATAAACATACAAAGTCGTTAACGGGAACATTGCTACAAATGTATATATACTAAATTTCCATATGTTCATTTTCGCCATACCACATGGAACAGAAATAAGCGTTCTAACTCCCGGTACAAAGCGTCCAACAAATGCTACAACCGGTCCATATTTCTCGAAGAAATCATCTGCTTTTTGAATTTGTTCTTCTTTAATGAAGAAGTATTTCCCGTATTTTATTAATAGAGGACGGCCACCGTAATAGCCGAGTGCGTATAACGTTAACGGTCCTGTCGTTCCGCCAAGCGTTCCGGCTAGTACAGCAAGCCAAAAATTCATATCACCCTCGTATACCCAATACCCAACCATGGGCAAAACTACTTCTGCCGGAATAAATTCAAACGTTAATGCTAACACAACTCCAAAATAAGAAAACTGCTTTAAAAACTCGATTATATCTAAAATAATTTGCTCCATATTTTTAACTCCTATCCTACGTTTACGTTATGCTTTTCTTGTAACTGAACTGGCGCCATTTTTACAATTCGGTTCAAAATAAATAACACAATTCCAATATCATCTAAAATACCAATAAACGGTAAGAAGTCTGGAATTAAATCGAGCGGCATCGCAACATAACCAACTAAAAACGCAATAGATAAAATTTTCTTCTTTATTGAAACCTCTTTTGAAGTGAAAAAGTCAAATAGGAATGGAACAAATCGGCGAACATGAAATACAACTCTTAATCTACTAATAAGTTTTTTCATTTTTATATCTCCTCTCTTTGTATACAAAAAGGCCCCTACCAAACATGGTAAGGGTCCAAAAAAGACAATAAGGGGCCTTTACCATTGCTGGTAAAGGTCTCACTAACAACGAAACGTTGCCAATAAAGCCGAGGGTTTCTCCCTGTAATGACGACTTTACTGTAATAAGTTACTCCCCTTTATATACACAATTTTATACAATCACATTAAAATATTTTGGAGGGCTTGTCAATATATTTTATATCCCACATCCTCCTGCTTAACATTCCGTAAAAACAAAAAACGTATAGGAAATTTCTTACTATCTCATAATATACATAATCATTTTTGAATGAAAGGAGAGGCTTCATTTGCATACCGTATGGAAAGGCGCACTTTCACTTGGACTATTAAATATAGGAATCCAACTATACAGTGCCGTAGAAGAAAACGATATAAAATTTTTAAGTCTTCATAAAGAATGCTTAACACCTATTAAATATAAAAAATTTGCTCCTGATTGTACGGATGAAGAAATTGATGATAAAGATATTGTAAAAGCCTATGAATACGCACCTCATAAGTACATTATTATGGATGAAAAAGAATTAGCTGAGTTGCAAAAAGCTCACGAACCAAGATCTATTCGTATTATATCTTTTGTCCAAAATAACGAAATTGATTCTGTTCTCTACGATCGTTCTTATTTTATAGGCCCTACCTCAGGACATGAAAAATCGTATTTATTATTAAAAGAAGCTCTTGAACGTACGAATAAACTTGGTCTTATCCATATTTCCATTAGAAAAAAACAACATTTAGCTATTATCCGTAACTTTGAAGATGGGCTTATATTACAAACTATTCACTACCCTAATGAAATTCGCGATATAACAAATACACCTAACTTACCAAGTAATGAAAATTATCCGATTCAAAAACAAGAACTCACAGCAGCAATCAATTTAATCCACCATCTTACAAATCCTTTCGAACAAGAGTTATATACAGATGAATATAAAGAAGCTCTTACCGAATTAATCGAAAATAAAATTGAACAACAGGAAAAAACCGAAACCATCTCTCCTGCTCCAAACATCATCAATATTATGGAGACATTACAGGCAAGTATTGAACAAGCAAAAATAAAAAGAGACAATAAAACAGAAAAAGAGGCCAAATAAAATTGACCTCTTTTTTCTTTAAAGCGGATTACATTTTGGCATCTCAAGTCCAGAAGATTGTGCTAATTTTAATAAGTAATAACATTCTTCTCTTGCCATATGATCCGCCATTCTAGCAGATAATGCACTTAATATTTCATTCGATAACTCCATCTCTTCAACCTCATGGAGAAAATGCGAAAATAATTTTAACTCAAGTGAAACATCTTTTGTAAACTTCTTTAATGCAGGAAAATGATGAAGCTCTGTCCGTAAATAACCTGTCATCTCAACTGCCTTTAAGTAAAATTGTTCAAAGTGCTTCGTAAATTCTTCACTTTTCTCTTTCAATCTTTTTTCAACAAGATCTAATCCACCAGAAATAGAGCCTGCATGACCAGCCGCATCCGTTAACCAAACGAGATGATAATGTAATTCATGAAAAACAGGCGGAACTTCTCCTTTCTTTAAAAATTCTAACACCGTTATATATTCTTCTACTTCGTTTACCATATGATTGATGAAAGTTGGCGTAAAATGAATAGTGATTTTTCCCTCAAGTTGTTTCTGTATAATACTTAATTTAAACGTTCGTATTTCCTTTGCGGCTCGTTCTGCCTCTTTTGAAAATGCAATGAGATTCACATTATGAACTTTATTTAAAAGATTCGTAAATGTTTCAAGAAAATATGTGGCCTTCTTTATATCTTCTTTTTCCTTCGGAGCTAATGCATCAAGTAAAAATTGCGAATGATCAGTAAGCACCCTTAGCCAAAATTGATGCTCAAACAACGCACTTTCTTCATAATTCCTCTCCACTAAATCGCCTCCGTTTATTCATCCTTCTCTATCACTTGAAGTTTATATCCATCTGGGTCTTGTACTACAATACTCTTCTCACTTTTGTTTTCTGTATATGCAATTTTATAAAACACTAACCTCTTCTTTAAATTCTCTATGTTAGAAATTGAAAATGTTAAACCAGCGCATGAATTCGTAAAACTCTTCTCTCGTCCCCCTAACATGCGATTCATAACAAAACTAATTCTCTTTGAATCAGAATCATACCAAACCCCTGTTACATCCAATTGAGGTCTTTCTAAACTAGGTCTTATTCCTAAAATCCCTTCGTAAAAATACAAAGTCTCCTTTAAATTTTTCACTTCTAATATAATACATTGCTCCACATTCATTCCCCCTGTACCTATTACCTTTTTATATGTGTCATAAATGCCTATTATGTCTGAATACAATACGTAGTGATGAAGATATGAGGAGGTTTATTAATGGATAAATATATGAAATCATATGTGCCATATCATAGTCCTCAAGATCCTTGTCCTCCTATTGGAAAAAAATATTACTCTACCCCTCCTAATTTATATTTAGGTTTTCAACCGCCAAATTTACCACAGTTCTCACCGAAAGAAGCACTACAAAAAGGAACTTTATGGCCTGTTTTTTATGATTATTACGAAAATCCTTATAAAAAAGGGCGGTGACTACTGACGTGAATCAACCACTACCAGAAGAATATTATCGACTTTTAGAGAATCTCCAAGAATTAGACTTTGTATTAGTGGAACTAACACTTTACTTAGACACCCACCCAGACGATACAGCAGCTATTAATCAATTTAATGACTTTTCCTATAAACGAAGAGTATTAAAACAACAAATGGAAGAAAAATATGGACCGCTTCAACAGTATGGAAATAGCTATTCTAATGCCCCTTGGGAATGGAGTAAAGGTCCTTGGCCATGGCAAATATAAAGGAGAGAAACTATGTGGATTTATGAAAAAAAATTACAATACCCTGTTAAAGTAGGAACTTGTAATCCAGCACTTGCAAAATTATTAATTGAGCAATACGGTGGTGCAGATGGAGAATTAGCCGCTGCACTACGTTACTTAAATCAGCGCTATACAATTCCAGATAAAGTCATTGGCCTCCTTACCGATATTGGTACAGAAGAATTTGCACATCTTGAAATGATTGCTACGATGGTTTATAAGCTGACAAAAGATGCGACTCCTGAACAGATGAAGGCAGCTGGTCTCGATCCTCATTACGTTGACCATGACAGCGCACTTCATTACCATAACGCAGCTGGCGTTCCATTTACTGCAACCTATATACAAGCTAAAGGTGATCCAATTGCCGACCTATACGAAGATATTGCTGCTGAAGAAAAAGCGCGTGCCACATATCAATGGCTTATTAACCAATCTGACGATCCCGATATAAATGACAGTTTACGCTTTTTACGCGAACGAGAAATTGTCCATTCACAACGTTTCCGAGAAGCGGTTGAAATTTTAAAAGAAGAACGCGATAGAAAAATATATTTTTAATACACGTATCCTAGCGATATGTGTTTTTTTATGTTAAAAGTTAAATCCTTCCTATTAAACATATAAATAGTATATTTATTCGATTTAATGCATTATTTTTTAATATTTTCAAAATTCCCTATTGCTTTCTAGTCATCAGACCTTTAAAATAATAACAGTTACTCGACAAATTATTTGAATTTTCGACAAAAACACTCATTAGGAGGATTTTCTTTATATGCGTACAACTTTAAAACCAGCGCAAATACTTTCGATTAGTTTATTACTATTCGCAGTTTTCTTCGGTGCTGGTAATATGATTTTCCCGCCCCTTCTCGGTCTTTCTTCCGGAGAAAATATGTGGGTTTCTATTACAGGATTTATTATTACAGACGTCGGTTTATCTTTACTTGCTATCGTTGCTGTTGCCCTTGCTGGTGGTAGTTTTAACACTTTAGCGAGCCGTGTTCATCCAAAATTCGCAGCAGTATTCGCTATCATTATTTATCTTTCAATCGGCCCACTATTTGTTATTCCACGAACTGGATCTGTATCTTATGAAATCGGGATTGCACCACTTTTCCCGGATCAATGGTATTCTATGTTAGTTTTTAGTGCGATTTTCTTTACAGTCGTTTACTTCTTATCATTAAATCCATCCAAGCTAGTAGATCATATCGGTAAAATATTAACGCCAATTTTACTTGTAATTATTGCAATTATGGCAACAAAAGCGATTCTTTCACCAGGAACGTTTGCAGAGCCTATCGGTGACTATAAAGACATCCCGTTTTTCAAAGGATTTCTTGAAGGATTTTTAACGTTAGATGCAATTGGCGCTCTCGTACTATCAACAATTGTTGTAAATGCAATTCGTCAAAACGGTATACAAGACAAGAAATCTATCGCAAAATATACAATCATTTGCGGAAGCATTGCTGCTCTATTCTTAACAATTGTTTACTTCTTACTCGGTTATATCGGAGCTTCAAACGGGAACTTAGGGCAATTCGAAAACGGTGGTCAACTATTAGCTACTGTTATGTATCAATTCTTTGGGACAAGCGGTAATATTTTATTAAGTATCGCCATTATCTTCGCTTGTTTAACAACGGCAATTGGTGTTGTAAGTGCATTTGCAAATTACTTCACAACAGTGCTAACAAATGTTTCATACAAAAAGCTTGTGCTATACGTTTGTATCTTTAGTTTCGTTATTTCAAACTTAGGATTAAGCTTATTAATTAAAATCACACTACCTGTATTAATTATTTTGTACCCAATTACGATCATTTTAGTTTTCGTATCATTTATCGATAAATATACGAAACGTAAACCTTCTGTCTACATTGGAGCAATGATCGCAGCATTTATTATTAGCTGTATTCATGCACTTGATAATGTGGAAATGATACCAGGTTTTATCGCTAATATTGTACACACTATTCCTTTTTATAACTTAGGAATTGGCTGGATCATTCCAGCAATAATCGGTGGTATAATTGGATACTTTATTCCGCAAACAGAAGCTGCAGGCGAAGTTTCTACAAAATAAAGAAAAGAAGCAAGCATGAAATCCATGCTTGCTTCTTTTTATCTTCTATTATTAAATACAGTATTTGTGTAAGAACGAACAGTTAACATATAATAACCAAAGTAGATTATGATATACACTCCTATACTACCTAGTAAGGGAAGACTATATTCAAACATTCCTGTAAAACCCATCAAACTTAAAAATGCAAAGAACGTATGAACAATCGCAAGAAATAGTGGTACTAAGAATATTGCACCTACTTGCTTTCTTACAGATTCCCTTGCTTCCTTTTTCGTTAGTCCGATTTTCTTTAACATTCCGTACGCCGGTCGCTCTGCCATCGCTTCTGTTATTTGTTTAAAGTATAAAATACAGCCTGTTGCAAGAATAAAGACAATCCCTAAAAATATACTAGCAAATAATAACACTGCACCATCTTGCAATTCAGATTGGCTCGCCTCTTCAAATGATTGGAATTTCACTTCTTTAGGAATGATTGTCCCTAGCTCTTTCGTTAGCGCTCTATTACCGTTTCCTTCAACAATAAATCCACTAACTGTTGAAACATCCTTTCCTTGCTGCAACTTATTAAATAACGAATCTCGAACAACAAGCCCCACTGGTGCAAGTTTCGCACTCATAATTGTTTCCTCTCGATGATCAACGATTGTAATATCGTCCTTCATCCCTTCAAAGAACACATTGTTTCCTTCAAGCGAATTCTTTTCGATGTTATATGATTTATACGGATCTAATAAAACAACTTCCTTTTCAGAACCGAGAATAACTTGTTTATTGCCCAATATAGAAGCTGATTTATTATAATCTGTCACTTTTATCATTTGCACATTACCATTACCTATTAAATACCCTGTTAATATTTGTTCTCCATCTATCTTCCCTTGCATAGACAGCATAGTTACAGACGTTTCATTTTTAATTGCTAATTCATGTTTTTGAATTTCTTCTCTAACCTTCTTATCTAGTTCCTTTCCAGTTGTTACATACTCATAACTAACTGGATTCATTAAGGTCGCTGTCTTCTGCGCCCCATAATACATACTGGAACTCACCCCAATGGTGCATAATGTTACCGCACTTAATAAAGATAATAACGCAAGCATCTTTACGTTTCCTTTTATTCTGAAGAACAATGAAGAAATCGATAAAATGTTCGTTCCATTCCAATATTTCGTTTTATCTCCCTTGATTGTATGGAGCGATTTCACTGTATATTGCTCAAATAGTAAAAACGTACCTTTTACAATACAGCCAAAAATAAGTAGACCTGTAATAAAAATTGCTCCAAATCCAAAAACTTGTGTAAGTAGCGCAATAATATAACCTGTAATTAATAAAACAATCGCTCGTTTTGCCTTCTTACTTGAATACGTAGGTGCCTCTTCTTTTTGATTTTCACCATATAGTAATTCAACTAAACGATGCTCATAAATTAACTTTTTACTTTTCCATGATGCAATAAAGAAAATTGCGCCTATCGTTATAAGAACTTCTACTATAGATACAAATGAAATCGTAAATGTAAAAGTAAACGCACTTCCCATTAACTTCACGAGAAGCCCTGCGCACATATTCGCTATAAATAAACCAGCAAGAATACCTAATACACTTGCCGCACCACCAACTAATAATGTTTCATAAAAAAGTAACTTCGCGATTTCTTCTTTACGGATACCTAGTAAACTATATAGTGCAATTTCTTTTTTCTTCTTTCGCAAAAAGAAGCTATTACAATAAAAAATAAATATCGTTAAAAAGATAATTAACAAAATTTGTGCAAATGTAAACGTCGTTTCCACCTTATCCGACTCTTTTAAAAGAGCTACTACACTTTCATTTCGTTTAATCGATACGAATGTAAAATAAATAATAATGCTACCTACTAATGAAATAAAGTATAGAAAATAATCTTTCATATTTCGTTTTATACTACGTTTTGATACTTCTAAAAAATCCATCGTATACCTTCACCCGCTCTCGCATTTCTCTATACATGAAGTGTATACGAAATTGTATTTCTCCCCTATCGATTTTCATTACAGCTCTCTTACGATATTGTAATATAACAAAATAAAAGAACCTAGTTTCCTAGGCTCTTCACATCGTATGTTTAAACGTAAACAACTCTTCTTTTGAATGCACAGCAGATTCTTCCTCTTCTACAACGTCCTTCTTTATCTCTCCCCCTAACCTTACTTTCATCATCGCCTCTTCGATACTTTTTACAATCATATTTCCTGAAAAAATAGTAAGTCCAAAAAATGTAATCGGAACGAGAGGGATCCACGGATTCACTGTTAATGACCTAAAGTATACTCCAATTAAACCTGACCATTCATGCGTATAAGATTCCACCTCTTTTATTTGTCCACCAAACATTACAGTCCCACCAAAGAACACTTCAAGTAATCCTAAGTGCAGTAAAATAGTAAGAGTCTGCGTAAACTGCTGAAGAAATACGAGTATAAACGTCATATAGAGGTGCGGAAAAAGATGTTTTATAACAATATGTCTTCTCGATCCACCTAATATGCGTGCGGCATCAACAAATTCTTCCGTTCGCAATTTACGAACTTCCTTCGCAACATACAGTGCAATAACTGGCATTACAAGCAGTACAAGTAATACCACTTGAAACGAAGCCCTTTCAAAAAAGGTTGTTGTCTCCTCTCCGCTTCCAAATGTATTTGCAGATTGAAGAAAAAAATACGCAATCATAACTGTCGGAATAACTGTAAAACTATCAAAGAAAGCCTCAATATTTGAAAATCCTCTTTTTATATACGTTCCGAGTACGACACCGAAAAACACACCTATTACCATTCTAAGTGCCGCAATTAAAATAGATATACCAATCGTCCACTTCGCGCCCTCAATGACTAAATGTAACAGGTCATACCCTTTCCGGTCTGTCCCGAGTAAAAATTGTAATGAAGGTGGAAACGGTGGCACTTGTGGATTTTCATCCGCATCATATTGCAATGTAACTTGTCTAATATGTCCATCATTCCATAACGTATTTCCGATGCTCAAAAGAACTAATAGGAGAAGAAACCCAATGCTTATCCAAAATCTTTTATCACGTTTTATATACGTCCACATATTATAATCTCTCCTTCATCGCAGCCGGAATGAGATAATGAAACAATTTAAATAAAATAAAAATCGGAATATATATAAGAAGCACACTAACGATAAAAACCTCAACTCTAATACCGAAATACGATTTCAAAAACATAAAAATACCACCCGTATTAAAAATCCATTCTATAATATATAAATTAGATAACATAAAAAAGATATTCGTTTTCGCAAAGAATAATGTACTAAGCAACACATTTCGTAAAATATGACGATTTAAAATATGAAAGCGCCCCAGCCCTTTCGCCTTAGCAAATAGTACATAATCTTTTTCTAGTTCATTTTCAAAACGAAGCACGACCATTTTTACAAACATAATCGTAGTCGGGATGCTCAAACACAATATTGGCAACCCCCTAATCGACTCGCCTCCAATTGAAGCAATTTGAAAAGGTAAAAAACCTGTTTGTTTAAAAAACCATACAACTAAAATTTGTGATACTAAAATAAGAAGGATATCTGGAATGGATTCTAGGAAGATAAGAAATGATTTAATTCGATGTTGTATACGCGGTGAACTACTCATAATTACATAAACAATACAAAATGCTACAAATAATGAAATGAAAAAAGCAGCTAAAAATATAATAATTGTTTCTTTATAATGGACAAACAACTGTGGAAATAAAAATTTATCTCCCACATATTTAAAATTGGAGATGTCCATTAAATTCACAAACACTTCTTGTAAACTCTTTATGTACTGTGATGCATGCAGCTCAAATCCATAAAATAGTTTCGGCAATGTCCCTAAACAAATAATACCCAAAATCGAAATAAGAAATTGAAACGTCACTTCCATTCCATTCAAAAATACCTTTTTGACCATTTTCGCCCTTCTCTCTCTATAATTTACCCCTTAATTTTATTCTTAATTTTCTGAATTGTAAATATTTTAAGAGCGAAAAATCACTAGGCTATGATCCTAGTGATTCCTTATGCGCATGCCTTTCTCTTTTCGCAAACGGCATATACAAAACCAAACATCCAATAAGCGCAGCTATTTCTAATGAAATAATATAGTAAGGATGCGGCCCTAACATATCAAGTAATGAAGCTGTTTCTGGCTTATGAGCTAAAAACATATAATTACCACCTGTTTTGTAATTTACAAACGAAACAATTGGAATCAATATGTTTAAAAATATCATTGTGCGTTTAATAGATTGTACTGTCGGACGATATCCTTCCACCCAAGTCATAAAGAGTGGTGCCCAAATGAGCAATATATGCGCGATAAAATATTCAATGAAACGAAAATGCGGAAAAGCATACTGCAAGTTTGGCGTTAAAATAGCTTGTGATGCACCAATAATTCCCGTGAAAAATACAATCTCATATATGCGGTAACTTTTCGTTACGATCATAATCGACGCTAATAATAAACTAATCGTACATAATTCAAACGGTAATGAAGTAGCTAGCTCAAAAATCCCCGCTTTCCATTCCCACATATGAAGCCCAATTTCACTACCTATAAATAAAAATGCAATTGCATATCGAACCGTTATATTCCACTCACTTTGACGTAATACATCTTGGTATTGATACAGAAAAAATATCCCCACCAACATAATAAATAATATAAGGGCATGTTGCCTTGAGTATGGAATAAATGGTTTTAATGGGTGTGCGCTAAAATAAGCTTCCATCTTCCTTCCTCCTTTCCTCCATACAATATTATTGTAAGAAAGAAACGACGAGTCAATTCATTTGCTTACACTAGGACAAGCTCTACCTTACATTTACATATTCATACCTTACAAAACTGTAAGGTTATTGTAAGCTAAAACGATTTGTCAGATTCTTCACCTCTTCTATACTTAATGTAGATACTAAAACGAACGAAAAGGTGATAAATAGATGAAGAAGAAAAATAAAGTGTTAATTACTAGTGTAGTAGCAATCGGAATTGCAGCTGGATCATACTTTGCATTTGCTGGAGGCAGTTCAGAAGTAGCAATGGCATATAGCGGTTATAAAGTTACGGAAAAACAAATCCAAAACGCACAAAAATTTGGTGGCGAAATTATTCCAAACGGAATTGAAACTATTTCATTCGATCCAACAAAAGGAACATATGAATTAGCTGTTAAAAAAGGCGATGAAGTGAAAAAAGGTCAACTTCTGTTTAAATACAATGATCCTACTGCTAAACAAGGTGTAACAGAAGCAGAAATGCAAAAGAAAATCGCACAAAAAGAAGTAACGTTGTTCCAAAAACAAATTGATGCAGCGAAACAAAAATTACAAAAAGACAAAAATGCAGGCCTTCCTGCTGAAGCATTAAAAGCATCAGAAGCTGAAGTTGGGCAATTAGAATCACAAATTGAAATGAAAAAGTTTGAAGTTGAAAAAGCTGATGAAATGATTAAAGCAGCAAAAGAGAAAGTAAACACTCTTTCTGTAACAAGTCCTGCTGATGGCGTAATTGATGATATCGTAAAAACTGCTGACGAAAAAACAGGTATGAGCGGAATTACTCTTCGTCACGCTGGTCAATTTAAAGTAAAAGGTCAACTTTCTGAATATGAGCTTGCTAGTATGAAAGTTGGGCAAGAAGTAACTGTTTCATCAAAAACTGTCGCTGGTAAGACTTGGACAGGAAAAGTAACAGAAATCGGTTCTACACCTTTAAAGAGCATGGATGAAAATAAAACTGTTTCTAATTACCAATTCACTGTCACATTAGATAATAGTGACGAACTACAAAACGGCTTCCACGTTTACGTAACAAGTAAATCTGGCGAAGCAACTGGTACAATTGTTCCGAAAAGCAGTATCGTGAAAAAAGGTGACAAAAATGTTGTCTTCGTTGTAAAAGACGGTAAAGCGAAAGAACAAGCAGTTACTGTTGAATTCGAGACTGATAGCGAAGCAAAAGTTTCTGGAGTGAAAAAAGGAGAGGAAATTATCTCTAAGCCTGAAAAAGACTTAAAAGATGGTATGGAGGTTGTCGCCCAGTGATTAACTTAAAAGGCATCACGAAATCCTTCCAAAATGGTGCAGAGTCCGTTCAAATATTACATGGAATTGATGTAACACTGAACCAAGGAGAATTCACTTCGATTATGGGACCTTCTGGTTCTGGTAAATCAACATTAATGAACATTATCGGTTGCTTAGATAAACCGACGACAGGTACGTACGAACTAGCTGGTCAAAACATTTCAAACATGTCTGAAACAGAACTTGCACACGTACGTAATAAAGAAATCGGATTCGTATTCCAAAACTTCATGTTATTACCTAGACTTACAGCACTTCAAAATGTAGAGCTACCTCTTATTTACGCTGGAGTCGATAAAAAAGAAAGACGTGAGCGCTCGTTAGCTGCTTTAACAAAAGTAGGCTTAGCTGATCGCGCTACTCACTTACCGAACGAATTGTCCGGTGGGCAAAAGCAGCGTGTCGCTGTTGCACGTGCAATCGTAAATAACCCGAAATTCATTTTAGCCGATGAACCGACGGGAGCACTTGATACGAAAACAAGCACACAAATTATGGACCTCTTTTACGAATTAAATAAACAAGGCTCAACAATTATTATGATTACCCATGATCGTGAAATCGGGGAAGCTGCAGCACGTCAAATTGTAATTCGTGACGGAAATATCGTCCAAGATTGGAGAGGTTAATTTTGAATACGAGTGAAAATATACGCATGGCCCTTTCCTCTATCTTTGCTCATAAGATGCGTTCTATCTTAACAATGTTAGGTATTATTATCGGTATTAGTGCCATTATTACTATCATTTCAATGGGTGATGGTACAAACGCAAAGTTTAAAAAAGAATTAGGCCAAGGAAAAGATAATGAAGTAACGATTTACTACAACAACCCTGATTACGGAACAGATAGTGCCAAAATCACACCTGATATGCTAAACCGTCTGCAAACTGTACCAGGCGTTAAAGATGTATATCCAGACGTAAGTATGAAAGTAAAAGCATCTGCTGGTTCAAAAGATGTAAATCTTGATTTAAAAGGTGGAACAGGCGCCTTTATGAAAGATTCGAAAATAAAATTAGTTCACGGTCGTGAATTAAATGACAGTGAACTAAACCAAGCAATCCCTGCTGTTATATTAAATGAAGAAGCTTTCAACAAATTATTTAGTGGTTGGGAATCAAACCAATACACAGATATAAAAGGAAAGCCTTATAAAATAGTCGGTGTATACGAAACGAAAAACGACTTCGGAATGCCTATGCCTGAAGGTTATACGTCACTTGAAAACGCACCTGTAATTTCAGGAGTAACTGAGTATGACTCTGTAAGATTAACAATGACCTCTCCGACAGAACGTAAAAGTGTAGAAAAACAAGCTGTTTCTGTCTTAAACGAAATGAAAGCTCCTAAATTTGAGCACAAATTCGAAGCACAAGATTTAGGTGAATTTACGAAACAACTAGACGAATCAATCGGTATGATGAAAATGGTATTCGGTGGTATTGCTGCTATCTCCTTACTTGTTGGTGGTATCGGTGTAATGAACATCATGCTCGTATCTGTAACAGAACGTACACGTGAGATTGGTATTCGTAAAGCACTTGGTGCAACACGTGGTAAAGTATTAACACAATTCTTAATCGAATCTTGTATATTAACAGGACTTGGTGGTTTCATCGGATTCATGCTCGGTATTTTCTTCGCTTGGATCGTCTCAATCTTTGCTGGATGGCCACTCGTTGTCTCAAAAGAACTTGGACTTCTTGCAGTAGGTATCTCAATGTTAATCGGTATTATATTCGGTTTACTGCCAGCTAACAAAGCTGCCAAACTGGATCCAATTGAATGTTTACGATATGAATAAACAAAAACGTAGGAGTTTACACTCCTGCGTTTTTTATTTATCTACTAAATTGAGTTTCTTCTATTATATATGTTTCACGTTACAAATATCATTCTAGTACTCTTCATTATTTATAGGTACTAAGGCTATTATCTAATCCTATTATTGCAAAAATACTATGTAACAGACGAAAATCAAGGCGTAATTTTTTCCATGCTTCGACTGATTTTGTAACAATTATATCGATATTTCATTAAATTTCACCTCATTTATATCTTTTTACATCTAAAAAGGTTATCATTCCATAACTATCTTTTCATTCAGACAGTAAAATATGCTATTTTTGTAACACTATAGATATCCACAAGAAATATTACCGTAACATTATTAATGTTACGGTAATTGAAATACTACTCATTTTGTGTTTTACATGCCCTAATACGCCAAAAAACAACAAGGAAGCGCTATCAGGATATTTATGGAATTGTTACAGAATATTAATGCCCCGTTACGAAAGCTTTGTAATTTTATGTTTTTCGCAAATAAGAAAATAATGGTTGCTATAATGAGGTCAACGAAAACAAATGCAATGGAGGCTATTATGAAAAAATTTATGGGTATAGCAACAGCAGCGGTTTTTGGTCTTGGGATTTTCACAACATCTGCTAAAGCAGAAACGATCGTAACGACTGACGTACTAAACGTACGAGAAAACCCAACTACTGAATCAAAAGTTGTAGGAAAATTATTAGATGGATATAAAGTAAATGTTTTACATACAGAAAATGGTTGGTCAAAAGTTCAATTGAATAGCGGTAAAGAAGCTTTCATAAGCGCTGACTATACAAAAGACACTTACTACGTAACAGCAAACGTATTAAACGTACGTGCTAGTGCAAATACAGATTCAGAGATTCTTGGTAAGTTGAAAAAAGATGATGTAATCGAAACAACACACCAAGTACAAAATGATTGGATTCAATTTGAATATAACGGAAAAACAGCTTATGTTCATGTTCCTTACTTAACAGGTAAAGCACCAGTTAAAATTCAACCAGTAGTTAAAGCTGAAAAAACAACTACAGTTCAAGATACAGCTAAAGCTAGTGAAACAGTTAAAGTTCAAGAAGTAATTAAAACTAAAGAAGCTCCTAAAACTAGTGAAGCAAATCAAGCAACAGAGAATGCTCGTAAAGTAGCTGAGCAAGAACAAGAGAATGCTAAATTAGCTCAACAAAAAGTAGCTGAGCAAAAAGAAAAGCAACCTGTTGCAAAAGAAACTGAGAAAAACACACAATCTTCTTCTCGTGAGTTCCAAGTTGTAGCAACAGCTTATACAGCAGATCCACTTGAAAATGGTTATAAAGCAGGCGACCAAGTAAAATCAGCTTTAGGCCACAACTTAACAGCTAATCCAAACATGAAACTAATTGCAGTTGATCCAAGTGTCATTCCATTAGGTTCAAAAGTATGGGTTGAAGGTTACGGAGTAGCAATCGCTGGTGATACTGGTGGAGCTATTAAAGGAAATAAAATCGACGTTTTAATGCCAGATAAAGGCACATCAAGTAGCTGGGGACGTAAAACAGTTACAGTTAAAGTATTAAACTAGTTAGTAAAAAAGAGTCAGTCTCATCGTTGAGGCTGGCTCTTTTTTATGATTCTTACATTCTTTCTTTCTCTTGAAAGTAAGTAATATTATCTCGAAGCCACTTCCTCTCCGACATAAACAAGTTTCCACGTTTTTTGTACACTTTATCAAATGTCTTTAAAACTTCTTCCTGATTAACAAACTTATGTAGGAAACGAAGAGCAATGATAATCTCTGATTCATCCGTAGGCTCTACTTCATTTTTACGTCTTCTAGCGACAATTTTATTCACACGTTCGCAAATTGGTCTCATTGCCATTTCGTCGCCATACATATAAATAGCTCGAACAGCTTCATATTTCACCATCACATTTCTATCATGCAAAGCTTCAATATAAACTATTTGTAAGTCTGTTCTTCCGATTTCTGCTAAAGTCTCAATAGCTGCTGAACGAATATAAGCACTATCGCAGTGTAAAAGTTTCGTTAAAGATAGAATCGATCGCTTTGTTCCAATCTCATGTAAAGTGGCACATATATTTACAATATCATCTCGATTCTCCTCCACTGTAAGTAACTTCAATAAAGCCTCTTCTGCTCCCAACGATTTACACAACTTTAAAGCGATGACAGCGGAATAACGAACTCCACTATTTTTATGATATATGTAAGGAATAATTTTATGTGCATTGCTCGCTTCAGATAATTTACTTAAATCTATAAGCATACTATCCAACACTATACTGCTTTCTTCACTTTCTAACCGATTTATCAAATAATCTGCTATATACATCTCTCTAGTATTTATTGCAAGTTGTGTAATTAAAAAATAAAGGTTTGTTTTTATATATACTTTTCGTGCTTCCGTTACTTTCTCTTGCAAACAAGAAAAAAGGGATAAATCATTTAACTGCATCGCTTCTTCATACGCACATTGCCGAATACCTGCTTCTTCATCATCCATCCGCCTTAATAAATCATCTATATACTCTTCCATCTCCTTCTCTCCCGTCCAAATGAAATCTATCTCTTTGCATTCTATATACGATAGACTACTATATCAATAGAAAAAAGAGGATGCCACAGCATCCTCTCCTTCTCTTCTCTATTCCACACAAGTAAACTGCGTCCAAGCCCCTACGTAATCTAGTAAGAATAACTCCTCTTCCGCAATTGTACCGACAATATTTTTCCGTTCATCTATCGGCATTTCTTTTAGAATGATTTGCAGTTCACCTTTATACTTTCCGAATGAGTTATTACCAATTACAACTTGCCCTCTTTCCTGTAGCACACTTTCACGCACTGGGAAGTCATAATCTTTGTACTTTTTACGTACTTCTGTAGAACGTACCATATACTCTGTTATGTCGCCGCGTCTTACGTGTAATTCTTGCAGCGTAGCTCTCTTCTCTACTTCAGTCGCTTCGTCTACAAATTGTACTTTCAGCTGTAACATGTATCGATTTAAGTTTCCTAGTTTCTCTAACTCTTCCTCACTCGCATAAGCATTTCCGATAATGACATCATCAATTAGCCCTGTCGCCCATAAATGCTTCGCTTGCACTTCAATTGGTAAATTACGATGCTCTTCTAACGTACATAATCCATCGTTAATATCCCATGGACCGATGTTTGCGGCATGTGATGTAATAAAGGCTGCACTGCGAATACCATGCTTTTTAAAGCGTTCACTACAGCGAATGAAATAATCGTACGGAAGACCAGTGAATTTTTGCGGATAAAAATTATGGCAACCAATTAAAGCTGATTTATTCGCTTGATGCGAAAGAATATTTTCTAAGTACGCAATATCGTTACTTACATTTAACTCAATTTTTAAACCGTACGGATTATTCGTCATTTTCGCTTCCGTTAATCCGTCAAAACCTACATCTAAACGAATACCGTCTGCACCTAACTCTGCAAAAAATGATAGATCGCTATAACTAATATCAAGCTGATCAAACACAGCCGGAGCTACATCTAAAATAACTTCCATATTATTATCTTTTGCGTGATTAATAATCTCTTTAAATTCAGATACAATTTCTTCTTTCGGACGATTCACAGATAACAAACAAGTAAATATTCTTGAAAAACCGTGTCGTGCCGCTGCCGAAATATATGCCATATCTTTTTCTTTCGTTGAATGTTCTGGATAAAGTGAAATTCCTAATTTACGCTCCATGCTTTTGCATCTCCTTCACACGTTGTATTAATGCCATGCTCGTAAATCTATATTTTGCAGATAAACATGTTGCACATAAAATTGTCGGTACAATAATTACGTACGGTGATTGCAATCCTAACATTACATATGCACCCATTGAACAACCGATAAATAAAACTGATACTAGTAGTAACACTAATAAAGATTTACTTTGTACCCATTTCGAATAATGGGCAATACACTGTCCGACCACGAATGTAATTAAGATGATAATTGCTCCGAGCATTCTGTTTTCTCCTCTCCTGCTAATTGTTGTTTCTCATACATTTTGAAGAATGGATAGTAAATAACGAATGAGATCGCAAAGTTAACAAGTACAAGTACACCAGCCATAATTGTCCAGTCCGTGCTAATAATCGCTGCAATTGGTGCTAACATCGTAAATGGCAGTTTCGCCATCATGAGTGGAATCATACCTGAAACAACTGCGAAATATGATACTGTCGTTGTCACTAGCGGTGTAATAACGAACGGAATAATTAAGATTGGGTTCATTACAATCGGAGCCCCGAAAATAATTGGCTCGTTAATATTGAATAAACCTGGTACGAATGATAATCTACCTAACTCTTTTAGGAACTTAGATTTAGAGAACATAAACATAATTACTAAAGCTAACGTTGAGCCTGATCCGCCAATCCATACGAACCATTGAATGAATTGCTCTGTAAATAAGTTTGGTAACTGATGTGCATTTCCTGTAGCCGTGAACACTTCCATATTTTCAAGAATTGCTGAATCCCACATCGGACGAATAATTGGTCCTAAAATCGCTGGTCCATGTATACCGAATGACCAGAAAAACACGATTAAGAATACTGTTAATAAACCACCGAATAAATTATTTCCTACTAATACTGATTTTAATGGTGCGATTAAATATGTGATCGTTGTATTCACATCAAATTTCAAACCGTAGCGAATGCCCCAGAATAAAAGAATAACTACTAATGTTGGAATTAATGCTGCAAACGAATTTGAAACTGCTGGTGGTACACTGTCTGGTAATTTTATTGAAATATTATGCTTAATCATAAAATGATAAATTTCTACTGCAATTAATGCTGTAACAATTGCGCCGAATAAAGACGTTGCACTTAATGTTCCTACTGAAATATATCGACCTGCATCAATAACACCTGGTACAGCTTTCGTAATTTGAATTGGTTCAACTGATGCTAGTAAAAAGGCGAGTACAGATAGTAGCCCTGCACTTAATTGATTGAGCTGATAAAAGTTCGCGAGCGAAGCCCCTACACCGAACGCTGCGTATAATGCCATTAGTCCTACTGTAAATCGGAAAGGAATATCTAAAATATGGCGAAACGGTGCAATCCATTCCATATATGCATCAATTGGTAAATTTAAAAAGATAACGAAAAATGAACCGACGATCGTTAACGGTAATGTAGAAATAACCCCATTTCGAATTGCCAATAAATGTCGTTGTCCTGCAATCTTTTGCGTTGTTGGCATAATCTTTTGTTCCATGAAACTCATAAACCCATTCATCAATAGCCCTCCTCTTTCTCTCTACTATAAAAGAATGAAATAAACTTTATAACATTATAATGTTTATATTTAAAAAGATATAATTATGCTAAAACTAATTGTTCTGCTTGCCTAAGCACTTTCAAACCATCACACATGCCATAATCTCGTTGGTCTATAATCGCAACTGGTATATTGTATGAATTTGCAAGAAACTCTACAGCTGGGAATAAATATTTCACCTGTGGGCCAATTAAAACGACATCGGCTTCCTTAATTTCAAGCTTCACTAGTTCTGAATCAACTGCCTTAATTTTATAATTCTTCCCCTGTTTCTTTGCCTCTTCTTGCATTTTTCTTACGACCATACTCGTTGACATACCTGCTGCACAACATAATAAAATGTACATCTTATACGGTCACTTTCTCTTCTACTCGTTTATGAAGAGCAATAAATTCTTCAGCCAGTTCTTTCACTGTAATTGCATTCATTAAATGATCTTGTGCGTGCACCAACAGTAAACTAATTTCTGCATGATTTCCTCTTGCCTCTTCTTGAATTAAATCCGTTTGAATACGATGCGCTGCTGAAATTTCCTCACTAGCAAGTTTCATCTTTTCACCGGCATTCCCGAAATCTCCTTGTCTTGCAAAAGCAATTGCTTCAAGCGCCGCACTTCTCGCATTGCCACCATGTAAAATTAACGCAAATGGAGTTTGCATATCAGCCATTTTAAATTCCCCCAAGCTATATGTTTTCTATATTTCCATCTTATTATGAAAACGCATACAATTAAACATAAAAAACTTCCGTTATGTAACGGAAGTTTTTATATACTTTTTCAAAATGATAATAAAATCTCTTGAAAATCTTCAATTACCTCGGTCTGAGTAAGTTTCTCTATCGTAGTTTGACTAGACATAATATCATATAAAAAATCATAAAGCCTTTGCAAATCTTCATTATTATTGCGCTTTACACTAAATAAAATAATTACTTGTACTTTTTTATCTCCCCAATCAACAGCCTTTTCAAGTGTGCAAAACATCAAAAAAGTTTCCTCACTTAATAACTGCATCGGATGCGGGATTGCAACTGAATTCCCAACCGCTGTCGGAGACGTATTTTCTCTTTCCATAACAGAAGCATAAAAGTTTTCTGGTACATAGCGTTTCTCAGCAGCTTTCTCACATAAAAACTGAATAACATCCTCTTTCGTAGAAGCACTATGATTTAAAAAGATTAAATCTTCCTTAATATATTGCCGCACACTATTATTTACATGCGTAAACAACCGCTGACCAATCGATTTAATCTCTTTATCATCAAATATTGAATTCACTTTTATAACTGGAACAGGCAAGCCACTCGGTATATGAATCGTACTAATAATACAATCTATTTTTTCTTTATAAAGATCTTCTACTTTCAATTGATAATAGCCTGTAATACCTACAATCTCTAATTTATCTCGGAACTGTGATAAAATTTTATATTTTAATAGTTGGGCACTTCCTTGACCAGTCGCACAAACTAATAAGCATCTTTTCTTTTGATTTTGCTCCTGCAAACGGCTCATAGCTCCACCGAAGTGAATTGCAATATAACCAATTTCACTTTCAGGGATCGATTCACCCGTATATTCACCAATGATATCTCCAACGAGAACCGCAATTTCAAAAGCATACGGATAATTCTTTTTCACTTCTGCCAAAAGAGGATTTCTCGTATTTAACTTATACTTCAAACGATTTAATAACGTTTTTAAATGAATACCAAATCCAAATAATAATTCTTCATCATAATAAAAAATAAGATTCCGTTCTTCCGCTACTTTAAAAAGAATATGTTGCATAAATGCATATATATCTTTCCCTAATAGCTCTTCTATATTTTCATAGCGATTTCTCGTTGTAACAGCAGTACTTAATAAATGCATCGTCACATATAATACTTCTTCTTCTGGAAATGAAAATTTTAACGCTTTCTCTAAATCTCCTAAAATCTGCTTCGCAATTGTATATTCTTTCTTTATTATAAGTTCTGATTGCTCCGCATGCAGTCCTTTCATATAATGTTGACTTTGACAACGCTTTAATGCGATTGCAATATGAATGACTAAATTATCAATTTCTATATCAGATAAATATATTGTTCCGCCTTCAATATACTTTAATATAATTGAACGAATGAGTGATATATGCGGTAGCGATAAATATGTCTCCGTCTGCTCAAATTGCTCATGAAACGGAGTATGGTCATAACGCGGTAAACCATATTGTGATAAACAAGAACGAATATTAAATTCCTCTCCAACAATACGTATACCATAATACGGTCTCTTCTCAATTTGTAATTTATAGCGACCACATATATCTGTAACATCTTTCATAATTAAATTGACCGTTGATTTGCTCACATACATCTCTTCCGCTAATTCTGAAAGCTTCACATATCCCTCTGTCATTAAAACACGCTGCAGAATGTACGCTATTCTTTCTTCATAAGAAGTTGGGATCTTTTCCGTCTGTTTTTGAAATAGACTCACACAAAAGTCTTCAAATTTCTTCTTTTGTATAATTTCTAATTCGTATCCAGTCCCTCTTTGCGATTCGATTTTCGCTCCGTTTTCTTCCAATATATCATTTAATAATTTTATATCCTTTTGAATCGTCTTCGTCGATACATGTAAACGGCCCGCTAAAAAAGCTCGATTTAACATCGATTTCTCTTCTAAAAATTCCTCTAAAATAGAAATTAATCGCTGATGCACCTTTGTCATAGCTCTTCCTCTCGCTCTTTATATATAAAGGGGGAAAAGCTGCTGAAATCAGTAGTTTTTCCCCTTTATATTCTCTCTATTTCTTTAATGTAAATCCGAATTTATCCCATGCTTGTAAATAGTCTAGTAAGAAAATCTCTTCTTCTACAATTCGACCAACTACATTTGTTTTTCCTGTATTCACCATATCTTTTAATGCAATTTGTAATTCGCCTTTATACTGACCATATTGTTCATTATCAATTAATAAATCCCCACGCTTAATTTCACGCGTATTATGAGGTTTAAACTCTTCTTTTTTATATTTCACACGACTTTGTGTAGAACGAATCATATATTCAGATACATCTCCGCGATAAAAATGTGGTTCGTTTAATACGATAATTCTTTCTAGTTCTGTCGTTGTATCATATATTTCTATATCAAATGTTTGTTTCTCTTTATTTAATGCACCTAGTGCTTGTAATTCTTCTTCTGACGCATATGCGTTTGCAATAATAACATCATCAATTAATTCCGTCGCGAATAAATGTTTCGCCTGTGTTGTCATCGGTAATTCACGATGCTGCTCTAATGTACATAACCCTTCTGTTACTGGCCAAGGTCCGTATGTTGCATCAAATGATGAAATAAAAGCAGCCGTTCTCATACCGTAATCTTTAAATTGTTTCGAGCATTTAATGAAATGATCGTATGATAACCCTGAATAACGATGCGGATAAAAATTATGACAACCAATTAAATTTTCACGATTTGGTCTATGACTCATAATGTTATCTACATACTTCGTACCATTGCTCATATTAATCTCAATTTTCAAACCATACGGATTATAAGTCATAATTGATTCTTCTAATCCTGAAAAACCAACATCTAAACGAATACCGTACGCACCCAATTCATGGAAGAATGATAAATCATTATACGAAATACCTAATTGTTCAAAAACAGATGGACTAATATCCACTAATACTTGGAACCCTAATGCATTCGCATGTGAGATCGTTTCTTTAAATTCTTCAATAATTTTCTCTTTTTCTCCATCCACAGATAATAAACATGTGAACACACGTGTAAACCCATATTTACTTGCTAATGTTAAATACTCCTTATCTTTCTCTACTGTTGAATGTTCTGGATAAATAGAAATACCTAATCGTCTCATATGTACACGCCTCTTTCTTCATCATATTGTAAACCTTTTCAAATATATGTAGTGAAAAAGTATATATCCCCTTCTTGTTCACTACTCCTTTGAATCCGCTTTCTTTAAAGAAAAAACAATTTCTATCATTCTTAACACCTACAAGTCTATACATCTATACTTTACATCTTTTTTTCATAGTTGTGTAGCCTTTACACAAATTTGTCAGTTTTTCACCTTAAAAATTGTTATCCGTTTTCAAGACACCTTCCTTGACTGTTGCATTGGCCAATACATATACTCGAAAGAAAAGAGAAAATTTTATATAGGGGATGAATATATGGGAGAAGCAATACTCGTAAAACGAGAACCGTTATGGACAAAAGAGTTTGTTGCTTTAATTTTTGCAAACTTATGTATGTTTTTAGGGTTTCAAATGTTAATTCCAACCTTACCTGTTTATGTGAAAGAAATTGGTGGCACAAGTTCCAATATCGGATTGGTTGTCGGCATGTTTACCGTTGCGGCACTTTTTGTTAGACCGCTAACTGGGAACGCCTTGCAAAAATTTAATAAAAAAATCATCTTAATGATCGGTACTGCTATTTGTTTACTCGCTATGGGCAGTTACCTTTTCGCCTCAACAATCTTTCTCTTGCTTGCTGTTCGTATTTTACACGGAGCTGGTTTCGGTATTACAACGACTACATATGGGACTGTCGTTTCTGATTTAATTCCCTCAGCTCGCCGCGGAGAAGGCATGGGATATTTTGGTCTTTCTGGAACAATTGCAATGGCCCTCGGTCCACTTATCGGACTATGGCTTATGCAAACATATAACTTCACAATTCTTTTTTTATGTGCATTATCGTGCACAATTGTTTCATTAATATTAACGAAACTACTTCAAATCCAAAAAACGAAACAGCCTCCACAACAATCATCTAGTACTTTTCTCGATGGATTTATTGAGCGTAAAGCTTTACTTCCTTCATTATTAATATTATGTATTACATTAATGTACGGAGGAATCGGAAGTTTTATCACACTATTTGCTACAGAAGTCGGCATAGCTGATATTAGCCTCTTCTTTTTATGTAACGCACTAGCAATCGCTGTAACTCGTCCATTCTCTGGAAAGCTATATGATGCAAAAGGCCATACATTCGTCATCATTCCGGGAGTTATTATAACGTTTACAGGTATTATTTTATTGTCGTATACGACGACAATTCCGAGCTTAATTATTGCTGCAGCATGTTACGGAAGTGGTTTTGGAGCGATCCAACCTGCACTACAAGCATGGATGATTGACCGCGTAGCACCGCATCGACGCGGCGTAGCAACGGCTACATTCTTCTCCGCATTTGACCTTGGAATCGGCGCTGGAGCGATTATATTTGGATTTATTGCTCATTTTACAAACTATGCAACTGTATATCGTTACTCCTCTCTATTACTTATTGCTTTTCTCTTCATTTATATTACAAGCATAAGAAAACAAAAGCATAGCGATAAAAACACGGAAAAAGCTGCTGGATAAATCAGTAGCTTTTTTATCTTATTAAAAAATTGTTTTCCCTCGTTTTGCTGTTATAAAACTACATGCATTTTCCTACATATTTTTTAAAATTTCATCAAAAAATATACGATGAACTCGCAGACGCTTTCCTTGATATTCAACTGAACAACATTATTCTAAAAAGTGTGATTTCTTTACAAAATTAAGATTTATACAAGATGAAAACCAATAAAATACAGCTGTTTCTTTAAGTGTTTGTAAACTTTTATTCCCTTTGTAAATTTAGTGTAAATTTTACTAGCAAACCGTTTACAGTGACTCAAGGTTCAGTTAATAATTACATCGTACATGAAATTTAAGGAGTGGAATGCGTGGAATATAATGTTCAAGATATGATCTTCCAGTTCATTGGTGGATTAGGTATTTTCTTATTCGGGATTAAATACATGGGCGATGGACTGCAACAAGCAGCTGGAGATCGTCTTCGCGATATTCTAGATCGTTTTACAACAAACCCACTTATGGGTGTATTAGCAGGTATGTTAGTTACTGTATTAATCCAATCCAGTTCAGGAACAACCGCTTTAACAGTCGGACTTGTAAGTGCCGGATTTATGACATTAAGACAAGCAATCGGTGTTATTATGGGTGCAAACATCGGTACGACAGTTACTGCATTTATTATCGGAATTAAAATCGGAGAATATGCTCTTCCAATTATGGCAGTTGGAGCAATCTTACTATTCTTCTTTAAAAATAAAAAAGTACATTCTTTAGGTCAAGTTATATTCGGTTTTGGTATGTTATTCTTCGGTTTAGAATTAATGAGCACAGGTATGAAACCTCTTCGCTCTTTAGAATCATTCCAAGAATTAACAGTTAGCATGAGTGATAATCCAATTTTAGGAATTGTTGTCGGCACAGTCTTTACTTTAATTGTACAAAGTTCAAGTGCAACAATCGGTATTTTACAAGAACTATTCGGTCAAGGTGCAATCGATTTACAAGCTGCCCTTCCTGTATTGTTCGGTGATAACATCGGTACAACAATTACAGCTGTATTAGCAGCAATCGGTACTTCAATTGCAGCAAGACGCGCAGCATTAGTTCACGTTATCTTTAATATCGTTGGTACAATCATCTTTACAATTTTATTAGTACCATTTACAAGTTTAATTCAATACTTCCAAACATCATTAAACTTGAATCCAGAAATGACTATTGCATTTGCACACGGAACATTTAACGTAACAAATACTATCATTCAATTCCCGTTCATTGCAGTGTTAGCATGGATTGTAACAAAAATCATTCGTGGTGAGGATGCAGCTATCGACTTCAAACCACAACATTTAAATCCAATCTTTATTGAACAATCTCCAGCCATTGCTTTAACAGAAGCTCAAAAAGAGATTATCCGTATGGCTGAGTTCTCATTACACGGATTAAAAGAAGCAAACCAATTTTTAAACACACAAGATAAAAAACACGCTGACATGGCTACTCAATTAGAAGGAGCTATTAACAATTTAGATAAAAAAATTACCGAGTATTTAGTTTTACTATCAGAAAAGCCACTTTCACCTACGGATTCTGAAAAACATTCTGTTTTAGCAGGTGTTGTTGGAGATATTGAACGTGTCGGTGATCATGTAGAAAACCTTGTAGAACTTGTAGATTTCCAAATTTCAAACCGTGTTTCACTATCAGACGAAGCATTAGCTGAGTTAAACGAAATGCTAGAATTAACGATTTCAACACTGCATGACTCAGTTGAAGCTTTAACAAACTTCGATACTGAACTAGCTCAAACTGTTATTGCAAAAGAACGCAAAATCGACCAAATGGAACGTGTTCTTCGTAAACGTCACGTATTACGTCTAAACGAACGCAGCTGTTCAGGTGATGCAAGTATCATCTTCGTCGATATGGTAAGTAACTTAGAGCGCATTGGCGATCACGCTGTAAATATCGCTGACGGTGTTTTAGGCGAACAAGGAAAAATCAATTTAAAACAATCATTATAATAAGAAAGAGACGCTAACTTAAGCGTCTCTTTCTTATTATATTTTAACAAATGTTCTTCCTTTTAACTTTCCTTGCAATATAAGTGTAAACTTCTTCTCTAATTCTTCTAATGTACATTCTTCTGTATAAGATAGTAACTCTTTATTTCCCCATTCATTCGCTAAAAGCGTCCACACATCTCTTCTCACATCCACTGGACATTGCACGGAATCTACCCCTAAAAGGCTTATACCTCGTAAAATAAACGGATATACCGTGGTTTGTAGTTCCTGGCCTGCCACATTACCGCATGTCGTTACACAACCACCATACTTTACTGTTTTTAAAGCTGTTTCTAACATATGTCCACCTACAGTATCGATAACTCCGGCGTATATCCCTTTTAACATCGGTCTTCCTGATTCATCATTCAATTCCGCGCGATGAATCACTTTTTTCGCTCCTAGACGTAGTAGCATCTGTTCCTCTTCCATTTTCCCTGTCGCTCCTACTACGTTAAACCCTAACTTACTTAATATACTAACAGCTACACTCCCTACGCCGCCTGTAGCACCCGTTACTAAAACATCTCCCATACTAGGCTTGATTCCTGCTCCAATAAGCTTATATACCGACAAAGCCGCAGTAAAACCTGCTGTCCCATACATCATACTTTCCTTTAATGACAATCCTTCTGGTAAAGGCACGACCCAAGATGATGGCACGCGAATATATTCTCCGAAACCACCAGAAGTATTCATCCCTAAGTCATATCCCGTTACAATAACTTGATCTCCTACCTTAAAAGAGTTATCTTCACTACTCACAACTTCTCCTGCAGCATCAATTCCTGGCGTATGAGGATATGTTCTCGTAACCCCTTTATTACCAGTAGCTGAAAGGGCATCTTTATAATTTAATGAAGAATAATGAACTTGTATGAATACGTCTCCCTCAGGTAAACTACTTACTTCTCTCTCAACAACTTTTCTTACAAACTGATGATTTTCCGTTTCGTTCACAACGATTGCTCGGAATGATGTATGATTCATTATGCTCTCTCCTTTATCCGTCAAATTCTTCTTTATTATATAGAAGAAATAGGTAAGCTTACTCATTTCTTCTTGGATATATTTCAACAAATCTTACTTCCCTATCGCTTTCTCATAATATATATTTTCATTTCTACTAATAGCCCTTATACTTATTCTACATCTACAAAATAATATATAGAAAATCTGACTTTTTATAAATAAATTGAATTTTTACGAAATGTAAATGATTTGTAATGTTTTTTTTCGCTAAATTTCATTATAATAAGTGGATATGAGTGTCGTATTTCAATCCAAATGAAGGAGTACAAGAAATGGAGCAAAACCCATCTTTGCAAGAAAATACACGCAGTAAACCGAAAAAAAATAAGAAAAAAATAAAAATTATTATAAGCGCTATACTATTCGTTTTATTAATAGGCGGCGGTTATACTTGGTTTTTAGTAAATAAAGCATCTTCTGCTGTTCGAAATGCCGCACACGATTTAGCACGCGGTGATAAATCTGATTTACGAGATAAAGCTGTAAAACCTATTACAAATAACGTCTCTGTTTTAATAATGGGTGTTGATGAAAGCGATGTCCGAGGAAAAGAATATGGTGAAGCTATAAGAACAGATGCGCTTTTACTTGCAACATTTAATAAAGATAGCAAAACTGTTAAACTATTAAGTATCCCACGTGACACATATACTTATATCCCAATAGAAAAGAAAAAAGATAAAATTACACACGCTCATGCATTCGGTTCTGCTAAAAACGGAAAAAATGGTGGACCACAAGCAAGCATTGATGCAGTTGAAAAATTAATGAATGTTCCTGTCGATTATTTTGTGAAATTTAACTTTAAATCATTTATAAAAATCGTCGATGACTTGGGCGGTGTTGAAGTTGATGTACCAGTTGAATTTACTGAGCAAGATAGCAATGATAATGCTGAGGCAATTCATCTAGAAAAAGGTGTTCAAAAGTTAAATGGCGAAGAAGCTCTTGCTCTTGCTAGAACAAGACACATCGATAGCGATGCAATGCGTGGACAACGTCAACAACTCGTTATCGAGGCTATTTTAAAGAAACTAACAAGTGTTGGTTCCGTAACAAAAGTTGGCAACATCATTGATGATATTAACGGACAATTCGTTACAAACTTAACATTTGATGATATGCTTTCATTCTATAAATATGGATCGGATTCGGAAATTGAGAAATTACAAATCCAAGGTGATGATTGCTATATGGCAAAAGGTGACGATACATGTAGCAAATCTGCTGGTGGTGGTCGAACTTACTACTACAATCCAGATAAAAAAGAATTAGCTAATGTTACAAATGAACTTCGTACTCATCTTGGGCTACCTGCATATACAAAGTCTGACTCAGACTCTGATTCGAAAAAGACAAAAGAATCTAAGTCTGAAAATTCAAGTGAACGCGAATCAAGTAACAATGAAGTGAAAAATAAGAACAAAAATAGCAGTGAAGATACAGAAACATCGTCTAACGACAATGAATAATAAAGAAGCAGTACTCTATGGAGGTAGAGTACTGCTTCTTTTTATTTCTTCAGAATCAAAAATCAGAACTTTCTAACTATCTTTTTTAATATTTTTAAATTATAATAAATAGTAGCAATCTATTCCAATTATCAGGGGGCTCATACATATGAAAGCTGCAGTAAAACATAACATCTCAGATTTTAAAGACTACTTAAAATCCAACGATATATACATGGAAGAAAATATAGATGAAAATGATGGATCTGTTCATTTTTCAGTAGGATTAGAGACAGAAGCTGGCGCAAAAATTCAACTTATCGCTGCTTTCCAAAACGAACATCCTACGGTAGATATATACTGCTTCAATGTTGCTCACGTGCCTGATGCAACATCAACAAATGATATTTTACATGTTATTAATGAATTAAACACATCTTATCGCTTTGCAAAATTCACATTAAACAAGCAAAATGCAATTGATATTTCAGCATCTCTTGCATTCTCAGAACCAAACTTTAATCCAGCACTTGTCTTTGAACATACGAGAATGCTATATAAATTAGCAAATGACGAATATAAAAACTTAATGAAAGTTATTTGGGCATAAAGTAAAACTATAATCCGTTAGGTTTACGGGCAATAAATAAAAGGATGGGCTGTAAGCAGCACCATCCTTTTATTTTGATATCATATCGATCCACATTTTAACAGCAGTGCCTACAATTAAAGTGGACAATACATATTGCAGTACTTTTTGATTTAGCCTCTTCCCGACTCGTGCTCCAAGTGGCGCAGCAAATATACTGGCAACCGCAATAATTAGAGCTGGAATGATAACTACTTGCCCAGTAATCACTTTTCCTGTAGTAATCCCTATTGAGGAAATAAACGTAATAGCGATAGATGTCGCGATCGTCATGCGCAGTGGTAATTTTAAAATAACTAGCATAATGGGAACTAAAAGGAACGAACCTCCAGCTCCTATAATGCCTGAAGCTCCCCCTACAACGAACGCTAACAAGCTTGCTAACCATTTATTATACTTCACATCTCCACTATTATTTTGTTTCGGTACAAACATCATAATAGCTGCAATTGTAGCTAATGCTGCATAAACAACATTGACTGTATGTTCCTCTAATATGTTAGCACCGAAACTCCCTATGAAGCTTCCTATTAATATACTAGCTCCCATATACATAACTAACGTTTTATTCATGTCATTACTTTTCCGGTATGCCCACGCGCCTGCAAAAGTTGCAAAGAATACTTGTACCGCTGTAATACCGCTCACTTCATGTGACGTATAGCCAGTAAATCCTAGCAATACTGGAATGTATAAGATCATCGGATAATTAATAATCGCGCCACCAATCCCAACCATTCCTGATATAAATGATCCTATAAACCCAATTATAAAAAGTAATACGACTAAGCTCATCTTACATCCCCCGCCTTCTAAAAAGAAGGTGATTTAAATGAATAAGTTTACATTCCCATCCGAAGCATCTGCTAAATATGCCCCTACACCTGCAAACTCTACCCCTTCCATAATCTCTTCCTCTTTTAACCCTAATAAATCTACTGTCATTTGACAAGCTACAAGTTTAATTCCTTGTTCTTTCGCCAAATCAATTAAATCTGGCAAAGGCATTGCATTATGTTTTTTCATAATGCCTTTAATCATCTTCGGCCCCATGCCAGCAAAATTCATTTTGGATAATCCCATCTTATCAGCACCGCGTGGCATCATTTTTCCAAATAATTTTTCTATAAATGTTTTCTTTACATTCACATGTTCATCTTTCCTTAAAGCATTTAATCCCCAGAAAGTATGAAAAATAGTTACCTCTTGATCATACGCCGCTGCGCCATTTGCAATAATATAAGCAGCCATCGCTTTATCGTAATCTCCGCTAAATAACACGATTGTCGTTTTCTTCTGTTGTTCCATATTGTTCTCCCTCCAATTACCTATAGGGGTATTTACTTGTTTATAAAAAGGCCCAAATCACTTACTTCACTATATGACTTTACCTTCCCACGCTAACATACCACCTACCATATTGATTGCTTGAAAACCGTAGCTCTCTAGAAACTGAACTGCTCTTCCACTTCTTCCGCCAGAGCGACAAACGATAATATACTCTTTCTTTTTATCCAACTCATGCATTCGAAACTCTAATAGCCTTAGCGGAATATTACATGCTTCTGGAATTCTTCCTTCTGCTACTTCTTCTACTTCACGGACATCTACGATATTTACTACTTCTTTACGTAACAATTTTTCTTCTAATTCTTTTGCTGTCATTTCTTTCATTTTAAAGTCCCTCCTCACAAAGCATTCATACCACCTGAAACGTTTATTACTTGCTGAAACCCTAGTTTTTTCAACATCTTTGCAGCTTGCTTACTTCTCATTCCACTTTGGCAAATAACGATTACTTCCATATTTTTATCTAACTGACCTGCTCTACTAGCTAACTCATTTAACGGGATATTCTGAAATCCTTTCATATGATTTCCTCTATATTCACCTACTGTACGAACATCGATAAGTTGTTTCCCCTTTTTTTCCACTATATTCTTTAATTCTTTTCCACTGATATTTTGCACACCTTTCACTGGTAAAAATCGTGAAATAACAAACCATGCAGCAAGTACAATGAAAAGCGTACTTACTATTGTGTTCATATAACCACCCTCTCTGCATTTATAACAACATTTTTTCCTACGCCTTCTTAATCCAAAATTTCAGCACATCAGCTTCTTCTACATGCTTTACGATTTCATGACCAGTTTTGTTTGCCCACGCTGGAATATCCTTAATTGACCCTTTATCCGTTACATGTACTTCTAACACTTCGCCCGATTGTAAAGTATCCATCGCTCTTTTCGTTCTTACAATCGGCATCGGACATGCTAAATCCTTCGCATCTAATACTTGTTTTATATTCATCATTAATTCCTCCAATTTGTTATTTTTATAATGACTCATGCACTGCACAACGATTTGGGCCAATCTCCATTTCACGCTCTTCTTCCACACTCGGATGAATTTTCCCCATATTCGTTTGACGAATTTCTTCATATGCATTTGGCTGAGGTGGTAAATTCTCTGTCACAGTTTTACGAAACTCCACTTCATCAGCAATATTTAATCCTACATTCTCTTTAAATAGATCTTGTAAGCTCGCACTCACAACGCCTCTTTCATCCATTTCACTTATTTTTGAATAATGAGCTGGTAAAACAATTAAATCTTGAGACAGTTCCTTATAAAGTGTATATAACGTATTTCTTAAATCACTCACCCAATCTTCAGCCTTACCAGCAAGATCAGGACGCCCAATTGAATCTACAAATAAAATATCGCCTGATAATAAATAAGAATCATCTACAATGAATGACGTACTTCCAATCGTATGCCCTGGTGAGTATAATGCGTCAATTACAATTTTAGTACCCCCCACCGTAATAACAGATCCTTCAACAAGCGGTTCGTATGAGAAAACAACTTCCTCTGCATCTTTTGGTGGTAACCAATACGTACCACCTACCTTTTCCGCTAACTTACGTCCTCCGGAAATATGGTCTGCATGTAAATGTGTATCCATTACATTCGTAATCGTAACGCCATGCTCTTTCGCAAACTCCTCATATGCTTCAACCGTTCTTACTGCATCAATAACTGCTGCTTCACCATTAGAAACAACCATATAAGATAAACAGCCTTTTCCAAGACGATTAAATTGATATATACTTCCTCCCCCCTGTACATCCCCTACTTTTAACGGCTTCACATATTCACTCCAAGCTTTCATGCCACCAGCTAAATAATAAATATTTTGTAATCCAACCTCTGTTAATTGCTCTGCCACAAATATAGAAGACCCTTCTTTTGCACATACTACTAAAACATCTTTATCTTTAGGTAATTCACTTACAATATGATCTACACCATCTAATAAGTCAAAATAAGGTTTATTAATAGAAGAAACTTGTTTCCCTTCAATTTTCCAATCTTCATAATCCGTCTCATTGCGAACATCTAAAATAAATAACTCTCCGAATAACACTTTCTCTGCCACATCTTTTGCTTGTAACGGTTTAACATTCATTTAATTACCCCCATAGGTATATTTTCGTTCAAAAAAATTTACTTCTCTATATTCCCTTGCCACTCTACCATACCTGGAATGACATTTTTCACATTTAAATAACCTTTCTCATTCAACATTTGGCAAGCTATATCACTGCGGTTACCAGTTCGACAAATAACATAAATTTGCTTCGTCTCATCTAACACTGCGCTGTCTAATTCACCTAATGGCACCGAAATGGCGAATGGAATATGGCCAAAAGCAAATTCCGCTGCTTCGCGAACATCTAATACAATGCTCTCTTCCCCATGAGACAATATAGACTGTAATTCTCCATTCGTAATTGTATGTGGATATTTCACAACTTCATTCACTTCATGCTCGTTTGCTTTCCTAACATAATGCACCAATACATCACCCTCGTGTTTCGTCCCGATATATTGATGTCCTACTTTACCCGCCCAACTTTTTATATCTACCGTAGATCCTTTATCTGTTGCCTTAACTTCAATCACCTGCCCTGGTGCTAACCCTTCTATCGCCTTCTTCGTTTTCACAATAGGCATCGGACAAGCCAAACCTTTACAATCTAAACTCATATCCACTTTTATACTCATAATCGATTCCTCCACAATTCATATACATATACCTGTAGGGGTATATTAAAACGTTTTTGAAAATCTGTCAACACTTATGTTTGACAGATTATCGGCTTTTTACAAGTAATTGAACAGCTTCTTTAATTAACTCTTCATTTGAACCATTACCACTTTCAAACTGTTCACGCAAACATTGCTCTAAATTCGTTCCAACAACGAGTCCAATTGTACGATCAAGGGCAGAACGAGATGCCGTTAACTGTGTAATAACCTCTCGGCAATCTTTTCCTTCTTCCATCATACGAAGCACACCACGAACTTGACCTTCAATACGTTTCAATCTATTTTTCATATCTTGATTATATTCCATTCTATAATCACCTCATTACCATTATGTCACCATTTCTAACCTATGACAATATATTATACCCTATAGGGTATTTTGTAAACCCCTATTTTTAATTTTTGTCTTATATGTTCGCGAAACAAAAATTAAAACCTTAATCTATAGGTTTTCATCTTTCACTAAATCTTGAAGTAGAAGATGAAAAATATCAATATACAACACGTTCTGGCAATACTGTCCCATACAACTTAAAACCACCATCTACATTCTTCACCTTATATCCCTTTTCCATTAACATACGCGCTGCAACATACCCTCTCATACCAAGTTGGCAAGTGATATATATTTCTTTGTCCATTGGTACTTCATCCAATCGATCACGTAATTCATCTAACGGAATATTAATAGAGCCTTTAATCATTCCCTGTTTTAGTTCATTAGGTTCTCGAACATCAATAAGGTACCCACCATTTTCAACAATGTGATCTATTTCATGCCATTGCACTGTGTCCACAAAACCATCTACTATATTACTTGCAGCATACCCCACCATGTTTACTGGATCTTTTGCAGAAGAATACGGCGGGGCATATGATAATTCTAAATCTGGTAAATCGATTACAGTTAAATTTGCCTTCATTGCCGTTGCAATAACATCGATACGCTTATCTACTCCATCACGCCCTAAAGCCTGTGCTCCGTAAATTTTTCCGCTTTCTTTATTAAAGATTAATTTTATTAGCACTGGCGTAGCATTCGGATAGTATCCCGCATGAGAATTTGCCTGTACATGTACTACCTCATAGGGTATATTTAATCGTTTTAATATTTTCTCATTTACTCCAGTCGAAGCAACTGTTAAATCAAAAACTTTAGCCACAGAAGTTCCCATCGTACCTTTATATAAAGACTCCGTATGACCATGAATAATATCTGCTAACATGCGACCTTGACGATTAGCTGGCCACGCTAAAGGAATCATCGTTTCTGTTTCTGTAACAAAATCTTTCACTTCAATCGCATCACCAATTGCATATACATATGGGTCAGATGTTTGAAATTTCTCATTTACCTTTATCGTTCCTCTAACTCCTAATGCTAATCCTGCATCTTTCGCTAAACTACTCTCTGGTTGTACACCAATTGCTAAAATAATCATATCTGTCTCTATAATTGAACCACTTTTTAAACGTACAACAGTCCCGCCCTTTTCTAATGCATCTACACCATCTTCAAAAACAAGCTCAACATTGTGCTTGTTCATATGCTCATGCACATATGCTGCCATTTCATAATCGATTGGTGGCATTACTTGATTTGCCATCTCTACAAGAGTAACCTCAATCCCGCGTTCTCTTAAATTCTCAACCATTTCCACTCCAATAAATCCGCCACCAATAACCGTCGCGTGACGTGGTTTCTTCTCATCAATATACGCTTTAATACGATCTGTATCAGGTAAATTCCGTAACGTAAACAACGACTTCGCTTCTTCAATACCCGGGATAGATGGAACAATTGGTTTCGCCCCTGGTGAAAGAATTAACACATCATATCCCTCGTTATATGTTTCATTTGTCGTTACATTCTTTATCGTAATTGTTTTCTCTTCTTTATTAATCTTTACTACTTCACTCAATACACGTATATCTAAATTAAAACGCTTCGACATTCTTTCAACAGTTTGTACTAATAACTTTTGTCTTTCTGTAATAACACCGCCAATATAATATGGCAATCCACAATTTGCAAATGAAATATATTCACCGCGCTCAACCATAATAATTTCATCTTCTTCACTTAAACGACGAAGCCTTGCAGCTACTGATGCCCCGCCGGCAACTCCGCCTACTACAACTATTTTTCTGGACATATGTCAAACCTCCATACTATTTATTATTTAATTCCCTCATATATCACACATATAAAACCTATACCTGTACGGGTATATGATAAATTATAAAAAATTTAATTTCAATCAATATGTCTTTCTTTCACAAATTTGAAACAAAAAAGAACTTAGATATTTCCAAGTTCTTTTTCATATAGCTCTGTTCTATAACTTTCTTTACTATTACATCAATACCTAAAGATGGTGTAGTATGAGGGCATACTTGTTTTAGATAACTGAACTACACCTACATTTAAATTTCCAAACTCAATAGTTTCACTTGAAGTTAAATATATTTCGCTTAAATTTCTTAAATACCAAAGTCTAAGAAAATGAATCCAAATGGATTTACTATATTTATTCAGACCATCTTTTAATATTATTAAATACATTGTCTGTTATCCGATTTCCAAAATTCATATTTTTATTCCCTCTTGTATGAATGGCTATTATTTTGATACCTGTATCAAAATAATGATATACAGGTGATCCACTTTGCCCTTCATAAGTATCAATCTTGTATGTTAGTCTGCTAGGATTAACATCTTCAATTGGACCATAATCTCTCCACATTGTGTAACGTTCATTTCCTATTTTATCAGCTGGATATCCAGGAATCACCGCAAGTAAACCTTTTGGTGATTCTACATAGGTAGTTCTATATCCAAACCAACCTGTATAATCTCCTGGAGACCCATTTAATTTAATCGTTCCATAATCATAATTTGAATTTTCGTTATCAGTCCATCCACTTACCGAGTAAAGTTTTGTTCCTTTATAAGGTAAATACGGTGCTTGTCCTCCATTACGTCCTGGAGTTACAATAACATTTGTTGCCCATCCACCAATTTCTTTATTGTAAATACAATGTCCAGCTGTCAGCACTGTATCTTTACTAATTAGTGCTCCTGTACATCCATAAATTTCTCCACTATTATACTGAGTTGCTATATGGACTACGGCACTATACGGATATGAAGTTGTATCATTAACCCGTATTCGATCATCTATTCCTATAACAGAATAGGTAAGAATGTTAAGTGAATAATTTAACTTCGTATTTTCTAAGAAGGCTCCCCAATCTTCCCTACCATGTTTACGCCCTTCAAATGAAGGCGAAACAAGATCTTCTCCCCTTCGATCATTACTATACAAAGATTGTTCTTGAAAAAGTACACGTTCTCCCTCATTTGAAACTGATGTCCACGGTACATCTTCTGCATACACCTTTTGATTCACCAAAAATACTATACAAAAAAAGATAAAAAGAACACCAAAACTATAAAGAGCCAACCTACATCTTATAGAAATAAAGCTATACACCATAACTTACCTCCTATACAAATGATAGCGAACAATTGAAGATCCCTTTATAAATTCTAGTTTTTCTTTTTTTAAAAGTCAACGTAATTAATAATGATAATCATTATTAATTACGTTGACTTAACAAAATCACACAATTAGTCATATTCTTTACTCTGCGTTCAAAAATTTGTCTCATTAAAGGTTCACTTTATTACATAAACCCGTAACCTTCTTCACAATCAGATCCGCAGTATTCTCTCCCGGTGGCATCAACAAATTTGTAACTGTTCCATACACAATAGGACTTAATTCTACTTCATATCCGCCATATGCATATTCGTCTTTTGTGGGTAAATAACCAAGATATCCGTTCATATATCCACCAAAGAAAACTAATTCATTTTGAAGGATTTCTTTCATTTCTAGGGTCGTTTCTGAAAATGGTTCCATCGGTATGCCAGAGAAAATCCCATCATTAACTTGAAACAGTTGCACTTCTAAATCAATACTTAACCGCCGAATACCTTGCCTATATTTCTCTAATACGATAGTAAGCCATTCGTCCGTATTCACACCCCACTGCTTCTCGGCTAATCGAGCCATGCTTCGTATCTCATCAAATTCAGGAATATCCTTCAACTTCATTTGCATCGTACTTGAAACTGTCCTTAGTTTTACAATTGGACTATATGTAACTGTTGGTAACATCGTTAATACATGTCCACTAAGTATGTAAGCCATTTGTTTTAACGCTTCCCTTGAACCGCGATATTTCGCATTCACATTTCCAGCGGCACCTTGAACGATAATAACAGGGCAGTTCACTATCCGCTCTAGAATCTCTCTCGTCATTCCAGGATAATCCGCTGATAATTCATCACTATCACCTTTTAAAACATTCGGATGCGCAGTACAAAATACTAAAACCCCAGATAACTCCTTCGTTTCAGCATCTCTTATTGCTAACATACCAATTCGTTTATCTACAACACCATCTATATTTGTTCCCATCTTCGCTTTTCCATCAGATGTTCTCTCTCTTCGATTGACCCCAATATCACTTGTCGTAACACTCCAGCCAACTTCACATCGCTTCAAGTTTTTATTAGCAGTAACAGCACCATGCACTACATTATTTACTAAAATCGTTTTATACGACTTTACTAAAGGATGATCACCGACTGTTTCCGGCCCAGAGTGTGTATGTGTATAAACAACAGTTATTCGCTCAAATGGCACATGAAGCCTACTTGCTACTCGCTCACGAATCATATTCGTATCTTCTACTAACATTCCAATATTATCAATACTTATAAACACAGTTTTCATTTCATCTTTTTCAAATACAAAAACCGTTCCATAAATACGTTCTTCAACATTATTTATGCCTGTCTCTCTATGATATCCGACAAAATCAATACCTATAGGCGGCGTAATATCCACCTTACATACCCCTACTTTGCTCATTTGAACCTCTCCATTTCTCTATGTAACTCCCTTTTTTCAAGAATAGCATATTTTTCCTATTTTAAATAAAAAAGAACGGACACAGTATCCTATGTCCGTTCTTCCCCTCACACATACTTCCGATGCACCATCTTCCCATCATAAGAAAACACAACGCCCTTACTCTCCACAATGGACTCCATATGCACCGTTCTTCCCCATAGTTGATGAAGATATGGTAATACCTTTTCTAAGTATTTTAAATCGAGCTCGATTCCTTCATAACTATGTTTAATGTATAATTCTCCGTTCTTTAAGTAGTCTCCATCTTCTACTACTAAGTACGGGAACCCACCATTTGTCCGCATATTTACGAGTTGATCACGCACATTTTCCCATTCTTTATCTATTACTTTATATTCTTTTCCTTGGCGCTGGAATAAGTACATATCTTCTCGCATAACAAGATCTTTATTTAAGTAGTTTCTTAGGAACGATACGTCCCATTCAATTTCGCGTACTTCAAACATTTTATCACGGCCAGATCCTGGTTTTACGCCTCGTCGCTTCATTTCTTCAGTCGGATTGTTGTACCGTTCTTCAATATCTTCAAACATTTTAATACCGAGGTAGTATGGATTAATACTTGTTTTTGATGGCTGTACAACACCTGCATTTAATTTCGCAAATTCAATTGCTTCATCAGATGTTAAGTCCATTTCACGAAGTATGCGTTGATGCCAGTAGGACGCCCAGCCTTCGTTCATGATTTTCGTTTCAAGCTGCGGCCAAAAATATAACATTTCTTCGCGCATCATCGTTAATATATCACGCTGCCAATCTTCTAACTCACGGCTATATTCTTCAATAAAGAGAAGTAAATCTTTCTCTGGTTGTGGTGGGATTTTCTTCTTTTTACGCACATTAGAACGTTCCTGCTTTTTATTGCGATTATCTAAATTCCATAAATCATCGTATTGCGAAACCTTTTTCTTTTCTACTTCGTCCTCTTCTAAATCATCAATACTCCATGCGAGCTTCGGACGCATAAGCGACGGATCAATATGCTCTTGAATGGCAAGTACGGCATCTAAAAATGTTTCTACCTCTGCTTTTCCGTACTTATGCTCATACGCTTTCACACGGTCCGCTGTTGCCGCCATACTCTCTACCATATCTCGCTTCGTATTTGAAAAACGAATATTATTTTTGAAGAAATCACAGTGTGCTAAAACGTGCGCGACAATTAATTTGTTTTGAATTAAAGAGTTCGTATCTAATAAAAAGGCGTAACATGGATCAGAGTTAATAACGAGTTCGTATATTTTACTAAGTCCCAAATCGTATTGTAATTTCATTCTGAAAAATTGTTTTCCAAAACTCCAATGTGAAAACCTTGTCGGCATCCCATATGCACCAAATGTATAAATAATTTCCGCTGGACATATTTCATAACGCATCGGATAAAAATCAAGCCCAAATCCAGTCGCAATTTCCGTAATTTCCGCAATCGCATATTGCAGTGCTTTATCGTCACTCGCTCTCATTATTTTCCCTCCTTACACTTTCCCTTAAGAAAGTGTATGATGAAAAACAAGCTTTCATGAGGATTGATTGCATAATAAAAAGACACCCCCGCAAAAACGAGAATGTCTCATCTATTAACCTTCAATAATCTCCATCTTCTCCGTAATCGGAGTACGAGCTTTTCCTTCTGGCGCTTTATCGAAATAGCCGATATGAAGAATTCCAACGATACGTTGTCCTCTTGTTAAACCGATTCCTTCTATAAATAATGGATTGTAGTTTAATCCGCCTGATTTCCAAACGCAACCTAATCCGCGTTCCCAAGCAAGAAGTTGGAAGTTTTGCATAAATGCACATGTTGCAGCGTAATCTTCATCACGTTGAATTTGACGCGGATCTTCATTTATATATACAACGATTTGTGCAGGCGTGCTTAAGAAACGATCTGATAAAATTTTACCGCGTTTCGCTCTTTCTTCTTCTGTGAAAGAGTTTAATACTGCATCTACTAATTTCTTGCGGCCTTCTCCGATGTATAGTTTACAATTCCATGGTTCACGGTGCTTATGATTTGGTGCCCATGTTGCATCGTTTAATAGTTCAATTAATAAATCTTTTTCTACTGCTTTGTCTGTAAATGTACGAACAGAGCGCCTTTCTTTAATCACATTAGCGATGGAAGTATATGTAGTCATATTTATCTCTCCCTTATTTTTATCTATATGTATAAGTTTATCTTCAGTATTGATATTGATTTTCAATTTCGATTATACCTTAGTTTTTTACTATTAATCAATGTTTTATGTTGGAAAACTTCTAAAAACATCATTCCATGCTGTGAATAAAAAAACTTAACTTGTTCACAAGTATTTCACATTTTATGGAAATGATATGTGTACAGTTTTCCACACTATCCATCTAGGAGGAGTTTACATGTACAAAAAAATCGCGGTAAGTATGACTATGGCAGCATTATTATGCGGAGCAATTATCTTCCCCGCTTCTGCTGCCACACCGAAAGAAGTAACAATGCATCACCATAAACCAATTTTAGAAGAAGAAATGCAGTCGCTAAAAAAGCTCGGTTATAACAAACATGAAATTTGGAAAGCTGCTCATATTGCAAGAATTAGTAATAAAGAAATAAAAGACGTTTTAGCTTACTATAAGCAAAATAAATCTTGGGAGAAAACAGCCGAGCATTTCGGTGTAGATCCAAGTAAGCTGAAAAAACATCATATGAATAAAGAAACAAAACAAGCACTACTACAACAGTTGGCAACTATGCAAAAATCCACACCGGATCAGTTAAAGCAAAAAATGAAAGAATATAACATCAAATTGCGTCATCTTACTGTGTTAACAATCATCTCTCAAAAAAGCAATACCCCTCTTGATGATGTATTAAAAATGAAAAAAGACGGAATGGACATTAAACAAATTGCCGAAAAATTAAATGTAAAAAGAGAAGATATACGAGCGGAAATGATGAAATTAGTGAAGTCTATTAAAGAGACGAAAACAAATTAACACGCCAAAAAGGAAGAGGTATTCACTACTCTTCCTTTTCTTTATAAACTTTTAATTTTTAAGTATAAATTCCCGTCTTTCCCAAAAACTAACACAAGTAAATGATATATTAGGGGGTGCAAAAATGTTTCGTTTAACATCAAAAAAGAAAAAACAAACCGTCTGTTCTGTCCCAGAGTTTATTCATGCTATGAAAGAATCCAGCGACTTTTCTTCTTCTAACGTTATAGAAGATGGGACATTATGTTTGTTTTATTATAAATCGACAGTAGAATCACTTATTATTAAACGATTCATTTTAGCACCTATAAAAGATAAATTGGACGAGATCCAACATATTGATGATATCTTAAATATTGTATCTATTGAAGACATCATCATCTCTCCTTCCATTGATGATATTCGTGAAAAATTATTAGGTGGATACGTATTATTACAGCTAAAAAAAGGTTCAGAGCAAGAAGCTTATGCACTTCTACGCGCTGAAAGTACCGTTTTAGGAACTCGTTTAGTAAATGACACGGAAAATGAATATAGTGTTATTGGCCCTAAAGTTGGTTTTGTTGAAAATGTTGATATAAATATACATTTATTACGCCGAAATATCGTAACCGAGCAATTAATCTTCAAAGAAGTTAGCGTTGGTTCTATGTCAAAAACCAAAATCGTAGTTGCTTACATCGAAGGAATTACAAATGAACAGCATATTAACACCGCAATGCAACGGCTACAAGATATTGATTTTGATTACCCTTTCGATGCAACTATGATTGAACAGTTTATTAGTGATAATAGTAACTCTCCCTTCCCTGTTTTACTCCCTACAGAGCGTTTAGATCGCTCCGTTTATGCATTACTTAATGGGGGGGTTGTCATTTTAACCGACGGTTCACCATATGCATTAGCTGGACCAGCAACATTACTCGATTTCTTCGTCTCTCCAGAAGATTATTATTTACCATGGATAGCTGGCTCATTTCTTAGATTAGTTCGCTTTTTCGGAGCAGCATTCTCGCTATTTTCATCAGCTATTTATACAGCTGTATTAACGTATCACTATCAAATGATTCCTGTGGATTTACTAGGTCCGATTATTTTTTCAAGAGCTAATGTACCCTTTCCGCCCATTTTAGAAGCACTTTTTTTAGAAATCACAATCGAATTGCTCCGTGAAGCTGGAGCACGATTACCTACAAAAGTTGGACAAACAATCGGCATCGTTGGCGGGATTGTAATTGGCCAAGCATCTGTTCAAGCTGCTTTAACGAGTAACATTTTATTAATTGCAGTTGCTTTATCAGCACTAGCTTCTTTTACAACACCAACAGTAAAAATGTCTTCTACTATCCGGATATTACGATTCCCTCTCATCATTTTAGCTGGAGCATTTGGTGGTGTAGGTCTTATCGTCGGATTTGTATTCATATTGGCTCATTTAATTCGCTTAAAATCACTTGGATCACCTTATTTATTACCTTTATACCCATTTCGCGGATTAGGTACAGCTGAAGGACTTCTTCGCCTTCCATTTAGTCAAACTGCAGGACGAGCTTCTTTTCTAAGACCGAAAAAGAAATGGCGCTATGATCCAAACAAGGCGAAAGAAAAACGCGATGGTGAGGAAAAATGAAAAATATTTTATTATGCTTTTTCATTATCATTTTAATTTTCCAATCTGGTTGTACAGAAGCAAATATAGTCGATACACAGCGAATAATTCACGTAGGTGGATTCGATATAATGAAAGATAAAAAATTTCGCGGGACAATTTTATATCCAGATTACACAAAAGGAGTACAATCTAAACCAGAAACTCAATCAACTCATGCAGGTACAATTGAAACAATATCTTCCCTTCTAAACGCCAAATCGCCACATACAATCGCTGTAGGTCAAATGCGTGTGGTTCTATTTGGAAAGGCATTTGGTGAACGTGGAATTGGAGATGTTATTAACAACTTACAACGTGATCCTAACATTGGCCGAGATGTGCAACTAGCACTTGTGGATGGTTCGGCAGAAGAATTACTTAAACATGTCAAAACAAACGGATCGCTATATCTATCTGAATTACTGGAACAAAACATAAAAAACGAGACAATCCCTCGGACAGCTTTAAATATTTTTTTATATAACTTCTATTCATCTGGATACGATCCATTTCTGCCTTACATTCAATTATCAGAAGACAAATCTGCTTCCATTAAAGGGCTCGCATTTTTAAAAAAGGATAAAGTGGTTATGTATACAGATAAGAAAAGGTCTTTTTTATTTAAATTACTCATTAATCCAACTAAAAATGGGCGTTACGAAGTTCCGATACGTCAAGGTAAACATAAAGGCTTAATCGCGACCCAAAACTTATCTGGAAATAGTGTTTGTTCCCTTTCCGACGCCGGTGACATTCCGAAAGTTTACATTCACCTGAATTTAAATGGACTAATAAAAAATGCTCCCAGTTGGCTTGATTTATCAAAGAGCGAAAATGTAACTTACGTAAAAAGACATGTAGAAAAAAAACTTGAGAAGGATTTAAACGAATTAATACAAACATTCCAAGAAAAAAAAATCGATCCAATTGGGATACGTGAAGAAATTCGTAGTCACTCAAGAAAATGGAGCATGAAACAAATTCAGGACATGTATCCTAACGTAGACGTTGCTGTCAACGTAAAGATTAATGTCGTACAATCTGGTATTGGAGAATAGTGAGGTGCTATCATGACTGGACAAGATAAAACACATACAGTTTCCCCCTATTTCACATTCCTTCTATTACACTCTCTTCAAATTGGAGTCGGTGTACTAGGATACCAAAGGATTATTGCGCAATTTGCCGGTTATGATGCTTGGATTTCTCTTATTATCGCTGGTATTGCAACTCATATCGTGTTATTTTGCATGCTGAAAATGTTAGAAAAGGATAATGATTTAATGAATATCCATACGACATGCTTCGGAAAGTGGATTGGAACATTTTTTTCAGTATGCTTTGCCGCATACCTTTTATTATTTTGCCTTACTGTTCTTCGTACATATATTGAAGTTATTCAAGTTTGGGTCTTTCCTACAATTAAACCGTGGAAATTGACTTTACTATTTTTACTTGTAGCTTATTACATAATTAGAGGCGGTTTTCGTTCTGTAACAGGAATATGTTTTTGGGGCGTTATCATACCGATTTTCGTCCTATTTTTCTTAGTTTTCCCAATGAAATATGCACATGTCCGTAACATTTTCCCAATTCTCACTCATTCACCTTTAGATATTCTAACTGCAGCGAAAGCATCTGCATTAGAATTTCTTGGATTTGAAGCAATTCTTGTTTTTTATCCATTTATTAAAAAAGGAAAATCATTAAATAAATGGGCGCATGGTGGTATTGCCTTTACAACGATTCTATACGTAATACTGGCCATCGTTTCCCTCATGTACTATAGCCAAGGGCAACTACATCATACAATTTGGCCAACATTAACGATGCTAAAAATTATAAAGGTTCCTTTCATCCAAAGGTTTGAGTACATCATTATTTTCATATGGTATCTTATTATTTTACCTAATCTTTGTTTAACCATTTGGTCTTCTTGTTGCATTAGTAAAAGATCTTTTCACATACCGTTTAAAATCACACTTCCATTTTTTGTCGCAGCTATTTTTATTTCATCCTTATTTTTCACAAACCGTGAAAGTATCAACACATTAAATACCGTACTATCTCAAGCGGGTTTATATATTGTATACGCTTATATCCCACTTTTATTTCTATTCCATTCGCTAAGATGGCGCTTCAAAAATCAGTCGAAAAAATCTTCAACCGATACACCGTAATCTCTGATACAATTTGATTAATACATTTGTAAAGGGGACAAGCGAATGAAAAAGTATGTATTTTCTTTACTTGCAGTACTAAGCTTAATTCTTGCTGGATGCGGAAGTACTGGTACAAATGACCAAAAATCTTCTGAATCAAAAAAAGAAGAACATGACCACGCATCGCACACTCAGCAAGCTGACATTCAAGAGAAAACAAAAGGAGTCGACACACTTCCGACCTTCCTAGATAAGCTTGATCCACAAATGAAAGATATCTACACCGTCGCTGGACAAAATGCAGAGCTATTAGATTGGATTCCATGCTATTGTGGTTGCGGTGAAAGTGTAGGACATAAAAATAATAAAAACTGCTTTATTCGTGAAATTAAAAAGAATGGTGAAGTTGTTTGGGACTCCCATGCAACGACTTGCGTCAATTGCCTAGAAATCGCAGTTGAATCTGCTTCCATGAAACAAAAAGGAAAATCAACGCTTGAAATTCGTAACTATATCGATAATAAATACAAAGAAGGCTATGGTAAACCAACACCTACGCCAATGCCAAAAGCTTAAAAAACGAGGAAACTCCTCGTTTTTTCTTTTCATTCACTTTTTTTCTTAACAAATTCTTTCAAGTGTATTTCTCCTTACTTATCACACACTATATATAACTCTCGGTAAGGAGGGTACACAGTGCAAACATATAACGACTATGATAAAGCTCTCTATTACACGTATTGCTGTAATTGGGATAAATTACTCGTTCTCATGGTTCAAACGAACGATCAATTATTTTCTAAGCGTATTGAGCATTTTTTACACGCTTATCAATACAGTAAAGAACTCCCAGAAGTTGATAAACAATTGCAGCTCCTATTTCAATATATTGACCACGCATCCCAAAAGTCGCATGTAGAAGAAGTAGAACAAATTCAAATGTAAACTATAGCGCTATTCTCTTCCGGAGAATGGCGCTTTTTTAAAATATTTATATCAATAAAAGTTTCTCCTTATAAAACTTTTATTGATAAACATATTTTTTCTTTCTTTTCCATACCACTTCATACTATAATTTAGTATGTAACTATTATAAGAGAGGTATAAAATATGGGACGAGAAAAAAAGCAAGAATATGCTTTACTTACCGCATGGGGAGCTTCTTTTATCGCTACACTAGGAAGTCTGTACTTTTCCGAAATCATGAAATTTGAGCCTTGTGTTCTTTGTTGGTATCAACGTATTTTTATGTATCCATTCGTTTTATGGCTCGGTATCGCTGTGGCAAAGAAAGACTATCGCATCGCAAATTATTCTTTACCAATCGCAACTATTGGTGCTTGTATTTCTTTATATCACTATGCAATTCAAAAAGTCGCAGCATTTTCAGCTGCTGGGGCAGCTTGTGGACGTGTACCATGTACGGGAGAATACATAAACTGGTTCGGCTTTGTGACAATCCCGTTTTTAGCACTTATCGGCTTTATTACAATCGCTGTTTGTAGCTTTATTGTCATCAAAAACAAATAAGGAGATGAAAGAATGAAAAAAATGCTTATATTTGGTGGTATTATTATCGCCTTGTTTGCGGCAATTTTCGCTGTAACACAAATGGAAGAAAAAAAAGCTTCAACTAGCCAAAAAATTGATAATGCTACTGGTAGTCAAACAGATGGTCCTGACTACTACACAAATAAAATCTCTCTTTCAGATCTTCAAAAGAATTTAAAAGAGAAAAAAGAAGAAACAGTATACTTTTATCAAACATCTTGCGTTCATTGCCAAAAATTATCTCCTGTCGTAGTGCCAATGGCTAAAGACTTGAACGTTGATATGAAAGTTATGGATATTGAAAAATTAGATGCTCCTTGGGATGAATATAAAATTCAAGGTACACCAACAATCATTCATTTTAAAGATGGCAAAGAAGTGAGCCGTATTAGTGGTGAACAGCCGAAAGACAAATTAAAAGAATGGCTTGAGCAAACGAAAAAGTAACGAGAAAAGGAAACTCCTTCTACACATGAAATGGGCGTAAAATCCCACACTAATGTATAAGGAGGGGGTTTTATGCCAGAAGTAAGATGTTCTGTTTCCAACTGTTCTTTTTGGGGACAAGGTAACTTTTGTCAAGCAAGTGCGATCATCGTTCAGCCTGATGCAGATGAAACTGGTCAAACTGAAAATGATTCATATACAGCTGCTGTTTTAACAAACGAGACGCTAGAAAGTTCTGTAGCAACGAGTGTAGAGACTTGTTGTCATACATTTAAGCCTAAATATTAAACATAAAAAGCATACGATTAATCGTATGCTTTTTTACATCCCTCTCCAAAAATCATGCATAATAAAAAAGTACAAAATAACGAGAACGGCCGTCCCGCATAGGGTAATGCGCCGATATATACTCTTCTCTCCTTCCCTCGCTTTCACAAACGCCCAAATAAATCCGAAGAACAATATTAAATCAACATATGGAACATAAAAAGAAAAGACGAGAAACGCATATAAATACACGATAAATAAACAGGTCGTTACTAAGAAAACTTTAAACGCAAATTCACTTTTCATAATATAACCGCCCCCTATCTGTACTGTATTATATTCAGCAAAATACAATAGTTGCAGTTAAACTCCAAGTATAAATAAGCTACCGTCTATAATACGGTAGCCATTACGGAACATTGTATTTCCGTTTATATATATTACTTAAAATCGAAGAAGGAATTTGCTCGTAACGAATTTTCTCTCCTGTTTCATCTATAATATACGAATTGTTTCCTATATAATATATTCCATCTTTTCGTTTTGAGTACACCGGATATCTTTCATTTGGCAATACAGTTTTTACCTTCGTTAACTGTCCATTTGGTTCTTGCCAATATATATCCGCGCGGTCTACTAACGTAAGTACTCCAATTTGTTCTTTTTCTATTTTTCGACCATTCCAGCTCACAACGCGATAACCAAGCTTATTCGCTTCATATTCAGGGCTCGTATGAAAACGAGAAATGATTACTTTTGTTTGTAATTGTACTCGGTCATATAACCATTGTATATCCCTGTCATGCATGCGAATACAGCCATTTGATTCCCTACTTCCAATCGTCCATTCCCGGTTTGTCCCATGAATCGCATATTCATTCTTATCTAGCCCAAGCCATCTCGTACCAAGAGGGTTATTCGGTGCACCCCCAGCTATTTTTTTTCGATGGTATTCTTTATTTTTAAATTTCGTTATAATACAAAAATTACCTTCAGGCGTAGGTGTACGATCTCTTCCAGTCGTTACTGGAAATGTTTTTGTGTAATTTCCATTCTCAAAAAAAGACAACTGGTTTGTCGTAAGATTAACTAGTATTAAATGATCTGTATCAGCAAAAGCACTAACCGGTAGGAAGAAAAATAATAGTAAGACGAAACATACCCTTTTCACCTATATCCCCCCTAGCGCTCACCATAATAATTGTAATTAGCTTTACTTTGCTCTTATAAATGAAAACTATCCATTTACAATAACGCCCCCATTTACATGTATCATTTGTCCGGTAACATAAGAAGAATCACCAGACGCTAAATATACGTATGCCGGCGCTAACTCATATGGTTGACCAGGCCGTTGCATCGGGACATTGCTTCCAAACTGAGAGACTTTCTTCTCATCAAAGCTCGATGGAATAAGCGGTGTCCAAATCGGTCCCGGTGCAACACCATTTACACGAATCCCTTTTTGCACTAATGATTGAGAAAGTGATCTTGTAAACGCTACAATTGCTCCTTTCGTTGCGGAATAATCAATTAAAGTTTCATTTCCTTCGTATGCAACGATAGACGCGGTATTTATAATGACATCCCCTTGCTTTAAATGAGAAAGTGCGGCTTTCGCAACGTGAAAATAAGAAAAAATATTAATACGAAAAGTCTTTTCTAGCTGTTCTGCTGTAATATACTCTAGTCCTTGCTGCGGATATTGCTGCGCGACATTATTTACTAAAACCTGTAAACTACCTAGCTGCTGGACGGTCTCTTGAACAACATCTTTACAATGCTGTTCATCACTTAAATCACCCGGCAACAATACACACTTTACACCTTCTTTCTCAACATATTGCTTCGTCTCATTAGCATCTTCTTCCTCATCTAAATAAGCAATCGCAATATTTGCTCCCTCTTTCGCAAAAGCGATGGAAACAGCTCGTCCAATCCCACTATCTCCCCCTGTAATTAATACATTCTTTCCTTTTAACTTTTCGCTACCTTTATAATTTGAATCTTCAAACTGCGGAAGTGGATTCATTAATGATTCAATACCAGGCTGTTTATTTTGATGTTGCGCTGGCATTGTTACAAAGTTTTTTTGCTGTGGCATAGCTTCTTTCAACTCCTTTTCCTTATAATGTGCATAATAAAAACTGAAATTCACACATCAAGTTACGATTAATATTCGAATTTAAGACACAAAATATGAATTGTTGTAAACTTTTTATACAAAACTATTGCAAAATAGTTAAAAAACGAATATTATATATAACTGTTGTGAAAATTATTCGTAAACAGAAAGGATGTTTATATGTTTAACCTTTCAAAACATAAAACTTCTATTAAAACTGAAATTATGGCAGGTATTATTACCTTCTTAACAATGGCATATATCATTGTCGTAAACCCAGTCATCCTTGGGGATGCAGGTGTTCCATTTGAACAAGCATTTACAGCAACAATTATCGCTGCTGTTGTCGGAACATTATTTATGGCAATCTTTACAAACTTACCAATCGCAATCGCGCCAGGTATGGGATTAAATGCTTACTTCTCTTACTCTGTTGTAAAAGCTCATGAAGGCATGACTTTCGCAATTGCATTCTCTGCTGTATTCGTAGCAGGTATGATTTTAATTTTGTTATCATTCACATCTTTCCGTACAAAATTAATGGAAGCAATTCCTGAAAACTTAAAACATGCAATTACTGCTGGTATCGGTCTTTTCATCGCCTTTATCGGTTTACGTTTAACAGGTATCGTTACAAAAAATGATGCAAACTTAGTTGGACTTGGTGATCTTCACTCTGCTCCAGTACTACTAGCATTAGCTGGACTTGGAATTACAATTGTCCTTATGTCTTTAAATGTAAATGGCGCACTATTTATCGGGATGCTATTAACTGGTATTATCGCTTTCTTCACGGGACAATTATCATTCTCAAACGGTGTTACATCAATGCCTGGTTTACCAGAAGGAATTATCGTTTCAAATCCAATTACTGCTGTATCTGACGTAATTAACTACGGATTATACGGCGTTGTATTCTCATTCTTCCTTGTTACACTATTCGATACAACAGGTACATTACTTGGCGTTGCACAACAAGGTGGATTTATGAAAGACGGAAAGCTTCCAAAAGCAGGACGAGCTCTTCTATCTGACTCATTCTCAGCAACTATTGGTTCTATGTTCGGAACGACACCATCAACAGCTTACATTGAATCATCTGCTGGTGTTGCAGCTGGTGGTCGTACTGGTTTAACAACTGTTACAGTAGCGGTTCTATTCGCACTAGCAGCATTCTTCGGCCCATTAGTAAGTGCTGTTTCTGGTGTATCAGCTATTACTGCACCATCATTAATTATCGTTGGTAGTCTTATGATGGGTTCAGTTCGCCACATCGATTGGGACGCATTTGATGAAGCATTCCCAGCATTCTTAGTAATCTTAAGCATGCCACTTACATCAAGTATCGCAACAGGTATCGCACTTGGATTTATTTCATACCCACTTATGAAAGTAGCAAAAGGTAAATTCCGTGCTGTTCACCCACTTGTATATGTATTTGGAATTTTGTTTGCTTATCAATTGATATTCTTACCACATTAAAATCCCTCTTCCTGAGGGATTTTTTTATAAATACTGTTTGACAATACCATTCGTTTGTGGAATAATTCAAAATAGTTAAATATCAGATGTCTTATCAAGAGCAGGTGGAGGGATGAGCCCTACGAAGCCCGGCAACCGACCCATTTATGGGCACGGTGCTAATTCTTACAACACATTGTGTTGAAAGATAAGAGTAATATGATAAGGCGTCTTTTCTATATGAAAAGGCGTTTTTTATTTTCACTCCCTCCTCTCTCTTTTTAGTTTAGGAGGGATTTTTTTATGAAAAAATTATGTTCCATCGTACTTATTTTTCTCTTATTTACATTAGCAGCTTGTACAAATGAACAAGATACTATCTCTTCACAAAAGCAACAAACTGTGAGAAAGGCGACTACAACGGTAGAAAATCAATTACAAACAGAAATTCCAAGCCAAATGAAGAAGCCATTAAAAATCGCATTAATTATGCAAATGTCCATCGGAACTTTTTCCTCTCAATATATTGAGGGTGTCAAAAAACAAGTTGAGCTATTTGGCGGCAGTGTACAAGTCTACAATTCTGATAACGATTTAGCAAAAATGGCTGCAAATTTAGATACTGCTATTAATTCAAAAGTGGATGGTATTTTAATTGATCATGGCCGTTCTGAAGCACTAAAACCTGGAGTAGAAAAAGCGTTACAAGCGAACATTCCCGTAGTTGCGTTCGATAACGATCTACGCTTGCCAGGTGTGACAATTATTGATCAAGATGACTATAGTCTTGCATGGAAATCATTAAAAACGTTAGCGGAAGATTTGAATGGACAAGGAAATATCGCAGTTGTATGGGTCGGCGGATTTGCTCCAATGGAACGTCGCAATGTTATCATTGATGCTTTTTATAAACGGTATCCAAATATAAAAGAAGTCGCAAGATTCGGTACTGCTAGTAATAACACGCCACTCGATACACAAACACAAGTAGAAGCTTTACTAAAGAAATATCCGAAAAAAGGCGATTTACAAGCTATTTTCGCTTCGTGGGATGAGTTTGCTAAAGGGACTGTTAAAGCACTTGAACAAGCTGGTCGTACAGATATAAAAGTATATGGCATTGACTTAAGTAATGAGGATTTACAACTCATGCAAAAAGAAAACTCACCTTGGACTGCTACAGCTGCAACTGATCCAGCTGAAGTAGGTAAGGTTCAAGTACGATTTTTATACAAAAAAATTGCTGGTGAACAAACGCCAGATATTTATTCACTAGAACCTTATTTAGTAAAGAAAAATAGTTTACCAAAAGAAAATATAACAATGGATCAGTTATCAAAATATATAAACGGTTGGGGAGACTCAAAAGATGCATATTCCCCTTGGATGAAAAAATTAGAGAAGGAGAAAAAATGATGACGTTCTCTCTTCAAAACATTACACATTCTTATCATGTCGCTACACCTGTTCTAGAAGATGTTTCTATTCATATTCAAAAAGGAAAAGTACACGCTTTACTAGGCATGAACGGTGCAGGAAAAAGTACTTTACTAAAAATAGCAACTGGTGAAATTCAACCAGTTGTTGGCGATATAAAAATTGATACTCAGTCTGTTTCCTTTACTTCACCGCGCGATGCAAAAAAGCATGGCATTTCTTTCGTAACACAAGAAGTAGATCACGGACTTATTCCCGGATTATCTGTATTAGAAAATGTACTAATCGATCATTTAGCAATGCAAAATAAAGTACTATTTTCAAAGTCCAAATTAGTCGCACTTGCTAAACAACATTTGCAAACTGTACAGGTAAATTTAAATGTTTCGGAAGATGTTTCAAACTGTTCATTACATGAAAAACAATTACTTCTTATCGCAAGAGCTTTATCTAACAATACAAATTACCTTTTATTAGATGAACCTACTTCTTCTCTTGGACCAAAAGAAGTTGAAACCTTTGGGAAACTATTAAAAGATTTAACATCAAAAGGAATTGGCATCCTTTTAGTTTCTCATCGTTTATCAGAGATTCGAAATTTCGCGGATGATGTAACTGTATTACATAACGGTCAAGTTGCCCTTTCTGAAACCATTACAACGATTACAGATCAACAAATTGTGGAAGCGATGACTGGAAAACAACTTACACTTCCTATTAATACCGCACCAAAAACCGGGAGCGAGGAACTATTTAAAGTACAAGAGCTTCTATTACACGAAGGTCATTCTCCCCTTTCTCTTACAATACGAAAAGGAGAAACTGTTGTGATATACGGATTAATTGGAAGTGGAAAAACAACACTTGCTGAAACGTTATTTGGTGCTCTTCATACTTATCACGCAGAAATAGACGGTCAAAAACTAACGATTAAAACACCACGAGATGCGATTAAAGCGAAAATCGCACTTGTACCAGAAGAAAGAAGAAAACAAGGCGTATTTCTTTCGGAAGATATTATAAGTCACACAAATTTACATCAATCAGGTTGGAAACGAAAACAAACCGAATTAAATGATGCTACTACAGCAATTTCTTCTTTCGGTATTTCACCAAATGACCCAAAGGCACTTATTCATTCACTTAGCGGTGGAAACCAACAAAAAGTCTCAATTGCAAAGTGGAGTGGATTCAAACCTAATCTATTTCTTTTAGACGAGCCAACTAAAGGTGTAGACATCGCTGCGAAACAAGACATTTTTCAATTCATTCGCAACATTACAGAAAACGGAAGTTCCGTAATTTATTTCACAGGAGAACAAGATGAAGCGTTGCATATCGCTGATCGCATTCTTATACTGGCAAACGGAGAATTTGTAGGTGAATACTTACCAAGCGAACTATCTCCTGAACAGCTTTTACATTTATCTGAAGGGAGCTATTCCATTGAATCTCGTTCATAAAACGAAAACTAAGAAACTATATTTACCTACTCATCTTTTTTATCAATTTAGTACAATTGCTATTATTATAGGTGTTACAATTTTTTTCTCTATCGTCAATGATTCTTTTTTAACATATAACAATATTAGTGATATTTTACGTTCTATTTCCATCGTAACGTTACTTGCAATCGGCGTTACCTTTACATTGATTGTAGATGGGTTTGATTTATCAGTCGGCTCCACCGCTAGTTTAGCAACAATTGCAGCTGCTTCTTGTCTCGTTTTATATCGACAAGAACTATTAGTCACACTCCTTGTTCCTATTCTTTGCGGGTTATTAGTTGGATTATTAAATGCACTACTCGTTATCCGAATTAAACTACCCGATTTACTAGCTACATTAAGTATCATGTATATCGTCAATGGACTACACTTAACATTTTCAAAAGGATCTTCAATTTATGAAGGAATGTCCGGTGCAACAGGACATTTTATTCCATCTTTTTTATTTATCGGTCAAGGTTCCGTCTTAGGAATTCCAGTCCCTGTCATTATCATGCTTACTGTCGTTTTAATTGCACATCTATTTTTAGAAAAAACAACGTACGGTCGTTTCTTTTATATGACTGGTGGGAATCGAGAAGCTGCTAGATTAGCCGGTATTCCTACTGATCGTTACCGTGTATATGCTTATATGATTAGTGGTTTACTAGCTTCTATTGGCGGCATTATTCTATGCAGCCGCGTTGGAACAGGACAAGTTTCAGCTGGTGCTCCATTATTAATGGATGCAGTCGCAGCTGCCTATATCGGTTACGCAATGTTCGGTGCCAAGAAACCAAATATAGTCGGAACATTCCTCGGCTCGGTATTAATTGGAATTATATTAAATGGACTCACAATGATGAACGTCCCTTATTATGCACAAGATATCATTAAAGGCAGCATTTTAATTACAGCTTTAGCCTTTTCATTTATTAAAAAGAAGCGTAAATAAAAAGTAGAGCATCGAATTCGATGCTCTCTTTTCCCTTTGCAACAATCACACGAAAGCCTCCACTATTCCTAAACTATGAAAAAGATAACAGCAATTAAAAATTATTAATATTTCTCATTCATCTGTAATTCTTTACTATACTTTTGAATGGAAACTGACGAAACAACCATTACCATTCCTACACTAAATCCAATAAGCTGATCCAGTAGCATCTCATCATGTATGAGCCAGCGAAGTAGAAATACCCCTCCAAAAATAAGCATTGCAGTAAATCCGGTATGCCTCAGTCCTTTATATACATTTTCCATATGTATCACCTCTTCACATAATATTATCCATATTATACCATACAACCATCAAGTAACCGTATCGTCCTCTGACAATATGCAGCTACCTTTTGATCATGTGTAACAACTAGCACTGTTTTTCCTTCTTTATTAATCTCTTGTAAAATACTCATAATTTTTTCCCCATTTTCTTGATCAAGAGCACCAGTCGGTTCATCAGCAAGTATAATTTTTGTATCTTGTGCTAAAGCCCTTGCTATTGCTGTTCTTTGCTGTTCTCCTCCTGATAACTCGTAAGGATATTTGTTAATATGCCTCTCAAGCTCTACCATTTTCAGCATTTCTTTTGATATTTGCATACGTTTCTTATGAGAAATTCTTCTATATACAAGTGGAAGCATTACATTTTCAATAATCGTATAATCATCGAGTAGCGAAAAGTTTTGAAACACAAATCCAACTTCCGTGTTTCTATACTTATGATAGTTTTGCTTTAATGTACTCGTATCCATTCCATCTAAAAAATACTTTCCAGCAGAGGGGCTATCGATTAAGCCAATAATGTTAAGGAGAGTAGACTTCCCCGAACCAGAGGGGCCCATAATGGCTATCATTTCGCCTTTTTCTATTGTAAGATTAATATCTTTTAAAGCACTAAAATTATTCTTTCCAAAGCCCTTAGCCACATTTGCGAGCTGAATCATCTATAACACCTCTTTCATATATGTATTTTTTATTTTTAGTACATTGAAATAAATGATTGCATATATAACGAGGATCATTACAAGTGATAAAGCACCTATAACAACCAATGATTCTATAGAGACTTTTAACGTTCCAAAGAAAGATACTATACTATTTTCTAGCCCTTTCTGAATTTCAATTACTCCGCTATTCTCCCATTGGAAATACGTAATTCCTATACATATCGATAAAATGAATAACAACATATACTCAATAATAAATGGAAGACATATTTGAAAAGTACTTGCACCTAACGCTGATTTAATAGAAATATTTTTACGCTCCATATAAAGTGCTGCCATTGATGTTAATACAATAGATAGAAATGAAAAAAATAAGACTGTACCGCTTAATAATAAGGGGTATGACATATTATCAATACCTTGTTTTTCATTTTCTAACAATTTATTCGGATTTGTAACATAATACGAATAACCCTTACCTTCTGTTACCTTTAATACTTTCTTTTGAAATTCATTTATATTTATCTTCTCATTTGTTTCTATAATTAACCCATTGTATAAAAGTTCTACACTATAGAACTCTATTTCTTCTGTTCCAATTGGTAAAATCGCCATGTCATCTAATAATGTAATACGATTATCCGATATTTCACCACTTCGAGGATATGTAAATGGTGAATTTTTTTCTAAAAAGCCAATTACTTTTAGCTTCATTTTTCCAGATAGTATAACATCACCAATAGATACCTTTTCTATATAATTAGCCCCTAATATAACAGGTCTAATATCAAATACTGATTTATGAAATTCCGATTCCTCAAAATATCTTCCTTGTGAAATTCGTATATGAAAGTACTTATTAATATCTTTATCAACAATAAGAGTCTTTATCGTTCCATTTTCTTTTTTTAAACTAAGTGAATAGTTACGGAACAAATAATTTGTTTTATTTGTTATTGGTATCGTATTAGATAACCCTTGCATGAAATGTTGATAATCACTTTTTGCTTTTTCTTCGCTAAACAATGTTATATCTTGCGTCGCATAAAGTTCATAGAAATTTTTATGAGTCGATAAATTATTTGCTACCGTCATCATTTTTCGATATCCCGAAAGATTACTAACAAATTCTATTGCTGAAGAAAATGCAATAATTAAAGAAATTACTATAATCAAACTTGGTAACAACCGTTTTTTCACAGACCGTATAGAATCAAATATAAAAAACATGAAGACCTCCTACGTTCTTAAATGTTTTCCGGGATATATATTTATAATGTGCTTGATTGGAATTACAGTAACAAACATTGTAAGAAAAATTATAAAAACAATATTACATACCAATACATATGGTGTTAACGGTTTTAATAAGTATGTCTGAAAATACGTATGAATTGTTCCAGAAAACATTTCTAACACCAGAAAAACCAACAGCATCGCCACTAGAGAAATAAACAAAATTTGAATATATAGTTCGCAGTAAATAGATATATTAGAAGCACCTACTGCTTTTTTTAATGAAATCTCTCTTTCTTTTTTATAAATCCAAAATAAAACCGCAGAAATGCCAGAAACAATTGCAACAAGAATGAATTTATAATAATACTTATTTGCTGGATCTATATGTGTCACATGTAGTTCCTGAAGATCTCGTTCATTCAGTATTTGAACATCTCCCGAAAGCACTTCTTTACTCCTATCCATAAACTTTTTTATTTCGTTATGAATAGATGATGTAGGATTAACAACTGTTAATTGTAATTGTTTACTCGCGATAATACCTTTTTTAGATATAGTAGGTAAGTTTTGAAGTGGAACGTATATACCTGCTACACCGACGTCACTGTCTTTTCTTGATATAGTTCCTATTTTTTTATATGTATCATCAAATTCATATAACTCCTCTACATTCGTTTGATCGCCAACAACCATATTGTTTACATTTTCACGATGAAAATATTGTCCTTCAGAAATATATGGCTTCCAATAATAATCATCTTTTAAGTTCACAGCTATAATCTTTGTTGCCCCTGAACTATTTAATGCTTTTAAATGCTCTACATAAATATCACTTTTAACAAAAATATCTTGTATGAAAGGAATTATCTCTTCCAATTCAGTTGCATTCGCTATCGGAACAGTTAAAATTTGATTCTTCTCTGGAAAACCGATTTGAAAAGCAGATATAAAGTTTCGTTTAGACTCTGTTAAAAGTGCGGCTATTGATATAGAAAGAAAAGAAATAAAAAATGACATAAGAAGAATGACTGAAAACAGTTTATTGCTTTTTATATTTTTAAAAGCTAGGTACATGTCTGTGCTCCTTTTAAATAAGAAGGAGATGATGAACATCCCCTTCTCCTTATCCAAGTATTTATAAAGACAACTGTTTAATGCTTTTTACCACTGTAATCGTAAGTTACCGTTACTATCAAAAGTACCTTTGTGTGTATCTTCTTGATAGTCATTATTCTCATTTGCATAATGCTCCGAGTATAGTCCTTTTGCCCCAAAGGCGTTATATGCACCATTACTCACAGTTGCGTTTAATGCTCTTCCAGATTCATGGGACCCTAATTTGTCTGAAGCGCTTTCAATATATGAATTATTTCCATTTGATTTAATAAAAGAAATTGCTACTGAACAACGAGATGCATTTTGATTCGTAGTAGTTTGAGCTCTGTAAGATAGTAGGTTACCGCTTTTGTGACCGCTTAGAGTTGGATAGAATGCACTTGTTGAGATTGATGTTGCTAATAATATTAAAGTCGCAATCGAAAAAACCTTTCCCTTCATTAACAATCACCTCGTAAATTAAATAGTTTTGTAGCGCTACATCGTCATAATACCTCTCAAGTAAATTCTCCTCAATAAGACACCCCAATGTTTTACAAACTCTTTAAACACTTAAACATTCATACATTTTTAAAAAGTAACGTATAAGTAGCAATATAAAAAGGCTGCAGAGAAATTCTTCTCCACAGCCTAATATTTATTTTTGCAAAAACGCCTGCAAATCTGCAAACTGTCTCTTTGCATCTTCATAGCCTTGCTCGTATAAATTTTGTAGTTTTGCTGTATCTTTTTCCATACGATCTACTTGAAGCGGCACTTCTGGGCGAATAACAAATAAATTACCAGCTTGCTCTTCTTTTTCAATATAGTGAAGTGTTTTATTATACACTTCATAACGATTCAACATCGTGTTAACAAGATTCGGATATTTTTTATAAGCTTTTCCTGCAATCCATCCGAATTTTGATTTTTTCTTCGCGTAACCATGATTTCTCGTTAAAATAACGACTGATTTTTTAAATCCATCTTCCTGTGCCTTACGAACTGGAATTGGATCAGAAATCCCGCCATCTAATAACTGCTTACCACGATAATTTACTACTGGTGCAATGAAAGGCAATGAACTAGACGCTTGTAATAAATTTAGTGCATCATCATTCGTTCCTTCTTTCTCAAAATAAACAGATTGTCCTGTTTCACAATCCGTCGTTCCTACAAGGAAACGTTCTGGGCTATTAAAGTATGTTTCAAAATCAAACGGAACATGCTTTTCTGGAATTTCATGAAAAATGAAATCCATATCAAATAGCTGACGTTTTCTCCATAAGTTTTTATACGACAAATATTTCGGATGTGATGCATAATCAATATTGACCGTTTTATTTCTATTTCTTTGTCTGGAAAGATACGACGCTGCATGACAAGCACCAGCTGATACACCGATTACATATGGAAAATATAAATCTTGTTCCATAAAGTATTCTAATATCCCACCCGTATATACACCACGCATACCGCCGCCTTCTAATACTAACCCCGTATTTTCAAGCATGTTACTCTCTCCTCTATATATATTGACTCTTTAATTATTCACCATGTTAAGTATCTTTTTCTATTATATATGAGTTCTTTCAGAAATTATATTTAAAAGACTTGAGAAAAAGGAGTTTTTTCTTCCGATTATATTTCCAAATGATCGGAGACATCCTTTATAAACCTTTGAATAAAGTCTTGCTCTTCTTTCGTATATCCATCTAAAAGTAACAACCACTTTTCTTCAGCTTGCTTATGCAATTTTTCATGAGCTTTATATATTTCATTGCCGCTTTCCTTTAAGCGAAAGAAGATTTCTTTTTGATTATCTAACATTTGCATCTTCTCAACGAATTGCTTTTGAAACAACTTCGTACAAATTTTAGAGATTGCTCCCTTCGTCATGCCCATTTCTGTCGTAATTGCCGTTACATTCATCAAACCATTTTTTCCGATACATTCGATTACATGTAACTCAGATAAAGACATACTACTTACACCTGTCTCATAAAGAAACTTCTCGTTTTGTCGTTTTAAATGTTCTTCTTTTTTATGCAAAAGTGTACGAATGTCCGACAGTATTTCCATTTGCTTCGTTGTATGCTTCAATCCGTTCGCCTCCTAAGTTTCCGAAGAAACAATTTAACTATATACCATTTTAAAATTATTTTTTCATCTTTACAAGTGAGAAAATCATGTTAAAATAAATTTAGTTTCTAAGGAAACTAAAATACAAGGAGGTTAACAAGATGAAAAAATCTAAACTAACTTTCATTTTATATGTTGTCTGTATTAGTGCCTTACTCGGTTCCTTCGCTCAAAATATTTACACACCTATCTTACCGATGATTCAAAATTCTTTTCACACTTCTCTTTATCTTGTAAATGTAACAGTTTCACTTTTCACATTCATTCTTGCAATTATGCAGCTCGTATATGGACCTTTAATTGATACAAAAGGGAGAAAATCTGTCCTTATCCCTAGTTTAGTCATTAGTACAATTGGTTCAATCGGATGTGCTTTTTCGGCAAACATTTATTTATTTCTCTTTTTTAGAGCTGTTCAAGCTATAGGAATAGCGGCTATACCTGTAGTTTCAGCAACGATTATCGGCGATTTATTTGAAGGAAAAGAACGCGGAGAAGCGATGAGCCTATACCAAATGTTACTTGCCCTCGCACCTACAATGGCTCCTCTCATAGGTGGATTTCTTGGCAGTATAAATGGTCACTTATCTGTATTTCTCTTTTTATCTACACTTGGCATTATCTTATTAATTATAAACATTTCACTACTTCCAGAAACAAAGCCAAATGTAATTAAGCAGTCTAAAGCACAAAAGAACTACTCTCTTATCTTAAAAAATAAAACTGGATTTTCTATTACTCTTATTGGCTTCATTCAATTTTGTATTTACTTTTGCTTTCTCGTTTTTTTACCGAGCATTTTAGCAAATTCATTTCATCTAGCTGCAAGTGAAATTGGTCTTATGTTTGTACCAATGTCTCTTTCTATCATGCTAGGAAGTTTTTGCTGCAAGTTTTTGCAAAAACGCCTCACAACAAAGCAAACTTTATTTATTACGAGTTACTTCAATATTATATGTGTCTTTTTATTCTCTTTCATATATAACATCAATATCCCATTCATCATTATCGTTACATCTTTGTACGGTTTTAGTATGGGACTTTCTATGCCAACTCACACTACTTTATTAACAGAAGAATTCGTGCAAGAACGTGCAACAGCTATCGGTATGTACAACTTCATCCGCTATCTTGGTATGGGCACAGGGCCACTTATAGGTGGATTTCTTTTATTTAACCAAAATTACTTTTGGATTTTCTTCCTAGGCGCAATTATGTTTTTACTTGTAATCTTATATGCAATGAAAATGCTAAGTTTTCATTCTGTACAAAAAGCAAAATAGAGCCCCCAAAAAGGTCGGCTCTATTTATCCTCTTTGATCCGCAACAATATGAATATCAATATACTTTGTTTGTCTCATAATTTCATTTACAATAGAGCCTTTTCGTATTTCTTCCCACCTTGTTCTAGCCGATTGTCCAAGTAAAATTTGCGTCACCTGTAATCTTTTTGCCACTTCAATAATAACATCTGCTGGCTTTCTTCCCTTTGCTTCTTCTAATACAAAACTTGCATCAAATTGATTCGTTAGCAACTTCCACTCTTCAATCGTCTGCTTTTTTCCAGCTGAAATAGAATCTATATTTTCCCTCTCAACGTTTAATACGTACAATTCAGCGTTTAACCGATCAGCCATGCGCCATCCCCGTCTTATTAATTTCTCCGCTGTTGAACTGTATTGTACACAAACAAGAATTTTTTCTTTTACGCCAATTGGTTCTATTACTGTTTGGCTAATTTTCTCGTCCATATCATCGGCAACCTCGCGAAGTGATAATTCCCTAAGTGCCCCTAAATTATTAAGCGTAAAGAAATTTTGTAAACTTTGCTGAATTTTTTCTTCTTTATATATCTTTCCGTCTATTAGTCTCTTCCTTAATACCTCGGGCGTTGCATCAACGAGCTGAATTTCATTTGCTTTTTGTAAAATAAAATCTGGAATTCGTTCTCTTACTTTTACATTCGTAATTTGAGCTACAATATCATGAACACTTTCTAAATGTTGAATATTAAAAGCTGATAATACCGATATACCAGCCTCTAACAATTCCTGCACATCCATATAACGTTTTTTATGCTTAGAACCAGGAACATTACTATGCGCAAGTTCATCCACTACGACTACTTGCGGCGCGCGTTTTTTTATTCCTTCCACATCAAGCTCATAAAATACCTTTCCTTTATACTGTATTTCTTTCAAAGGAACTTTTTCTAAATCAGCAATTGCTTCTTCCGTCTCTTTTCTTCCATGCGTTTCAATTAAACCAATTACAATATCAATTCCATCTTTTTTCATTTCCCTTGCATCAAAGAGCATTTTATAACTTTTTCCTACGCCTGGAGCTGCTCCTACATATAGCTTTAACTTTCCGCGATTTTGCTGACGAATATATTCTAAATATTCCTCTGGCGTTCGCCTTTGAAACTTCGGTTCATAATCATCTGCATACAAAATAAACACCACCTTTCATTCGAAACAACGCTACCTCAATCCGTTAGATTGAGGTAGCACTGTTACTATTTCATTAATTTTTGTAATGCTAAATTTAGCTTTAAGACATTCACTCGATCTTCTCCAAATAAACCAAGTGCAGCACCTTCTGTTTGATCTTTAATCAATTGATTAAGTTTTTCTTTCGAAATATTCGTTAATTTTGAAATGCGATCCACCTGCACCGAGGCCGCCTTTGGACTAATATCAGGATCAAGCCCTGAACCTGAATTTGTCACTAAATCTATCGGTACTTCTGTTACTGGAACGCTCGGATTTTGTTTCTTCCACTCTTCAATACTTTTCTCTACTCGTTTCTCTAAATCTGGATTAGATGGTGCATAGTTATTTGAACCAGATGCTTCAGCCTTATATTCAATACTAGAAACACGCCCTTGAAAATAACGTGGATCCGTGAAGTTTTGCCCGATTAATTTAGAACCAATCACTTCATTTTTATCATTATATATTAGACTTCCATCCGCATTATCCTTCATCACGGCTTGTGCAATACCAGTAACAATAAGTGGATATACAAGTCCACACAACACTAGAAATGTAAAAGTAATACGGATAATTGGTGATAGTATACTTTGTTTCTTTTCCATCTTTTTCCCCTCTTCCTTATATGAACAAGCCGACAATTATATCAATTACTTTAATTCCAATGAACGGAACGATAACTCCGCCAAGCCCATAAATAAGTAGGTTTCGGCTAAGTAATGCATTAGAACTCATCGGTTTATATGCGATACCTTTCATCGCTAACGGAATGAGTAGTGGAATAATAACAGCGTTAAATATTAATGCTGATAAAATCGCTGACAGTGGTGATGTTAACTTCATTATGTTTAGTGCTTCCATTTGCGGAATCGCAAGTGTAAACATTGCTGGAATAATTGCAAAATATTTCGCTATATCATTCGCAATACTAAATGTCGTCAATGCACCACGTGTCATTAACAATTGCTTACCAATTCCTACAACCTCAATAATTTTCGTTGGATTCGAGTCTAAATCAATCATATTTGCTGCTTCTTTCGCAGCTGTCGTACCACTATTCATCGCTAATCCAACGTCAGCCTGTGCTAATGCCGGAGCATCATTTGTACCATCACCTGTCATCGCTACAAGTTTCCCTTTATCTTGCTCTGCTTTAATAACCGCAATTTTATCTTCTGGTTTACACTCGGCAACGAATTCATCTACCCCTGCTTCTTTTGCAATCGTTGCTGCTGTTAACGGATTATCACCTGTACACATAACCGTTTTAATCCCCATTTGGCGCAACTGTTCAAAACGCTCACGCATACCTGGTTTTACTGTATCCTTTAAATAAATTAAACCGTAAATACGATTATCTACTGCAACTACAAGTGGTGTTCCGCCCTCTTTTGAAATTAAGTCTGCTTTTTGATTTACATCTTTCGGAATTGTTCCACCTTGTGCCCCAACCCATTCAATAACGGCACCGACAGCACCTTTTCTCACTTTCGTTCCGTCTTGTAAATCAACACCACTCATTCTCGTTTCTGCTTTAAACGGAACAAACTCCCCTTGTTCTGCAAGTTCTCTATTATATGATATAGATTTTCCCTGCACATACTCAATAACAGATCGACCTTCTGGCGTTTCATCTAAAACAGAACTAATAGCGGCCCACTTTCCAACTTGCTCAATCGTTTCATTTCCTACAGGCAATAATGTATGAGCCATCCGGTTTCCAAAAGTAATTGTACCTGTTTTATCTAAAATAATTGTATTAATATCGCCCGCAGCTTCTACTGCTTTCCCTGACATCGCTAGCACGTTAAATTTTGTCACCCGGTCCATCCCAGCAATACCAATCGCTGATAGCAAACCACCAATTGTCGTTGGAATTAAACATACTAACAATGCTACGAGTACAGCTGTATCAATTTGAAAACCTAAATAATTTGTAAAAATCGGCAACGTCACAACGACGATCAAGAAAATAAGAGTTAAGCTCGTTAATACTGTATTTAAAGCAATCTCATTCGGCGTTTTTTGACGAGCAGCTCCTTCTACTAAAGAAATCATTTTGTCGATAAATGATTCACCAGGATTACTCGTAATGACAATTGTAATTTCATCACTTACGACCATCGTTCCACCTGTTACGGAACAAAAATCACCGCCTGCTTCTTTTATAACAGGAGCTGATTCCCCTGTAATTGCAGATTCATCTACAGATGCTAATCCTTTGATTACTTCGCCATCATTCGGAATCATTTCTCCTTGTTTTACGATAACAACGTCACCTTTTCTAAGATCAGTTGCTGAAACTTGGACAATGTCTCCATTTTCTTTTACAACATTTGCAAACACATCTTTCTTCGACTGCTTTAAAGAATCGGCTTGTGCTTTACCACGGCCTTCTGCTAATGCTTCTGCAAAATTCGCAAATAAAACTGTAAATAATAGAATAAGAGAAACTGTTATATTAAACCATCCTGGTATACTACTAGAACTGCTTGGAAGAAAAGATAAAATGAACGTAATGATAAACCCAATTTCCACAACGAACATAATCGGATTCTTTATCATGACTTTCGGATTCAATTTCGCAACGGATTGTTTCATCGCATGTGTTACGATATCACGATCCATCGTTTTCGCTTGTCTAACCTCATCTTCTACAGCATGTATTTGTGTCTCATTTACTTGTTTTTCTTTTACTACTACCGGTCTCATCATTTACCCTCCATTACTTCAATGTAAGAAATTCTGCAATTGGTCCGAGTACTAACATCGGGAAGAATGTTAATGCACCGACAATTACAATTGTTCCGATGAAGATGCCACCAAATAAACTATTATCTGTACGGAACGTTCCAACTGTTTCTGGCACTACCGTTTTTTCTTTCAACGAAGCTGCCACAGCTAGCATCGTAATTAAACTGAAGTAGCGTCCTAAAAACATAACTAAACCAGTCGTAATATTCCAAAACGGTGTATTATCTCCTAATCCTTCAAATCCAGATCCGTTATTCGCAGCTGACGATGTATATTCATATACAACTTGTGTTAAACCGTGGAAACCGGAATGAGAAATAGCATCCGTTCCTAAATTTGTTGAAAGAGCTAATGCCGAAAATCCTAAAATGAGCAATGGATGAAATAAAATCGTGACTGCGATTAATTTCATTTCCTTACCTTCAATCTTTTTACCTAAAAACTCTGGTGTCCGTCCAACCATTAACCCAGATATAAACACCGCGATAATTGCATACATAATAATGTTTACAAAGCCTGCTCCAACTCCGCCATACACTGTATTTAACATCATATTTACGAGGGGAACTAGACCACCAATTGGTGTTAACGTATCATGCATCGTATTAACAGCGCCTGTTTCAGCAGCTGTCGTTACTGTTGCGTATAGTGAAGAAAATACTGTTCCAAATCGTACTTCTTTCCCTTCTGTACTTCCTTGTACATGTTCGATACCCATTCCATTTAATGCCGGGTTCCCGTTTAGTTCAGATGTCGTAATCGTTATAAACCCTAGTAAAAATACCATAAATAGTGACACGAAAAGAATGCGGCCTTGTTTTTTATTTCCGACCATTCGTCCGTACGTAAATGGAAGTGCTGTTGGTAATAACATCATAAGCATCATTTGCAAAATATTACTCATTTGTCCTGGATTTTCGAAAGGATGCGTAGAGTTTGCTCCGAAAAATCCACCGCCGTTATTTCCAAGTTCCTTAATGGAAACGAATGATGCAACAGGTCCGCGTAAAATACTTTGCTTTGCACCTTCAATCGTTTGTGCTGTAACCGCCCCATCTAACGTTTGTGGTACGCCAAGTGCGACAAAAACTAGTGCCGCAATAAATGCGATAGGAAGAAACACTCTCGTTAACGCTCTCGTAAAATCAACGAAAAAGTTACCAAGTTCTTTTCCAGCAAGTCCTCTTATAAAAGCCATAACGAGCGCTAATGTCGTTGCTGGTGCCGCAAACATTAAAAATGTAATTCCGATTAATTGTGATAAATAAGATAAACCATTTTCACCGCTATAATGCTGTAAGTTTGTATCAGCCATAAAACTAATTGCTGTATTAAAAGCGAGCGTAGGCTCCATCCCTTCAATATGCGCTGGATTTAGTGGCAGCACACCTTGTAATCTGAAAATGAAGTATACGACAACGATCATAAATCCATTTAATAAAACTAATGATAATGCGTACTGTTTCCACGTTTGATTGTATGCTTTTACACCCGTAATTTTAAAAATAAGTTTTTCAAAAGGCCCGAATACTTTATCTAACGTTTTGCTACCTTGAAAAGCTTTTTCTAAATAAATCCCCGTTGGCTTTGCTACTAAAATAAACAAGAGCATTGTAATAATGACTGCAACCCAAATCATAATGAATAATTCCCCCTAATTAAAACTTCTCTGGATTTAATAATGCATACACTAAATACACTGTAATTGCAGCGACAATAACCGATAAGACAATCATCATGATTGCTTTCCTTCTTTCACAACTTTATCTGACCAACTTGCAAGACTTGCCATCGATGCAACTAATAAAATAAAAATCCCGACCATTACAACATCTAACATAACTATCCCTCTCTTCTTTTGTTAAAATTTACCATTTAAATATTAAAAAAGAACACTGAGCTCTACTCAGTGTTCAAAAAATGAACAACAAAAAGTAAACCTCCTCTCTAAACGCTTACGAGGTTAGCTGTCGGATTCGGGCCTAAAGAGTAGCCCTACTTTCAAAACTGAAAGATTCACCCCAAGTGACGATGCACAAAATTGGTTCCCCCGCTCCATTTCTGGAACTCAGCGATTTTAGGTTTTTTTGGAAATTTTATGAATGATTTATGAGAGTAAATATACTCCTCTATATTTCACTTGTAAAGGGGTAAATTACTGAAAATAATAATATTTACATTCATTTAAACGCTTACATTGAAGATTATTACTGTTATTTCATCTATTTTCTTTATTTCTCTTTTCTTTTCTTAAAAATGGCCTTTTAAATATGAAATAAAAAGAGCGAATGACATGAAGTGCATAGCTTGTTGCACTCAGCATTCGCTCTTTTTTATTCAACCTTTATTCTCCTCGTAAAAATGCACGTAAATTTCTCCCACGAATATAAACTTGTGTCAATTCTGCATGTAGCTGCTCATACTCGGTAATATCCATCTCTAAATACAAAGCATCTTTTGATGGTAATATAATATATGGCCCTGGAAAAAGGGGATCAATCTGGACCAATTCTTGAACTCGCTCTACCGATACTGCCCAACGATTTGCTATATCTCCAAGTAATAGTACCTTCATCATTTCTTCCCCCGCCCTATTCAAAAAATAAAAAAGAAATATTATCACAATTTGTAAACACGACAAACTTAGCTCCAATTGTTTCATAGAGCCTCGCTGGATATCGTTTATTCCTTGTAACAACAGTAATAGGTGCTTGAAAAGAAAAACGAATGTGTTCTGTGAAGAAACTAACGATTGGAAGCTCATCCCCTAGTAAAATGACCTTCTTAATACACTCACAAATACTAGTAAAATCCTGCTCCTTACTACAACTATAAGTCCAATCAAACCCACAATTCCTAACTTCAGCCGCTACCTCTTCATTTGCTGTAAAAATAACTAACTCATGTTGAAATGCAACTAGATCTCTTAAACTATTTACCTTACTTTCTTCTCCAACACAAATAAGTGTTAGTTCCATGTACCTCATCCTCCTTAGTATAAAAGAAATCAAACATAGATTGATATTCCCCTATACTAATCAGATCGATGAAGTGATGTATCCATCATGGCACCGTCCTCTCTCAAGACGCTTACGAAGTTAGCTGTCGGATTCGGGCTTTGAGAGTAGCCCTACTTTCAAATTTGAAAGATTCACCCCTAGTGACACTGCACAAATTGGTTCCTCCGCTCCATATAATTGGACTCAGCGTTTACAAAAAAATATATTCTGGCTGATATATTACTCCTGTATTTTGAAAAAGTAAACAGAAAAAAAGCCAGTTATAAAACTGGCTTTTCACTTATCTATACACGCGTTCTATTCACTTTATACGCAAAATGATTCGTCGGTCCATGACCACTACCAATATTCAATGGCTCTTCAATTGCTATACTAATAAATCGTTTTGCTTCTTGAACAGCATCTTCAATTGAGTATCCTTTCGCAAGTCCTGCTGTAACCGCTGAAGCAAATGTGCACCCACTTCCGTGCGTTTGCTTTGAAGGAATTCGCTCGCTTCTAAACTCAATAAATTCTTCTCCATCAAAGAGGAAATCAATTACTTCATTACCTTGATATTCTGCATGTCCGCCCTTCATAAGCACATATTTAGCACCTAATTCGTGCAATACTTTTGCAGCTTCCTTACTATCTTCAACATTATGAATCTCCATCCCAGTTAACACTTCTGCTTCTGGAACATTCGGTGTTATAACGGTTGCTACTGGTAATAAATATTCTTTTAATGCATGAACTGCTTCTTGCTGTAATAATGATGCACCGCCTTTTGCGATCATAACGGGATCTAGCACAATATTATTCCAGCCAAATTTTTTAATTTGTTCTGCAACAATTTGAATTATTTCACTACTAAATAACATTCCTAGTTTCACTGCATCTGGTGTTAAATCCGTACCAATTGAATTCAGCTGTTCTGTAATACCTTCTAACGGAACAGGATATACCCCTTGAACGCCAAGCGTGTTTTGAGCAGTAATTGCCGTAATAGCCGTCATTCCGTATACTCCAAGCTCTTGGAATGTTTTTAAATCTGCCTGAATTCCAGCACCGCCGCCGCTATCAGACCCTGCAATTGTTAAAACTTTATTCACTTTCATCCCACTCATCCTTTTCTATCCAAAATAGCGATGATAAATCGTTTTTGCTTCGCTTATATCTTTCGTTCCATGTACGAGCACACGGCCATCTTTAAAGGCGACTAACCTCTTGTCTTCAACAGAAAATGATAGTAAATATGGATTTACATTTAAATCATTCACGCGACCTTCCAGCAACTCTTTATATTGTTCAAAATTCATTTCCTCTTTATGAGGTGGTCTAATTTGAACTGTATTTCGCCCGCATAAAACTGCTGTTTTTGATGTGTTCTCTTTATTTAAATACGGATATAATGCATTCTCTCCGCATGAAGAACAATTATGCTGGCGAAGCTTTTGCACATTCATACATGAATACTCATTCTTCCACATATCAAACGATACAAGCCCATCTCGAAGTGATTCGTAATCTTCTACTAACAGTTTAAGAGCTTCTGTTACTTGATGAGAAACGACAAGAGATACAGCAGGTGATATAATACCCGCTGTATCACATGTTGCCCCGCCAAGCGGAATCGACTGCAATAAACATGATAAACATGGTGTTTTACTAGGAATGATTGTATAAGAAAGACCGTAACTACCTACACATGCACCGTAAATCCATGGAATAGAATATTTTTGTGCTATATCATTCACAATAAAGCGTGTTTCAAAATTATCAGTCGCATCAATCATTACATCAACGTTTGTAACAAGTTCTTCTAGCTCTTCAGCTGTTACGTCTTGAACGAGAGCTTCTATTGTTACATCGCTATTAATCTCTTCTAAACGTTTTTTAGCCGCTATAGCTTTCGGAAGATTATTCTTTACGTCGCTCTCTGCATACAATTGTTGTCTTTGTAAATTACTCCAATCTACATAATCACGGTCAACAATTGTTATCTTGCCAACACCTGCTCTTACAAACATCTCTGCATTTGCACTACCTAATGCACCTGCACCGATAATAAGTACATGCTTTTCTCTTATCTTTTGCTGCCCTTCTGCTCCAATTGGAGAAAATAGTTCTTGGCGAGAATATCGATTATTCAACTACGCTCATTCCTTCTAAAGGACTACTTGCAGTTGCACAGCGCTTACGTGCAATACGACCTGCTTCAAATCCTAAACGTCCTGCTTCAATACTTAGTTTCATTGCCTGTGCCATTTTAATAGGATCTTTTGCTCCTGATACAGCTGTATTTAATAACACGCCATCTGCTCCTAATTCCATTGCAAATGCCGCATCAGCTGGGCTACCAATACCAGCATCAACGATAACTGGTACTGTCGCTTGTTCAATAATGAAGCCCAAATTTAATGGATTTACAATACCAAGTCCTGATCCGATTGGAGATGCTCCTGGCATAATCGCATGCACGCCAAGCTCTTGTAATTTACGTGCTAATACAACATCATCAGATGTGTACGGAAGTACGATAAATCCTTCTTCCAGTAACATTTCAGATGCCTTTAACGTTTCTACCGGATCCGGTAATAACGTTCTATCATCACCAATAACTTCTACCTTTATCATGTCACAAAGCCCAGACGCTTTTGCTAATTTTGCAATGCGAACAGCCTCTTCAGCATTTTTTGCCCCTGCTGTATTTGGTAATAACGTATATTTTTTCACATCAAGTTTCTCTAATAAATTAGGTTGCTTTGCATCAAAGATATCCATACGACGTACTGCAAACGTTAAAATTTCAGCTTCAGAAACGTCAATTGCCTTTTGCTGTACGTCAAAATCAGGGAATTTACCTGTACCTAATAAAAGTCTAGAATGAAATGAAAATGGTCCAATGTTCAACATAATCAACCGCCTCCTACGAAAGTTACAATCTCAATTTGATCTCCATCAAAAACAGATGTATCTGTATGATCATCTTTTTGTAAAATATCTTTATTACGCTCTACTACAACAATTCTGTTATCTAGCTCTAAATGTGTAAGTAGCTCAGCTACTGTTTTTACACTCGCTGGCACTTCAATTTGGTTACCATTAATTTTTAATCTCAAACTTCCATCCCCTTTCTAAACTCTTCTAGAAAGCAATGAATCTAGCAAATGATTCTCTTGCTTTCCTTCTATTAAATCAGCCATATATTGGCCAGAAATAGGACTTAATAAAATACCGTTCCGATAATGGCCCGTGCAAGCATATAAACCTTTTATTTCTTCATGCTCTCCCATATAAGGAGCTTCATGATTCGATTGTGGTCTTAATCCTGCCCACGTGCTTTCCCATTCTGCTTCTTTTAAAGCTGGCAATATTGTATAAGCACGCTCCAATATAGAAGTTATACTTTCTGGCTGCACAGTTTTATTGAACGTATGGGGCTTCATTGTTGCCCCAATTACGTAACGTCCACCGCGCTTTGGAGCAATGTAAAATCTTTCTTGAAAAATAGGTGCTTTTAAAAGTTGTTTTCTACTTTTTACCGCAACCACTTCTCCTTTAACTGGATATGTACCCCAATCGCGGTGAAAATAACTGAGTAACTTCGTGCTCCATGAACCTCCTGCAATAACGACTTTCTCACATGTGACAATACCTTCACTTGTAATAACTCCAGTCACTTTATTATTTTCAATACGAATATCAAACACTTCTGTCTGTTCATATATATCAGCACCTGACATTGCCGCAGAATGTGCGAATGCTTTCGTAAGCTCTGGTGCAATAACATGACCGTCTTTCGGATAATATACTGCTCCTATAATAGATTCGGATAGATACGGCTCTTTTTCCCGCACATGGTCTCCCGTTAGAAAATAGGAATCTTCACCTGTTTTTTGCTGCCAATCCATAATGTGAAGAATTCTTTCCTTCTCATCTTCATTTTGAGCAATACGATAAATTCCTTTTTCTTCATATCCAATATCAATACCCGTCTTTTCACGTAAAACTGCTGCAAGTTGTGGAAATATAGCTCGGCTTTCTCTAGCAAGTTCAAATAGCGGATCATACGCATCCCATTCTGCCTGAACACCAAGTAGACCAGCAGCTGCTTTTGAAGCTTCCGATGCAATTCTTTGCTTCTCTACAATCGCTACTTTATGTCCTCTTTCTGCTAGAAAATGTGCAACTGAACTACCAATTACACCACCACCAATAATCGCTACATCATACTTCTCACACATGTTTTTCCGCCCACTTTCTTATTGATTCCTTATAAGATTTCGCTTTGCTATACGGGTCACTACTACTTACAATTCCGGACATAACTGCTATACCGCTTACACCGTTAGTAAGGACATCCACTGCGTTTTCTGGAGTAATTCCTCCAATTGCTGTAATCGGTATAGATAAACACCTTGCAATGTCAGAAATTTCTTCAAGCCCTCTCGCTGGCACACCTTTTTTACAATCTGTCGGAAATACATGACCATAAACGAGTGAATCCGCTCCATTTTTAAATGCTACTATCGCTTCATCTAGCGAATGCACAGAATAACCGACATGCAAATACGAAAACTTTTCTTTCACTGACTTTACATCTGTGCTTCGATACCCTAGTTGAACACGAGGAATATTTAATAAAATGGCAATATCAATTCGATCATTTATGACAATTTTAGAAGCCGGAAAGCCTTCCATTAAAAGACTTTCCACACCTTCATATAACTCCTTCGTACTCTTCTCACGCTCACGAATATGCAAATAATCAATCTCACTCTCAATTTGCACCGCTACATTCACTAACTCTTCGAATGGCATATGGCCATTTGAGATTACGTGGAGCTCATTTTTCATATTCATTCGCCTACTTTAAAATATTTTCGAATAGTTCATCGGCTGGAACGGTTTCTTTCGTCATTCCTTTGTCCTTCAGCCATTTATTTTGTTTCTCCCAAGATTCTTTTGAATCTGATAAAAATGGCTCATCTTTTGTTTCCATCTTCTCTAATAAAATTTTCATACTTTCCTTTTCAACTTCTGGCACAAGTGGGAAGTTTTCTTTTTCTTGATGATTTAATAAAATATTCAATGCTTCATCTGGGTTTTTCTTCATGAAATCATAGCCTTTTTTCGTACCACGTAAGAAAGCTTGCAACGCTTCTTTATCTTTTTTCAACGTTTTATCACCTGTTACAAACACAAGTTCATGATAGTTCGGTACTCCGTAATCAGCTGGATTAAAGTAAGCTGGTTCATGGCCTTCATGACGCATAACCGGTACTTCATGATTAATGTATGCCCCTGTTACCGCATCCACTTTTTTCGTAATTAAGGCTGGTACTAAATCAAATCCAACATCAACTACTTTCACTGTATCAGGATTACCACCAGCTTCTTTTACCATCGTTTTTAAATACATCTCACTTAAAGGTGTTCCAGAATATCCTACTGTTTTTCCTTCTAAATCTTTCGGTGATTGAATACCCGCTGATTTCAGCGATACGACATGATTTAATGGTGAACGTACGACAGCCCCAATTGATTTCACTGGAATTTGCTCATTTGCTCTTGCCATAACAACATCTGGCTGATAATACAAGCCAACTGTCACCTTCCCTGCTGCTGCCAATGTTAATGGATCAGTCGGATTAGAAGGGAATTTAATATTTACCTTTACACCTTCTTCTTTAAAGTATCCTTTTTCAATTGCTGCATAAATAAAGCTATGTACCGCATTTGGATACCAATCTAACATGACTGTTATTTCTTTCTCTTTTTTACTTTTTTCTGATGCTGAATTACTTGAACATCCTGTAATCATTGCAATTAATAATGTAAACACAAAGATGCGCTTTAAAAATTTCATGAATGCTTCCTCCAACTAATGAATTTCTTTTCTAATATGGAAATAAGTACGACGAAGAAAATAGCTAATAATGATAACAATACAATGGGTGCAAATACGCCAGCTCCATCTAACTGCGTCATCATTCTCTTACTGAAATATCCAAGTCCAGCTTGTGCACCGAGCCATTCTCCAATTGCTGCTCCGATAACACTAAGCGGAACTGCAATTTTTAAAGCTGAGAAAAAATAAGGAAGAGCAGACGGCAACTTTAATTTAAGAAAAATATCTCTTTTCGTTGCTCCATATGTAACTAAGAGCTCCTCCCATTCTTTTTTTGTACTACGCAGTCCATCATACGTATTGACCGCAATCGGGAAAAACGTAATTAAAACTGTGACAACAACCTTACTCCAAATTGTGTATCCAAACCATAAAACAAATAGCGGAGCAAGCGCAGTAATCGGAATCGTTTGTGAAGCAACTAATAATGGATAAAATGCTCTTTCCATCCATGTACTCGCATTCATTAACATCGCTAGCCCTACACCTAATACGATAGAAATAACAACACCTATTAAAACGACGTATAACGTTGCAGGTAAATGAACCGTAAATAATATGTCTTTTAGTTTCCATATCTTCATTACAATCGCAGACGGTGACGGTAAAATGTACATCTCATCTACAATTCTTGCTCCTATTTCCCACACAGCTAGTAAAATACTAGAAAGTGTAATAGCAGGAACTAATTCTTTCAATCGGTTCATCACACAAGTACCTGCCTTTGTAACATACTAAGAAGCTCATCTTTCAGCGCTAATACTTCCGGTTTATATAAATCTTTTCGTGTTCTGTTATGATCAAGTGGTACAATCCGCTCAGTCAAAGTCGTTATCGGCTGCTGTTCCACTACTAAAACTCGGTTCGAAAGAAATAACGCTTCTTCAACATCATGAGTAATGAATAAAATTGTTTTTTCCCACTCTTGCCATTGTTCAAACAGCCATTCTTGCAAAGAGGCCTTCGTTAAAGCATCTAACGCGCTAAACGGTTCATCTAATAACAATATCTCCCCGCCCGTTAACAAAGTTCGGATAAAAGATACGCGTTGCCTCATACCACCAGATAAATCTTTCGGATGTTTTGTCTCATATCCTTGTAAACCAAATTTATATAACAGTTCCTTTGCCTTTACTTGTGCTTCTTTCTTCTGTACACCTTGGCACTCTAGCGGCAGAGCAGCATTCTCAATAATTGTTCTCCACGGCAAAAGCATATCTTTTTGCGGCATATATCCTACAGGATGGTGCTTTGTTTCTGTCAGTTCTATCTTTCCAGTACTTACCTTCTCTAGGCCTGTAATAAGGCGAAATAAAGTACTTTTCCCACATCCACTCGGTCCGATAATACTGACAAACTCTTTCTCATGTATAGAAGCATTTAATTCATGGATGATTGGTTTCTCATCGTAATGAAAAGAAACATTATGAAACTGTAGTATGTTCTTGCTCCTCAAATCCCCACATCTCCTTACGATAGGACATATCCCAGAATAAATATTCAAATCGACTGGAATATAAGAAAATCTCCTCTAATCTATCTAGTTCTTTCTCAGACTTTCCAACTGCCATTTCATTTAATAAATCTATTAACCAAATACAAAGATTACCGTATTCTTCCGAACTATATCCTTGAATCCACTCACCAAAAAACTCATGATCTCTTGCTCCAGGAATATCATTTAAACGCTTTCCAATTTCCCAGTAGCTCCACATACATGGAAGAAGCGCTGCTATTAATTCTGCAAGTGTGCCATTTTGAGATACAGACATCATGTAATTTGTATAAGCTAAATTTTTAGCAGATGGTTTTGCAGACTCTATCTCCTCTATAGAAATTCCAAGTCTTTTTGCATATTGTTTATGGATTGTCATTTCGCCATTTAATATTCCATCAATTTGTTCAGCGAACTTTCCCATTACTTGTGGATTCGTTGCTTTTACAACACCAATCGCATATAATTTTGCATAATCTAGCAGATATAAATAATCTTGAATAATATAATACTGAAATTTATCTTTTTCTAACGTGCCATCTCCCATACCCACTACAAACGGATGATTATGACTCATCTCCCAAACCGGTTGCACAGTTTCTAATAATCTATCGCAAAATTTCATTTCTCTATCCCCTTTCAATATATGTATCTAAATAAAAAACCACTTCTATATATAAGAAGTGGTTACAGCAAATAAAATTATACATTTATTCGATGTTCCACTTCCCTTCGCTAGTATTACCTAGATCAGGTGTTATAAGGGTTAAGGATTATTCCTCTCTCAGCAAATCAAGCACCCCTAGTGGTTTCAATATGAAATTTTCAAATAAAAAAGCCCCGTTTCTATACGCAAAGAAACGGGGACTCATTGTTAGTGTCCGAATTGCTTCCCTACGCTAGCATAATCTAGATCAGGTAATAAAAAGGATCAAAGGCTTACGGCCTACTCTCAGCTGGCAACACCAGCTCTCCTAGCAAACTATAAAATTATCACTGTCAGTATAACACCCTAATAAGACATCATCAACTATTTTAATTTTCTTAATTATCAACAAAAAATTAAAGTTATACAATATATACATTCTATTTTAGAAAATAAAACTCCAATTAATTGTTTAAAAAGGAATCATTATCCTCAAAAAATTTATTTTTATATTGATTTCATATTACATTTATGTGAATACACCCACTATATTATATCTTTATACTATAATAAAATTACAACTATACAACTAGAGGAGGTCTCTATTCCATGAATATGAAAGCTACTGCTTTAACAGCAACTACTGTAGCGATTGCTTCTTTACTTCCTTCTATGGGTGAAACAAATGTACAAAAAGCAAACGCTGAACAATTATCTAATGTTAAAACTGGGTATGTCAAAGTCGATCAAGTAGCATTACATACAGAAGATAACGTAAAGAGCACATCAATTGATACAATTCGCTTTAATACAAAAGTGAACATCCTTGAAACAACTAATGGTTGGTATAAAGTATCTGTTCATAATAAAGTAGGTTATGTACAAAAAGATGCTATTTTACTAAAAAACAAACTTCAATCTAATGATCAATACATCGTCAATGCTAATGCATTAAACGTTCGCTCTGAACCTAATCTAGAATCTTCCATTTTAGATGTATTACCAAATGGCAAGTTTATTACCGTTCAAGAAGATCAAGGCGAATGGTATAAAATATCACATAATGGCCAAACGGGTTACGTACAAAAAGCATTCATCTCTAATGGTTCACAACCCTTAGTAAAAGGAATCACCGTTCAAAATAATACAAAATATACTGTCGCAACACCTAATCTGAATGTACGTAGCAACACTAGTACAAGTAGCGCTCTACTCGGTTCATTACAAAACGGTACACAAGTACAAGTAGTAGAAACTGTAGGAACTTGGTATAAAATTCGTTTTGGCACAGGATATGGATATGTAGCAAAACACTATGTAGTACAAAATCAACCACAGACTAAAACAGATCAGCCTTCATCTATTCCAGCTGCTTTCAAATTCCCTGCTCAAGGAAGAATTAGCTCAACCTTTGATATACGCTGGGAACAAATGCATTATGGTATAGATATTGCTGCTCCAGGGAACGTCTCTATCCAAGCTGCTGCTGCAGGTAAAGTTGTGAAATCTTATTATTCAGCTAGCTATGGCAATGTTGTGTTCATTGCGCATCAAATCAATGGGAAATTATATACAACTGTTTATGCTCATATGAAGGATCGCACTGTACAAACTGGTGATCAAGTACAAGCTGGACAATTAGTAGGTCATATGGGCAACACAGGTCATTCATACGGGCAACATCTTCATTTTGAATTACATAATGGAGAATGGAATTTTGAAAAAACAAATGCAGTAAATCCACTGCCATATTTAGTTAGGTAAATTGTATGCCACGCAATATACCTCTTATAATTGAATACGCAGCCTTTTTAGGTTTAATCTGTTGTTTAATCATTTACAATACAAACATTGTATTTTTATCTATTATTATTGCTTTTGTTGCATTAGAAATTATGATGGAATCATTTCAAGTGCAACTAAAACAAAAAATTGCCCATATTTATAACGCTATATTTCTTTTGAGTGCTCTCATAACAAATATAATTAGTAATGGCTTTTATTTATCTACTGTATTTCCAGTATTCTTTATGGCTGTTTTATTATTTGTAGCTAGATATATTAATGTCCCTTATAACCAAAAACAAAAACAAGAACAAGAAGCTTAGAAAGAGGAGACACTGTGTACCAATCTTTCAAAGATGCTCCAATAAAATACATATTGCATTTGTATAAGAAAGCCAATACTTTTTTTGGTATACAAGGAAGTTATACTGCACAACTTCTCCTATATGGAATGTTGTTTCTTGTTTTAATCACTTTCTCCTTGTTTTACTAACAAAAAAGGATCTCACATAAACTGGAGATCCTTTTTAATTTATATTAATTTTTCATATCGAAAATATTGTTTATCCACAAGCATATTTTTCATAAATAAAGCTCAGATTATATTTTTTCTCTAAGCTCATTCGTTGTTCGTCATCGCACCAATAGAAAAGAATATCATGAATCGTTGCGTAACGCTTATTTTTAAGAAATAGCCTAAAGAATGATGGTAAACAATCATGTAATTGTATAAATATATAATTGCGTAGTGTTTCTTCTTTATATTCAATGCCCTTACAAATATACAGTAATTCTTCACAATAATATGCATGCTGTGGAACTTGTATCATCTCGAAAAATGGCACATAAGATAGTAGCTTTCCAATAAAATGACCGTATCGATCCATTACTCCTATCGTCATATGCTCCATCATTTCTTTCATTACATATAAATAATCATCTACATGTGTTGTCTTTAATGGGTCTAAGCGATCGGAAATTTGAGATAATACAGCTCTTTGACATGCTAAAACTGCCTGACTAGGTCCATAATATGATAGGAAATCTGTACACTTACGATATTTCCGTAATAAATCATGTGTATATAAATCATATACGAAAGTATTACAATACATTGCTAAACTCATCATATCACTATTTAATTGCTCTTTTGATAATGATTTCGCTCTCTTGCACATATAAAAGAATGTAAATTCCAATACTTCTTTATGAGATAATAAATGTTTACAATCGGTTATACATTTCTCATTAAATTTAACTCTATCCCAAATTTCAATATCCCTATCTGTCAATTCACCTATACGATATTTAATAATTAAATAGTTTAAAGCAACTGATTGCGTCAAAAGATCCCATGTTTCATATTCCAATGAAGTATGAACAAACTCAGCTAATCCTTGTGCTATCATAAAAGCATTTGCCTCTTCATACCAACCAATCTCTTGGCATAAGCGAAGAATACGCACTAAAGTTGGAATTTCATCTTTATGAAACTGCGGTAAATTCTTTACTTTATTCATGCCATATACGATAAATGCCGCTAAATTTTCTTCTTTATAAAATTCTTTCTCTTTCCATACTAATATAGTTCGTTCTTTCCCCTCGCCTTTTGGGTGACAAGGTACAAGCAAAGAAAATAATTCAGCAAAATTATTTGGTTCTATATATGTATCTGTAACCAAATTCCAATTTGGATCGCCCTGTACAGCCTTCATATAATTCCCCTTCCCTTTTCATCTATGTAGGAAATATTAATTTATTATCGTACCACTAAAAATTAATATTGTTATATTCAAAATCTCTCATAATACTTATATCTATCAGTATATCATCTTTTCTCTTATTAAAAATGAAGAATAACAAATTTAAATAAACTGTGGAAATTATTAACCATATCCTTATTATATAATGTCTCAGATACATCACGCTAACATATTAGTTTAATCCATATATACTAGAATAATGCATCTGAACTTTATATATAATTTAGCTCTTTATGAGTGACCATTAAAATCTCGGTTAATTAAAGTTTCAATTTACTCTGTACGCTCTGAGATTTCGCTCAAGGCAAATCCAGCTTGATCATCTGCCGATTCCCTTATAGCTAAATCTCCTAGTGCTAACATGCCAATAAGCTGACCACTATCAACTACTGGTAACCGTCTAATTTGATACTGTGCCATTAGCTCTGTAGCTTTTTCAATAGAATCATTTGGAGAAACTGAGATAATATTTGTTGTCATTACATTTGTAATTTTATTAGATCCAGGATGTTTTTCAGCAATCCCTCGCACAACTAAATCTCGATCAGTAACAAGCCCAACAACCTGCTCATTTTCAACAACAGGAATTAACCCAACCGATTCTTCCTTCATTTTTACAGCTGCCTCATATACATTGTCTAGCGGTGTACAATGTACAATATGGGTACTCATTAAGTCTCTAACTCGTGTCATTATTTATTTCCTCCTTTTTATACATACCATAGCTTTTCCAAAATTCCTTTATTTATTTCTGGAAAGTAAAATGATAAAAAGGATCAACAAAATAAAAAAGAGCCAGCATAATGCTGACTCTTTTTTGTATGACCCGTACGGGATTCGAACCCGTGTTACCGCCGTGAAAGGGCGGTGTC
>NZ_JACVUW010000011.1:0-152920 GCF_016625265.1 Bacillus sp. S71 | reverse complement strand
CTAAGGTGGTAAGTTATTTTTCTGCGTTAGGAAGTTCTCAGCTTTCCTTCCTTCTCTGTATAACCGGGTAAAATAACTCGTGTCCTTTTCTTTGCTTTTTGTAAAACATCCATTTATTGTTATTTAATATATCTTATTCATTTTATTTTTGCAAGTGTTTAAAAAATTTATTTATTTAATTAAAAAAGTGAAACCAAATTTTTTTGGTTTCACTTCACAATTTTACCAATCTTGTGGTTCGTAATTTAAGTCTGCAAATAGACGTCTTTTCTCTTTCTTCGTTAAATCTCTCCACTGCCCAACTGGTAAATTATTCAATTCGATATTCATAATTCTCGTACGTTTTAACGTGTATACTTGATAACCTAAAGCTTCACACATACGGCGAATTTGACGATTTAGCCCTTGTGTTAAAATAATTTGGAACTCATATTTTGATAACTGTGTAACCTCACAAGGAAGCGTTTTTGTTCCTAAAATTTTAACACCCGCTGCCATTTTCTCTAAGAAATCAGGTGTAATTGGCTTATCTACTGAAACGATATATTCTTTCTCATGTTTGTTTTCAGCACGTAAAATTTCATTAACAATATCACCATCATTCGTTAATAAAATTAAACCGTCTGAGTCTTTATCAAGACGTCCAATGTGACTAATTCGTAAAGGATGGTTCACTAAATCGATAATATTACCTTTTACAGCTTTTTCACTCGTACATGTAATACCTACTGGTTTATTTAAAGCGATATATACGTGATCTCGAGCAATTCGAAGCTGCTCTCCATTTACTCGTACATCATCACCTGGGTTCACTTGGTCACCAATTTTTGCAACCTTACCGTTAATAATTACTCTTCTCTCATTAATTAGTTTATCCGCTCCACGTCGAGACGCTTTTCCAGCTTCACTAATAAATTTATTGATACGCAAATTAGGCACATCCTTTTCTAAAAAAAATTTCAAGCTCACACTGCTTCTACCGTACAATACAAAAGGGTAAGCCTCCTATTATAACTTAAATATATTAACATGAAAGGGTATATAACGTCTTCTATTAATTACTTGTTTATAAGAAAATATCTTTATTATACATTCATTTATGCACTTTTTCATCGTTTAATATACAAGCCATTCTTCCTTACATACAGCTTGTTTTCCTTGTATCTTTTCTATATCTTCATGAATATTAGCTAATTTATATAAATCTGGGAAAATCTCTTCCACATAATGTTGGTGCGCTATTTCATCTTTCCAATACGTTAACACTATGTAACGATTTTCATTTTTCAAAGACTTCCCAACTACTCCACCTAGCATTCCTTTTGCTTTTTCCATTCCTTTATTCCAAATTGTTTCTTGCTTATGTAAAAAATGCTTTTCCTTTTCCAACTTTACATCACATATAGCAACTCTTACGAATGCTCCCTCTATTACAACGTCTTTCAAATGCATATCAGTTATATCATACAACGTTTGAAATAATTCAATTTCACATGAAAGAAACGTATCCTCTTGATTACTATTTAAATAAATTGTATCGTGAGCACCATTCATAAATGATTGATATACACTTCTATCTTCCCATAAAGTAAATACACATGCCTCATCTTCATTCCATCCACCAAATTGTCCATGAAAACCATCTAGGTGCTGTATATCACGCCATTTTTCTTGCGCATTTGAAAACAATTCCTTTTTCTCTTCTTCCACCTTACAGTAGATTGTTTTTAGTAACATTTTTAATTCCCCCTTATGATTCGATCCATTTACTTACTCGAAGTTTGATGCCCCTCCGTAAATGCTGTAAATTGATTACCGAAATACTTAGCTTGTAAAAAGACATCTAGAATATAAAAATTCAAATCTCTTGCTTCGCTTTCTTATTCCACTTACAGTTTACATAACATAATTATATATTACTGATTATCTATATCATTCAATAAAACATCCTATTTTTTATACTTGGCAAACTATCAACTCATTTCCATAAGAAATACTATTTTATTCTATACGCATAATAATTTTAATTCAAACAATTCAGAATTAAAATCCAAAAAAGATAGAAAGTAAACAATCTTACATTATCATCTACTCCCTATCTCTTTTATCATCAATTATTTTTCAAATAAATAATACGTAATGTCTCCTGGATAATGTACTACTGCTACCTTCCGCTCCCCTTTTTTAAAACTAACAGTATGCCCGTTTTCCCCTAAGTTCTCCCATCCACTCGCCTTTGTAATTGGCATTACACTTATATATTGATAGTCCTCTTCCTTATCATCGTTAATATGAATTGCTGACATTGGTACTGGAAAACCTTTAATTTTAGATTCTTTATTCATAAATATGAATGCAATTAAACCAACTAATAACATAGCCATTGAAATATTTGAAACTAGTTTTCTTCTATTCATTTTCACTAAAAACCCTCTTTTCTCACATATAACTTTCATCATTTTACTAACTTTAATTATTTATGTATAGAAAAGATATAATTTAAATCATTTCCAACCTATTTTCTCTACTCTAAACAACATTATTGTTATATATTATAATTATAAGTTTTTAAATTTTGGAGGCGTTACATATTGCAGAAATTATTTTTTACTAAATGGACAGTTATTATTTCTATTTTCATCATTTTCGGTACAATTTTCTACGTTACTAATGTTAAAAATAACAACGAAAAAGCACCTGTAGAAACAGCGGATACAAAAACTTTCAAAACGAAATTACAACCTAAAATTAATGAATTGACTACTACTTATAATGACATCATCGAAAAAGATTGGTTGCCTGCCTGGGAAGAGATTAACACGAATGGAGATTCAGTAGATCGAAATAAACTATTAGTTACAATGAATGCTGTTTCCAAGCAGTATGAAACAATTATGAACGAAATAGACACACTTAAAATTGAAGAAAACATAGCAGATATAGATATACAAAAACAACTCCTTCAATTCACAACTCAGTTTAAATCCGCATCAAATTTCATGAAAAATGCAGCAAATTTGATTATAGACGGAACAAATAACTCTATTCCAACCAATGAAACTATTGAAAAAACAAAACAAGCTTTAGGACTTGCGGATCAACATATTGTCATCGCTTTATCTACTTTAAATGAAGTTGAAGATAAATTAGGACTTACAAAAAAATAAAACTATTTACTATTTTAAAATAAAAAATGATTGCAATTCACAATTTGTATGTCTATAATGTTTTTATTGATTTACAATCAATGTGTTTGTAAATTTTATAATTCGGATGAACCATTCAGGAGAAGGTCTATTGATCTACCGACGGGGCAAAAAGTTGTTATACCAACTTTGAAACTCTCAGGTCTTGGTTACAAGTAGAACTGCATGGGGACGAATCTCTGGAGAGACTCCCTCTCGCTTTTATAGAGCGCGGAGGAAAACGAGCACCGAAGGAGCAAATCCGCTACTTTAGCGGATAATCTCTCAGGTAAAAGGACAGAGACAAGCGAAAGAAAAAGCCGATTGTATCGGTTTATTTTTCTATCCCTTGTTTCTCCAGAGACCATTTCATTTACTTGAAGTGGTTTTTATTTTTTCTAAAAAAGGAGAATAAAGATGGAGACAGTAAGTAAAGTATTAGAACAACTAAATCAATACGTGTGGGGATTACCAACTTTGTTGCTACTCGTTGGAACTGGTGTCATTCTCACAGTGCGTTTGAAAGGTTTACAGTTTAGTAAACTATTATACGCTCACAAACTAGCGTTTAAAAAATCAGAAGATACTTCTTCTTCTGGAGATATTAGTCACTTCCAAGCACTTATGACAGCTATGGCCGCAACGATTGGTATGGGAAATATAGCCGGTGTTGCAACAGCTGTTACTATAGGTGGACCTGGTGCAATATTTTGGATGTGGATTACCGCATTGTTCGGTATGGCAACAAAGTATGCTGAAGCAATACTTGCAGTGAAATACCGTGTTAGTAATGAAAATGGTGAATATTCAGGTGGGCCAATGTATTATTTAGAACGTGGTTTGGGTAAGAAATGGCTAGCAGTATTATTCGCTATATTCGGTACAACTGCTTCTTTCGGTATTGGTAATATGGTGCAATCTAATTCAGTTGCAGAGGCAATGCGAATTAATTTCTCTTTCCCTCCTGCTTTAACTGGTATACTAATGGCATTTTTAATCGCAATTGTTATTTTAGGCGGTGTAAAAAAAATCGGGAAAGTGACGGGATATGTCGTTCCTATTAAAGCTTTCTTTTATATAATTGCTGGTCTTATAATTATTTTCTATCACTACGACCAAATTCCTGAAGCATTTTCACTTATTTTTTCTGGTGCATTTAATGGTACAGCAGCTGCTGGTGGTTTTATTGGGGCAACAGTTGCATCAGCTATTCAAATCGGAATGGCGCGTGGTGTATTTGCGAATGAAGCTGGTTTAGGGAGTGCACCAATTGCGGCGGCGGCTGCAAAAACTGATTCACCTGCAAAGCAAGCTTTAGTTTCAATGACTGGTACTTTTCTAGATACGTTTATTGTATGTACAATTACAGGACTAGTATTAATTACTACAGGTGCTTGGAAATCTGGTAAAACTGGTGTTGAAGCTACAACACTTGCATTCCAATCTGTATTTGGTACTGCTGGTAGTATGATTCTCGGTATCGCAATTATTTTATTTGCCTACTCTACTATTTTAGGCTGGTCGTATTATGGAGAAAAATGTGTAGCTTATTTATTCGGAGAAAGTGCTGTTAAATATTATAAAGCAATCTTTATTTTCATGATTGCAATTGGTGCTAATTTAAAGCTAGGAATCGTATGGACATTTGCTGATATTGCAAATGGACTTATGGCCATTCCAAACTTAATTGGTCTAATTGGATTAAGTAGTATTGTTGTTGCTGAAACGAATCGCTTTTTACAAGCAGAGAAATTGAAAGAAAATAATAAAAAACAGGCAAGTTAATCTATGAAAAAAGGAATGACTCATACATGATGAGCATTCCTTTTTTCATCCCCTCTTTTACTTAATTACTATCATTAAAAATATATTTATATCAATGTTTACTCCTTTTTATTCCTCCAAAAGTTTTTCACATAAATGTCATAAATCGTATGGTCTAACTATATAGTTGAAAAGGAATGCGACATTAAAGTGTCGCTGAAAAACTCATCCAAGAAAAGGGAGGAAAAATCTTTTGAAAAACAAAATCATTGTTTTCCTATCTGTTTTATCATTTATTATTGGTGGTTTCTTCTTTAACACAAATACTTCAAGCGCTGAAACATCATCTACTGATTACGTTCCTAACCAATTAATCGTTAAGTTCAAGCAAAATGCATCTTTAAGTAATGTGCAATCTTTTCATAAATCTGTCGGAGCTAATGTCTTATCTAAAGATGATAAGTTAGGTTTTGAAGTCGTACAATTTTCAAAAGGTACTGTAAAAGAAAAAATAAAGAGTTATAAAAATAATCCAGATGTGGAATATGCAGAACCGAATTATTACGTTCACGCCTTTTGGACTCCAAACGACCCATATTTTAAAAATCAATATGGATTACAAAAGATTCAAGCTCCACAAGCTTGGGATAGCCAACGAAGTGATCCTGGTGTAAAAGTAGCTATTATTGATACAGGAGTTCAAGGTTCACATCCTGATTTGGCTTCGAAAGTAATTTATGGGCATGATTATGTTGATAACGACAATACATCTGATGATGGTAATGGTCATGGTACACATTGCGCTGGAATTACTGGAGCACTTACGAATAACAGTGTCGGAATTGCTGGTGTTGCCCCACAAACTTCAATTTATGCTGTCCGCGTATTAGATAATCAAGGAAGTGGTACTCTTGATGCTGTAGCGCAAGGTATTCGAGAAGCTGCTGATTCGGGTGCAAAAGTAATTAGTTTAAGTTTAGGAGCTCCAAATGGTGGTACTGCATTACAACAAGCCGTTCAATATGCATGGAATAAAGGCTCTGTTATAGTTGCAGCTGCTGGAAATGCTGGAAATACAAAAGCTAATTACCCTGCTTATTACAGCGAAGTAATTGCAGTTGGTTCTACAGATCAATCAGATAGAAAATCTTCATTTTCTACTTATGGTAGCTGGGTAGATGTTGCAGCACCAGGTTCAAATATATATTCAACATATAAAGGAAGCACGTATCAATCATTAAGTGGTACATCTATGGCAACACCTCATGTTGCAGGAGTCGCTGCTCTTTTAGCAAATCAAGGATATAGTAATACACAAATTCGCCAAATTATTGAGTCAACTTCTGAGAAAATTAGTGGTACAGGTACGTACTGGAAAAATGGTAGAGTCAATGCATTTAAGGCTGTACAATACGCTAAGCAATTACAAGAAAATAAAGCTTCTTAAGAAAACTTTAATCAGTCGATCTACCATAAATGTGGAATAAAATAGAAGGAGAGACTTCTATAATTAAAGCCTCTCCTTCTTACAAACTATATTACTCTCCCTGCTTTTTAACCATATGTAAATACAGTACAAAATCCATCATTGTCGACGAATGACCAAGTTGACGGATCATCGCTGTTATATTTCCTCTATGATATGTACCATGATTTACGACATGTTGTACTAACTCTAAAATTGAAGCTTCTAATGCACCTGCATATGGATTCTCAATAACAAATACAGCATTCACATCTTGTATTGTAATTAAAAAGTCTTTATATTGATTTGCCATATTTTCAAACATTTTTTCTAATTCATGTAACGATTTAGTTTCAATTCGTTTTCGTAAATCTTCTCGGTCTTGTATTGCTTCATTCATACTTTTACCATGCAATATATGTAACCACACTTGATCTGTAATATAAATATGCACAAAAGTATCCTTAATGGATGGGAATACACTCTGTATCTGCTCATTAAAAATTGTCTCATAGTTTGGTAACTCTTTTAATCGATTGAATAATATTGTATTAGCCCAAGCATGATAATCACACTGTTTTAATATATATTCTTTCAATTTATATTACCTCCTTATTGTATGAAACGAATGGTTTGTTTCTTCATTTCTGATTCTCTATCAGCCTTTGCAATCCCTTTTTCTTTCATTTCATGTTTATTTATCGTTTTATATTTTACATACGTATGAAATTCCGTTTGAAATGGAAATGGTGTAATCCGAATTGTTTCCTCGTCCACCCATTCAGCTTGAATAAGTTTCTCATCCTTACTATTAAACATTTCTGTTCCTTCAAAACCATCTTTAAATAAATCAATTTCATCTTTCTTTTTTACACCAGGCTTATTCATACATACGTATAAAGAAAGTTCATCACAAAACTTTAATAATCTATAATGTTTATCAAACATCGCAAACTGTTCCTTTGTTAACGTTTTCAAAATTCTTTTTTGTCGTTCTAATTCATGTTTATAAAATGACATCATCTCTTCATCTTCCTCGTTTAGTGGAAATGATAAAAAATGTTTACTGCAAAGCAATGCCCCGTATGGATTATAATTTTCAATTTCATTCAAACCAATCGTATAAAAAACAAAACGTAATGGGCTTGGACAATCCATAAATGTATATGGAATATTTTTAGCATCATTTAAAATTGGTACTTTATCTAGCTCTATCCATCCTCTGTCATGCTCAAATATTGCATCAACTGTTTCTTTTAAATATGTTTTACTTTCAAAAAAGTGTTCTTTTATATGTTTTGCAATCTCTCCAGCTAAAAAACCATGATCATGTTGACGAATTAATATACTTTCCTTCTCATTTTTTTCACGAAAAATCATTCATATACTCCCCCTCATCCTCATATTAAAGCTTTTTATATGTATCGATTCTTAATTAATCCCTAAATAATAGAAGGGATTCAGTCTCTTGCAACGAAATTAACATAATTATATAGTATTCTTTCTAATCATAGTGATAGCTTTATCTTTACTATCTATTATACTAAAACATTCATTCCAAAAATTTTTTTATGAGGTGAAAACATGAACAAAACAGAATTAATTAAAAACGTAGCACAATCAGCTGATATTTCTCAAAAGGACGCTTCTGCAGCTGTACAATCCGTATTTGACACAATTGCTAATGCATTACAATCTGGCGATAAAGTTCAATTAATCGGATTTGGAACTTTTGAAGTGCGCGAAAGATCTGCTCGTACAGGACGTAATCCGCAAACTGGCGAAGAAATTCAAATCGCAGCTGGTAAAGTTCCTGCATTTAAAGCAGGTAAAGAATTAAAAGAAGCTGTTAAATAAACAAGAAACCAGCCATTTTATAGGCTGGTTTCTCGTTTTTATTTAAGCAATTGCTTTATATTCTCTGCATGATACACTTCACAAATATAAAATACACATTTGCAGTTACTTACAATTTGATACTTTCTAGTTGGATACACATTCGCTGTAACAGAACATCCATCAAACAATTCAATAATATTTCCAGATGGCTGATATCCTTCATATAATACGTTTCTTCTTACTTCCATCTTTTCTATAAGCTTTTCAACAGGAATATTTCCACTCTCTAATTCACTCTTTATTGCGTCCGGTAAAAACGAAGTGTCTGCAAAAATTAGATTTTCAGATAACACCTTTCCTTTATAACTAACATTAGATACACGGTAAAGAAATGTTCCATCTTTATCAAAGAAATTCTTTGCTTCTTTCGGAATGTTCTGTCTACCAAGTGCCTCTTGTTCAAGAACATCAAACTGAACTGTATCATTTAAAAGCTTTTCTAAAGCATGAATGGATGATGTATCTCCAGAAAATAAAATATTTTTAATTGCTTGTACGTTATAAGTGAATTCATTCTTTCTATTTTCCGCTACTAACATGAGGAACACCTCTTCTATAATTTTTTTATTTAAGATTTAAAAGTGCTGCCGCGTCTAATTGCGTAATTTCAGTCACTTCCTTACTGAATATTGCAACAGAGGCCCTATAATCTAAACTAGGCCTTACATCTTCCATCATTGTATTACTTGCTAACTCTTGTCTATCCTTAAAAACCAACAAGTTTGGAGGATCATTTGGAGCTGATACTGTAATATGTACTGGCGGAATCAATAGTCCTTCGCCTGTCGCTTTCAGCACCGCTTCTTTTCGAGTCCAATATGTTAAAAAACCTTCTATTTTCTGTTCATTTGGTAGTTTCATAACTTGCGCTATTTCAATGTCTGTTAATACACCTTCTGCCATTTTCACAACATCTACATTTGGATTCATTTGTTCTACATCTATGCCAACAGGTGCAGATTTTGTAAATGCAACGACAACCCACTCACCTGAATGCGAAACAGATAATTGCGGCATACCTTCTGGTAATTGTGGTCTACCATGTTGCAATTTACATACTGAGCACATTCGATCAATTGGTACTTGGACTGGTGACATAGAAAGTATCTTGCCGAGAACGAATCTACTAATTACGCAACCTATTATAAAACGAGCTCGATCTGCCGAATGATGATACGAATTTGCTTTCTCTCGCTCTATATCATTTAGTAAATTGTAATGCCATGATTGTAAATCTGAAATTCTTGCCCACCATATTTGACAATCATTCTCATTCAAAGTTGGAACAGAATCTGCAACTTTACTTTCTATCATGTAAACTCTCCTTTATTCAACGAATATCAATTTTCATAAAAAAGCATACGTATATTGTTATTCATTGACGAGTGCTTTCTCTTTTTTTGATACAGATAATGTTTTTTCTTTCTTATTTGACATTACCTCTTTATCGGAAATACGTAAAGAAAATAGTAGTGCTATGAGCAAAAATATTGCTGATCCAATTAATGCTGCTTGATATGGTAAAAAATCGGATTGAACGTTATTACTTCCAAAACCAGCTAGTATACTAGCTAAAACAGCTACTCCTATAGCTGAACCTAATCGATTTTGCACATTGAATATAGTAGTCGCTCTCCCCATGGAAGGCGGCGTGATATTGTTAAAGGCAGAAAATTGAACCGCACCGACAGATTGACCTAAGAAAATACCGATACCAAACAATAATGCCCGAATTTGCCACGGATTCGTATCGTGATTTACAAAACTTAATAAAACAAAGATAATCGCCGTACAAATTAATCCTATAGAAATTACCTTTCGAGCTCCTAATTTCTTATATGACCATGGCACAATTTGTGAAGAAATCATTAATCCAATCGCCTCTGGAAATGTCGTAAGTCCTGATTCTAGCGCGGAAACTCCTATCACATTTTGATACATAAGTGGAAAAACAAATAACATTCCTAGTAAACCAGCTGATGAAAATAATGATATAAGGCTCATCTTTCTAAAGACTGGTTCTTTTAATAAGCGTAAATCTAACATTGGTTGCTTTACTTTCAGTTCTACGATTATAAACAATGTAATGAATACAACCCCAGCTATCCCAGTACTCATAATTTCTGGAGAAATCCACCCTTTTGATGGTCCCTGGCTGAGTGCATATATGAGCATCGCAAATCCTGGTGCTGATAAAATAAAGCCGAGAGAATCAAAGCGACCAGCTGATTTTTCAACATGCTCTGCTAAAAATAGAAGTCCAAAGAGCAATGCAACGATTCCAAACGGTAGATTAATATAAAATGCCCAACGCCAAGACATTTGATCTACAAAGAAACCACCGATGATAGGACCAATTGCTGGTGCTACAGCAATTGGAAGTACAATGAACCGAGAAATCTTCGGTCTTTCCTCTCGTGAAAATGTTCGAAATAACATCGCCATTCCGACCGGTGTTAAAAGCCCTCCACCAGCACCTTGAATAATACGGAAAATATTCAATGAAGTAATATCGTTAGCCATTCCGCATAAAGCAGAGGCAATTGTAAATACGAAAAGAGCAATTAAAAATACTCTTTTCGTACCAAATCGATCTCCTAACCAACCAGAAATCGGAAGGAAAACAGCTAAACTAACTAAATACCCAACATTAACCGTCCCCATTGCAGATGGAGGTACTTGTAGTTCTTTACTTATCGTTTGTAGTGCTACATTTACAATCGTTGCATCCATCGCAGCCATAAACATCGCAGTTATATAAACGATACTTACGACTACTTTTGGATTTAGTTTTGCTTTCATTATCGTTTTCCTGCTAATGTTTTTTCACGAACTTGATTACTTTTTGGATTCAAATCTTTCCAGTTATATTCAACATATTCTAAGCAACTCTGCCTACTAGCTTCTTCATATACGACACTCCAGCCAATAGGTACATCGAGAAAAGCAGGCCAGAGAGAATACTGGCCCTCCTCATTTATTAATACTTTATATGTGTAATTATCATTTTCAAATGGATTCGTCATACTCTACTTACCCCTTTCTTATTCTGCAAATATTTCGCTAATACTTGTCCAATTTCCGTAAGTGGACCTGGCTGACATAAATCTTTATGTCTACAGTCAATATCATGCTGCACAATTTGCCCATCTAAATAATTTAGCCACGTATTTGGAGAAATAGGATCAAACCAGTCTGGTATAACAGTAGATCTAAAGAATAAGATGTCTCCGTTATAAACTTTCGGTACATATTTCCCTAACAACCCTACTGAATTTACATATGTTTCTTTCAAGTTCAATATAGTCTCTTCTTCAAGACTTGCTAATGCACTTCCATCTTTACGAAGGATTTCAACTGCACTTTCCATTGTAAGTGGTTTACCATCCATGTTATCTGGGTCATATCCGCCTAAAGCGAGTAATGCGATTAACGCTTCCTCTTCAGTAGGCGCTTCCGTATTCGGCAAGAAGTGTCCAGGATAAGAATCAAGCATAACGAGTAATTCTACTTCTTCCCCTTCATTTTGTAGTTGCGCCGCCATTGCATGCACAACATTTCCTCCAAGCGACCAACCTAATAAACGATATGGTCCATGAGGCTGTACTTCACGAACGTGTTTCAAGTAATCCGCCGCCATCTCCTCTAAACTTTTTGGAAGTTCTTCATTTTTAGCGATACCACGTGCTTGTACACCATAGATTGGATAATCTGTCCCTAAAGATTTCATAAGTCCTGCATAGCACCAACTTAATCCACCTGCTGGATGTACACAAAATAGTGGTAATTGATCCCCGCTTGCTCGTAATGGAAGCAACACATCAAGTGCACTTTGACCATTCCCCATCTCAAGTCTTTCAGCTAACCCTGCAACAGTCGGTGCTGCAAATAAAGTACCAATGTTTAGTTCCACTCCAAGCGCCTCTTTAATGCGGCTCATAAGCTGTACTGCAAGGAGTGAATGGCCACCAAGATCAAAGAATCCGTCATCAATTCCAATTTGAGGTACACTTAGCACTTCTGTAAACAAGTCACATAACATTTCTTCTTGCGGTGTTCTTGGACCACGACTAGAAGATGATGCGATAAATTCTGGAGCTGGCAATGCCTTTCTATCTAATTTACCGTTTGGAGTTAAAGGTAACTCATTTACTACTACAAAAGCGTATGGAACCATATAATCTGGTAAACTACCACCAGCAAACTGACGCATTTCATTCGTATCAATCGCTTCATTATTTGATGCAACGATATAAGAAACTAACCGTTTATCCCCTGGTTGATCTTCCCGTACAATAACGGCTACTTGCTCAACTTTAGGGTGCTTCATTATGACTGCTTCTATTTCTCCTAATTCAATTCGAAATCCACGAATTTTTATTTGATGATCTGCACGTCCTATATAATCTAGCGTCCCATCTTTACGCCAGCGAGCTAAGTCTCCTGTACGATACATTCTTGTACCTGGCTTGCCAAATGGATCTGCGATAAAGCGTTCAGCCGTTAATCCTGCTCTTCCTAAATATCCACGCGCAAGCCCTGCACCTGCAACATACATTTCTCCAACTACTCCAGGTGGCACTGGTTGTAAATAGTTGTCTAACACATACACTTTAAGGTCAGGTATACTGCACCCAATTAAACTATTTGCTCGTAAAGAGACGATAGTTTCATCTAATTCAATATAACTAACATGTACTGTCGTCTCCGTAATACCGTACATATTAATAAGCTTTGGTGCGTTATGAGGATGTCGACTATACCAATCTTCTAAGCGACTTAGCTCAAGTGCTTCTCCTCCAAAAACAACATATCGTAAAGATAATTTTTGGCCAATCTCTTCATTTTCACGATCTGCTTGCATCAATTGATAGAACGCTGATGGAGTTTGGTTTAAAACTGTAACCTTTTCTTTAACAAGAAGCTGTAAAAATTCTTTCGGTGAGCGACTTACAGTATGTGGCACTACAACTAAACGCCCTCCGTATAATAAAGGTCCCCAAATTTCCCAAACCGAGAAATCAAAAGCGTATGAATGGAACATCGTCCAAACATCGTTTCCGTCAAACTGGAACCAATGATCAGTTGCTCCTAAAAGTCTTACTACATTTTGATGAGGTATCATAACGCCTTTCGGTCTACCCGTTGAGCCTGACGTATAAATAACGTAAGCAATATGTGATGGAGATAATGGCTTAATTCGTTCCATTTCATCAATATTGTCATCACTATATTTCTCAACTTCTGCTATTACTTTCACATCATCAACTAAAACTTTTAGTGCCTCATCACATTCAATTTCCACTTCTGAATTCGTTAAAACACATGATGGTTTCGCATCGTGTAGCATAAATGAAATGCGGTCTGCTGGGTAATCTGGATCTAACGGAAGGTATCCAGCACCAGCTTTAAGAACAGCTAATAAGCTTACAACCATGTTTAATGATCTTGGCATCGCTAAAGCAACTAGTTGATCAGGACCAATCCCTTTTGCTATTAGGAATCGAGCTATTTTATTTGCTTTTCTATTTAACTCTTCATAAGTTAATTTCTTATCTTCAAAGACAACAGCTATAGAATTTGGATTTATATGAGCCTGCTTTTCAAACAATTGTGGCAATGTCATCTCTGGTACAATTTGAAAACCACCATTCCACTTTTCTAACACTGTATTTTTCTCTGCTACAGTTAATATTTCTAATCTGCCAATTGATTGATCCGGATTTGTAGCTGCATCATCTAATAACAAAATGAATCGTTCTATTAGTTTTTGAACCGTTTCACGTTTATATAAATCGGTACTAAACTCTAGTAATCCATGTAAACCGTTCGGAGTACCATCAACCCCGTTACTCTCACTAATTTCAAATGTTAAATCAAATTTTGCAGAACCAACGCTTTGAATTTCAAGGCTCGCTTCTAAATCTGGTGCATGAAACGTTGCTTCTGGTGTATTTTGAAAAGCTAACATAACTTGAAATAACGGGTGGCTGTTTCGAGTACGTACTGGATTTAACACTTCAACAAGCCTTTCAAATGGAACATCTTGATTTTCATAAGCTGCAAGATTTACCTGCTTCACTCTATTTAATAATTCTTTAAAACTTGGATCTCCTGACGTATTTGTACGTAACACTAATGTATTTACAAATAAACCAACGATATCTGAAAGTACATCATCATTTCTTCCAGCAATCGGACTTCCAATTGGTATATCAGTTCCTGCACCTAATCTTGTAAATAGTGCACTAAGCCCTGCTTGCAATACCATAAACAAACTAACTCCATTTTTACGTGCAAGCTCTACTAACCTACTATGCATACCTTCATCTATATGAAAATGAATTGTTTCCCCGCGGTAACTCGTCTCAATTGGACGCTGGAAATCTGTAGGTAACTCCATTTGGTCTGGTAAACCTTTAAGTTCTTCTTTCCAAAAATCTAATTGTGTTGAAATAAGACTCTCTGGTGTCGTTTCATCACCTAGCAATTGCTGTTGCCAAAGTGCATAATCTGCGTATTGAACGGGTAGTGTCTCCAGCTGAACTCTGTCACCTTGACATCGTGCTTTATACGCCGCTGTAAAATCTCTCGTTAACGGCTGTAATGACCAGCCATCACCTACAATATGATGTAATAAAATTAATAATACATGTTCGGTTTCACTCACTGTAAAAAGTTGCAAACGAACTGCCGGCTCAATATCGAGGTTAAAACTATATCTTACCGCCTTTGAAAGTACACTTTCTAATTCATCTTTACATGTATTAGTTATTACCATTTCTAGATTTAAGTTTTCCATATCTAAAATTTTCTGATAGGAACTACCTAATACGTTAGGGAAAATTGTTCTAAGTGTTTCATGTTTCTCAACTACATCATAAAAAGCACCTTGTAATGCTTCCCGATTCAATATTCCATTCATACGAATGACTAGCGGAATATTATAAGTAGGACTTGGACCTTCTAAACAATTTAAGAACCATAACCTGCGCTGTGCAAATGAAAGTGGAATTTCATTTGACCTACTTGCTTTCTGAATAGCTGGTCTTGCACTTTTTGCATGGTTTAATTGTTGCGCCAGTTCGGCAACAGTTGGTGATTCAAATAGTTTCCCAATTCCTAATTCCACACTTAACGTTTCACGAATTCTTGCCATTAAACGAGATGCGAGAAGTGAATGTCCACCCATTTCAAAGAAATTATCATCAATGCTAATTCGAGAAACACCAAGTACTTCTGCAAATAAATCACATAATATTTCTTCTTTCGGATTTCTAGCAACCCTCTCATTGTTCATTCCATTAAAATCAGGAGCAGGTAATTTCTTTCTGTCAACCTTACCATTTGGCGTTAATGGTAATTCTTCTAGCACAACAAATGCCGATGGTATCATATAATTCGCTAAACTTTCTGAAACATAAGAACGAATTTCTGAAAGATTAATCGGTTCCTTTTCTTCTGCAACGATATACGCAATGATGCGTTTATCATTTGGACGATCTTCTCGTACCATTACTACCGCTTGTTGAATATTTTCATGTCGTTGTAATACCGTTTCAATTTCAGCTAATTCAATTCGGAATCCACGAATTTTAATTTGATGATCTGCGCGACTAATGTACTCTAACGCACCATCACTACGCCATTTCACAAGATCTCCTGTACGGTACATGCGCTTCCCTGATTCTCCATAAGGATTTGCAACAAACCGTTCAGCTGTTAACTCAGGTTTTCCTAAATATCCGCTTGCAAGTCCTTCCCCTGCAATATATAATTCCCCAATAACTCCAGGTGGAACTGGTTGTAACCCTGCATCCAATACATACACTTCTGTGTTGCAAATTGGCTTTCCGATAGGAGGTATACCCTTTTCACCTTCATCAATGTTCATGAAAGTAGACCAAATCGTCGTTTCAGTTGGTCCATATAAATTAGTTATTGAGCAACCTAATTCTTTTAATTTATTTGCTAAATGCGCTGGAAGAGCTTCACCACCAACTAGTATGTTTAGCCCTTGTAGCTTTTCTGGATAATCAGTTACTAACGCCTGCCAAAGCGTCGGTGTAGCCTGCATAATGGTCACTCTTTCTTCTTGTAAAAGTGTCGTTAATGCTGATGGCTCTTGTATGTCTTCTTTTTGCGCAATTGTTAAACTTGCACCACTAATAAGAGGTAAATAAATTTCTAGAGCAGAAATATCAAACGCAAACGTTGTAACTGCTAATAAATGATCATTTTCATTTAATGAAAACTTTTGTTGCATAGCCATTAAAAAGTTACTTAAACCTCTCATAGGAACAATTACACCTTTTGGGTTTCCTGTTGAGCCTGAAGTATATATTGTATAGGCTGGGTTTAAAAGTGATACATCATTCTTACATGCTATATTCATACGAGAATATGTATGTAACGCTATTTTCGTTTCTTCATCATCTAATACAATTTTTTTCATATCATTTTCTATAACTAACTTAGATGAAACAGATGAATGTGTTATGATACAAACTGGTTTTGCATCATTTACTATATAATTAACTCTTTCTGCTGGGTATTCTGGATCTATTGGTAAATACGCTGCACCAGCCTTTACGACTGCTAGCATACTAACTACCATTTCTATTGATCTAGGGAATACTAAAGCTACAAACTGATTTGGTCGTATTCCTTCTTCTACTAAATAATGTGCTAGTTCATTCGCTCGTTCATTTAGCTCTTTATACGTAAGGTTTACACCGTCACAAGTAATCGCTAGTTTATTTGGATTTTTTTGCACTTGTTTTTCAAATGATATAGGTAGACTAATTAACTCATCATCTTCCTTCGTTTCATTCCATTCCAATAAAACTTTATGATTTTCTTCAGGCAGAGTAATGTTTATTTTTCCAATCGACTCGTTTTTCTCATAATTATTTATTACTAATTCAAATAGATTCATAAATCTTTCTTTATGCAATGCTAGCTCTGCGCCATTATATACTTCGGGATTCGCATCAAAATGAATCATTAGCTCATTTTGATCAAAACGTTTATATACATTTATCGATAAATCATCTACAGGTCCTGCTGATAAGTTATGTGTAATACCACGATTTCCAGCAAAATTAAGCCCGTAATCAAAAGGCATAACATTCACTAACGGTCCAAACAACCTTTGATTTTCACCTAGTAACTTTAAGTCTCTTCTTAATTCCTCATGACGGTATTTATGATGGTGACGTACATCTCGAATTTCTTTAGAAACTTGCTGCAATAATTCCGCAAGAGTTATATTTGGAGTTACTGTAATACGAAGTGGAACTAAATTCATTACCATACTTGGTGTATGAATAGATACAGAACCTAAACGTCCCATCATCGGTAAACCTAAAACAATATCATTTTCACCTGTTAATTTATGCATATAAATACTTGTTACAGCGACAATGAATTCCGGCCAACTTGTTAACGAAATATTGATATCTTCTAGTAAAGTTTTCGTGCTAGAACTAGATAAATAAGCTGTTTCTCGTGAAAATCCATTTGATGTTCTCGGTGCTCGTTCTGCCAAACTTACAACTTCTGGGGCATCTGCAAACTTTTCTAACCAAAAAGTACGATTTTCCTGAAATTGTTTAGACTCACGATACTCAATATCTTCTTGCACAACTTTTGCAAGAGAACCAAATGGCTTTTCATTCTTGTTTGTTTCTTCTATAAGTGATGTATACTCATTCGCTACCTTTTGGCTAAGAAGTGAAAATCCATAGCCATCCATCACAATGTGATGGATACGCTGATACCAAAAGAAACGATTATTTTCAACTTGAATAAGTACTTCAGTAAATAAAGTATCTTTTTTCAAATCGACTGGCATAGATAAATCATTTTTCATCCATACTTTAGCAGCTTCTTCAGGGTTTTCTTCTTTCCGAACGTCAATAAAATGCATATGGAACTGTGATTCTTCAATAACTTGCCATGGGCCAATTTCATCCTCTTCGAAGCGAACGTGAAGTGCTTCTGCTTCCATTACAACTTTACGTACAGCTAATTCAAAAATGTCTTGATGAATATTCCCGTTTATTTCTACATATTCCCCAGTATTATATATCGGATTAAGCGGATCTAATTGTTGCGCAAACCACATACCAGACTGCGCAGATGATAACGAATGACGAATCTTTTGACTGTTAGGCATTCTTTACTACCCCTTTATTATGTAGTCTATTTGTTACAGCACCTGTGCTGTTTGTGAAGATAGTAAGCTGTACCAACCTGCAACAGTTGGACGTTCTGCTAAATCTGCAAACGTGATTTCTTTCCCTTCACGACGCCACTTCTCTACTAAACTCATAATTCTGACCGAATCAAGCCCTCTATTTAATAAGTCCTCATCAATATCAATACTCTCTACTGACTCACGAAGTAGTTGTGCAACTAGTTCATGTACTTGCTGTATAGTGATTCCTTCACTCTCATCACCTTTTACACTTTGTAAATCTTTTAACAGTAGGTTTGTTGATGTCGTTACTGCGCATCTATTAGATGCATACTCCAATGCTTGTTTATGATGTTCTAGTGAAAAATCAGCAACTGCATCTGCTACAAAGAACGGCTCTATACCATCCATAAATGCTTCACAAGCTGTTAAAAGGCATCCAATATGCGCATAAATACCGCAAATAATGAGTTGATCTCTTCCTTGTTCATTTAAAATTTCTAATAGATTTGTCTTTTTAAATGCACTATATCTCCATTTTGTTAGGAATATATCATCCTCATCAGGAGTAAGTTCATCAACAATTTTCTTTTTATCTGGTCCAGCAGGAATACCGTCACCCCAAAAGTCTTGTAATAAACCTCTTTGTTCTAACGTTTGTCCACCAGGTTGCGCTGTATAAACAACTGGTATACCAAGTTGTTTACATTTTTCTCTTATCATTTTAATATTTGAAATAAGTTCTACTTTTGGTGATTCTTTATCGCTATATGCATCAAGAAAATATTCTTGCATGTCATGAATTAAAAGTACTGCACGTTTCGGGTCTGGTGTCCAATTCACTTTATTTTTTGGTAGTTCTGATTCAATTGGCATTTTATATACTGAAATAGATGGGATAGCCATCTAATCACTTCCTTCCGGTTTTTATTATTGTTTTACTGTAATAAGTTTTTCAGCAATGACTTTACGTAGTTCTTTTTTGCTGACTTTTCCGACTCCTGTTTGCGGGAATGATTCAATAAATTCAATTCGATCTGGAATTTTATAAGCCGCTATACCACGTTCTCTTAAAAACATTTTTAATTCACTTACTGCCGGAACTTGTTCGCGAGCTATAACAAAAGCACAGGTGCGTTCACCTAAATAATCGTCAGGCATAGATACAATTGCTACGTCATGGACCGCATCGTGTGCTAATAAATGATTTTCAACTTCTTCCGCAGCAACTTTCTCACCACCACGGTTAATTTGATCTTTATCTCTTCCTTCTACAATGATGTATCCTTGTTCATTTACTTTTACAAGATCACCTGTGCGATAAAACCCATCCTTTGTAAATGATCGTGCATTATGCTCTTCAGCTTTATAGTAACCACGAATTGTATATGGACCTCTTGTTAATAAACTACCTACTTCGCCAGGTTGTACATCGTTGTCATTTTCATCAACAACTCGTACTTCATCGAGTGCAGACATTGGTCTACCTTGTGTATGAATAATAATTTCTTCCGGATCGTCTAATCTTGTATAGTTCACTAATCCTTCCGCCATACCGAATACTTGCTGTAACGTACATCCAAATGTAGGGCGTATACGTCTTGCAACCTCAGCGCTAAACTTAGCACCACCTACTTGAATAACCTCTAGGCTCGATAAATCGGTATTACGAGAAGATGCAGCATCAAGCCAAATCATTGCTAATGGCGGAACGAGCGCTGTAATTGTAACTTTTTCTTTTTCAATAAGAGCAAATGCCTCATCTGGACTACCACCAGTTGCCAATACCACTTTTCCACCCGCATAGAAAGTTCCAAATGTCCCTGGAGAACTCATTGGGTAATTGTGTGCTACCGGAAGAACTGCCATATAGACGCTTTCTGCATTCAAATTACAAATTTCAGCGCTTACACGTAAACTATAAATATAGTCATCATGTGTTCTAGGAATTAATTTAGAAAGACCTGTTGTCCCTCCTGATAATTGGAGAAATGCAACATCACTTGGCTGAACTTCTGGTAATGAGACGGGATCCATATACAGATCATTTATGTTCACAAACTCTTCTTCTTCCCCCACTACAATTACACGTTGTAAAGTTGGCACTTTCTCTTTCACTTCTCTTGCTAGTTTTCGATAATCAAAACCGAGAGCCTTATCTGAAATAACGTAAGCGCTCGCCTCGCCAAACTCACAAAAATAACTAATTTCACTGCTTCGATGTGAAGGTAGTGCGAAGACAGGAAGCGCTCCAATTCGAAATAGTGCAAAACATATTTCGAAAAACTCGATAATGTTAGGTAACTGGATTACAACTCTGTCCTCTTTCTTTATTCCTAAATTCAGTAAACCTGCTGCTAAACGATCTGCATTTTTATCAAGTTCACTATATGTTATATGCTTCTTACCACTTACAACCGCGATTCGATCTCCATATTTCTCAGCCCGCTCTCTTAATACTCCTCCAAATGTTTCACCAAGCCAACATCCTTCTTCTCGATAATGATCGGCAAATTCTTTTGGCCATTCTGTATAACCTACTAGCATTCTTTCTTCCCCCTATTTTTCATTAAGTGAACTATCTCTTAACCCTAAAGCTTTTAGCATTGTTTGGAACTTAGCTGATGTTTCTGCTAACTCATCTTCTGGTTTTGACTCAGCGACAACTCCAGCTCCTGCATATAAACGCAGTGTATTTTCTTGTACTTCAGCACAACGAATTGTAACAATCCATTCTCCATCTCCATTTAAATCGCTCCATCCTAGCATTCCTGTAAAGAACTCGCGGTCAAATGGCTCGATATGCTGTATAGCCTCTCTTGCTTTTTCCATCGGAGTTCCGCAAACTGCTGGCGTAGGATGAAGGGCAATTGCTAATTGTAAAGAAGAAGTATTTGGATCCTTCAGTTCACCTTTCACTTCTGTAGACAAATGCCACATCGCTTCACTATGAATAACTGATGGCTTTTCTGGAACATGTAATGTATGACAATACGGACGAAGTGCAGCGGCAACCGCTTCAACTACTACCGCATGTTCATGTAAATCTTTTGGAGAAGAAAGTAATTCCTCTGCCCTTCTTTTATCTTCTACTGGGTCCTCACTACGTGGCCTTGAACCAGCTAACGGATTAGAAATAACTTGCATACCATTACGTGAAACAAGCAATTCAGGACTTGCTCCAATTAGCGTCTTACTGTTCTCTTTTTCATCTTTCGGTAAATTCACAGCAAATGTATAACCATGCTTATTATGTTCTGCTAATTCTCGCAGAAGTTTTTGCTTATCAATCTTTTCGGAAGATTTAACATCTAACGATCTAGATAGAACGATTTTCTTTAAATCACCGTCCTGTATTTTTTTAATTCCTTGCTTCACACCATTCATATAAACTTCAGGGTCTGGTACTGGCGTCATTTCAAATGTTACGTTCTCATTTGTTTCAAGCTGATTTGTTGTATCCAATTGTAAACGCTCAGAAATTCTACTATATTCTGGTACGATAAGTTGGACTTCTTTTCTACGATCAAATGGCAAAGCACCCACAACGATAGGATTTGGATTTCCAGCTTGTTTCGCATTACTTAATGTCGCTTGCACAAGCTCTGGGAAATTTTCAATTTCACGATGCTTTACTGTAGTAAACTCTCCTTCTGCTAATATAGTTCGAGTTGGTGAAGCAAAAAAGAATGAAGATTCAGTCTTATAATCTTCTAAAAGTTTTTCTGACAATTCCTTTACAGCTATATGTTCATTCATAATATAATAACCTCCTGAATTTTTATTAAACTCCTAACGTAGCACCGCCATCGACACATAAATTGTGCATTGTAATATGACTTGCTCTATCTGAGGCTAAAAATAACACGGCTTCAGCAACTTCTGAAGGTTGTGCAATTTTTTGTAATGGAATTCCGAGTCTATATGTATTTTGAGAACCAGCAATTATATTTTTAGCTCCATTCTCATCAGCCCATAGTAATCTTTGCATCTCAGTTTCAGTAGAACCTGGAGAAACTAAGTTGCAGCGTATATTGTATGCCGCAAGCTCTAGTCCTAAACATTTCATAAACATCGTCGTTGCAGCCTTTGACGCAGCATACGCAGCCATCTCCATTCTCGGCGTATTTGCCGCATTTGAACCGACTGTAACAATTGCCCCTGATTTTCTTAACATCATATTTTTACTTACCGCTCGGGACATATTGAAAACCCCTGTAGTATTTACAGAGAATGTTTTATTCCAATCTTCATCACTTAACGAATGAATTGGTCCCATACGCAAAATCCCTGCAACGTTTACTAAAATATCTATTGGCGCTATTTCATTTGCAATATGATTTACCATGTCATCAACAGCAGTGCTATCACTCACGTCTAAACGAAACGTTTTCATACGTGTATTATTTAATTCATTTTGATTTAAGAGTACATTTAACCCCTCTTCATTTTGATCAACCGCAATAACTGTGGCTCCTCTTTCTAAAAACATTTTGGCAACAACACTGCCTATGCCTTGTGCTGCACCTGTTACTAAAACTGTTTTCCCATCAAATTCCCCTAAGTTCATTTTCTCTATCCTTTCACATAAACATTAAATTCATTAAGTAACACCAATGATATTGATTTTCATTATCAGTTGTGTTGTAAAAAATAATACACTTACTAAACTAATTGGTCAAGTGCGCATTACTTTAAAATCCATTTTATTGATAATGTTTTTCATTTACTATCTTACACCGAAATGATAATGTTTCTCAATAAACTTGTCAATCTTTTTTTATTTTTCAGACAAAGTATTTTAATGCTTCTTAATAAAATCATACCTAAACGCATTGAATGTACTTATATTATAAATAAAATTCAAACTCCTCTTTTTAAAATTGAAGAAGATAAACTAGAGATACGTTCATTTACAATGCTTTATGAAAAACTCAAGTATATATTTTCTCAATATTTTTCTGAAAATATATCTTACAAATACTAATGAATGTCTTCTTTACCATTTAAGATTTAATATATATTTCGAATACGATGTATCAATTTATCATATTCTAATATATTCCAAATGGGTATTCCACTCACTTTTACATCTATAAAAATCCCAAAAGTAATTTAACCTTGTTAAAATAACTCATAAAAAAAGCATCCTAATTAATAGAATAGGATGCTTTTTCGTAATCATAGTGTTATAGAAGATTTGTATACTTATGCTACGCTGCGATACTCTTCTTCTTGTTCTTTTTTCTGTTTAGGTGCTTGAATTAAAATTGCGATAATGAATGACACGACACATAATACACCGATCACCATGAACGTTGGTTTGAATCCACCTAGAAGTGCACCGATAAAGGAACCTGCAAGCGCCCCAAATCCAAATCCTTGATACACAATTCCGTAGTTCTTACTATGGTTTTTCATACCGAAGAAATCACCAACAATAGCTGGGAAAATAGTGATATTTCCACCAAAGCAAAACGCTACACTTGCTACACATACGAAGTAAATACCATAATTTAAATCTACAAAACTTAGAACTAAGACTGAACTCGCCATAACAACAAAAGTACCAGTAACGATTTTTAAACGCCCAATTTTATCCGATAACGGTCCTAAAATGATACGACCTAATGTATTGAAGATTGCAACCATAGCCACCGCATTAGCTGCTGTTGCTGCGCTAAGCCCTACAAGTTGAACACCAATGTCTTTTACCATACCAATTAAGTATAAGCCACTCATACATGATGTAAATAACATGATAAATAATAAGTATACTTGTTTTGTGCCTAACATTTCTTTCGTTGTGTATTCCTTAGTTTTTGTTTCATGAACTGCTCCTTGATCTGCAGCTTGATGGATTAAACAAGCACCAATTACAATCATAGCTGTAACAATTAAACCCCAGTATATAAATGCTTGCGATACACCAACTGATTCAATCAACTGTGCGTTAACGTATTTAAAGATTAAGCTACCTGAACCATATGCAGAGACAGAAATACCAGCAATTAAACCTTTACGCTCTGGAAACCACTTTATTAAATTTGATAGTGAAGTGATATATGCTGTACCATCTGCATAACCTACAACAACTCCTGCTAGTACATAAAGTAATATTAATGAGGACGCTTGTGAGCTAAGTATTAACCCTAGTCCTAATGCTAATCCAGCTATCATAATAAGTTTACGAAGTCCCCATTTTTCTTGCAATTTACTCGCAAATAAAGTTGAAAATGCTAAAGATAGACTAGTAATTGAAAAAGTTATCGCAACAGCGTTAAGACTCCAACCGTATTTACTAACTAAAGGCTGATTGAATAAACTCCATGTATATATCGTCCCAAGCCCCATTTGTACTATGACTGTGCCAAGGACAACAAACCATGGATTAACAGTTGATTTTTTCATATCTTTCCGCCTCCTCTTTCTATTTCAATGCTATTCGCTAAATTTACTTTTTTTATGTTCATTTTGGTCACCTCTTTTGATTTGACACCTTCATTGTATAAGATGTTTCTGTTTATGTAAGCACTTACAATATAGAGCGTCAAAAACATGGAATCAGTTACAAAAAACGAAGGATGAAATACAAAAAACTACTGATTAAATACAATAGAAAAATTTTTTATACTTCGATTCACCTTATTTTTTATAAAATCACAAATTTTTTTCCAATAAATAAAACTAAATATTCACTAATATATCTATCCGTGGTTTAATATATATAATAAAAAAATATTTCTGTCTTTAATGAGGAGGTACTATGAAAGCAAACGTAGGGGATACTATACTTTTTCAACGAAACAATTTAAAGATTACAGGATCTGTACTAAAACTTTATACTGAATCGGTCTTAGTTGAAATTACAAATGTAAGCGGTGGTACTTTTGAATTTGATCGAACAATTGTAAATCATAAAAACTATAAAGTTTTAAATACAAATACATAAAACAACACAAAATAGCCCCTGCTAAACAGCAGGGGCTATTTTATATAAAAATATTTCACTAGTTTATATACCCTAAAACATTAACAATCTTACTCGCTTTTAAATTGTTAATATGATAATAAATTTCTAAACCTCTTCTCTCTGCTCGTAACACTTTACCCTTCATTTTTGATAAATGTTGTGAAACAGTAGATTGCGGGATGTTCAGTAACTCTGTTAATTGTGTTACATTACAAGTTTTTCTTGTACTTAATTCATTTACAATTTGCAGTCGGATTGGATGCGCCATAATTTTTAAAATATCTACATCTTCTTCTGAAACTAAAGTTTTTTTCATTTCACTTGTATATGTTGTCATAAGACATTCCCCTTTTATATGAATTCCATTTTTATAAGATCTATTTCCAAAATTTTTAAAACCCTCGATTAAAACTTTTATATAGAAATAAAAGGATTTTAAATTTTTGAAAACAGAACTTACATTCACTTTATTTATTTGGTACATATACATAATACAATGTTAATATGTGCTCTATGTGAAGTTCGCATAAATTTATGATGAAGATTTATTTAGCCACTCGCATCCTACTCATCTAATTATCCACTACATAAAATCATCAGTTATTTTAACACATTTTAGGCGTTTGTATATACTATCTATAAAACAACTTTTATAAAGGGGGATTCATATGCCTACAGCGTTACAAGAAGAAGTCGAAGAAGCACGGGAAACATATGTCAGTCGTATCATCTTAGTTGGAGGATCGACTTTATTTTTAGTAGGCGGGGTTATATCGGCAATTTCAGCTTTTAAAGCTTATAATCGTTTGGAGAATACGCCGCCTTCTACAGATAATTCATAGATATTTTATAAAATAAAACGTCGCCTCTAATATGAAGAGACGACGTTTTATGATTCATACATATGACACTAAAAGTATCGATAGATTCCCTACTCCATTTTCTAAGCTTACTTCACCACAAACCTAGTCTGACTACACCCATCCTTCTGCTTCGTTACTTCTAATACAGCTGGCATTGCGTTTTTCAGCTCTTGTACGTGTGAAATGACACCGATAAATCGGCCTGATTTTTGTAGGTCAATTAAGGCATCAACTGCTTTCGTTAATGATTCTTCATCTAATGAACCGAACCCTTCATCGATGAACATCGTTTCGATGGAAATACCACCTTCATATGCTTGAATGACATCTGCCATTCCTAGCGCTAAGCAAAGTGATGCGTTAAATTTCTCTCCGCCGGATAATGTTTTTACATCGCGCGTTTGGCCAGTGTATGCATCGTACACATCTAAGCCTAATCCACTTTGACGGTTTCTTTTTTCAACTCGTTCACTTCGTTTTAAATAAAATTGTCCATTTGATAATTTACGTAGTCGTTCGTTTGCGATTTGAACAATTTGTTCTAAATACTCAATTAAGATGTAACGTTCAAATGATATACGACTTTCGTTATCACCTTTCATTACTTCATATAAATCAACAAGTTCTTGGAAGGCTTTTTCTTCCTCGTGAATTTGTTCGTCAATACGTCTAATGTTTTCATGTAAATCAGAAATATATGTTACCGCATTTTGCGCACGTTGACGTTTTTCTTTAATTATATCGAGATTAATTTCTAGTTCTTTTATGTGTTCACCTAAAGATGTAATATCCATATACTCTTTATCTTTTAATTCTGAGTTTAGCTCTTCAATTTGTTTTGCAAGCACTTCAAGAGATGAATAATAACCTTGAATTTCTTTCTGTAACATCTCCATCTCGGCATCGCTTAATTTGGCTTCTTTATACGTGAATTGATCTGTAAATCCGCTTTGTTCTAGCTCTTTCATAAAGCGTGCGAAAGTCTCTTCTTTCTTCAATTTTGCACTTTCAAATTGATTAGAAGCACCTTTCTGTTCTGCTTGAATACGTATATTTTCATTTTGCCAATGTTGATACGCTTCCTGCACTTTCTTCCATTCGTCCTCCATTAACCTAAGTTCGTGCATAGCTTGGTCAAACTGTGCTTTCCAAGCTTGTACTGTTTGCAAGTTTTCTGGAATATTTCGTTTATCATGTTCATATGACGTACGAAGTTGCATGCACTCCATTTCTGTACGGTGCTGCATTGTTTCTACTTCCCGTTTTTGTTTCTGAAGTTCTTCTATTTTTTCTTCTACGCTTTTCATGTTCACAGCAATCTGCTTACGTGTTTCTTCACTTGCTTTTAACGTATTAACGTCTGCTGCTAATTGTTTTCCTTTTTGAACAAGTACACTATATGTTTCAACTAATTTTTCGGAGTTATAGCCACGCTTCACAACTTCTTCTATCACTTGTTCATATTGTAGTCGATAAAAATTCCATTTCTCCTCTACTTGCACATGTAATTTTTCAGCAATGTTCTTCTTATCTCTTAAATCGTTTAACTCTTTTTCATCGATCGCATTACTTTGCTCTGTAGCTTTTTGCGGATGATTCGTACTACCACATACCGGACAAGATGCACCGTCATGTAAATGAAGAGCTAATATACCAGCTTGTTCACTTAACCAACGGCGCTCCATGTTTTCATATGCACGAACTGCCACGTGCATTTTATTATTTGCCACTTCTTTTTCTTGCTCGAATTTTTGTTTTTCTTGCCAAACATCATATGCTTGCTTTAACACTTTTGCATCTTCTCGCATATTCGTTAGTTCTTCTACTTTAGCTACATATTGCTCAAGTGCTTGTTCTAATTGCTGCAATTCATCAGACATTCTCTGTTTTTGGCTTGTATGCTCTTCTAGTTGTTGATCCAACTTTTGCATACTTTCTTTTAATTTCCCTATTTGAATTTCGGCATTTTGTAAATTCAGCTTTCTCTCAGCTAATGATTCAATGATTGCTTGTAACTCTTCTAATCTTTGAACAAGTTTTTTAGCCTCTTCTCGTTCAGCTTCTTTATTCTTTACTACTTCATACTTCTCCTGAGCAAGTTCAAAGCTGTTCATTATCTGTTCTTGTTTGACGATTATCTGTTTTAACAAACTTTCAGCTTTCTGCTCATTTTGCATCGCTTCTTCATACCATTGTTCAAATGGTAATAAGCGCTTTGCTTGTTCCGCACGTTTAAAGGATTTTTCTTTCCTTTCAATTGCTGCACGGTTCTCTTGTAAAGTGTTATATTTCTCATTCTTTTGTTGTAAATCTATAAATTTCTCATTTACAGATTTTGCTGCATGAAAACGTGTTTCTGCATCCTTTAATTGCTTCGTTTGAACATCTTGTTCTACTTGTAATTGCTCAACCTCTGCCTTATACACTGTTGTTTCTTGTTCTAACGCTTCTACTACTTGATGCGTATTTACATGTTCTTGTGCCGCTAATGTCTCTAATAATGCTCCATCACGGATTGGTAATTTAAAAACATTACGGAAATAGAGCTCTCTCTCTTTTTGTTTTTCTTGCAAGACGTCTTTCCATTGTTTTCTCTTTTGATCAAGTAACTCACGCATTAATTTATAACGATCCGTTTTAAAAATACGACGTAAAATCTCTTCTTTGTTTTCCGTCTCAGATGTTAATAGTTTTCGGAATTCACCTTGTGGTAACATAACAATTTGACTAAATTGATGTTTACTTAACCCAATTAAATCTTCCACTTTTTTGTTTACGTCTGTTACATGAAAACGATCGACGGCTGGAACGTTTTCTCCATCAATAACTTCATATAATTCTACTGCATGTCCTGTAATGGTCTTATTCCCTTGTTTTTTATGTCCAAGTTGTCTTTTTATTTCATAGCGTTTCCCTTTTAATTGAAAGGTTAGTTCTACACTTGTATAAACATCATCATCAGCAAATTGACTTCGAAGCATGCTCGTATCACTACGTTCTTCTCCACTAGCCTCACCATATAACACATAACAAATCGCATCAAAAATCGTTGTTTTTCCAGCTCCCGTATTCCCAGAAATAGCGAAAATACGATGTTCTCCAAGATCTTCAAAATCGATTACTTCTTTCTGTTTATATGGCCCGAATGCTGTCATAATAAGCTGAATCGGTCTCATCCTCGTTCACCTTCCCGTTCTTGCACTGTTTGTAATACATCTATAAATAGGCGTTCTTTCTCTTCTGATAAATCTAACCCTTTCATTTCTTTATAGAAAGCCTTTAAAAGAGATAAATCATCCGTTTTATGTCTTGAAACCGTTACTTCATTTGTATCTGTGAGTTCTCGCCTTTGCATCGCTCTTTCAACGTGCATTGCATTTGGATATACAGATCGTATTTTCTCCATTGGCTGTAAGACAGGGTTTTCATCTAATAATTTTACAAATACGTAATCTTCACTTACTGGATGCTGTAATAATTCATCTATTTTCGCTTCTACTGTTCGCATTTTACGACGTGGTGAAAGTAACCTTTTTTCAATTGCTACTTCACCAGTTTCATTCAGTTCTACAATGTAATAACCTTTTTTATGTTTCTCTTCAGAAATTGAATAGGCAAGTGGTGAACCTGAATATCGAATGGTCTCATTACGTACGAAATGCGCTTGATGTAAATGTCCAAGCGCTGTGTAATGAAACTTATCAAAATAATGACTATTTACATATTCAGCACCACCAATTGAAAGTGGTCGTTCTGCATCACTTGTATTCTCCTCCGCTTCTCCTGAAGAAGTTACAAATGCATGTCCAACAAATACATGTCTAGCTTCTTTATCCATTGTTTCAGAGAGCTCATTCATAAAAATGCGCATCGCATCATCATGAGAACGTACGTCTTCATTTTTCAACACGTGTCTAACTATGCTTGGGTCTGCATACGGTATTAGATGGAAGTGAACCTCCCCATATTCATCACTTAGTACAACAGGTTCATACGGGAATTGAAATTGGCCTGCAATATGTAATCCCTGTTTTTTCATTAAACTACTCCCAAAATGGATACGATCCGGACTATCATGATTACCAGCTACTGCAATAACTGGTGTTTGTAAATCAATAACTATTTTTTGCAGCACATCATTTAATAAGTCTACTGCTTCTGTAGGTGGAATTGCTCGGTCATATAAATCCCCTGCAATAATTACAGCATCTGGTTTTTCTTCTTCAACAGCCTGTACAAACTGATCTAATACAATCTTTTGGTCTTCAGTCATATACACGCCATGAACAAGCTTACCTAAATGCCAATCCGCTGTATGAAATAACTTCATATTTTTCTACTCCTTTTAATTTACTGATTTTAGTGAAACGAGTTGATAGTTTATTGTAGTTTTTCCGTTCTCCCACTCTAGCTTCAATATCGTTGCACTTCCAATTCTTTCTTCATTTGATTTATATAAAGGCAATATTTCTTGAATTGTAAATAAGTGATAACCATCCAATATTAATTGAAATATATTTTCTTCAATATGTAATCTTACTTCTTTTTCATTTGAAATAATTTTTGTGTGCATCTCAAATTTCATGATAGATACAACCCCTTTTTATAATCTCTACATTTTAATAGTATAGTGGCTATGCAAGATTGACAAGTACATACACAGCAAAGTACACACTTTTCTATTGTTATATGTTTTATGTATTTTATATAAAGTACGGTATGTGAAATTTTATATTTTCTCCAAAATAAAAATGCCTATTGTGACATCTTTATTTTTGTATAAAGTCTTTCATTACATAATATAAAACGGTAATTAAAACGATTGCGACGAAAAATGAGAACACTGCGACAATGTACCCATCTTTATTTAATAAAATACAGAATGAAATAGATATTATAAAAATCGGAAATACGAGACGTACTTTATCCTTCACTTCTTCTGTCGTATCTGTATGATGAAAATACTGCGTTATCCCTATCATTAAAGAAGACAAAATAATAACCGACAATAGTAAAGGTCCTGGCATTCCGATTTCTCCTTTCTCTATTTCTAATTCAGTGCAAAATTTCTTATTACAATTGTACGATTCATTTTTTCTTCAAACACTCTTTTTAGAATTGATAATGAACAATTCACACCTATATAATAGCGCTTTTATCATTATAACTTCAAATAATTACACTTACAGTAATGTTGTAATATTCCCCCTCAGTCTCTGAAATCCTGCAAAGATAACTCGTCAAAATATGCGGTGACCAAATTAATATTTACCGTCAACTTTTGACAAAATTTATAAAGGACATTTCAGTACATATCAAGAATTAAGAATAAGAAGATATGTAAGGGAGGATGCATTATGACTGAACACGTTTTATTTTCTGTTAGTGAAAACGGCGTTGCAACAATTACTTTAAACCGTCCAAAAGCACTTAATTCTTTATCTTATGACATGTTACAACCTATCGGACAAAAACTTAAAGAGTGGGAACACGATGAGCGTATTGCACTTATCGTGTTAAAAGGAGCTGGCACAAAAGGTTTTTGTGCAGGTGGCGACATTAAAACTCTTTATGAAGCGCGTTCCAATGAAGTGGCATTGCAACATGCAGAACGTTTTTTTGAAGAAGAGTATGAAATTGATACATATATTTATCAATATACAAAACCGATTATTGCTTGTTTAGATGGAATTGTAATGGGCGGTGGTGTCGGTCTTACAAATGGTGCGAAGTATCGCATTGTAACTGAACGTACGAAATGGGCAATGCCAGAGATGAATATCGGCTTCTTCCCAGACGTCGGAGCTGCATATTTCTTAAATAAAGCACCTGGATATACAGGACGCTTCGTTGCTTTAACAGCATCTATTTTAAAAGCTTCTGACGTATTATTTATTAATGCTGCTGATTACTTTATGACATCTGATTCATTACCAGAGTTTCTTACTGAACTTGAAAGTGTAAATTGGCATAAAGAAGATGATGTACATACTAATTTAAAAGAAGTTATTCGTACATTCGCAACTGCTCCAAACTTAGAAAGCGAGCTGACTCCTTCATTAGAAGTAATTAATTCACATTTTGCTTACGATACAATTGAAGAAATCATCCATTCATTGGAGAAAGATGAAAGCTCCTTTGCTCTAAAAACGAAAGAAACACTGTTATCAAAATCACCTATTTCACTAAAAGTAACATTAAAACAGTTTATTGATGGACAAGATAAATCCGTTGAAGAATGTTTCGCTACGGACCTTATACTTGCTAAAAACTTCATGAGACATGAAGATTTCTTCGAAGGAGTACGCTCCGTTGTCGTTGATAAAGATCAAAATCCGAATTATAAATATAAACAGTTAAGTGACGTTTCAGAAGAAGATGTGAATCGTTTCTTTAATTTACTTAATGCATAAAATGAAACTGTAATGAGTGGGTGTTTTGTTCATCCCCCACCTAACTTCTTTGCTTCAGCTAAATCTTGTGCGGTGGAAATCTTACTACTCGCAAATAGCGGGATAAAATCGAGGCTATATAGTAGTGAAATTACAGCTACTATATAGCCTTTTTTTATTTAATAATTTTTAATAAAATTTAATTTTATTAAATACATTTTTGTGCTACACTGATTTTAATCAAATATTCTAAAAATAAAAAGGAGGGGCGGCTATGATAGAAAATTATCTTCTTTTCATCATTATGTCTATTTGCCTTATCATTTTACCTGGTCCAGATACAGCAATGGCTACGAAAAACACATTGGTTGCTGGTAAAGTCGGTGGAGTGAAAACAGTGTTTGGTACATGTATTGCACTATTAATTCATACTTTAGCTGCTGTAATTGGTCTTTCTGCACTTATTGTAAAGTCAGCTCTTTTATTTTCTATTTTCAAGTACGTTGGGGCTCTCTATTTAATATATATCGGTATTAAAGCCCTTTTAGCAGTAAGAAACAAAGAAAACTTAGATACAAATGATCTATCTTTGAATAATGAAAACGAACATACTTCTTGCTTTCGCCAAGGATTTCTTACAAATTTATTAAATCCTAAAGTTGCAGTCTTCTTTTTAACTTTTTTACCGCAATTTTTAAATCCAAATCATAATACATTTATTCAACTTCTTGTAATGGGTCTTACTTACCTCGTTTTAACAGTCATTTGGTTTGCATTTTATATATTTTTAATTGATAAAATTAGTGCTTTTATGAAAAAACCAAAGACGCAACGTTATATTCAAGGGCTAACAGGAGTCGTCCTAATTGGATTTGGTATTAAACTAGCTTTTGAAAAAAATAATTAACAAGATGAAACCCACCACCACTATTAATAGTGGTGGTGGGTTTCATTTAATAGTTGATTTGGCTGTTTACTCTATATTAAAACCAGCGCTCAGTTACAACTTTTTTACGTGTATAGAATTGAACGCCATCTGTACCATTTGTACCTAAATCACCAAAGAATGAAGCTTTATTTCCTGCAAATGCGAAGAATGCCATTGGTGCTGGAACGTTTACATTTACACCGATCATACCAGCATCGATGTTATCACGGAATGTTTGTGCATGTTTACCATTTGACGTATAAATAACCGCACCGTTTGCAAATTTAGATTGATTTGTTAGTTTAATACCTTCTTCTAAATCTTTAACACGTACAATGCTTAATACTGGAGCAAAAATTTCATCTTGCCAAATTTTCATTTCTTGATTCACGCCATCAAAGATTGTCGCACCTACAAAGTAACCTTCTCCAACTTCTTCATTAATTTTACGGCCATCTACTAATAAAGTTGCCCCATCTGCTACACCGCTATTAATATAGCCTAAAACGCGCTCTTTATGAGATTCACGGATTAATGGTCCAACATAGTTATCTTCGTTAAAGCCATCGCCTACTTTTAATTTTTTCGTTTCTGCTACTAATACATCAATGAATTCATCAGCAATTTCATCCACTACTGCTACTACTGAGCATGCCATACAGCGCTCTCCACTACTTGCAAATGCAGATCCAATTACACCTTGTACTGTTTTCTCAAGATTGCAATCTGGCATTACAATCGCATGGTTTTTCGCACCTGCTAACGCTTGTACACGTTTTCCGTGTTTTGTACCTGTTTCATATACGTAACGAGCTACCGGCTCAGAGCCAACGAACGAAACAGCTTGAATATCTTTATTTTCTAAAATGCTATTTACAACATCTTTTCCGCCTTGTACTAAATTTAATACGCCTTTTGGGAAACCTGCTTCATAGAATAATTCTACAAGTCGCTCCGCTAAAAGTGGCGTTCTTTCCGATGTTTTTAATACGAATGTATTACCGCAAGCAATTGCAAGTGGGAACATCCATAATGGAATCATCATTGGGAAGTTGAACGGTGTAATACCAGCAACAACTCCGATTGGGTAGCGCCAAATTGATCCATCAATTCCGCTAGCAATATTCGGAAGCGCTTGTCCCATCATTAAATTAGGTGCCGATGTTGCAAGTTCTACTGCTTCAATACCACGCTGTACTTCACCTGTTGCATCCGTTAGCGTCTTACCATTTTCTAGCGTAATGATTTTTGCAAGCTCATCTTTGTGTTCTTGTAATAGCTGTAAATATTTATATAAATTTCTTGAACGATTCGGAACTGGTACTTTAGACCATGTTTCGAATGCTGCTTTTGCCGCTTCAACAGCTTTTTCAACATCCTCTTTTGGAGATAGTGGAACGTAAGCGATAATTTTTCCAGTCGCTGGATTTGGAACTGCTTCTACTTCCGTACCTGTCGATTCAACCCACTCACCGTTAATGTGATTTTTAACTCGTTTAATTTCAGTTGTAATCATTGTATTCTCTCCTTTGTATAATTTATTTTTGATTAGAAATTAATTGCTCGCTAACTTTCTTATATAAAGCAGCCATATCGTTTTCACCATATCCAGCTTGACTCGCTTCGTCATATACATTTAATAACATTTCGCTTACCGGTAAATGGAGTTCGCTTTCCTTAGCTAAGTCAACTGCAAACCCTAAATCTTTCTTCAATAAGTTCACAGTAAATCCTGGCTCGTAGTTTTCAGGTGCTATAAAACTTTTAAAATTACGTTCATAAATTCTGCTTTGGCCGTAACTTACATTTAAAATATCAAACATTTTATCTAAATCCATATTGTTCTTTTTCGCTAATGTTAAAGCTTCACTTACACCAGCTGTATAAAAACCAATTAATAAGTTATTAATTAACTTAACAGTTGTACCACTATCAATCTGCTCACTAACATGGAAAATGTTCGCGCCTAGTACGCCCATGATAGATTCCGTTTTCTCATATACCTCTTTTGATCCACCAACCATAAACGTTAATGTACGATTTTCGGCTCCAATTACACCGCCGCTCACAGGTGCTGCTAAAAAGTTTACTTTCTTTTCCTTTGCAGCTTCCTCTAATTGTTTGTTTAACTGCGGCGATACCGTACTTGTATCAATGAAAACTACATTCGAGTGACCATTTTCAAATAATCCTTCTGCTCCAAAATATACCGCTTCAACAGCGCGAGGTGAAGGTAAACTTGTAAAAACTACATCACATGTTTCTGCTAGTTTTGAGATTGATAGACCGATAATTCCGCCTTCTTTTTCAAAGGACGCTTCTGCCTCTTTATTTAAGTCCACGCCATATACTGTGTAACCTGATTTAACTAGATTTTTTGACATCGGAAGACCCATGTTACCTAAACCGATAAAACCAATCTTTTTCATTTCGCTTTCCTCCTATTTACACAATATATTTCCCGCGATTTATAATAGCTTTCGCAATTTCTCTCTTCTTCGTAAATACGTTCGTGTATAAAGGTACTAATAATTGACGGATTTCAGCTAAAATCACATGTCTATCTTGTTCTTCTGTAACAGCCGCCGAAAGTACAGAAATCACTGATTCTTCTACTTTACGGTATCCTTCTTCACAAATAACATCCGTTATGAGTTGCTTCGTACGTTCTTTTTCCTCACCATTTTTACTTACCGCTTTTCTCGTACGTAAAAACGCTGATTCCATGACGTACACGTCCGTCAACATATTTGAAATTACACGTGAATATTCTTGTTCTTGGTCGATTTTTAGACCTGGAGTTTTAGAGAGCGTTTTCAAAGATTGTTTCAACAATTTTTTTGCTAATAAAATGTAACGATGGTTTCTTTCGACATTTGCTACATCACTTTCTACTTCAGTATCTTCTAATTGTTCGATTTGCTTCATTAACATTTTGGCAACTGTTAATCTATTAATTTCATTCGTTCCTTCAAAAATACGACTAATTCTAGCATCACGATATAATCGTTCTACCTCATACTCTTGCATATAACCGTAACCACCATGAATTTGTACAGCTTCATCTACGATATAAGCAAGTGTTTCAGAAGCGTTCACTTTATTAAGTGCACATTCAATTGCAAATTGGGACATTTTCTTCATAAGATCTTCATCGCTCTCATGAATTGCTTCATCGATTACACCTGCTGTACGATAAGCTGCACTTTCTGCTCCATATGTAGCAATGATCATATTTGCAATTTTCTCTTGAATCATCGTAAAGTCTACTAATTCCGTTTGGAACTGTTTTCGCTCTTTTCCATATTGAACCGACAAACCAATTGCTTGTTTTGCTGTTCCAATATTTCCAAAAGCAAGTTTAAGTCTAGCAAAGTTAAGAATATTAAGGGCTACGTGATGCCCTTTCCCAACTTCCCCTAAAACATTTTCAGCAGGGATGACAACATCTTCTAAAATAAGAGTCGCTGTTGAAGAACCTTTAATCCCCATTTTCTTTTCTTCTAATCCAATAGATACACCTTCACATGTTCTTTCGACAATAAACGCTGTCATTCCTTTATTTGTCTTCGCAAAAACAACGTATACATCTGCCATATGAGCATTTGTAATCCATTGCTTCTCACCATTTAACTTCCAAGCTGTTCCCTCTTCATTCAATACGGCGCTTGTTTTTGCACTTAATGCATCCGAACCAGCATTTGGCTCAGTTAAAGCATAAGCACCAATCCATTCTCCCGATGCGATTTTCGGTAAATATTTTTCTTTCTGTTCTTTCGTTCCATAATATATGTAAGGCAATGTACCGACACCAGCGTGTATATTAAAAGAAACGCTAAACGCACCAGCGTAACCCATTTTCTCTGCTACAAGACCTGAGACAGCCTTTCCTAACTCAAACCCGCCATAAGCTTCTGGTACCTCAATGCCTAATAATCCAAGTTCCCCAGCTTTCTCAAATAATTGACGAGAAACTTTATAGTTATGTTGTTCAATATTCTCCATTTGTGGAAAAATTTCTTGTTTAACGAATTGTTCAGTCGTTTTTGCGATTAAATCTTCATCACCTGAAAAATCTTCTGGTGTAAAGTAAGTATGATTTGTATCTTTATTGAGTGAAAAAAATTCATCCCATGGTAACTTCGTTTTCTCCATATGTATCCCCCTATCATTCGGCTTTCATAGCTTTTTGCTTATGCTCGTCTACGATGAGTGGAATATCTTTTTTGAAAATAGAAGGCGATGATTTTTCACATCAAGCATTTTATTTTGCCAAAGATGTATTTTCATCGCCTTCGCTGCTTTATCTATTGATCTTCTGATAATACTGTTTTTGCAATACCAGTATCTAACTCTTCAAAGTCATGATATGAAATTGTTTCGTATAATTCACTTCTCGTTTGCATATTAGAAAGTGCATCTTTTTGAGAACCTGTTTCTTTAATTAAAGTAAACACATTTTCATACGCTTTCGCTGCAACGCGAAGTGAAGTTACAGGATAAATAACCATTTGGAAGCCCATATTTGCAAATTCCTCTGCACTATAATATGGAGTTTTTCCGAATTCAGTCATATTCGCAAGTAAAGGTGCATTTACCTTGCTATTAAATAGACGGAATTCTTCCTCTGATTGAAGCGCTTCAGGGAAAATTGCGTCTGCACCTGCTTTTACATATGCATTTGCTCTTTCAATTGCTTCATCTAATCCTTCAACGCCACGAGCATCAGTACGTGCTACAATGTATAAGCTCGGTGCAACTTCTTTAATCGCTTTAATTTTTTGAACCAATTCTTCTGTAGTAACAAGTTTCTTACCATTTAAATGCCCACATTTTTTTGGTAATTGCTGATCTTCAATTTGGACAGCTGCTACTTTCGCTTCCACCATTTCTACAGCTGTTCTCGCCACATTTAGTACACCACCAAATCCTGTATCAATGTCAACAAGAACAGGTAAATCTGTAGCTCTTACTAAATCTCTTGCTCTCTCAGCCACTTCAGTAGACGTCACGATACCTAAATCTGGTAAGCCTTTACTTGCAGTATAAGCAGCTCCTGATAAATAAAGAGCTGAAAAACCTGTATTTTTTGCAACTAAAGCCGCCATTGCATCATGAGCACCTGGAATTTGCAAAATTTCATTTGCTTCTACTAAAGCTCGAAATCGATTCGCAAGCTCCTCTTGTGTTGACTGCTTTTTCACAACCCAAGCCATTCTAAATTCCCCCTATTATTAAATTAAGAATAGATCTACAAATTCGTTTACATTCATATTTTCTAGTTTTTCTTCATTTAAACAAACTTCATGAATTTGTTCTTGTTGCTTACTAGAATAATGACCTGCCATATTTGCAGTGAATTTTTGAACAACTTTTGGAATTGCTTCGTCTCTACGGAAACGGTGACCAAGTGGATATTCACATTCCACATTTTCTGTTACTGTGCCATCTTTAAAGTGAACTTGAACAGCGTTGGCGATTGAGCGCTTGTTCGGGTCAAGGTAATCTAAACTGTACTGTTTGTTTTCAACAACAACCATCTTATTACGTAATTCATCTACACGTGGATCGTTTGCTACTGCATCTTCATAATCGTCTGCAACGATATCTCCTTTTAATAAACCAATTGCCGTAATGTATTGTAAGCAATGATCACGATCAGCTGGGTTATTTAATGGCCCTTCTTTATCAATAATACGAATTGCTGATTCATGAGTTGTAATTGTAATACGGTCAATTTCATCTAATCTCTCTTTAATTTCCGGATGCAACTTCACTGCACATTCTGCAGCCGTTTGTGCATGGAATTCTGCTGGATATGACACTTTAAATAATACATTTTCCATTACATATGACTCTAGTGGTCTTGCTAATTTTAATTCTTGTTTATTGAATAATACATCTTGGAATCCCCATCCTGGCGCAGATAATGCTGTTGGATAACCCATTTCACCTTTTAGAGCAGTCATTGCAAGATGAACACCGCGGCTCGTTGCGTCACCTGCAGCCCATGATTTACGTGAGCCCGTATTTGGAGCATGACGATATGTACGAAGACTAGAATTATCAATCCACGCATGTGATAATGCATTAAAGATTTCTTCACGTGTTCCGCCAAGCATTTTCGCAACTACTGCAGTTGTTGCTACTTTTACATATAATACATGGTCAAGACCAACTCTGTTTAAGCTGTTTTCTAAAGCCAGCACGCCTTGAATTTCATGTGCTTTAATCATCATTTCTAATACTTCACGTACTTTTAAAGCTTCTTTTCCTTCTGAAATACGAACACGGCTAATATAATCTGCGACCGCTAAAATTCCGCCTAGGTTATCAGATGGATGTCCCCACTCTGCTGCAAGCCAAGTATCGTTATAGTCTAACCAACGGATCATACATCCGATATTAAATGCACCTTTTACTGGATCTAGTACATAAGACGTACCTGGTACACGTGTACCATTTGGCACGACTGTTCCTGGCACAACTGGTCCTAGTAATTTCGTACATTCTGGATATTGTAATGCTAAAATTCCACATCCAAGTGTATCAAGTAATACGTAACGAGCTGTACTGAATGCTTCTGCACTAGTAACCTCTTTATTTAATACATAATCCGTAATCTCTTCTAATAATGCATCTTTTTGCTTAATTTCATTTGTTTTAATCATGCTATCCTTCCCTTTCTGTCGAAAATTCGTTATTATTAATGATGGGTGTCGGTCAAACACCCATCTGGCGGGCGGTGCTAACAACTCCCCAGTTGTTCTTATTTACTAAGTACATGTCGCTCGCCAATATAATTTACACGCGGACGGAACAAACGATTATTTGCATGTTGCTCAATAACGTGCGCACATAATCCCACTGTTCTAGAGCTAAAGAAGATAGGTGTGTAAAGTTGAATTGGAATACCTAGCATCCAATATACTGGAGCTGCATAATAATCAAGATTTGGATAAATTCCTTTTTCTTTTTCCATAATCTTTTCTCCAGCTTCACACATTTCATATAGTGTATAATCACCTTTTACATCACATAACTGTTTTAAAGCTTCCTTCATCATAAGTGCTCTTGGATCCATCTTCTTCATATAAACACGGTGTCCAAAGCCCATAATTTTTTCTTTGTTATATAATTTCTTCTGTAATAACTCTTCAAATTTCTCAACATTACCAGCTTCTAAAAGCATGTACATAACCGCTTCATTTGCACCGCCATGTAAACTTCCTTTTAAAGATGCAACTGCACCTGTTAAAGCACCGTATAAATCTGATTGTGTTGATGCAATAACGCGAGCTGTAAATGTAGAGTTTGGCATTTCATGCTCACTATATAAAACAAGGGAACGATCAAAGATCTTTTCCTCAAGTTCAGTTGGTTTTTTACCAGTTAACATATAGAAGAAATTCGCACTATAAGATAATTCTTTAAGAGGTTCAATTGGCTCCTCATTATTTAAAATATGATAGCTATTCGCTACAATGTTTGGCACTTTACTTAACAGCTTGTACCCTCGGCTTTTATTCACTTCTAACGAGCGGTTTTCGATATCATTATCGTAACCAGCTAACGCTGACACACCTGTACGTAATCCATCCATGGGATGCGTCTCTTTAGGCAATGCCTTTAGTACGTTGAATACACCTTCTGGTACTGCATATTCTTCTTTTAATTTCTTTTCAAGTGTTGCTTTTTCATCTTCATTCGGTAGATGTTCCTCCAATAAAAGGTGCACAATGTCTAAATACTCTTTTGTTTTTGAGAGTTCGATTAAGTCATACCCTTGAATTACAATTTCACCTTTTACTGTGTCAAGAAACGAGATTTTCGTCTCCGCTGCCACTATACCATCTAATCCCGGGGAAAATTTTTCTTCAGCTTTCATCATTATTTCCTCCAATCCTAATAGATCTTCGTGCACATAACTGTAAGCCTTTACAATATTGTGAAACTACATTTCTATTTCAATGTATCAGAGTTTTTAGAAGATTTCAATTTATTTTATAATGATAAGTTTCCTACACTTTTCTTACTGTAACAATACAATTTTTTGAAAATAATTCTTATATTTTATAAAGAAAGAATAGACTTTTTTGCGTATTTTCAAAAACAAGATATAAAGATTTTTCATATAACACCGCCAAATATACAATTATTCTAATTTTATTTGAGAAATAAAAAAAACGAGCTGTACATAAATACAGCTCGTTACTATATGATATTTATTTCACTATCTCTTAAATATAATTTTTATATAAAACTTATTCATTTTTAATAAAGTTATTATTTTACATAATTAAATTGAATTTCTTCCATTTCCTCATGATAACTTACAAATAAATCATAGTTTTGAAAATACCAAAGATCATCAGAATCTACAAAAAATATAATACCTTCCTTCTCAACTGACACTATTTCCCCATCTGGTTTCTCAGCAACAACCCCTAAAGAATATCCGGGCTGAATTGAACTATCCCCTCCATACCTTACAGTAAAACGTACAGATTCACCGTTCTTTATACGTAATTCTTCCTGGAACCATTGCAGAGCTTTACGATCAATTGAAATTCTCATCTTTATTCCTCCAGTTTACGCAAACTCTTTTTTTCCTAATCGTTGTTTTACAAAGAAGACGAAAATAATTAAAGCTATCAATGCTGAAATTGCACTCCCTGAAAATAAAATACGATAACCAAACATTTGTGAAACAACTCCAAGTAAAATAGCACCTAACCCGATTCCTAAATCAAACGCTGTAAAAAATGAAGCATTTGCAACTCCTCTTTTACTCGGATCAACAATTGTAAGCATTGCCGCTTGCAAAGCTGGCTGCGCTGAACCAAATCCAATACCGTATAATGTTGCTGCGATAATTACACCTAACAAACCATTTGAAATAGTTAAAACAACTATAGCTAAAATAGTAATACATAATGCTGGGAGTATGATGAATACTTCTCCATACTTATCTAATAGTTTCCCTGAAATTGGTCTTACAATTGTTAATGCAATTGCATATACAAGAAAGAAAGTTCCCGGATTCACATGAATTGATGATGCAAATAACGGTAAAAAGGTTGTTATTCCTCCATATGCAAACGATAAAAAGAATACTACAATCGTGATTGTTAATACGGATTTCTCAAATAGCTGAATTTTCCCTTTTTCTTTTTGTGGCGTAAATGGCATCTTCGTTATTAGTGATAATACGACTGCCATAAAAGATAACAACGTCGCTAATAAAAATAGACCATGAAATGAATAATTTTGTACAACCCATAATCCAATCATTGGTCCGATTGCCATTGCAATTGTCATCGCCATCCCGTACCAACCCATACCTTCACCGCGGCGTGAATCTGGAATAATATCCGTTATTGCTGTTCCAACAGCTGTTGTAGAAACAGCCCATGTTACTCCGTGAATAACACGTAAAACAGCTAAAAGGACAATAGTCGATGCTATATTATAGGAATACATCGTTAATCCAAAAAAGATGAGACCGAAAATAATAAAGGATCTTCTACCATATTGATCTAACATTCCTCCAATAATCGGTCGTATTACAACAGCAGCTATTGTAAACATTCCCATCATGAGTCCAACTTGCGATTCATTGCCACCTATCTCTTTAATAAAGAGCGGGAGCGTTGGAACAAGTAAATAAAATCCTGTAAATAAAAATAACATTGCGAAAGTCATTTGAATAAATGATTTCGTCCATAATCGTTCCATAAAAATACCTCCATACACTCGTAAAATATTACGATTAACACCCTCATTGTACATTTTTTTTATCTCTTTTCCCTCCGTAAATAGACGTATCTTTTCATATTAAATAGTCCACCATCAGCTTACATTAGTCTTAAGACTTTGTACGCATGTTTTAAACGAAAGTCCTATATATGTACCTTTATACGTGCGAAAAGAATATACTAATTTATTATCACAACTTAGGAGTGATTATTTTATGTGGGTATTATCATCAAGAGTAACTGTCGCGGTTCCTTCGATACCCGAAATACATGCCCCCGCCGTTCATACAGCAAGTTCCGATGTCGGCATTGAACTTCCAGCAATTTGGCAACAATACCAATCACCAGGTCAAGCTACCCCTTCATTTTGGCATCATGGTGCCCATCCAAGTAGCACTACCTTTTATCACCCTAGCTACGCTCCACCACCTCAGGCTCAAGTCTTTTATCATTTCCCATCAATTTATTTTCAAAATTTTTATGGCACGTTTAACATTTAATAGCCATCACTGTATTCCCCCTACATTGCAATAAAGATTAACTTCACTCCAGTTTCAACATAAAAAGTCGAATTTCCTAAATAAGAAATTCGACTTTTTAAATTATTTTCCCAACTAAAGTAACCACTAAAGAAAGATATTTATTAAAGATTTGAATATAATTTTTACTTATTTAATACTTTATATGATTCATCACAGTTAGTCACTTTGCGGGATAGCCTAACCAACACATACCATCTTTTGCAAATAGGCTTTCCTCTCTTTACGTTAATTCATTCTTTTTCTTCTATCCAGCCCTTAACATTACATTTTCTGTAGCAAAATAAAAAAAGCACTTAAGATTGTAAATTCCTACAAATCTTAAGTGCTCTTTTGAAAACTTTTCTATAAATTTTTCTTATTGTCCATTATTGGCAGGAACCTCTCCTGCATTTCCACCATTATTTGGTTGTACTGTTGCAGGTGGGGTTGGAGTTCCTTGACCTCCATTATTATTCGCTGGAGGTGTCGTTCCTTGGCCTCCTCCGTTATTTGCTGGAGGTGTCGTTCCTTGGCCTCCTCCGTTATTCGCTGGAGGTGTCGTTCCTTGACCTCCTCCGTTATTCGCTGGAGGTGTCGTTCCTTGACCTCCTCCGTTATTTGCTGGAGGTGTCGTTCCTTGGCCATTTCCGTTATTTTGTTCATTTTGTTTCTTTTCTTCTTCTTGTTTCTTTTGCTCTTCTAGTTTCTTTTGTTCTTCTTGCTTCTTAAGTTCCTCTTGTTTCTTTTGCTCTTCTTGTTTTTTCAGTTCTTCTTGTTTCTTTAATTCTTCTTGCTTTTTCTCTTCTTCAGTTTTTTGCTGTTGATCTTGTTTTGGTTGCTCCGTTGTATCCGGTACGCTAGTATTTGGCGATGAATCACGTTTTTCACCTTTTATACGTAGCTCACTACCTTCTTGAATAACGCTACTTGGCATTTTAAAGCGTGATTTATCTGTAGCCATTTCACTCATCATTTCTTTAAAGATCAACTGTGCAATTTTCGTATTTTTACTACTAATATACTCGTCTTTACCATCTTTCATATACCCCGTCCATACTGCCATCGTATATTGCGGTGTATATCCAGCAAACCAACTATCACGAGTTGCACTTTCTGGAATTTTATATTGAGCTAATTGTTTTGATGAGTAGTTTGTCGTACCCGTTTTACCAGCTACATCTAAAGATGCTATATTTGCAGATGTACCAGTACCTGATGTAACTACAGAACGAAGCATATCTGTAATCATATATGCGGTAGAGTCTGTCATAACTTGTTTTGGTTTTTGTCCAAAACTTTGTGACTTACCATCTGGATAAACGACTTTCTTAACAAAATGCGGTTTCGTATATTTACCATCATTACCAAATGCCGCATAAGCGCCCGCTATTTCAGTTGGTGATACTTCATTTGTACCAATCGCTGTTGATTCAGTCGGTGCCGTATTAAATGTAATGCCTAATTTCTCAGAGAAGTCTTTTGATTTATTAATTCCAACTTCTTTCGCAGTCTTAATTGCTGGGATATTTCGTGACTTTTCTAATGCTACACGCATTGTAATAGGGCCCATATGACTTCTATCTGAATTTCGTACTTCTTGTCCCGTTGAATACTTAAATGGAGAGTCATCAATTTGATGGTACGTAGCCCATTTTAAATATTCAATTGCAGGAGCGTAGTCGAAAATCGGCTTCATCGTTGAACCAGCTGCACGATCTAATTCAATTGCCATATTATGCCCTTTAAATACAGCTTTATTTTCTCCACGGCCACTACCTATAGCACGAACTTCTCCTGTTTTCGTATCCATAAATGTAAATGCACCTTGGAATTTATCGTTCGGATAATCAATGATATTATTATTTAAAATATTATCAGCAAGTTTCTGTGCTTTCGGATCTAACGTAGTATAAATTTCTAAACCATCAGAACCAATATTAGCATCTGGCAATTCTTTTTCTACTTCTTTCACAACTGCATCCATAAATGCAGGGTATGGCATTGTTTGTAGTTGAGTTGCAGGCTTGAGTCCCTTTTCTACGTCAACTTTTGATGCTTCTTCCATTTCCTGTTTTGTTATATATCCATGTCGATTCATTAAGTTTAGAACAACATTTCTTCTTTCTGTTGCTTTTTGAACATTTTCTTTTTTCGTTGGATCATAGTTATTCGGTGCTTTCGGTAAACCTGCCAGCATCGCAACTTCTGGTAATGTTAAGTCCTTCAATTCTTTACCATAGTAGTTTTGTGCTGCTGTTGCGATCCCATATGAACGGTTTCCTAAGTTAATTTTATTTAAGTACATCTCTAATATTTCATGTTTTGAATACTGTTGTTCTAGCTTATAAGCTAAATATATTTCTTGCGCCTTACGCTTTGGTGTTTTGTCCATTGATAAGAAGTAGTTTTTAATAACTTGCTGTGTTATCGTACTTCCACCTTGAGAACCGTAATCTCCTTTAAGACTTACTAGAACAGCACGCGCAGTACCTTTAAAATCTACTCCGCTATGCTCATAAAAACGTGAATCTTCTGTTGCTAAAAATGCATTTTCTACTAATTTAGGTATTTGCTCATACGTAACATTCGTCCTTTTTTCTTTTCCATATTCATATACCAAATCCCCGTTTTTATCATAAATTTTTGAGGATAACGGATTAACAAGTTTTGCTTTCTCAAGTTTTGGTGCATCCTTAATCATTACGAAAAAGGTAGCAACCCCCGCCACTAAACCAACAATACCAAGTAATAAACAAGTAATTAAAAACTTGCGAAAGAATGATGTTTTACCTTTTGGTTTTTGTGTTTTAGAAGCTGGTTGTTTTTTCTTTTTAACTTGTCGTCGTTCCTCTCGAGAACGATAATTTTCTGACATGTTACTTTCTCCTGCCTTTCAATTCTCCCGTTGATTTACTTAAAAATATTGAGGTCACTTTCTAAAATGCATTTGATTAAGAAAGTATATTGACCTGGAGCATTCAATATTTTCCCAATTCACAGATTATAAATTTTAGAATACTTCTTATACAAACTATTTTCACTTCTATTTTTCCTAATAACGCTGCCCCTTTAAGCATAGAATGTAAAAAGTGAATTTTTAATACCTCGTATAAATAATATACCTTTTTTTCAAATGGTCAATATTTTCTTATTTATAAATCAAAGGTGAAATAAAAATAGCACAACGATATGTACTTCGTGTGAACTTCCTTATAATTACGTATAACAAACATTTAATATATTGCATATAAGTATAATACCTCTTAAATTATAAGGATTTCAACATCACAACCTCAACATATACAAGAAATTATTAAAAATGAAAAGTGAGGAGTTGCGTAATGATGAAGCTATCTCCCGTGATTTCAAAAAATATAGTTGCTGTTGGCTATAATCCTTTTTCTATGATTTTGCGAATCCAATTAAAGAACGGTATGTACGATTTCTTTAATGTACCAGAAAGTATTTATACTGGCCTATTACATGCACAATCTAAAAGTTATTATCATAAAACTTATATTAAAAATTCTTTCCGCCACACAAAAATTTAAACTTAACACCCACTAAAAAAAGGAGGTTAATCCTCCTTTCTTTTAAAAACATTTCACAGATGAATTATCTTCGATTCCTCTTATTAATTTCATCATATGCTTGAATTTGTTTTTTCAAACGCCGATCAGCTTTTTTATCATGCACTACAAGAATTGCATGTATAACTCCTGGAACCCAAAATATTAATGTTAATATGAAATTTATTATTGCCTGAATTGGTTTTCCACAAAATAGTACAGCAACAGGTGGAAGAAAAATTGCTAATAAATACATCATCCCTTGAAAACTCCTTATTTTGTATTTTATATATCCCTTTTCAAAACATACGTAAAGAAACCTTATGATGTTGTTGTTACATAAATTTTCATTAAGTATATATAACATCTCTTACTTTATCTATTCTATCTATAGGCAAAAAAACCTACTACTATTTTAATCTTAACGTACCTATAAAATTCATGTATCTCCTTCTATTTATATAAGTATTTCAACCTTTTCATTGTTTTCTAGCCTATTTTCTTCCTCTATTGCAGTTACTCCAATTGCAGAAATTAACGTTCCTATCGCTTGTATCCAAATACCAATGAGTGCAATTATTCTCTCATCCTTCTTATCAAAAATACTATCTTCATTTTCTCTCTCATCTTTCAATACATTTGAAACACCTTGATACGCTTGTAATCCAGCACCTAAACTTTGCATGGAGTTACCTAATATAATCATTTTCTGTAGTACATTTATATCCATCAAAGCTGCTTCTACTCCTAAAAAAGCACCGATTGATTGTAAACTGTTCCCTGTAATAATAAGATAATCATTTTCTTTCGATTGTTCATTTATATTAAAATATGTTCCTATTACATTTGATATATTCCCTAATGCTAATAGCTCAATTCCTATTTGATCAAGTAATTTACTTTGATTCTCTAAGCCTATATTTTGATTTTCTCTTTTTTCTTCCCCATCATCATAATTGCTCGCAATGATTTGTAATATATACCCGAGGGCTTGTAATGAGCTTCCTACAATAACAAGATCCGATTCAACTTTCTCTTCTCCAATAAATCCCCTTGTCGTTCCAATTGCAGCTGTAAGGTTCCCTCCTACTTGAAACCATGCCCCTGTAACTTTTAAACCGCTTGGATTCATTTTTATCACCTATTTAAATATTTTCTAAACCCTTCAAAATAAAGTGAAACTTTAATCAGTGGGGTTTTCTTCATCCCCCGCCTAAATTCTTTGCTTTCGCTGAATTTTGAGGTGGGGGTCTTACTGATTGGCAAATAGCGGAATAAATAAATTCCACCCTTAATCTTTTATTTTATTTTTCAAATGTAATTTTGTGAATGATATAATGTGCTACTAATATAAAAAGCACCTTAAAGGTGCTTTTTATATGCATGCTGGGCATGTCAATGAATCTCCATTTTTATCTATTGTTATATTCAATATATATTGAGTTGCTTTATGTGACCAAGTTTCAGGTGTAGGTGATTCATTTATATATTGTGGCGCACATGACTTCAGCATTGGAGTACTAATACTCCCTCCAGGATCTAAAGCAACTACAGCCATGCCATGAGGTAATTCCAGTGCCATAGATTTAGTGATACCTTCAATTGCAAATTTCGAGGCACAATATGGCGCAAGCTCAGCTTCACCTTCTCTCCCCCAACTAGAACTCATATTAATGATAATTCCTTCTTTCCTAGCTACCATTGCGGGAACAAACGCTCTTATTACATTCACTACACCATTCACGTTTACATTCATTACATTTTCGAATTCTTGATCCGTAATTTTCCAGAGTTGTGCATTTTGATTTACAATCGATGCATTATTTATTATCATATCGGGAGCCGTATGTCTATTAAGTATATAATTTGCCCAGTTGTTAACTTGCTGAGAATCTGAAACATCAATTACTTGAAAATCATGTATTTTACTGTACTGTTTTTTTAGTTCCTCAATTTTATCTTTTGAACGTCCACAACCATATATGTTCCACCCTAATTCATGAAATCGATCAACCATCGCACGTCCTAACCCTTGTGTCACACCTGTAATAATTACAGATTTACCAATTTCTTTTCTCTGCATTTCTCTCATCCTCCTTCCCTATATTTTACTCTCTTCATTTTTATTCAGCCATTTACTATAGTATCAACTCAACTCATACTTTAGTAATGGTTTTGATATTGCATACATAAATAAAAAAAGTAACCATCATGGTTACTTTTTGCTATATATCTAAAAATTCATTGTTTATTTCATTATCGTTTTTACATTTCAACTTCTCTTTTCCACATTTCTCACACTGGTAAATATAAACTACACCTAATGTACCTTTTTTTAAAATCCTCATTATCCTGCATCTTAATAAAAATATATTTATGTTTACAATGCGATTCACCCAAATAATTTTCAAACCACTTTTTCAACACAACACATTCCACCTTTATGATAGAACCTTTATTTAGCTGCCTTATTACATACTTTTATTTAAATATTCAATCTCATATTGCAATTTTTTAAATTGCTCAAAATGCATGGTAATAGATTGGCTACTACCATAATCAACATTTTGTTTCACTAATATAACACCCGTATCATGAAAAAGCGCTTCAAGTTCTTTCCTAATAGACACTTTCGCAATATGAGCTGTTTTAATTGCAGATAAAATTGCAATTTCATTAAACTTTAATTTTATTTCATTTGGACAAAATGCGTCTTCAACTAATATAACTTCATTACTATAAATTAGTGCAACAAGATTACTTGATTTGGCATCTGTTAAATCAACTTTTTTCATAATATCTTTCATTACATTTTGCCTCCTTTATTTTCGTATATATCAATTATACAAATTTTTTTAAAAAATTACTCAACTTTATTATATTAATTTTAACACACTTTTATTGAAATCCATGCTCCAAACGTTTTACTATTCCACAATTTTTATTATATGAACCATCTGGACTATAACTCCATATAGTAATGTTAACAACTTATTATAAAGCAGGTGAAAATTATGCCATCAGTTGTAGGGAATTTAGTTGTACAAAATAGTAATGGTTCATTTAACTTAGGTGATTTCTACAACGTTTCTCCAAAAGAAAATACGAAAGCTTATAATGGCTCTGGCGCATCAAACGTTGGTTTTGTTGTTAATACTTTTAGCGGTGTTAGCGCGACCAATACATTTGATTCTGACCTTGCAGATCAAAACCAAGTGGGTACAGCCTAATCTTATGTTCAACTTTTTGTATAGAAAATTTTAATTTGTCTATACTATAATCAGGCTGTTTGACAGCTCTTGTTGATTTTGGAGTACCCTATCTTTTTCTCCCTTTCCCTGGGGCTCAGCAGCTAGCACGAAGCTAGCTGCTTTTTCTTGTATTATTTGTCTCATAAATCAGAAATAAAAGAAGCTGCCATTTAATATTCAGCTTCTTTTACGTTATTTCAATAATATCCATAGCGTTAAATACGTAAGTTTTATAAAAGGCGTCTGTACAAATTACAATTTGTTTTACCGGATTGATATGTACAACAGTCATGTAGTTTGTTAGTATGTAACCATCTTCAAAATATGTTACCAATATTTCTTTCTCAGACAGTAATGACGTTAATAATTTATCAGAAATTCTCTCTTTTGCTTCGTTTGTTAAAAGCGGTTTTTGTACTTTTAATTTCTCTCCAATAATCTTTCTCATATTTAAAAGTTGTTCGGATATTACTGTAAACGGAACCCACTCTCTTTCTTCTTTTTGTATCTTTACATCGTTCATTTTTTATCTCCTTGATCATTTATACATTTATTTAGCCATACTATCCCTTAGTTATTTTTAATACGCACTAAATTCGGATTTACTTCTAAACTATAATTAGGTTACCTCTCAAAAGAACATTCGTTCTTATTATACACGAACTTATGTTCTTTTGAGAAGAGCCATACTTATTATTTTTTAACAAAAAACATAATTTTATTTATCTCCATACTTTTTCCTTTATCAAATAAACTTCTCATTTCTTATGTAAAATGCATATAACAACTAAAAGGCGACTTCACACAAAGTGAAATCGCCTTTTCTTAAAAAATATTTCAATGTTTATTTTTCTATTCTAACTAATGTTCTTTCTGGAATACATAATTCATCTATATTAAAATGATTTATTTTTAATTTCAATTCCCCTACTCGTTCCTTATCTTCATCACCAACCCAACAACTGAATAATTCGAAATAGTCTCCATCTTCCAAATAACCTTCCATAATCTTGCATAAAGTTAAAAGTTTTTCTTTCGCTTCTTTTTTTTCCTTTACGTTTTGCCACTCGACAAGTTCAATTCCCCAACTAGTTGAAACCTCATATATGTAATTTTTTTGGAATTGATACTCTTGTACAATTTCAAGCATACTTTCATCTGCAAAACATCGTCCAAAAACAATTACATCATTAGAATCGGGCTCCGTTAACGGAATTTCTACATTACAGCCTATGTAACTTGCTAAACTCATTTTATACTCCTCCAATATTCGTATAAAAAATACTTCATAGTATATTTATTTACTCAAATATAAAATCCCTGCCTAAACAAAAAAGTTTTAAATTTTTTCGTTTATTAACCATCTATAACTGAACACATATACTATGATGAACGAACTCACAAAGCATAAGAAAAGAGAGCATTTACAACACTCTCTTTTCTTACATACTCTATGAAACTTTACAAAACTGAATCAGTGATTTTTATTATTATATTTCATTACATATACTTAGGTTGTACTATTATATGTAACTCTCTCTCTGTATCCGCTTTTTTCGGATGACGAAAATAATTAAGTTCGTACTTTAACACTTTATACTCAACAATTCCGATTTTAATCCCTTTCGTTTCTTTTAATATAGCTAATAAATCACTTACATTTTCATCATATGACTCAAAAATTTTCGCGCCGCCCTCTCCTTGAAAGATTACTTTCATATATTCTCCCCACCTTAATTTATTGATGTGGTAAATGACGCGTTTAATACGATTCATTATTTATCCTAAAATTTTCACACCAAAAAGAACATCCTTTCCATTCGAATGCTCAGCTTTTTACTAATTATCCATATTAAATATTTATTCAAAAACATTATATGTATTATTTTTTAAATTATGTTCGATATCCATTATTAAAGAATAAATATATGTAACAAACTTGCATAATGAAAACCGTATAATATCCACTTTCGTTGAAATAGTTATAGCACCTTTAATTATCATCCATTATTTCCCATTGTAATTCTTAATATTTAAATGTAATATTGTATTGTCTTACTATCTATTTATAACTCACACACTAATTAGAAAAGGGAACTCTATATGAGTTCCCTTTTCTAATTATGATTACAATCATTATTTCTTTTCTAGAAATTTAAATGTATCTTTAAATTCTTTATTATTCACTTTAATATCAGCATCTTTCAATAAATCATTGACTACTTGTTGTTTCCATTTACCTGTCGTATCTTGTAGTCTTTGTTGTTCTAAATCTTTACGAATTTTTTCCTTTACTTCATCAAATGGCTTCAATTCTTTTTTATCCGTCACTTTAATAATATGGTAACCGTAAGTTGTTTTAACTGGATCACTTACTTGGCCTGCATCTAATTTATACGCAGCTTCCTCAAATTCTTTCACTGTTTGTCCAGGAGCAAAACCAGATATTTCCCCGCCCTGTTCCTTTGAACCAGTATCTTCTGAATACTGTTTTGCTAAGGCAGCAAAATCTTCACCATTATTTACTTTCTCCTTTACTTCTTTAGCTGTCTTTTCATCTTTCACTAAAATGTGACTTACTTTCATTTCTGGTTTATAGTTATCTTTCACATCTTTTTCTGTGACTGTTGCTTTAATCGCTTTCTCAAATGCAATTTCTGGCTTCATTTTTTCTTTTAATTCATCTTCATTTTTCAATCCAAGTTGTTCTAAAGTTGATTTAAAGTTCTCACCCATTTTATCTTTTGCTTCTTCTACTTTCTTTTTTGCTTCCTCATCCGAAACTTTATATTTATCTAACAATGCCTTACTTAACATCATTTGATATAAAGTACTTTCTCCATATTGTTGTCTTAATTCTTTACTTAATTCTTTCTCTGTAACATTTCCTACTTTTGATGTTACTACGTTGTCTGAAGAACCACATGCAGATAATGCTAACATCACGCATGAAATAATTGTTCCAATAAATATTTTTTTCTTTTTCAATTCAAATACCTCACTTTTATCATTATGCAAATTAACTATACACAGGCATTGTGAAAATAGTGTGTTTTCTGCATGTAATTCATTTCATATGAGTTGACTATGTATCATGCATTTCCATTTTTAAACATAAAGAGTCTTCTTACTATTATGTATAGTAAGAAGACTCTTTACATACACCTCAAAAACAATACGGCTGCTATAGTTACTTAATACTTACATGTTCTTCAGGTATCCAACTATTCTGCCCGATATCTACCGCATTTCCCACTCTACCCCACACTCGAAAAGATGTCGATCCATCTATATTTCCTTTATAATTCATACATTCAGGCTCTTCATAATAATTTACTCTGTAGCCGACAGGATATTTCGAAGTTGCATAAAACCATTTCACCTTAAAATGTTTTAAATATGCCCACTGCTTATCGTTCCCTAAACAAATCATATCTTGCTCACCGCCTCCCCAATAACCTGTTAAGATTAAATATGGAATTTTCTGAGTGAGTGCACCTGTAAATTGAGGATTCATGGGATTCTCATATAAATTTATTCCGTATCCATCAGGATATTTCGAAACTGCAATACCAATGCCATTCGGTTGCTGTTTATACACTATGTTAGATTGATTTGCTTTGTTCGAATCTATAAACCAAGAAAGTGACTTATTTCCTACTAATCGATTCAGATCACATTTCCCAATCCCAGGAACATTCCCTGAATCCGTATATTGCCAAATATCACATGGATATGCTGGCTTATTCCCTCCATAACGAGGGATCCATACGAAATCAGCTTCAATATTACGTGCTCCAAATGATAAATACATGTGATGCCCTACATATAATCCTACTTTTTCCGCACCTAAACGGCGTAATTCATCAATAAATGCCTGTGTCCCACCTTGCATATCTGACATCGTTTGAACTTCTACGTCCGCCACCCAAAACTTAGCTGATTGATCACCACGATTCCAAAAATCTTGTGCCTCTTTTTTTGCATCAGCAATAGATATAAAACGGCAAAAAGCATAATTACCGAATGGGATACTATACTTTTTCATTTCACTAACATAATTTTGATACATAAAATCCACCGTATTAGAGCCATCTTGAACTCTAGCAATCACTAAATCTAGCTGAGATGCTGCAATATCCCAATTGATAGTTCCATTCCATTTTGAAATATCTACAATATAACCCATACATTCCAGCTCCTTTTTAATGTCTTATTCATAGCTTGTTTTATTGTAAACCTTATCTCTCTAAAACTAGCTATCTATAATATAAATAAAAAGAATCGTTACTGTTTTAAAAAATATATTCTCTTTCAGAAATATTTCTATTAACTTTAACATATATACCATATAAAACATTCTCATATTTGAAATATACCCTACTATTCATTTGTTATGTAATCTCGTCCTATCAATCAAGGTATCAATCATTTTTACGGATATTAGAAAAAATCCCCCTACATTATTAAATTAAAACTTCCAATATCAATTCCCTTTCAGCTAATATAAATCATTCCTCATTTTCTATATCTTCTTAAGTCAAAATTACTATCTTTCCATGAAATTTGAGATTCAGAAAATTTTTAATTAATTGAAGATTATTCCTGCTAACCTACAATTGTCCAATCTGCACACTATTGGTGCATAAAAAAGACATTTTCTATTCATGAAAATGTCTTTTTATAGTCTAATAAAACAATTTTGGTGTTAAATCTTTATTTTGTAATTGTGTATTTTCACTGTTCATAACACAACTTGTAGAAAATAATATTGGGCTATCACAAACCTCATCATTCATTACATCGCGAAATATATTGGCAGCAACACCTGTAAACGTTTGACATAAGTTAGAAATATCGTCATTGAAAAACTGAATGACTTCCGCAGCGAAAACCGGAAAGACAACATTCGGTCCGCCAGGGAACTGAGGCTGTACCACAACTTGTTCAAAATAAGGATTATTTTCTAGTGCTACTTGAAATAAATGAGCTATTTCAAATGCATCTAGTGGACAAGGAAATGGATTTACAATTTCATTCTCATTATTCGTTACAATAACTGTCACACTTACATTCCCAAATTGTACAAAAAATTTTAAAAGCGTTGCTAATGCTCTCGCTTTTTCATTACTTAACGCATGCACTAAAATAATATAATTACCACCAACAGGAATAAGCGGCCCAACTGTAACAGTTGGATCAGCACCTATTGAATTTTTTAATTCATTAAAATATGTGATCCATGGTGGCGAAAGCTGAGCTTGTACATTTTCTTCCACTATTTTATACTACCTCCTTATACAATTCTTACTAACATAATATGTAGCAAATTAAAAAATGCATTAGTTATATTAACCATTTGCGTATTTATTGATTATATTAATTAAACATTTTACTTCGTATTTTCAATTTCCCCTTTACATCTTTAAGCACTTTTACTACTATGAAATTCTTTATTATAAGCAAATCCACTGAAATTTCATATTATACTAATACGACTCTATATCCTTTAACTTATAATACTCAATATTAGGAGCTGATTTCATGGAAAAAAAACCTATCTTGTTCAAAATCCCACCAAATTCAAAGCTAAAAGTTACATTTTTCGGTCCTTGTAACGAAGTAATTACAAATGTGTCTATAATTAATCAACTATGCACCCCTAAATGTCAAACTATCACGCAATATCCAGACTTTAAGAAATATGTGACTGAAGTACGATCGCTATCCCGTTGTTAGTCCGCATAATGTACGATTTTCACAAATTTGTTACCTAAAATAACTGAGAAAGAAAATAGATGCATTCCTAAACTAAAATTACACATTTTATGATATTCCATTGATAATTCATTGATTTTTTACACATTTTTATTAAAAGAACATATATTATCGTATGGAGATTATCCACTCATAAAACCTATCTTTCTTTAGAGCGTACTTTTTATGTATGCTCTTTTTTTATGTAACCGTCCCCCTTCTAAATTGACCAACAATATATTAAAATTCTTTATATACGCAAGGAGGTCAAATATGTTCAAGCTGCATCCAATACTACTCATCTTAGGATTGATTTTGTTTTTATATAGTGTACTCGCCTTTATATTATTCTTTTCAGTGTATTAGCATTGCCTACACAAATCTATGTTCAATATGTAATTTCTATATAGTAAAAAAAACGTAATGATACGATTTTTTATGTATTCCGTCTTTCTTGTTCTATAAGAAAACTAGTAAACTTACTAACAATGAGTTTTCAGAAGCATGTTACTTATTTACATATTATTTTGTTCAATACCTGAAGAAGGTTGAAGCCTCTGAAAATTAAACTATACTTTACCTATTTACTTACATATTTTAGAAAAACAATAATAATCCCCCACCATTTGGTAAGGGGATTAACTAAACCTACTAAAAAATATTTAATAATCTGTTTTATTTAATTGGAGAAGGAAATCTTGCTGCTTCAAAGTGAACCGTATTTAAACCATTAACATTTTGTATAATTACGCCCGCAATACTACTTTCTGCAAAAACTTCAACTAAATCTCCTGCTTCTAATTGAAGAATAGTAGTTACTGAAACATCATTATTAAAAAATACTCCTGTTCCAAAGAAATCATTATCTATCGCTATTGCTGGATTTCCATTTACACGAATTTCTACTCTAGCTCTGTAATTCACATTAAAATCATTTGGAGAAAATGTTATATTTCCTAATACATTATATACCCCTCTAGTTTTCGGAGTGAATATGGATGTTACTGGATTATATTCATTCGCTAGATCAAATTGTTCATTTTGAAATAATACTTTAACAGGAGTATTTGCTAGAACAGGTTGATTAACTGTATTCACAGCTCTAAATGCCGATGCCCTTACAAGCTCCTCTTTCTTATCATCACAACACTTCACCTTTACATACTTCCTATCACATTTACTACTTTTCCTATAACAATCATGACTTTCCTTTTTGTAATCTTTACAATACTTACAGTAATAATAAGACATAGTTAGTCCCCCTTTACACTTATTTTTACATAGTATGCTATATAGATTAGAATAGCTTGGACGACCTGTTACTATTTTTAATAGAGTAAAAAACCCTCACCATTTCGGTGAGGGTTTACCTTTAAGCTTCTGTAAACTCATTGTTTAATGACTTTATTTAATTGGAGAAGGAAATCTTGCTGCTTCAAAATGTGCACCATCTTCTAAAGGACTTAAAACTCCATCTATACTACTTTGTGCATAAATCTCAACTTCATCCCCTGCATTCAATTGAACAATCGTCGAAACACTTACTACATTTCCAAAACTTATTGGACCAAAAAAGTCATTATCTATAGCTATCGCTGCGTTTCCATTTACACGAATTTCTACACGCGCTCTATAATTTAAAGTTGGATCGTTTGGAAAGAAACCAATCGTTCCAATAATAGAATATACTCCTTTAGTCTTCGGCATAAAAATAGATGTTGCTGGATTATACTCATTCGCTAAATCAAATTGTTCATTTTGAAATAACACTTTCACAAAAGTATTAGCAGGAACATTTTGATTTACTGTATTTCTAGCTCTAAATGCGGATGCTCTAACAAGATTGTCCTTGTTATCATGGCACTTACAAGTGTTCTTACAACAATCATGATGCTTCTTTTTATACTCCTTACAATACTTACAGTAGTAATAACAAGACATACTAATTCCCCTTTCAAACTTATTACTACATATTATGTAAGATTGATTTATAAGGTTTGGACTAGCTATTTTTATTATTCATAAGGGCGCTATTAACCTGCACCCTTATTTATATACACCACTTCATTCCTTACTAGTTATAAGTTGTATACAGTCCCATATGGAATAGTCAGAAAAGAACTTCCGTACGGTGTAACTTGATGTACTGGGTAAAAATACTCTACGGATGAATAATACGGTTGTACACCTTGCTGCTGCATTTGCAATTGTTGTTGCATTTGCAATGCTTGTTGAATAGCTTGGATTGTACTTTGTGCTCCACTATACGTTATAGATGTACCATACGCTGGTCGCATACCAGTTTCAGAATTAAAATATGAATAAAACATGATTTTCAACTCACTTCCGTATAAGTTATTACAAATTATATTATGATTCTTTATTTCAGTGGGTACTATAAAGCTAGTCCGCTCGCTTATATTCAAATGACAAAATAAAAAAGTAGCTGCTAGACTACTTTGACTCCTTCTTATCACCAAATGAAATGATATACATATTCTCCTGTTACACGCTCATTAATTCCCGCAACCCTAACGAACCTAAGTAAATCCGCTCCTTGAAGGAAATATACCGAAATCGTAACCGGTACTTGTGACCACATGAATTGATAAAGCTCATTCACTCTCTGATTCGTCGTAACGATTAAATCATTTACAGGTCCATGATTCCATGCAGAGGTTTGAACTGAAGTGAAAGAAAGGTCTTTCCCATTAACCACTATTCTTGATACGCTTTGAGTTATGTCCACAATAATCCCCTCCAACATTACAAAAATTGGACCTTTTTTAGTTCATATTATTATAAATATTCTTGACTGTAATAAATGTTTAAGGCAAATCCCTAATAAAGTGAAACTTTAATCAGCCCTCACCAATCGGGCTTTTACGGGCAGCCCGACTCCACCTAACTTCTTTGCTTCCGCTGAATTTTGGGTGAGGATCTTACTGCTCGTTAATGCGGGATAAATTTTTTTATTCATATCCCTTAATTCCCATTACAACCATATAATTTCTAACCTTATTCAATTTTTGTAATTAAAATAAAAAATAGCTAATTCACTACTTAAAAAGTAAAAAAAGCATCAGATTGACTAGTATGTAGATGGTTAAATGAATGTAAAATGTTTTTAAATTATCTACTCTTTTTTTAGTTTGGAAGTAACTCTCATCTCGTCCCATCTTTATACACCACTTTCTTAATCACACTGAACGCAATATTCAATTGATGAGTTTGTCATTTCGTTACCTCCAATTAACGCCTTTGTTCAATGTAGTAATTTTCTTGTATAATAAAAGTTAATTAATCTAGAAGGGACTGAATTATGCGCAGATATCAATATTTTTAATCTACCTATCATTACAACATAACGGAGGTAAAAGTATTGATTACAGAACTACACTCACAGAGATTATATTTAAGGAAAATGAAAGCATCTGATTCACTAAGTATGTTTAAAATATGGTCTGATCCTGATGTTACTAAATTCATGAATATAAGTAATTTCACTGATGAGAACCAGGCAAAAGATATGATTCAATTCCTTAACGAACTCGCTCAAAATAATAAAGCTATACGTTTTACTATTATTGAAAAAGAATCTAATCACATTATCGGTTCATGTGGCTATAATTCCTTAGATTTTGAAAACTCAAAGACTGAGATTGGCTATGATATTTCAAAAACATTTTGGGGTAAAGGATATGCACCTGAAGCAATATCCTCTTTATTAGATTATGCTTTTACACATCTAAAACTAAATCGTGTTGAAGCAAAAGTTGAACCTGCAAATGTAAATTCCATAAAAGTATTAGAAAAATTAAACTTTACTTTTGAAGGTACTCTGAGAAAGAGCGAAAAATCAGCTGGAAAGCTTATCGATTTAAATATCTATTCGAAATTAATAAGCGATTAATTTTAGTCCCTCTGCCCATACTCAATCAAAGTGTGGGCTTCTTTAATTTCTGTATAAAATTCAAAAGTTTGACACAATCCTGGAAAAAGCTTATAAAGAAAAGTGAGGTTTCGTTATTTTCACACTTAGTAGCGCAGTCATGTTACATACAATTTTATAAGTGTGAACGAACTACAAAACTAAAAAATAAATAATAAGTTTGCAACATGTTTGCAAATACGAATTTTGCATATAAATTCGTGTGATATTGAAAGGAGTTTTACTTATGAAAGAAATTAAAACAGAACAAGAATTCAAAGACATCATCGCAAGCGAGGAGCCTGTAGTTGTTAAGTTCTTTACTACATGGTGCCCAGATTGCGTACGTATGGACAACTTTATCGGAGATGTAATGGAAGAGTTCAATAAATTTGAATGGTATTCTATTAATAAAGATGAGTTTCCAAGTATCGCTGAAGAGTATCAAGTAATGGGTATTCCAAGTTTACTTGTATACCAAAATGGTGAGAAATTAGGCCACTTACATAGTGCTAACGCAAAAACTGAAGAGCAAGTTACTGAGTTTTTAGAAGCATACTAAAATAAAAGCCCTCTGGAAAATATTTTTCAGAGGGCTTTCATCTATTTTCACACTTATCTTTTGACGTTTTTCATCGTTTAATGAATTACACCTTGTCATTATAAGAATAATACATAGTAAGAAAAGTATTCGTTTCTTCATCCATCTACCCTCCTATCTCTTTAGTAAATAAACTCCAATTCGGTTTACACCCTGACTTTGTACTTTTCAACATATTTTTCCTTCACGAAACTTTGTTATCCCCTTCTTAAAAAGCTATAAAACGTCAACAATGTTTGTATAGACCCACACGACTTTCGTTTGATACTCTATTTATAGAAAGAATTCCTTTAAAGAAAGGTGAGTGATTAAAATGGATACTCTTTCTCATAAAGAAGCTGATAAAGGTGCTATTGTCAGCATTATGGCCTACATATTTTTATCCTCTATGAAAATCATCATCAGTTATATTACCCTCTCTAGTGCATTACGTGCTGACGGTTTAAATAACTTAACGGATATCGGTGCTTCTTTAGCGATATTAATTGGTCTAAAAATATCTCGTAAACCTCGTGACCCAGATCATCCGTATGGGCATTCGCGGGCCGAACAAATCGCATCACTTGTTGCGTCCTTCATTATGGCAACAGTCGGATTAGAAGTTGTTATTAGTGCCATTCAATCTTTCTTAAATCCGAAACAAGCAGCACCTAATGTACTCGCTGCATGGGTTGCTTTATTTTCTGCTGTCGTTATGTACTGCGTGTATTTGTATACGAAAAAAATTGCAGCACGAACAAAAAGTAAATCATTAGAAGCCGCTGCAAAGGATAATTTATCAGATGCACTCGTAAGTATTGGTACTGTAGTAGGTATTGTCGGTTCTCAGTTCCAAATGCCTATTTTAGACCCTATTGCCGCTTTAATTGTTGGTCTTATTATTTGTAAAACTGCATGGGAGATTTTCGTAGAATCATCTCATATGCTAACAGATGGAATTGATCCTGATAAAATGGAAGAATACGCTGATGCTATTGAGCATATTGGCGGTGTGGAAAACATTGTAGATATTCGAGCACGTATGTACGGGAATCAAACGTACGTTGATATTACAATTGAAGTAGATGCTCGTATGGATGTTGGAGAAAGTCACTGTATTACTGACAATATCGAGGCTATGCTTCGCAAAAAGTTTGGAATTTACCATGCACACATTCATGTTGAGCCAATGAAAAAAGAACCTATTATGACATAGGTTCTTTTTTTATGAACGTTTTATGAAATATAACACATAAAACGAGCCAGCTACCGCCAGCTGCCCATCCTGCTAATACGTCAGATGGATAGTGCACGCCAAGATATATTCGGCTAACTGAAATAGATAATACAACAAAGCTTGCTATAAGAATAATTAATAATTTTTTATGCAACGAAATACGATCTTCAGTAATTGTGACGTATGCAATAAATCCTAAAAAAGCAGTAGCATTCATCGTATGACCGCTCGGAAAACTATATCCAGTCGCAGTAACAAGCTGCGTGACATCAGGTCTTGCTCGTTCGTACCATAGTTTAAGCATACTGTTTAAATAACGAGATCCGTAGTAATTAATTGTTAGAAGTAACGCACTAAGCAACTTTTTTCTAACGAGAAAATACATTACAAGAATAATGAGTAATGGAAAATATATTCTTTTGGAACCGATAAAAGACACCCAAGTAAAATAGGTCGTCAAATAATCGTTTCGAAAGCTTTGAATAAAATGTGCGACTATATTGTCAAAATTCTCAATACAAGCGGTATGATACGAAAGTGATAATACGACAAAACAAATGAGTAACGTAAAACTTAGCAAGTATAAATGTCGATATCGTTTCACATACATAACCTCACTATGCAAAAAAATGGAGCGGTTGTTTTAGTTTTCCTCTCCATTTCTTTTTTATGCATAGTTTATTAAAAAATATAATTATTAATTTTTTGCTTCATCTCAGGGATATCTTCTCTTGTTACGGTAAAACGAATCACCTTCTCATCAAGATCAAGCGCCTCAGCGAATAATCCAGCTAAACCACGGGATTTTCTATCTACTTCCATAATAATTTCTAGTCTGTCGTATGCACATGGCAAGATTAATAATTCTAATTCATCTAATTTCCCATAATGCTCTCCAGAAACCGGAATAAACTCAAATTCTTGTGCGAATGGAACTTGCTTACGTAATCGATGCGGTAATTCTTCACATTCTATATGACGTGCTTTAAACCCTAATTCATTTACACTATCTAAAACACTACTTAATAATGCATTGGGTAACACTTGAACGTAGTCGCGGTCACTTGGGTCTATACTACGTTTAATATCAAGACCTGTATGAATCCAAACCGTTTTCATACCAAGTGTAAGTGGTGCTTCAATTGGCATTGGAAAAGAAAATGGAATTTCAACTTTTTCATTCGGTTCTACAGAAAAAGGTTCTGTTAAGCGTACTCGCTCTAAATCATATGTTGCTGTTACTTTTTTATCATCCACTTCTCGTACATACGACGTCGATAATGTTAAGTAAATGCTTTCAATTTGTTGGCTAACTGAACCTCCAGTTATATGAACCTTTCCAACTATTTCTTCCCCAACAATATACTCATCTTTTTCAAGAACAGTATCTACCTTTGCACTTCCAATACCAACGCTTGCTAAAAACTTTTGAAACATGGAGTCTCCATCCTCTCTAAAGCAGAAGCTACATCTTGTTTTAAATCTTGTACATTCTCATAGTACGGCGTTTTTATTTGTAACATTCTCATAAGAATTTCGCGATTATAATTTTCCAAAGTTAATTCTTCGTACCATGGTTTTTCCTGTTTTTCATTAGATTCATATCCTGCATATAATAAAAATAATGAGAAATGACCGAGCGCATAAAAGTCGCTACGAAAGTGAACTTCTCGCATCAAAGCTTGTTCACCTTCGTAAGTTGTAGCTCGCTCATCATCCTCACCTTTCCATTTAGCCAATCCAAAATCAATAATACTAATTTGATTTTCTTTCATTAGTATGTTTGGAATGCGTAAATCTCGATGAATAATGCCTTCACTATGAAACACCGATACAATTTCTAATATTTCATATAAAATCTCAAAAACTTCACGTTCTGTATATACATACCCATCTATGAAAATATAATCTTCAAAATTTTTACCAGGCATGTACTCCATCACAAAGAAGCTCTTTTTCTCCCATATGAAATGATCATATAGACTAGGAATTGCATGATGATTTAATGTTTGTAAAATCATTTTCTCTTGTTCAAATGATTTTCTACCAGACTCATATCTTTGTTTACTTTGTCTTAATTGTTTTAAGACTTTATATCTATTTATTTGTAAATCATTAACGACATATGTAACCCCATAACTGCCCATTCCAATTACTGATTCAATTTTATAACGTTCTGCAACAATTGTATTTTTTCGCAGTGGTCTATCAAATAAAGCTAGTACACGACGCCATTTCATCAGCTACTTGAAAAGAAGCTACGGCTTTTACGTTTTCTTTTATAATGTTGATGTCCATAACCAGATGAACGTCGTTTATAATCGCTACTTGAATAAGAGCGCCCTCTACGACGATAATCACTACTTGAATACGAACGATATTTTTTCTTTCCTAATAAAGAATCAATAATTTTTTTGAACATTCCTTCACCTCTTGAGTAAAATTTCCTTTTCATTATACCAATAATTATTGACTATATTTGTGACAGGTTTGTAAAGAGTAAAAAACGACGAGTTATGCCCGTCGTTACTTTCATTCATCCTCTTCATCAAAAACTTCATCAATCATACATTTCTCTAATAAATACTCAAATGTAATATCTGCGAGATCTTCAATTTCTTCTCGTTTTGGGACGTACCCTCTTTCAATTAGTTGCTCATAAAAAAACTCCGCAATCTCTTCCGTATCAATCACGACTTCAATTTCCTTCATGAGCATCACTCCTTTATTTCTGTTTTATGAAAAAATCTCAAAATTATGTATATGAGATTAGAAAAATAGATTTTATTTTTTTATAGGTCATAAGCTTTGGACGAGATGCATACGATTGTAGTACAAGCTATTCAAAGGGGGAAATAATAATGGAAAATCAATATGAAGTAGGACAAACAAAAGAAGAGTTCATGCATGAAGATCAATGGGCAGACTCTCTTATAAAGTGGCTTTTTATTTTTTTAATAGTTGTAGGCATACCTTATACTGCATATGTTGTTGTTCAATTTATTCTCTCTTTCTAGTTAACTATTTTTTCTCTGTCAATTTAACTAAATAATTATGAACAACATCCATTACAATTTTATATTCTTCATCTTTAAATGTATCGAACAATAATTGATAATCGTTATAAATATCAAGTAACCCATCAATGATTTCTTGACGATTCGTCTTAACACTCACTTTTTTCGAGTTGTTAATTGACTTTAACTTACCTAAATCTAATTTATTCATACCTGCTTTATCTTGTTTCAGTTTCTTCAAAATTGCATTTGCCGTTTGAGCATTCGCAAGTAACGTTAAATCTGACTCATCCGCTTCTAACCATTCACCATCCGTAATCCGTGACAATTCATAAATTGTATCTTCCCATGCGTCATTCTTATATCTCCATACTTCTGTACGAAAACCAACAATACGGAAAACATCTTTATCATATCCAGTTACTTGCACAAGATCACCAAACGTGAAATTATAATTTAATTCAATCCACTCCGTATCGCCCTTTTTCATATCTTGCTCTGTAACGTGCTGCAATGTTTGCTCTACGTAAAATCCATCGTGATTATTGACTTCGTATACATAAACTCCATCTAAAACCTTCATATTTGTGATTTTCCCAACGGTTCCATATAGCGTAATCACGACTATGTCCCCTACGTTGTATTTAGGTTGTTTTTTTCTTGCCATCTCTATCTCTCCTTTTTTTGACGTCGTGATTTTGATATCAGTATATGCAACCTACATAAAAACGCTTATCACAGAAGCTTATATTCATAAATTTTTTCAATAAAAATTATAATCTTATAAAATTTACGTTACACTCAAAAAAAAGCTAGTAACTAGACTAGCTTTAAATCAACAAATTTCGTATAAAAAAACATACAGAATACTTCACTTTACACAAAGTAATGTATTCTGTATGTTTTCAAATAGTTTTTATCTATCTTGTATGTATAAATCCCAGGCTTCATCAAATATAGACATACTTTCTAGCATTCCGCTCAACTCTAAGTATGAACTAATTTCATCATAGTCTTCAGATTGCTTCGGAAAACTTAAATCATCATACATCGCCTCTGCTAAATCTGAAATTTCATTTCTAAATAAAGCTGCACGATGCTTCATCATATAATGGTAAAATGTCTTTTTCAAAAATATTCCCTACCTTTCTAACTTGGGTACATTATACAAGGCAAAAAAGAAAAAAACCAGCATAAAAGCTGGTTAAAAGTCGAAATAATTTCTTTTTAATAGACGCGGTCTTCCCATTAATTCTTCATATGTTAGTTGTTTTGGTAAATCTTTCGTATAAATTAAAAATAATTGATCTTCAATTTCTTTTACTGTATGGTCTGATTGATAGTCCATCCCGCACGAGGAACAAGAAATACATGGTGTCTTTTGGATTTCAATGGCTTTCGTACCATCTGGTAATTCCCAATATACAGTATTCAAGCTTTCTTTCGCTTCTGTACTGTCACACCACATACAATTCATACTGCATCACCCTCAGTTTTTTTGTCGTTTTCTTCTAATTTAGCCATTTGTGCTTGATATTTTTTATCTTTTAATTGATCACGCTTATCACGTTTATCTTTTAAAGATGCATGCGTATCATTATCTTCATAGTCTTTACGACGGTTCATACGCTGTAAGTCGTCTGGAACGAGGTTAAATTTCTTATCGCTCATAAGACCTGCGATACCAACATCTGAACGTTTTTCTTCGTAGTTCGGATAAATCTCTTTAAAGTATCCTTCCGCTCTTCCTGGAATATAGCTCTCTGGCTCTGGATACGTCGTAATAACACCTTCAAAGTTACGAAGTACAACTTTATCTGCACTTTGTGAGATTAAATAGTTTGGTTGAAGTGCAATTTTACCGCCTCCACCTGGCGCATCAACAACGAATGTCGGAACAGCATAACCAGATGTGTGTCCACGTAAACCTTCAATAATTTCAAGACCTTTAGATACTGGTGCACGGAAGTGACCGATACCTTCAGATAAATCACATTGATAAATGTAATATGGACGTACACGGATTTTTACTAAGTCATGCATAAGTTTTTTCATAATTGGGACGCTGTCGTTAATACCAGCTAAAATTACTGCTTGGTTTCCGACTGGAACACCAGCATTCGCTAACATTTCACATGCCTTTTTCGATTCTTCAGTAATTTCAATAGATGTATTGAAATGTGTATTTAACCATACTGGATGGTATTTTTTAATAATGTTACATAAATTTTCTGTAATACGTTGTGGGAATACTACTGGTGCTCTCGTTCCGATACGAATAATCTCAACATGCGGAATCTCTCGTAAATTTTTTAATACATATTCTAAAATTTTATCGTTAATTAGAAGTCCATCACCACCGGAGATTAATACATCTCGTACTTGTGGTGTTTCACTAATATAAGCAATCGCATCATCTAATTGTTTCTTCGGTACACCCATTCCAATTTGTCCACTAAAACGACGGCGTGTACAGTAACGACAATACATAGAACATTGATTTGTTACTAAGAATAGTACACGGTCCGGATAACGATGTGTTAGCCCTGGAACTGGTGAATCTTCATCTTCGTGAAGCGGATCTTCTAAATCATATTTTGTTTTATATAACTCTTCCGAAATCGGTACTGATTGCATCCGAATCGGACAGCGTGGATCATCAGGATTCATTAGCCAAGCATAGTACGGTGTAATGTTTAACGGGATCGTTTTCGTTGAAATTTTAACGCCCTCTTCTTCTTCAGGTGTTAAGTTAATTACTTTTCTTAAGTCATCTAACGTTTTGATCGTATTCGTTAATTGCCAAACCCAATCATTCCATTGCTCTTCAGTAACATCTTTCCATAATTCGATATCCTTCCAGTGACGATTTGGTTTGTATACATCATGTAACATTGCTATTCCCCCTTTTTATACGCTCATCCTTTATATAAGCAATAGTTATGCCAACTTTACATTGTTGATAAGTAAATGTGCGGAGAACCCTATTACATAAGCGAAAAAATATTTTTAAGCGTTGTATGAAATCAATACTTAACATCATATTCATTACTTTTTATATATGTAAACGCTCTTTTATTCGTGCAAACACACAAAAACCGCCGATTATTCGGCGGTTTTGTCGTACTTGCTCAGTTTATATTGAAGCGTTTGACGAGGGATACCTAACATTTTTGCGGCTTGTAATATATTCCCTTCCGTTTCAATCAACGCTTGATCTATTAATTCTTTTTCTGTTTGATGAAGTGCTTCTCTAAGTGGCATTATACCCTTCTTCTTCGAAAAATTCTCTTTCCGAAATGTACGTGGTAAACAATTGGCTGTTAATGTATTCCCTTCTGCAATAATAACAGCATGTTCAATCGTATGTTTTAACTCTCGGACATTTCCAGGCCACTGATAAGCTTGCAGTCTATCTTTCGCTTCCTCATCAATTTGAAGTACACCTTTTTTATAACTTTTATTATATTCTTTCAAAAAATAAGATGCTAATAATAGTACATCCTCAGTTCTTTCACGAAGCGGTGGGATATATAATGAAAATACGTTTAAGCGATAATATAAATCAGTGCGAATTTTATTCTCTCGTAAACATATTTCTGGAGGCTGGTTCATTGCGGTAATAACACGAACATCTACTTTTCTCGTCTTATTATCACCAATTCTTCTAATGACTCCATCTTCTAACACTCGTAACATTTTTGCCTGCAAATCAAGAGGCATTGAATTCAGTTCATCTAAAAATAATGTACCACCATCAACAAGTTCAAATAGCCCAGCTCTTTCAATCGCTCCTGTATAGCTTCCTTTTGTCGTTCCAAACAATAAACTTTCTAATAGCGACTCTGGTAAAGCTGCACAGTTTTGTGCAATAAATGGCTTGTTTTTTCTTTTAGAAGCTTCATGAATTGCTTGCACGAACAGTTCTTTTCCTGTTCCTGTTTCACCATATATTAAAACATTTGCGTCTGTTGGTGCTACTTTTTGTGCTAACTCTTTCGTCTGTTTAAACCGCGTATCATTTGTCACTATCGTCTCAAATGCAGCATGCTTTTTAATCACTTTTTTTCTAGATGATCGCTTTATTTTCGACTGTAAGTCAACAATTGTGTCAGTAAGTTTTTGAATTGTAGAGTAATCCTTTGCAATTTCAACAGCCCCAGCAATATTCCCATCTATAAAAATAGGTAACGTCGTATTTACTGTACAAACATCTTCACCATTTAAATTTTGATAATGCTGTGCTTGATGTACGATAGGTTTTTTTGTATCTAGTACTTTCATCAATGTACTCGTTTCCCTTGATAAAGACGGGAACGCTTCTAACAGATGTTTCCCTAACACTTTTTCAATCTTCGATCCATCGTGTTTTGCAGCTACAGAATTATAAAATATTGTAATTCCATTCTCATCTACAGCGTGTATAGCCTCATCAATACTGCCCAAAATCGCTTCAATGACTTCTTGTGTCGAAACTGCTAGCAATGTCATCCCCCCTCTTGCCGAAAATCCAGCAATTACATGCCGAATTTTCGGCACACCTATGTGCGATTGTAAGCATGACGATTCCGTTCTATAATTTTGACCAATTTTATATTTTCATTAGATAACTCGAAACTCTAATTAGTACAGCTTTTCGAACACCCAGCTCCACCTAACTGTTTTGCTTTACAGCCGAATTTTGAGGCGGAAGTTTTACTGCTTTCGAATAACTAGAAAGATCTTTCGCCCATATATTCATATCTTCCAACTTATCGAAAATGTAGCAATTATTCGCCAGTCTTCCTGTATACGTATAACCTAATTGATGAAAGGCAGCATTCATTCCGAAAGAAAGCGATCGAGCAATTGTATAGGAGCAGAAAATAGATCTTTCTCGAAGCTCTTCCTCTAATTTAATTAGTAAACTTTTCATAAATCCATGTTTACGATATTCAGGTAAAGTAGCACAATTCGTTAACTCTGCATTCCCTTCTTTTATATTCATTTCTGCAGATGCTGTACTAATAATTTTCCCCTCATATTCATATACGTAGTAAATTGTATCGTCTTCTTTCATCGTCTGTAATACATAACTCGCTTCATTTAAAGGTGTCGGATACACTTCAAATACTTTTCCGAATACAGTTGCTAATTCTTCTGCATCTTCTTCAGTCGCTTTTCTCAGCAAAAATTTCTCTGGAACTACTTTTTCTTTTATTTCTTTTCCTTTTACACCGCTTAATATAGTATCTTCCTCAGTCCAATGCATACTATTTCGTCTTTCATCATTATTATATTTCACAAAAAAGTATGCATCTTGTCCTTGAAAATAATGAGGTATCGTTGCTTCCAACAAAAAACCGAAAGAGAGCCATGTTGAAACATGCTCTCCCTTTCCTTTAATAATACATTTAGTGAAAGAATGTTCCTCTGCTAGTTCGTCAATTGTCTGTATAATACTTTCAACATTTCCTGTATAGTGATCTACCCGAATACGCTTATTAAAATAATCTAAAACGCCTTCTACTGTATAACAATTCGTCTGTTCTCTAAAAGATTCATAGTATTTCATTTTTTCACCTCACACCAATCTAGTAATGTACATGCAATAATTTTTGCGGCAGCTATCATTTTATCAACTTCTATATATTCGTTTGGATAGTGTGCTACTTTCGTCTCTCCTGGACCAAATACTATTGTTGGTACGTTTGCAATTTGTGTAAATAAACCTCCATCAGTCCCCCACGGAGATGCTTCAATAATTGGTTCGTTCCCTTCGATTTCAACAAAGTTGTGATGAAGTGTTGTAATGAGTTCATGATTCTCTTCTAATTCACCAGGAACCCATCTCGCTCCAAACCACTCTACTTCTACTGGATTTTCAACAAACCAATTGTCCACATCATTTAATTCAACAATCCAATTCTCAAACTCTTCTTTTGCCGCCTCTATAGTCTCATTCGGCGCAACACCGCATCTTCCTTCTAAAATTAATTCATCTGGAACAGAACTTGGCCAACTCCCTCCTTCAATTTTCCCAATATTAATTGGAATTGGAATCGGAATCCCTTTAAATAACGGATCTGTAATTCGACTATTTCTTTTCTCCTCTAGCTTTCTTACATGTTCTATAACAAACATACTTTTTTCAATTGCACTAACCCCTTCATAACGCGTTCCACCGTGTGCAGCTTTCCCTTTTACACGTAAACGAAACCACATGGAACCTTGTTGTTTCGGGAAAAACTTCATATTAGTAGGCTCTGGAATAATGACACCATCTGCCTTATATCCTCGTAATATAGTTGCTAATGTCCCTGCTCCGCCACTTTCCTCTTCTATTACACTTTGAAAATAGATGTCTCCTTTTAATTCAATGCTAGATTCAATAATCGCTTCCATCGCAAGCATGAGTGCGACATTTCCACCTTTCATATCCGTCGTTCCACGGCCATATATACGATTTCCTATCTTCTCACCGCTATAAGGATGATGTTCCCACTGATTCACATCCCCTTCTGGAACTACATCAATATGCCCATTTAATATCATAGATTTCCCGTCGCCACTTCCTTTTAAAGTTGCTACAATATTTGGGCTATCTGAAAAACTTGTACGGGGTGATACAAAATAAGGATGATCTTTCATTTTAGAAAAAGAAGGCTCCCATATATCGAGGTCTAAACCTAATTCACGTAATTTTTCAATCACAATCGCCTGCGCACCGCTTTCATCACCAGATACGCTCTTTTCTTGAATTAATCGTTTTAAAAATTTCACACTTTCCTCTTCATGGCTCTCAATATAATCACAAACTTGCTTTTTTAATTGCTCCATATATTACATCTCCCTTCATTCAATTACTAGTAAGTTAGAACTAATTTGAAAATCAGCTTCTGTATGTCGTTTTATATCTTCTACTGTGTATGGGCTCATTAATTCTTGTAATATAAGTCCACTCGGAGTTACCTCCATGACCGCCATATCAGTAATAATTAAATCTACACATTTCTTTGAAGTTAATGGCAATGTACACTCTGAAATAATTTTTGCATTTCCGTACTTATCAACATGATTCATCACAACAACGACCCGCTTCGCTTTTTGTGCTAAATCCATTGCTCCACCAATACCTGGAACACGTTTTCCAGGTACAATCCAGTTTGCTAAATCACCGTTTTCACTTACTTGTAATGAACCAAGAATCGTTATGTCTAGCAAACCTTTTCGAATCATACCAAACGCTGTACAACTATCGAAATAACTCGCTCCTGTTATAAGAGAAGTTGGTAAACCTGCCGCGTTACACAAATTTTCGTCTTCATTCCCTTTACTTGGCGTTGGTCCCATACCGACGATTCCATTTTCCGCATGAAACATAACATTTATATCGTTAGGCAAATGATTTGGTACAAGCGATGGTATGCCAATACCTAAATTTACAATCATGCCATTTTGTATTTCTTTCGCCGCTCGCCTAGCAATCTTATCCCTCACTTCTACGCCCATACCCATTTCCAGTTCACTCCTTCCGACGGTACAATATAATTTACGAAAACACCTGGAACGACAATTTCCTCTGGATCTAAACTTCCAAGCGGGACTATTTCTTCTGCTTCTACAATTGTTATATCCCCAGCCATCGCTACGTGAGGATTCATATTTCGTGCACTTTTGTCAAATACAAGGTTACCAAACGGATCTGCCTTTTTCGCATATACAATTGAAACTTCAGCAGTTAATGCTGTTTCAACTAAGTAGGTCTTACCATTCATTTCAACTGTTCGTTTTCCCTCTTCCACAATCGTATCAACACCAACATCAACTAAAACACCACCAAGACCAACGCCACCAGCGCGAATGCGCTCTGCTAATGTTCCCTGCGGAGAAAACTCAATTTGTAATCTTCCCTCGTTTAGTTGCCTTCCTGCATTTGGGTTGGAGCCAATATGAGAAGTAATTAGTGATTTAACTCTTTCATTTGTAACAAGACGACCGATACCTACATCAGGGAATCCAGTGTCATTTCCAATCAAATTTAAATTTGTAACGCCTTTTTCTAAAATTGCCTGTATTAAAGATGGAGGGGATCCAATCCCTCCAAATCCCCCAAACATTAATGTCATATCATCATGGAACAAAGAAATTACTTCCTCAATTTCTTTTAATTTACCGAATGTATTTGTAATAGTTGTCATGCGATACTATGCCCTCCTTTTTGCATCATCTCTTCCACACTTTTAGAGAAAATTGAAAGTAATTCATCTAACTCGGAATATGTAGTTGTCATTGGCGGTGCTACAAGCAGTGCACTATCTTCTTTTCCTGCTTGCCCTGAAACTGCTTGGTATAAAAGTAGGCCATTTTTAGCTGCAACTGAAATAAGCTCCGACGCTTTTGTAAACGGTTGCAATTCTACTCCGATTAGCAACCCTTTTCCGCGCACATCAGCAATGATTGTCGATTGTTGCTGAACTTTCTGTAAGCCTTTTATTAAATACTCTCCCTTTTCTGCTGTTTTTTCAGGGAGATTATGTTTCTCCATATATTCAATAACAGCTAAAGCCGTTGCTGCAGACAATGGATTGGCACTTAACGTATGACCGCTCATTACTGAACGTGACCCACGTAATATTGGTTCCATAACACGATCACTTACAACTGTCGCTGCCATCGGTGTATATCCCGCTCCTAACCCTTTACCAAGTGTCATGATATCCGGTTCTACACCCCAATGCTCCATTGCAAACCATGCTCCAGTACGACCAAGCCCAGTCATCACTTCATCCGCAATAAATAAAATATCGTAATGGTCGCAAATATCTTTAATGACTTTATAATAGTCTTTCGGCGGAACAACCGCGCCTCCAGCTGCTCCGATAATCGGCTCAGCAATAAAAGCAGCAATATGCTCTGCACCAATTCTTTCAATTGATCTTTCTAGTTCAGTCGCACATGCCAGCTGACAAGTTGGATATACCTTTTGAACAGGGCATCTGAAACAATATGGAGCTGGTATAGTCGGATAATCTTCCAAAATAGATACGAAACGTTGTCTACGTAGTGGGTGACCAGACATCGATAACGCACCCATCGTAATACCGTGATAACTCATCCATCTTGATAATATTTTATGTTTCCCTTGAATACCTCGCTCTTGAAAATGCTGAATTGCAATTTTCATAGCTGTTTCATTTGCTTCCGTACCACTATTTACAAAGAAACTCCAGTTCAAATCTCCTACACTTAAATCACTTAACTTCTTTGCTAATTTTTCAGCTGGTTCACTCGTAAACTGTGATCTATAAACAAAAGCAATCTCCTCAGCTTGCTTTTTAATAACGTCTGCAATCTCCTTTACGCCATGCCCAATACCTGCCGTAATTGCTCCTGACGAACCATCAAAATATTTATTACCATTTTGATCATACAAATAAACACCTTTTCCATGTGAAATCATTGGATACGGCTGACCAACAAGTGGTTTAATTAAGTAATCGCGCATAGCGCTCCCCCATTTCTCCAATTTGTATATATATATGAAGAAAATTGACGTTTCTTTCATAAAAAAGAATCCTCTGCAAAAGCAGTGAATTTATCAAAAAACTATTATAAAATATACAAATGAGTGCTTAAAAATATTTATAAAACAGAAAATTCAGAACTCAAAGCGAAGACCAACCCTTTTCTATACGCCCAAATAACCCTCCCTTTTATATGAAATGACTACATCACCAAATGTTTTTATAGCATAATGCCAGCTGCCCTTAAATGCCGACATTCTGTACACTTCGACGGAACTCCCGTTAAACTCCTTCCTATTATCCTACTTTAAATTGCATATTTTAAAACAAATTTCGACACCCACCTTACTAATCAATTCAGATTTCTATTCATTATGTAAACTTTTCAGTTTTAAACTATAAAAAAAGAACCGATTAACCACACTAATCAGTTCGTCATGACGCTCTCTTATGGGTTAATACTGTCAATTGCTAAAATAAATAGAAAAATGAAGTTTACAAATTCATCCTACAGCCTATAACACAAAACCTTTTCATAACTTCATTCACAATTACTATCGGGATATCCCTATCCCGAAGTGGCACTCCTTTCCTCAGATTCAAAGTATCTTTCCTTTATAATTTATGTAGGACAATTATCACTTTGTATGTGTATTTGCCTATAATTAAAAAAATCCCTAGTTTTCTAGCGATTTTTGGACATGTATTCAATATGTTAATTGAAATGCACTTTCAAATTGGCATTTATTTTACTTTCGTACAGTCATATGTACTGCTTTACTCTGTGAAATTCTCGTAAGCACCAGCACCTCTTTATGAAAACATATTTGTTGTCAATTTTTAATTTTCCCTTTATAAAATCATTTTTTTTGCATAACCGCTTTCTTGCTTCGCATATAGTTTTAATGATGACAAAGGAGGAATGTTCATGTCTCAATCTGAAATCGAAAAATATGGACAAGAAGTTACACAATACGAACAGCTCGCACGTTATTATCAGTTTCGTAACCCTAAAAAATATATAGAATTATATATGAAATATTACGATGCACTATCAAAACTTGTACAGGCGTATGAAACAAGAGACTCACAAGAAGCTGCTTTACCGTCACATATAAGAATTTTTCATGCCGATCCAAATATACCAGCGGTTGACATTTTAGTAAACGGACAAAAAGTTATTAAAAATATTTCATTTAAGCAATTCAGCCCTTATTTATCATTAGTGCAAGGTAAATACCGTATAGATATTGTTCCTGTCGGAAATGAAACTCCAATCTTTTCAGCGTTGGTACCAATAATGGGAAATCATACTTATACTCTTGCTGCAATAAATAGTGATAATCACCTACAATTACAACCTATACTTGATAATACACATTTACCAGCTGGTCAAGCTAAAATACGCTTTGCACATTTCTCTCCAGATACCCCTGTTGTAAATGTAGATTTAAAAGATGGAGATCATTTATTTGAAAATGTACTCTTTAAACAAATAACAGATTTTTTACAAGTTAGCCCTGGTACAGCAGATATTGAAATTTCACTCGCAGATAATAAAAACGTTTTATTGACTATACCGAAATTCAATGTTGAACCAAATGTTATTTATACAATTTCAATAGTAGGTTATTCAACTAAAGATCCTAAATTAGAAGCCGTTATACTTACAAATTAAAACAGTCTACACCATTCATTTGGTGTAGACTGTTTATTTTTGAAATGCAATTTGAAATTCTGTCCAATCGTTATCTGATCGACACATAATGGATCCATTATGTTTTTCCACAATTTGTTTACATACAAATAATCCAATACCAGTTCCTAACTTTTTAGTAGTTACAAATGGTTCAAAAATCGTTTCTACATTTTCAGCTGGAATCATTGGTCCATTATTTTTTATCACAATTCGAATAGCTTGATCTTCTTCAAATACATCAATGATAATTTTCCGTTCTTCTTTCATTGATTCAAGAGCATCAATTGAATTCATTAATATGTTTAAAAATACTTGTCTCACTTCACTTCGATAACCAACAAGCGGAATTGGATACGGTAAATTCTTTTCAATCAAAACATTCGCATTGACCAAACTCGGATATAAGAATTGTATAATGTCTTGAAACAAGTCATTAAGCCAAAACCGTTCCGATTCATTCCACATTTCTTTTTTCGATACGAGTAAAAATTGCGAAATACGAAAATTTAATTGATCTAATTCATGCGAAATAATATCTAAATACGATAAACTCGGATGATCTGCCTTTAATAATTTGACAAACCCCATAATGGAAGTAAGCGGATTACGAAATTCATGTACAAAACTAGCTGACATTTGTCCTAAAATCGTCAGTCTTTCTTTATGTGTTTCGTTAATATATTGCTGTTTTTCCTCTAAATTCTTCGATATAATTTCCGAGTATTTTAAAACAGTATAATAAATTAATTTGTCAAAACAAGTATGTATTTTTGCCATAATTGGTTTCAATTCACGAGCGCTAACATCTAATTCACACATCGCTTCGAAAAGTTCATTTCTTCCCACGTTTGCGTTATAAACAAAATCTCCAATATTCGCATCTGCTCCAGCACGTTCAATAGCAATTTTCTCGCATAACGGTTGAAGATAATTTATATCTTTATCTTCCATAGTAAGTTCGATAATTAACTCTAGTAAATCCTCTCCATTTTGAACTACTTCTAGTTTAAATGGATCTTTTTCGGAAATTATCATTTTGTTTTTCCAGTTCTCTACGAATTGGTGCCTATTGTTTTTCAAGTGTGAACAAAATATTTCTTTAATATCCTTATCGATTGGAAAAACCTCCATTCCCTCCATTTCCATACGACGAATACCCTTTATATTTTGAATATTAACACAAAAAATACGATTCGTTAATAGATTTTTGTCACATTTTGTTAATTTCTGTTGATAAAATTATTTTTTCTTTCTTATTTAACTAATTGTATGCAAATTCCCTTTTTCCTTCACATATTTTCATTATTTCCGTAGTCAAAACGACTTTTTTTTGCATCATTTTTAATTCTTGCGTACAATAGAAAATGAAAGGTGTGAAAAATATGGTAAATAAAAATGTGGAAGATTATCTCCAAGAAGGCATTTACGGCCAAAAGCAAAACAAACCAGAAGAACGTAATATGTATTTAACTACATTACGTGAGCGTGTAGAAATCGCTTTAACGATCGGTCAAGTAATGCAAAGTAATGTATACTCTGAAGTGGCAGGTAGCATGCGCTCTTCTCAATCATTACAACTCCTCCTAAATGGTAGCATTGCTTACCCACATTTATCAAAATACATTAAATTAGCAAACGAAAAAAATGTTCCTTTTACAATTGTTCAAAATAAAGATACAGAAACACCAATCGGTTTAGTATTAACTCATGCTACTGCTGTAGATAAAGAACAAATTTATGTAGAAGATACTATTTTCAAACAAGAAATGAAGTAAAAGTTACACTTAATTAAATAGTTACTAAAAGCGTAAAAAAACGAGTATGGAATCGTAAACATTCCCTACTCGTTTTTTAGCACAAATTTTAAGTTTTCTATTTTATTTTTTAATACATACTAATTTCATTTCTGTCATTTCTTCTATTGCATATTTAATTCCTTCGCGCCCCGTGCCACTTTCTTTCACACCACCATAAGGCATATGATCTACTCTGAACGTTGGAATATCATTAATCATGACACCACCAACCTCTAGCTCATCAATTGCACGCATTGCTTTAAATAAATTATTTGTAAATACTCCTGCCTGTAAGCCGTAACGCGAATTATTTACTTGCTCAATCGCTTCATCAAATTCTTTAAATGTATTTACTGTCATGAGTGGACCGAATACTTCTTGGCACTGCACAGATACATGATCTGGAACATTTGTTAATACAGTCGGTTCAAAAATTCTTGCATCCCGCTTCTTACCACCGCATAAAACAGTTGCTCCTTCCTTGATTGCTTCTTGAACCCACATATCAATTCGCTCTACATCTTTTTTTGAAATTAAAGCTGATACATCCGTTTCCTCAAGCAGTGGATCACCAACAACAACTGATTCCATCGCTTTCTTTAGCTTCGAGAGAAATTCATGCATTTTCGTTTCATGTACAAAAACACGTTGTACGGAAATACAAACTTGCCCATTATTAACAAATGCTCCCCATTTTACACGTTCAATTATTTCATCTGTTAACTCTACATCTTCATCAATAATAACAGCAGCATTTGAGCCTAGTTCTAACGTAACTCGTTTTAGCCCAGCCTTTTGTTTTATTCCGATTCCAACTTTTGGACTTCCGGTAAAAGTAATAGAAGCAACGTAACCATTTTTGACGATTGCCTCACCAACCGTGGCACCAGGGCCAGAAATGATATTTAAAGCTCCATTTGGCAATCCTGCCTCTTCAAATAACTCAACTAATGCATAAGATGATAATGGCGTTTGATCAGCTGGCTTTAATACAACTGTATTTCCAGCAGCAATTGCTGGTCCAACTTTATGCGCTACTAAATTTAACGGGAAATTAAATGGTGTAATAGCCCCTATAACCCCAATCGGCTTTCGGATTGTATATGCAATACGCCCATCCGCACCAGGTGCGGCGTCTAATGGCAATGTCTCACCATATATACGCTTCGCTTCTTCAGCTGCAAATTTGTACGTTTGAACAGTACGATCTACTTCTCCCCTTGCAGCACGTATTGGTTTTGCAGCTTCTTTTGCAATAATCTCTGCAAATTCTTCTCTTCTTTCATCCATTTTTTGTGCAACTTTCTCTAAAATAGTCGCACGATCATATGCAGATAATTTATTCATTTTTATCATTGCATTTTTTGCAGCAGTAACAGCCTCTTTTACATCTTCTTCCGTTCCTTGTGCAATTTCCGCTAATGTTTCTTCAGAATATGGTGCGTATAATGGTTTATACGTGTTTACAGATTTCCAATTTCCGTTTATATATAAATGCTTTTTCATACTTCTTCTCCTTCCAAATATATGTATACAACAATACTTCACCTAGTGAAAGGTTCAACTTATGTCATTGTATCATAGCCCCTATCCCTCAAAAAACATTATGCTCAAAAAAACTCTGCTATATAGCAGAGTTTACGAGCTAATTTGCTCTTGTAACGGAATTTGTTTTTCATCTTCTAAAATAACAATCGATTCTACTATCTTTGTAACTTCTAATCTTTTTATATAATGTCCATCTAATTCTTTCACACAAAACTTATAATTTTCAATTTCAATGGAATCCTCTTCAGCAATCTCTATATTCTTCGTTAAAATCCAACCACCGATTGTATCAACACCATCATCATCAATCCCTAAACCAAATAACGTATTCACTTCACTAACAAGTACTTTTCCCTCTAGTATCGTCTTCGTTTCACTAACTTGTTGAATTTCTGGTTGCTCATCCGTATCAAACTCATCCTGAATATCTCCAACAATTTCTTCCAAAATATCTTCAACAGTAACAAGTCCAGATGTCCCACCATATTCATCTATCAATATAGCAATATGTGTTCTTTCTTTTTGCATTTTTAAAAACAAATCATGAATTGGAATAGAATCGATAACTAAAATAATTGGTCTCATATATTGCTCTACTGTCTTCTTATTAACAGCTTTATGTTGTACAAACTCAGTAAAAATATCTTTAAAATTCACAAAACCTATTACGTGGTCTTTGTCGCCATCAACAACTGGATACCTTGTATATTTTTCGCGAGACATTTTTTGCAAAGCTTCTTCAGCAGGCATTTCTTTACTTATAATATTCATTTCAGTTCGAGGTACCATTATTTCTTTTGCAATCCGATCATCAAATTCAAAAATTTTATTTACATATTTATATTCAGATTGATTAATCTCACCATTTTTATAACTTTCTGAAACTAACAACCGTAATTCTTCTTCTGAATGAACCTCATCATGCCCCTTCGGCGGTTTCAGCCCTAACAGCTTCGTAATGATTCGAGCTGAACCATTTAATAGCCAAATGAATGGGAATGCAATACGATAAAAGAAAATTAACGGCTTAGAAACAAGCAAACTCACTTGTTCAGATTTTTGAATTGCAAATGTTTTTGGGGCCAATTCCCCTATTACAACATGTAAAAAAGTAATTAACAAAAATACTAAAGTTACAGCAAAAATGTCTGCTAGTTGAGTAGAGATATTCCAATTTGCAAAAAGCGTATCAAACATTTGCTTTAACGCAGGTTTACCAAACCACCCAATTCCTAAAGCTGTAACAGTAATTCCTAACTGACAAGCAGATAAATATTCGTCTAAGTTTGTAATGACTGTTTTGACCGATGTTGCACGATTATTTCCTTCTGCAATTAAATAGTCAATTCGTGAACTTCTCACTTTAACAATTGCAAATTCTGCTGCAACGAAAAATGCCGTTAAGGCAATTAAAACAATCACTATACTTATACTATATATGTCCAAATACTTTTCCTTACTTACATTGTAAGCAAGGAAGCCACCTCCTACTTAATTTTATTCAAGTGAAGTAAGCATTCTAATACTCTAACAAAATTCTACATTAGCAACCACCTTTTTATATATTATATGCATACATAAAAAAGATATTTATCATTATGATAATCTAATTCATTTACACTCGTCAAATTATTCTAAATGTTACGATAAAACATTTTTATTTAAACTAACTATTCTTCTCAACTCAATTTCGTGAAAAAACACTTTCTTTGCCGATTCCACACTTCTTTTGTCGCACTAGAAGGGAACTTACTTCATAGCTCGAAATCATTCAACAGGATATATATAGGAGGGATTATTTTGGAATATAAAACACCATTTATCGCAAAAAAATTAGGTGTTAGCCCAAAGGCTGTTGTCCGGATCGCGCAACAATTAAATCTTACGATAGAAAAAAACAAATATGGCCACTTTATTTTTACACAAGATGATGTCGATCAAATGTTAGAACACCATCTATTTCAAATAGAGCAGTCTCAAAATCCTCAACCTACTCAAAAGACTTCCTCAAATGAGGTTGAAGAATTAAAAACTCAAGTCAATACAATTGTTCAAAACATATCATCGAATGATTTTGAACAATTAGCTGATCAATTAAACACTATTACGAGAAGACTCGATCGAATGGAAGAACAAATGCAAGATAAGGCAAATGATGTCGTCACGTACCAACTTTTACAACACCGTCGTGAAATGGAGGAAATGTTAGAACGAATTCAAAAGTTAGAAGCTGCCCTAACGAAAGAAGAACCCATTTATATTACTCCTGATTCAAAACCAACATACGAACGAGAAAAGAAACCGAAGCGCCGCAAAATGATTTTTAGTATATTTGGATTATAATTTTTAGACCCTTATTAAAATAATAAGGGTCTTTTTTTATGAAGAGTTATATCTTATAAAAATATTATTCTCTTTATTATACATATTCACTTCGTTTTATTTCGTTAACATAATATTTTTACTGTATTCTGCAATTAATGCCTGTGCATGAGCATTCCCTTGAATCACATCGCGAAATTCTTTTAAAGAATACAAATGCGTAACCCCTTTTCGAGCATGAATTCTTACTGGTACACCTTGTAAAGTATCATGAAACTGAAATGGATTATCTATCGGTTCAATTGGAAAACCGAGTGTAAGTAAATACATATACATTCTTTTTGTTACTGCTGCAATGTACCATTCAGCTTTTGTTTCTAACGCATGTATAAATAAAATAGCTGTTAGCCTTTTGAAATGTCCTCTCCCACGAGACGTTTTCGAAATACTTAACTTGCCTATTTCATACACATTCTTCAAATCTTTTACTAAATCATTTTTAGAAAACGGATAGAAAAACTCAGAATTTGATTGTTCAGGTACCGTATACTTAATACATTCTACTGTACCAATAGGATGTTCATCTTCTATTAATAAAAATCGTGATGGATTTAAATTACGTTCTACGAACATTAAGTTTCTTTCTTCACAAAAATCTCCCCATAGTTGCTCGAACCCAAAATGTTCTTCCTTTGTTTGAACACGCTGGAACATATTTAACCGCCTTTCCCATCGTCGCTCTGTTTTTGATAACGCTTTCACTATCTATCATATAAGAACAAATCTTCGTATGCAACTAAAAATATTTATTACTTATTATATTCTGCAAAATGAATTAGATTCCAATTTAATCGACTTTTATCCCGCGCTCACATTCCTTTTAATAACACATTTGTATCACTTTTCAAATCTAACTTACAATATGTTTCTTTCCATACAGCATATAATTCTTCTTAATCTAAAAAAATCCTTTATGAAAAAGGATTTCTTTTACTTCTCAATGCTTTTTAACCACTTTTCAAAAATTTGTACCATCCCATGTTTTCCAGCTAATTTCTCTTCCCCTTGTTTCGTCTTATATGGATATAACTGCAAGAAAACACCGCATCCAGACTCAATTTTTTTACTATGCATATGGCTTCCTGGATATACACAAATGACTTCATAAATTGACCTTCGATAATAGACTCGCTTTCCATCCTGTTCTTCTACATACTTTATAGACCAATACTTATACATTTGCTCAGTTGCTTTCGTATTTCCGACGTGCTGAAAAATATTGTACATTGGACTATACTTCACTTCAATAATAATAGAAGATTTATATACGTATTTCCCATCTTCTTTTACATAACAGTCTAAGCGAATATCTGGCTTCTTCGTATCCTCACCATTGTAAAAATTACTCCCTTTACTTAATGCAATAAGAGGATGTGTTTCAATTAAGTCATTAAATGCGACATGCACCTTTAAATCATCTCGTTGTAAAACTACTGTCGTTCCATCTTGTAATCCATCTACATAAAAATGTTCTTGTATTTGTTCACGAATGGAATTTCTAGCCTCAAAACCAATTTGCTCTAAAATTGAAATAACGATAAAAAAAGCGTAATATTCATACACTAAAAACGTTGGCTTATAAACAAATAATAACGATGGAGATTGATCCGTATATTGCGGGAGTACTTCTAAATGATGTAGTAATTGTTGATGTGGTATCGGTAAATCATGTAAGTTCATATTACTTGTTTCAGTAACTTCCCTCCAAAACGAGGAGTGCATTAACATTTGAAAATATTGTACATTTTCATGCACAATGTGCGCCAATATTTTATATTCTTGTATTTTCATTGAGCTCTTTCGTAAATCGGCTTCTTTTAGTAAATGTATATTTTTATATTTTTGCTTCTCTCTATCGGTTACTGATCCATTACGCTCAATTGTTTGTATAATTGTTTTTACGGCTTGAAACTCTTCTGATTTTTTCTTTTTTTCTCTTTCTAATATTTCAATTGTTTGACGTAAAAAACTTTTAGCTTCAATTAAATAATGATAAAATTGCATCGATTTATATTTAAGAAATGCATTTTCCTTACTATTTTTTTGTTCCATAAACTTACGATTATAATGTTTTGCATAAGGTTTTCTTTCTGCCACTATGGTTCCTTTTCTTGTTGGCTTTCTCTCTTTTCCTTCCCATTTATATGCATTTATAAATTTTGAGCTTGATTCTATTTTCTTAAAGATTTGCTTTATCATCTTCATTTTTTGGGGTAACTTTCTAAGCAACACTAAATAAGAAGAATCCTCAATATCGCTAAGTGCAGAGAAAGTCTTTTTATAATAACCTCTATCCAAAATCAACTCATTTAAAATTGACTTCACATAGTCTTGAATCATTTCAAATTGATCATCAAAAAAGTTTTTCGGTACGATTTGAAAAGCACCATAATACGTTGTATCTTCTATACGAACTTCAAAATGGTATAAACCACAGCGCCATGGATAAAAGAATTCTGTTTTCCCATGTTCATATATTAATACTCTTTGTTTTTTTTCATTTATTTCATATTGAGCCTCTTTTATATTTTTCTGTCCCTCATATACTTTATTCCATATAAAAGTAATATTCATTGGGATTTCATAATTGTACTGCAATCTAATCGGTTTTAATTCTTGTACTTTATAAATGCATTGAACTAATGCTGTAGTAGATGTACAAAGACGATTTAATAAAATATAATCTCCTTTCCCCTCATTTCCAATGATTAACTTTAATACAAAAGGGAGCGTTTCATTCGTATCAACGATTTTTGTTTCGTAACGCCCTTCATTTTGCATATCCATACAGCTCCAGTTCCCTACGTTTTTCTCGTATATATGCTAAAGAGTGTTCAAATGTAGATACTCTGTTTGCAAGTGCAGATTGCAAAAGAGGTACTAAGGTCGCTCCCCTTTTTGCTTCTTCAGAAAGTAAAGAACCAACCATCATTTCGGTCCCTCTGATTTTCGTCAATACACGCTGCTTTATTTGTAAATCAAACCCTTCTTCTCTACTGATCATATAGGTATGGTTATTTTGGAACGGTATATTTTGCAAATAAGTCGCAATTGCGTTTGCACATCGGAAAGAAATTCCCTTAGACGCATCATGTGATGACAATACGACATGCAACTTATCTAATAGCTCTAATTCTTCTTCAGAAAACACTTCAATCATCGCTTTATTTCTCATCCAATTTATCCGAAATTCTCCCGCTGTTACTTTCAAAGGTGGGTGTAATACGACTTTCCCCAGTTCCATGCCCATCTCACAAAACGGAATTTTTTGTAACGTTATTAAGTTCGTTCGGTCTAATAATCGATCGGAGAGCTCTTTCGTTGTTTCATCAAAATTCACAGTACCTACAAATATAATATTTTCTCCAATTTCAATTGTTGATGGAATTGAATTCTCAATGTCCTGAACACCCTCATACAAGTTTAAAATACGATTTTTTGTTTCAAGTTGAAGAACAGATAAAAATGGAGTAAACCAATGCTCAATATGTGACATGTTCATTTCATCAAAAACGATTATATACAGTTGATTGGGATTTTCTTTCGCCTTCATTAACGTCCTAACTAACTTCGTTTCACTTTCAATAAAAGTACCATTTGGATGAAGGTAACCAAGTAAATCATATGGTTCTTGATACGATGGTGAAATTGGAATCCAAACCAATTCTTCCCCATACTGTAATCCTAATGCTTCTGCATAAGTTTGCACAAAACGTGATTTCCCAACGCCCGGTATACCACCAAGAATCGTTAACATATTTGTTTTTACACTTATATGGAAATTATAAATATCCGTTGCATCCAAATATAGCCCTTTATTATGCACCATACTTTGTACATACTGTAAAAAGGACGATTCACGCTCATCCCATTCCCATTCATCTTTTTGCACTTTTATATCCTCTACTTCAACTAGCTTACCTTCTTCATGCATTCGTTTTTTTAATTGCTCATACACATGATCACTTACAAAATATAATTGATCTTCTACCGCTATTTCTACATACTTCGTCCAGTCACTGCAGTTTATATATTTACATTCACGTTTCTGTTCAAAATATGCGATTGAGCTAATTGATGACTTTAAGGATATGTTTCCATACAGTCTTCCATCGTGCCACAATAATTCGGGAGGCTCAAAGTCTTTCGGAAATTTTGGCATAAGAAATGATAAATAACCGTTGCTAAGTTTTCGTTCTAAAGATTCTCTTTTTTTATTATTTGTAACTTTAGGTGCCGGAATCATTTTATAGCTGCTTGCTATTTCTTTCGGTTCTTCTGTACATATTAACTCCACGTATACATTTCCTCTTTCATAATAAAGACGAAACATCACTAATTGCTTTTCTAGTTTTCTTTTCTTTAATTCCAAAAAGATTTTTTCATTCTTTTTATTACTACATAACCCCTCAAATACATATGGTTCATTTGCAAATTGTTCCTGTAAAGTGAATGGTATTGGCGATAAGCATTGTACAAAGAAATTCTCTCCACTCTTCTCTTTTTCAGCTTTTGTAAATTTCCCTAAAAATCTCATATAGTACATTCGTTTTATAAAACTTGGCTGAAGAGCTTTATGTAACTTCACCTTAGTCACCTTCTTTTTTCATACTATTCTTAGTGTATGAAAGAAACGAAAAACTAGAAATAAAAAACCTGACGTTATCCGCCAGGTTCAAAATTAAAACGTATATTAATGAGAAGGAAATGCTTTTTTCTCTTGTAAAATTGCATTATGAGCAATTTTCATTTTAGCAAGTACGTAACGTAATCGATCTTCAGCATTTTCATCTTTACTTTTTTGCAATTCCGCCAAATTTTCAACAGAACTTGCTAAATTCTCAATGACTCCTCTCAGCTCAGGATGATGATTAAAAAAAGATTCTTGCACTAATACTTTCCTTAACTCACTAGCTAAATCAATTATTCTAGACAACTGTTCTTTTTCTTCCATTCTCATCCCTCCTGAATATCTTATGTAGTAAATATTCTCTAAACAAAGAAAAAAGCCCTTTAAATGAAAAGGACTTTTTACATTTTTATATTTCCAGTTAATAACATATACAGTGATGTGATAGCCGCAATAATAATTGCCCACATCACATATTTCTCTGCACCTGCAAAGCAACGGTTCCCTTGTTCTTTTCTTGCAAACGTGTAAACAATAATTCCAATTCCATACACAATTGAAACTAGTAGTAAATTCTTTAAACCAGCTGCATAAAGAAGCCATACAGAGTAAATAGAAGCAATTAAAGCTAACGCTCCGTTTTTTAATTTAGCGTCTTTTAGCTCGTTTGTAATGACTAATTTAAATTGGAATAACGCTGATAATAAATATGGTAATAAAATTGATGTTGATGCAATGAAATACATAATTTGATATGTTGATTCTGAAAACAGAACGATGATAAATATAATTTGGGCAACACCATTTGAAATCCATAATGCCATGTGCGGTGTTTGCTTTTTATTTGTTTTCGTAAAGACTTTCGGAAATACGCCATCTTTTCCGGCTACATGAGAAATTTCAGAAACAAGTAAAAACCAGCCAATTAATGTACCGACAAGTGAAGCAACTAACCCAATGTTAATCGCAACTGCACCCCATGGACCAACAACATGCTCTAATACATGTCCCATTGACGGAGTTTCTAGCACAGAAAGTTCGCTTCTTGTCATCGCTCCCATTGACAGAACAGAAATTAAAATATATATGGACATTACTAAAATAAGTCCCATTACTGTTGCCTTACCAACATCTCGGCTATTCTTCGCTCTTCCGGATAATACAACCGCTCCTTCAACTCCAATGAAAACCCAAAGTGTTACAAGCATTGTATTTTTCACTTGACCAAGTATAGCGGAAAGTGAGAAGGTTCCTTCTCCCCAAAAATCATGTGTAAATGTGTCCCAGCGAAAGGCTGTTACCATTACAACAATAAATAAAACGATTGGAACTAACTTCCCTATTGTTGCGATAACATTCATAATAGAAGCTTCACGGATTCCAAATAAAATTAGAAAATGAAGTGTCCATAATAAAAGTGATGCCCCAACGATAGATGCAACATTATTTCCTCCTTTGAAAATTGGAAAGAAATAACCTAATGTACTAAACAGTAACATAATTGTTGCGACATTACCTAAGATTCCTGCTAGCCAATATCCCCAAGCACTATTAAATCCAATATATTCACCGAAACCAGCACGTGCATAACTATAAATTCCACCTTCAAGTTCCGGTTTTTGTCTTGCTAACGTTTGATATACGAGCGCAAGTGGAATCATTCCCATCGCTGTAATACACCAGCCAATTATTATTGCACCACTGTTTGCTCCTACTGCTAAATCATGCGGTAAACTAAAAACACCGCCACCAACCATTGTTCCAACTACTAATGCGATTAACGGAAAAAATCCTAACTTCTTTTCTATTTGTACCACCCCATCTGTCATTCTAGGTGTTATGTTCGTTCAACTATTAAAGTCACCTTTTTCTCTAATAGACGTTTCTCTTATATTTTTTCAGGAAAACATTACTTATTCTAAAAGAAAATGAACAAAAATGGAATACTTTTTTGAAAAAATGTATAAGTATGCACGAAAAAACCGCTCATTTTGTAATGAACGGTCATTTCAAACATATAAATTTGTATATTTCTTGTAAATTTAACGAAGTAAATTCTCTTTTTCTAAAAATTGTTTTGCGACTTCTTCACTACTTTTACCATTTACGTTAACTTCATAATTCATTTTTCGCATTTCTTCATCTGTAATCTTTCCAGATAATTTATTTAATACCTTTTCAAGTTCAGGATATTTCTGTAACGTTTCTTTTCTTAATAATGGCGCTCCTTGATAAGGTGGGAATAACCCTTTATCATCTTTTAACACTTTCAGTCCGTATTGCTCCAATTCACTATCTGTTGAATATGCATCAATTACGTTAACATCTCCAGATTGAATTGCGCTATAACGCAGCTTCGGCTCCATCGTTTTAACATTCGAGAACTTATAGTTATATAATTTTTGCATTCCTTTATAACCATCTTCACGATCAGCAAATTCCAATGTAAACCCTACTTCGGCTTCCTGCGCAACATTCCCTAAATCAGAAATTGTATTTATATTCTTTTGATCTGCTATTTTTTTCGGCATGGCTAGTGCATATGTATTGTTATACTCCATTGGCTTCAACATAACCATATTATATTTCTTTTCCATTCCAATGCGAGCCTGATCATATACTTCATCACGATTTGTGCTCTTTGGTTCTTCTTTCACGAAAGTAGATAAAGCTGTTCCTGAAAATTCTGGGTATATATCTACTTCCCCGGATTTCAACGCTTCAAATACAAATGCTGTTTTTCCAAGACCTGGTTTTAATTGTACGTTTAAATCGGTATCTTGTTCAATAAGCTGCTTATACATTTGAATTAAAATTTCAGGTTCTGATCCAAGTTTGCCCGCAATAACAATATCTTTCTTTTCTGTACTCCAAAGAAATGGAGAAGCAATCATTACTACAACTATACATATCGTCAATATAACACGCTTAGAAGAGCGTTTCGGTCGTTCAAGTATGCGAAGTACTATATCAAAGAATAAAGCGAGTAACGCGGCTGGTACGGCCCCTAAAATGATAAGTGCATGATCATTTCGATCTATGCCTAATAATATAAGCTTACCGAGCCCACCAGCACCAATGAGAGCTGCTAATGTAGCCGTTCCAACAATTAATACCATCGCTGTACGAATACCGGCCATAATGATAGGCAATGCAAGAGGAAGCTCTACCTTCCACAGCCTTCTCCAACTATTCATCCCCATAGCTCTCGCGGCTTCTATTAGTGATTCATCTAATTCCCTTATTCCTGTATATGTATTTCGTAAAATAGGTAATAGTGCATACACAACTAATGCAATAATCGCTGGAAGTTTTCCGATTCCTACTAACGGAATTAATAGTCCGAGTAATGCAAGTGACGGCACTGTCTGCATTACTGCAGAAGTTCCTATTATAAATTCAGCCATTCGTTCTTTTCTTGTTAATAAAATGCCAAGTAGCACCGCTATAATTACTGCAAAAAATAATGAAATAAGCGATATTTGTAAATGCTCACTTAATGCAGCTAGTAATTCTATTTTTCGTTCTTGGAACGTTTGTATAAAATTAGTCACTGTTTAGCCTCTTTCCTTCATTTGTTCAACAATGTAATTGACGATATGACGACTTGTTAACGCTCCAATATATTGACCATTTTCTTCAACTGGAACGATCTCCTCATCACGCACACGAACTAACGCTTCTTGTAAAGAAGAATGTAATGATAGTGCCTGCCCTTCTAATTGCACACTTTGATCAAGCGGCAATACATCTGCTACACTTTTCTCCTCATACCAAGTTCGTCCACGATTTCCAATGAACTCCTCTACAAATTCATTTTTCGGATTATGTATAATTCCTTCTGGTGTATCTAGTTGAACAACTTTTCCATCTTTCATAATACAAATGCGATCTCCAAGTGATAATGCTTCTTGCATATCATGTGTTACGAACACGATTGTTTTTTGAATCTTTTTTTGCAACTGTACAATATCCTTCTGAAGCTGTTCCCTACTTAATGGATCTAACGCACTAAATGGTTCATCCATAAGAACGATTTTCGGGTTTGCGGCTAATGCTCGCACGACACCGACACGTTGTTTTTGTCCTCCTGACAATTCATCAGGCATACGATCTCGATATATATCCGGATCTAATCCAACCATATGTAACAAGTCATCGACGCGTGCTTTTATTTCCTTTTTGCTCCATTGCCTCATTTCAGGAACAACTGCAATATTTTCAGCGATTGTCATATGAGGAAACAATGCAATCTGTTGCAACACATATCCTATATCCCAACGTAATTCGTTTATATTATATTGTTGAATATCTTTTCCATCGATTAAAATCGATCCTTCAGTCGTTTCGATTAAACGATTAATCATCTTCATTGTCGTTGTTTTCCCGCAACCACTCGGACCGATGAGAACGAAAAATTCTCCCTTTTTAATTTCTAAATGCAATGAATCCACTGCTTTCGTGCCATCTTCATACGATTTTGACACATGATTAAATTGAATCACAAACACAACTCCTTTACTGTTGTTTCCTTTATTTTGATGGAATATGGCATTCATTTCAAATGATACGCTTTTAAATTAAAAAAGAGCTCGCATTTGAGCTCTAACGGTCGAACAATATTGTTTTCATAATAGCAGCATATTCGCGAACATACATTTTTCTCTTAGAACGAATTGGTGTTTCAGCAGCTAGCGCCTCCATCTTCATACCTAAACGCTTTGCAATTATTTTCGTTCGATATAAATGATATGTATTACTTACAACTACCGCATGTTTCACATTATATAAATCCATACTAAATTTTAAGTTTTCATACGTATTTGTAGATTGATCTTCTATTAAAATACGACTCTCATCTATACCGTGTACCATTAAATAATTTCTCATGCTATGAGCTTCCGGTATATCTTCATCTTCTCCTTGACCACCTGAAACAATTACTTTCGCTTCAGGATGGGAAAATAAATACTCCAACGCTACATCCAAACGATTTTGAAGAGATAAAGACGGTCTATCCCCAAATAACTTTGCACCCAGTATAAGAACGTACGGAGAGTGATAGCTCAACTTTTCACGAGCAACTTTGTTCATTCGAAACGTCATATAAATGATGTATAGTGGCGGTAATAATAAAATCATAAGAAAGATCCATTTGTTCATAAATAAGTATTCACTCCCTTTCTTGTTATTATATAGAAAAAGAAAGGGAGGCAGAAGTGTTTTTTCAAACGATTGATTTATTAGAAACATGCGCCGCTACTTTACGTTGTGATAGTACATAATAAATAGCGATTCCTAATGAGAAGATCAATATGCAGCTTAATACGTAAAACGGCAGCATGACTCCGACTTTAGATACACCCGCTGTAAACAACATTAATAATAAAATTCGTATTCCAGTACCAATTAGGCGAAATAAGCTGTCTACACGTCCCATTACTTCATTTGGAATTTCCTCCATCATCAATACATTTCTCGCCACTCTTGTACCCGCATTTCCAACTGCATGAAAAATTGCAAGTCCATATAAGAAAATTACGGAAGGTTCAATACTCATTGCGGTAATTGAAATTACATAAATGAACATCGTCATAACGATTGAAACTTCTGTTTTTACATATTTCATTATGAGTGGAATACAGATTCCTGCAACAACCGCTCCGACACCGTACATCGTGCCCTCTATTGCGTATACAGAGGCATTGGCTTTGAGTATATCCGAAATATACACGGGTATTAAATAATTTGCCATCATGACACCTATAAACGGCATATAAGTAGCCAGTAAGAACCAAAAGAGCTTAGGACGTTTTTTCATAAAGTGAATTCCTTCAAACAATTGCTTCTTAAATGTTATTTTTCTTTTCACTTCTTTTTTCTTTACGTACGGTATACATAAGAAAAGAAAAAATGCTCCAGCAAAAGTTAACATGTCTACTAACAAAATCCACTTCAAAGATACAATTTCAATTAAGAAGCTCGCGGCCGCTCCAGAAATAACTTGTGTTAACTGTCCTTGTATTTCCATCGTTCCACTTAAACTTTTATAATGTTCCGCTTGAAATATCTCTTGGTTGAACGCAAATATTGTAGGATAAAATAATAAATAGTAGAATGATCCGGCTATATAAATAAGAATATAGTGAATAGAATGATAAGGTTGCCCCGCAAATCCCCATATAACCATTATTCCAATTACGGCAATTCCGATTCCTTCGTTACATAGCAATAAAGATTTTCTTGAAAAACGATCAATACTTTGCCCAATGAATGGTGTTAATAAAAACATAATGAGGGTTGCAATGATAGAAACATAACCAAATGTTGTCTCTCCTCCACTCTCTTTAATTAACAGCCACGGAATCGTTATCATAACAATTCCGGAACCAATAGCAGATAGACTATTGGCCCCTAGAATGTAATACAAGCGAGAATCATGATAAAGTGAGGACATATCACTCCACTCCTAGTTGCTTTTTCACCTCTTTATATACGCTCATATATGCTTTTAATTCTTTAACTACATCATGAATTAATGGTTTGGCATCTTCCCCAAGTTCACCATCTTGCACATGTAATCCATCAAGCACAACTTGTTTTGGAATGGCATTTGCATAAACACCTCTAGCGACCGTTCGCATGCTGTTTAATGCATTAATTCCACCTTTACCTCCACCAGCAACCGCTAACAACGCAACTGGTTTATGAATAAATTCACTACTACTTAAGTAATCTAAAGAGTTTTTCAGCGCACCGCTCATCGCATTATGATATTCTGGTGTACATAATACAACCCCATCCGCAGCTTTCACTAACGTTTTCAATTTTTTTACTGCCTCTAAATCACGTTGTGACTCTTCTCCATTGTATAAAGGTAACTCCTCAATTGCTAAATCATATAATTCCCCTTCAAATTGATCCGCAATATATTTTGCCACCACGCGAGTTCTACCAAATTTTCTTGGTGTACCGTTAATAACGACTAGTTTCATGATTATTTCTCCCCTTTGTTTTCAAGTTCTATTTATATATTATCAGAAATTTCTATACAAAACACAATATAAAGAGTTAACTTGTTTCATAAAATAGTATGATAAACAAAAAAGAACTCATACTTTCGTATGAGTTTCGCACAATTACTTCGTTTCATCTCTCAGACTCAATGTACCTAAACTTTCATTTGCTTCAAAATGATTATATGCTTTTCCCGCTAATTTTTTCCGTTCTTCTGGTAATTCTATATATTTCATTACGTTTTCAATTATTTTTTCGTACGGAGTAAATACAATTCCCGGCCACTCTACCTCATCTTCTGGATTACTATTTTCAGAAATAATAAATTTCTTATTTGCGACTGCATAAGACACGCGAGGTGTTTCAAGAATTCCTGATAAGTAAAAATGAATATTTAATATAATTTTAGCTCTAGCAATCAATTCATTTCTAACAATTCCCCACGCATTATTTTTAAAAACTATATTTAAATTTGGGGCAATCGCTTTTAGATGATCAAAAATAGCTTGCCGCCTCGGATTAAGAGCACCTATAAACAGAATATCAATATCTTCAGTAATGTCATCTTCAAATGCATCTTTTTTTATTTCCAAAGTTGGAGCATAGTTCATTTTTACATGTTTTATTTCTTTTCCTACCCCTTTTTGTTTTAGCCATTCTATATTTTGTTTACTATAATCCCAAATCACTCTATCTTTTAATAATATTAAATAAAGGGGGTGCGCATATGGACTTCCTTCGTATAGCTGTTCTAAATTATAAATAATTGCATCTTTCGGAAGAAGATTCGGGTTATATGCGTATGTATGTGCTCCAAAAACAACTGTATTCTTTACATTTTCTAGTATTGTTTCTGATATAATTACTGTATTTCCCTCCTGCTCCAACCGCCACTTTAAAGCTCGCGCAACATCTATGAAACTACCGTATGTCTTTGGGCATATAAAAAGACAATAATCATATTCTTTATTCAAATAAGCTTCCATTAATTTTAAATTATTTTTATATAAATCTACATCCGGATGTTTAAGCACTAACTCATTTGCATGTTTTCTTGCTACTTTATATAATCCAGCATAATAAGCAGCGATGCATCTTCTTAATTCGATTCTTTCACGATGTTCATCTAATACATCCATGTTTAAAAGAAGATTTGCGATACAATACGCTTTTAAATGATCACGGTCATAATAATAGTCTAGTAGTGGCATCAATTCTTCATACGTATTTCCATGCACCGATTCTCCTAGTTCAATCGCCCATCGCATTAATTCCATGATTACTCCACTACTCCTTTAACCGAAAATGTATTTAATAAAATTTCGCATTATTCTCTACTACATTTGCTATATGAAATGGAATCTCTTCTTTAATCGATTCCAAATACTTTTGCGACACGGCCCCTAAATGTTTTTTATGAGGTATATAGAAAGCACTAATAGAAATTTCATAGTCAAATAAGTAATCATACACATGATAATCTACAAATAAAAGATCATCCTTTGGAAAAGGAATTTCCTTCCCTTGCAGAGCATACATCAAAGCAATATTGTTTTGAGATCGTAATCGATACAACCTTGCAAGTTGGTATAATGGTTCAGCCCGGGTTGGTCTATATTCCCACGCTTTTTGAAAATAAAAAACAGCTAATGCTAAATATTGCTCTTCTTGCCCTTTAACAGTTTCTTTTTCATCAGCATCTGTCACTTCATTTTGTTTATTTGCTGAACGATTTGCTAACTGCTCATAACAAAATCCTATTCGCAATAACGAATAGAATACCTCTTCAACCCACCCCCCTGCTTCCACTCGTTTTTTATACCATTTAATCGAATCTTCAAATTGACTTAAATGAAAATAAGTTTGGGCTAAATAAAATAAATATCTTATATGCAAATCTGGCGTTGTTTCTGGGTCATTTATTCCTTGTAACAACAACCTCTCATCTCTTTCAAATTTATCAGCTTTACTCCCGCCATCTCCGGGATCATTCACGACAAGAGTCTCTAACCGATCTACCCTCGTATTGTAATTCGCTCCAACTTTTGAACGATCTATATCCCAATACTCATGAGTAACACCGACAGATTTCCATGGTAAAGAAGCTTTCAAAAGACGTGTAAGCCAATATTTAATATGAACATCATATTGCAATGTAAGATAATGATCTTCCGTTAAGCTCGTTTTATCGAAATTCGGATCAACCTCTAAAATCATATCCGCATCTAATATTAATAAATACTCTGCTTCTGGATATGTTTTTTGCGCTAATGAAACAGCTAAACTTCTGTTATAACCAAAGTTTTTAAACGGCTCATGATGAACCGTCCCAGGTATCTCATTTTCCTTACACCAATCTTCAATAATTTCAGGCGTATTATCCGTCGATCCAGTATCACAAATAGAAACATAATCTACAATTGATTTTGTTGCATTTAAACATCTTTCCATAATTCTAGACTCATTTTTGACAATCATACAAAGACATAACTTTTTTTCTTCCTTTACAGACTTCACTTGCTCATTTCCCATTTAACCACCTCATATTTTATTAACACGCTCTTCTCATATGTAACAACATTTTTTAGCTATACTGATGACATAAGCACCCTTTTACTATTTATGAAAACTTCATTTTATTTATTCTTACTTTTATGTTGGGACATATTTCATGCTTCGCTTTATATTTGATACAATCAATACAAAAAAACATAATACGGGAATCCGTACATTTCAAAGTCTAAGAGGAGGTTATATTTTGTCGGATTACATTTGGCTAGATGACAAATCACCAATTTTAGAACAACTACCAAATAATTTTAAATCTGCAGCTATATTGCTACATCCATTTGTCCAAATGCCTTTAGGATGGGAAAAGTCTGTGAGAAAAAGACCATATGAGCACATCTATCCTAGCGCTGAAGAAATCATTCACAATGGGAAATCCGTTTCTTGGAAGGAAATGATGTCTTGTAGTGGATTACATTCATACGCAGACCTAGCAATGGCCATGTTGACTTCCATTAGTGCCTTTTCAGAAGAATATAAAAGAGAGGATTTAGCTGAAAAGCTACATTCAAACTTAAAAAAAGATCTTTATTATCCAACAGAAGATTATACGTCTATATTTTTATTACACAAATTACTTAAACTCCTCGGTTCTAAAGGTGCAAAAAATCTATATTTCTCTGAACCAATTCTTGATACAAACGGATTATTACAGGTAAATAATACTACTCCATTAGATATTTGGGACATTAGCAATAATGAGTTAATTATTACTGGAGAAGACAATGAGTATGCGTTTATGAGTATATACGATTCCTTTACAACCTTATTATTAGCTAAAGAAGAAAATATAGAATATATTGTTCAATTAATGAATGTTGAAGCTGTCATTTGTGACAAAAAAACGATGATTGATTGGTATTTTTAAATTAGTAATTTCTTAAACTATAAAAAAGAAACTTGCGCTTATGCACAAGTTTCTTTTCAAAAACATCCTTATTTTTTTACAACTTCATGTCCACCGAACTGATTACGTAGTGCTGAAACTACTTTTCCATGGAATGTATCATCTTCCTGAGAACGATAGCGCATAAATAATGACATCGCGATTACTGGTGCCGCTGCTTGTAACTCAAGCGCAGTTTCAACAGTCCATTTCCCTTCTCCTGAAGAGTTCATTACACCTTTAATGCCATCAAGTTTAGGATCATCTGCAAATGCTTTTTCAGTTAAGTCCATTAACCAACCGCGGATTACTGATCCGTTCGCCCATACTTTTGCAACATCTTCATAATTGAAATCAAAGTCACTCTTATCTAGTACTTCAAATCCTTCAGCAATTGCTTGCATCATGCCGTATTCAATACCGTTATGAACCATTTTTAAGAAATGACCACTACCAACGCGGCCAGCATAAGAATAGCCATTTTCTACTGCTAAATCTTTAAATAAAGGTTCTAATTGGTCGTAAATTTCTTTTTCTCCACCAACCATTAAACAAGCACCGTATCTAGCTCCTTCTACACCGCCAGATGTACCGATATCTACATAATGTAATCCGAAGCTTTTTGCTTCTTCAGCACGGCGTAACGTATCTTTATAGAATGAATTTCCACCTTCAATAACGATATCACCTTCATCTAATAACGGATACACATCTTTTAATACTGACTCTACAACTTCTCCTGCAGGCACCATTACCCAGATCGTACGAGGAGCTTCTAATTCAGCGATCATTTCTTTTAATGTATGACGTGCAGTAATTCCTAGTTTTCCTGCCTTTTCTACAAGCTCTTTATTTACATCGTATACAACTACTTCATGCTTGTCTTCATGTAAGTGTTCAGCTAATGGGAATCCCATTTTTCCTAATCCAATTAATCCTAGTTTCATATTAATCAATCTCCTATTCTATACAAATATATTTAATATCGAAATTAGCCCAAGTGCTACTACAGATAATATAGTCTCCATTGCAGTCCATGTTAATAACGTTTCTTTCACAGTCATTCCGAAATACTCTTTAATCATCCAAAATCCTGAATCATTCACGTGTGATAAAATTAATGACCCTGCACCTGTTGCAAGTGCTAATAATTCAACATTTACACCTGGTGTACTTGCTGCAATCGGCGCAACAATACCAGCTGCTGTCATCATAGAAACAGTTGCCGATCCTGTCGCAACTCGGATAAGTGCAGCAATTCCCCATCCAAGTAATATTGGTGAAATATGTGATTCTTTCGCCATTTCAGCAATTGTAGTACCAATTCCAGAATCTAATAACACCTTATTAAATGCACCACCAGCACCAATTACTAACAGTATGTTTGCAATAGGTCCAAGGCAATCATTTGTAAATTGTAATACTTTATCTTTAGAAAATCCTTTTGCATAACCAAGGCTAAAGAAAGAATAAATCGTTGCAATTAATAAAGCGACTATTGGATCTCCAATAAAGTGTAACACTTGTGCAAGTTGACTCGTTTTATGTAACGCTACTTCAGCAATGGATGCACCAAGCATAAGAAATACTGGAAGTAAAATAGTAAACAATGTATTTCCGAAGCTAGGAAGTTCTTTCTTCTTATCTCTTTCAATAAATTGCTCCGCTATATCTAATGGTACTTCCTTATGTATACGAGCACCAATCCATTTCCCGTAAAGTGGACCTGAAATAATTGCAGTTGGAAGTCCGACAATTAACGCATATAAAATTGTCTTCCCTACATCTGCTTTAAAAATACCCACTGCCGCCATTGCCGCTGGATGCGGTGGGACAAGTCCGTGTACGACTGACAGTCCTGCTACTAGCGGAATACCGATTGTAATAAGTGATACCCCAGTTTCTAACGCAATTGTAAATACTAACGGAATTAATAGGACGAATCCAACTTGGAAAAATACCGGAATCCCTACTAAAAATGCAACGAACATCATCGCCCAGTGAACTCGTTTCTTCCCAAAACGATTAATTAATGTGTTAGCGATACGTTCAGCACCGCCAGATTCGGCCATCATTTTTCCAAGCATCGTTCCTAGTGCTAAAACTATCGCTAAAAAGCCTAACGTATTACCAAGCCCTAGTTTAATAGAATCAATAATCCCTGGATCTTTTGGTGAAGTTCCAATTAAAGGCATTCCCATTGCTAAACCTACACCAATTGCTGTTAAAATTAATGCGACAAATGGATGCCATTTTACTACCGTAATAAGTAAAAGTAGTATGACAACTGCCGCTAGTACGATCCCAACTACCATTTCTCCCAATCCCCCTATTGTTTACGTTGGAAAGCAGCTATACAATCAAATTCTTCTTTCAAGCGATTGTAAAGTCGTTCATACATATAAAACATTTCTAAATATATAGCCGTATTTTCTTTATTCGGTACATGGTGATGGACAATATCAATCCAACCCTTTACCTCTTCAAGAGAATCAATTTTTCCTACAGCATATAAAGCAACTGCCGCTGCCCCAAGCGCAGATGCTTCATGACTTTCAGGTACAAACAATTCTTTTCCCATCATATCGGACAACATTTGTCTCCAAAATGCAGATTTTGCAAACCCTCCTGAAACTCGTATTTCAGTAAGTGGCCCTGTACAATCCCTGATTGCGAGTGCTACTGAATATACACTCATACAAACACCTTCCATCACTGCACGTATAAAATGTTCTCGTTTATGTTGAAGATTGATTCCAAAGAATGTACCACGAGCGTTTGCATTCCAGTAAGGTGCGCGTTCTCCAGATAAGAAAGGTAAGAACAATAGCCCATCCGCTCCAGCTGGTACGCTTTCTGCATATTTAATTAATAAATCATAAGGATCAATGCCGAGCTTTCTTGCTACTTCTTGCTCTGGACTACCAAATTCATCACGTAACCATCTCAGTAATATTCCGCCGTTATTCGTTGGACCACCGATTACCCAGTGCTCATCTGTTAATGCGTAACAAAACGTTCTCCCTTTCTCATCTGTATTTATATTTGATGAGATTGTTCGAACCGCACCACTCGTTCCAATCGTAATTGCAGCCGCACCCGGTGATATCGCACCAACTCCTACATTTGCAAGAACCCCATCACTTGCTCCGATGACAATTGGTGTCTCTGCACTTATCCCCATCTTCTGTGCTAATTCTGGCTTCATACCTGATAAAATATATGTAGTGGGTACAGGGGTTGATAATTGTTCTGGTGACATATGTAACATAGTCAAAACATCTTCATCCCAGTTTAATGTTTCTAAATTAAATAACCCTGTAGCAGAAGCAATTGAATAATCAACTACGTAGCGTGAAAATAATTGGTAAATCACATACTCTTTAATGGAAATGAATTTATAGGCACTTGTATATAACTCTGGTTCCTCTTCTTTCATCCATAACAATTTAGAAAGTGGTGACATCGGATGAATCGGTGTACCTGTACGTCTATAAATTTCATGCCCATTCATTTGTTGTAATAATTTTTCTGATTGCTTCGTACTTCGATTATCTGCCCAAATGATAGAACGCGTTAATGGCGCACCATTTTCATCTACTGCAATTAATGCGTGCATAGCTGTACTAATACCGATTGAAGAAATATCTTCTGGTAATACATTACCTTTTTCAATGGCAACGCTTACACTTTTGTATACAGCGGCACATATTACATCAGGATCTTGCTCAGCCCATCCTACATTCGGTTGAATAATTGGGTAATCGATTGCATGTGATGCAATGACTTTTCCTTTTTCTGTGAACACAACCGTTTTTGTACTTGTGGTACCGATATCAATCCCGATTACTCTCCCCCTTGTTTCCATGCGAATCTTCCCTTCATTTCTAGCAAAATACGATTTAGTAAACCGTTTACATGAATTAGTATATAAAATATTTTTTCATTTATCAAGTTATAAAAAGAAAATTTTTTTCACAATAAAAAGTAAATCCCCTCATTCCATTTCACTTATATACTAAATTTAGCTTTTCCGTGCGGTAAAATTACGTTATCTTCTTTACGCAATACACTCTTTCCTCTCATTAACAACACATACATAGTCCTCCATACGTTCTACTCATTTGCATGAAAAAGCGTTGAAAAGCAATATTCATTTTTAGGGATCACGTTACATAACCATCAAGCCAAGAAAAGTAACTACCCGCAGAATGAGAATTCTGTGCATTTTGCTCTTGTTTATTGTTTTAGATTCACTAGTCCTTTTATCTTGATAAACATAGAGCGCGGCCCCCCTGCTATCACTTTTTTATCTTGTAAATATATCTTACATACTATAAAATTTAATAGTATTTTTATTTTTCAGAAAAATAAAACAATAATATAGAATTTATTGTATAATGTTGTAAAAAGATGTCGGAGGGATTTAATGTTAAATAAAATATCTCAATTCACAATTAAGCTTTCATCAATTCTTTTATCACTCTTACTATTATTAAATTTACCTTATTTATTTATCACTCAACAAGGGTTTACCTTTCAACCAATTTATTTTTTTAATCAGATCGTTACCATGTTAAAACAGGTCTTCTCCCCTGAATCATTAGTGATTATAGGATCAGACCCGAAGTTTGGCCATTTCAAAAAAACACCATTATTTCCAACTGTTTTAGAACCTTACCTATATTCATTTACTATATTATTTTTAGCCTTTTTTCTTGCTCTCTTTCTATCATCTAGCATGGCATTTTTTTATTTTTTAGCGAAAGATTATATAAAAAAATGGATAAACCGAATTGTGTTCATATTAGAAGCTGTCCCTGATATGATGATGATGATTTGTTTGCAAATATTCTTCATATGGGTACTTCAAAAATTCGGGGAATCTCCTGTCACTATTATTTCTTTTAATGAAAATCGAGCTTATTTACTCCCTATTTTATCATTAGCTGTCTTACCTACATTACAAATGTTTCGGATGATGGTGTTATACATAAAAGAAGAAGAAGGAAAACATTACGTAGAGGTTGCATATGGAAAAGGCCTTTCATCAAGTTATATACTCTGCATTCATTTATTCAAAAATATATCTATCCACTTCTTTCACCATTTAAAAACGATTTTTGTTTTCTTACTTTCTAATTTATTCATTTTAGAATTTGTTTTTAATATGGAAGGCATTATTCAATTTCTATTTAATAAGGCGTTTGTTTCACCTCCCGCTGCATTTATCATACTTGTTATGATTATTTTACCGTTTTATGCCATTTTCCAAATAGTCTCATTCATGATGAATAGATGGAAAAAGCAATTGAAAGGAGTATCATTATGAAATCTATTTGGAAATCAAAACGCTTTTTAATCGGCTTTACTTATCTATTCATACTTATTTCAGCTAGTTTTATTTATAGTTGGTTCTTTAAAGATAACATCCCAAAACCTCCTCAGTTACTTTACAATGACAATAACGAATTACTTGGAAAGGCCCCCTTTCCGCCATCGTTAATTCCACCTTTTGGATCTGATCGTTTTGGAGAGTCTGTTTTCTTACAAATTGTAGAAGGAGCAAAATTCACTATTTTATTAGCCGTAGCAATTAGCTTCTTTCGAATTTTATGCGGAACATGTATAGGAATCCTCTTAAGTTTATATGCTCCAAAACTCAAGAGATTTTTCCAGTCATGCTCAGAAGTTTTTTATTATATTCCAACTCTATTTATCGCATTCATACTCATCACGCCCGTTAATATTATAATCACATCAAATGCTGATGGGGTAGATCCAAATATTTCATTTACGTTTTATCAAGTACTCGTACTTATTTTCGTCGCTCTGCCTACACTTTCTTTATACATATCCTCAGAGGTTGATGAATTTATGAAACAAGATTACATCTTAAGTTCACAATTACTGGGGGCTAGTCGTTTTCATATTATTAAAAAACACTTACGAGTCTTATTACTTGACCGCTTATTTGTATTATTTATGGAACATATCGTCCAAACACTCATACTCGTTATCCATTTAGCGTTGCTTAACATTGTAATTGGCGGCATACAAATGCGTGAACTCTATGACGGAGTGCTCAAACCTGTTTCTCTATCTAATGATTGGGCAGGTCTTATTGGATTAAATCGTAATGAAATGAATCTTTCATGGTGGATTATTTTTTATACTCTCGCTTCATTCTTTATTACGATTCTATTTATTAAGCTTATGACCATCGGGATTCAAGATGCACTGAAAGCAAGAGATTCGCAAATTGTAGCAATTCAAAACGTTCCAGATCATAAAAAATTTGTTAAACATAAAGATTCCTTTTCGTTTGCAAATAAAGTAAACCTTTAATCATTTCTCATTAATCAAGTATTAATTGGCATCGATATTAGTAGAAAATAAAGAAGATGATCCCTATTAAATACAGGGATCATCTTCTTATGCTGTCTAACTTTTTTACATGTCCTTTGCTAGACTCATGCTTTTTATATTTAAAGTGAATTATTTGCAATCACAATTATGTTTTTTAAAATCAATTACCATACGCCCTTGAATTCTACCTTGTTCCATTTCTTCGAATACATTTTGTACTTTATCTAGCGAACAAGTTTGAACAACCGGCACTACTTTTCCTTCTGCCCCAAACATAAACGCCTCTTCCAAATCTTTACGAGTACCCACTAGAGAACCAACTACTTCAATTCCATCCAATACAAGTCGCGGGATGTTTAAGTCCATTGTTTCTACTGGTAGCCCTACTGCAACTACTTTACCGCAAGCACGTACTGCATCAACTGCTGAGTTAAAGGCTATTTTAGAGACTGCTGTTACTACCGCAGCATAAGCGCCACCAAGCTCCTCTTGAACAATTTTATCAGCAGGACCTTGAGAAATTGGATTGATAGTCATATCAGCACCAACTTCTTTCGCTAAGGCTAATTTGTCGTCATTAATGTCTACTGCGATTACCTTTGCACCAAATACATTTTTAGCATATTGGATAGCTAAGTTACCTAATCCACCGCAGCCATAGATTACAATAGGTTGACCAGGTTTAATATCTGATACTTTAATAGCTTTATATGTAGTTACACCAGCACATGTAATTGATGATGCTTGAGCAGGATCTAATCCTTCTGGTACTTTTACCGCATAATCAGCTGTAACGATACATTGTTCAGCCATACCACCATCTACTGAATAACCTGCGTTTTTAACTTCACGGCAAAATGTTTCTCTACCAGTTACGCAATATTCACAACGTCCACAAGATTGGAACATCCATGCAATACTTACACGGTCACCTATCTTTAGCGAATTAACATCATCAGCTATTTTCGTAACAATACCTACACCCTCATGACCAAGAATACGGCCATCAGTGTTACCAAAATCATGATTCGCAACGTGTAAATCAGTGTGGCAAACTCCACAATACTCTACATCTACTAACGCTTCGCCTGAGCGTAACGGACGTAATTCTTTTTCAATCACTTCGATGTTTGCTTTGCTGTTTTTATTAACCACTACTGCTTTCATATGTGATCTCCCCTTTAGTGTATTAGCGTTTTAATGAGTTTATCTCACAACTACTTTCCTCACTACTTTGGCTAGTTATTGTACCAAATTTAAGTGTTCAATCATCATTACATCTTCATCATAACATGACACTTCATAAACAGCTTGTGAAATTATGAACAATATTTGAATTATTACACAAATCGGTCTTTATTTTAAATTTTTAAAAATGAGAGTTTATCACTGACTATAAGTAAGTCATACATTTCTAAAAGAAAATAAAGTAACAAACTTCTCATCGATAAAAAAGCTCTTCACTCAATATTTTCTATATTTAAACACTTAGTTTCACAGTAATAGCCTTTACCGCCAACATAAACTTTTTCTATTTTATTTTTGCTATTGGTTGCTAATTTAACTAATATTTCGGAAGGCGAGTGTAAAGAATAACCTTGTTCAAATACATAGACTTCTTTTTGCAAATAGTGCTGTTCATAAAGGTAGCAAGCTAATGCACCGTTTGAAGTTCCAGTCGCTGCTTCTTCATTAATGTCGTATAGTGGAGCAAAATTTCTGCATATAAATCGATTGTCATTAAAAGTATATAGATGCATCCCAACAACATTATAATACTTGCTGATTTCTTTAATTTTTTCAAAATTAGGTTGCAGTGCATGTAATTGTGTTTCGCTTTTTATAGGAATTAAAATATCTTTTAAGCCCGTGGAGACAATTTGGATTGGGTATTTATTGTCTATATCTTTAATGTCAAAACAGTCGGTGAACTCATTTGGAGATACAACATCATAGAATATCGGTTTATTTTGTTCCATGAATATGATGTCATCTGTTATGGTAATAGTAAGAACACCGCTGTTCGTTTCAATCGTATAGCGATTCTTGAAAATTTTATTTAAATGCATCAGTATCGCGAAAGAGCCAATTGTGGCATGACCACATAAATCAACTTCTTCTTTTGGAGTAAAATACTCAAATTTATAATCAGCAATTTCAGATTCTGATATAAATGCGGTTTCCGCATAACCCAGTTGTTTCGCTATTGTCTTTTTTTGAGTAGTGGTCAATGTATTTGTATTCTCAATAAATACCACTCCTGCTTTATTTCCGCCTTTATGATCCTTGCTAAATGCACTTGCAACATAAACAGATATTTTCATAAGACACCTTCCTCGCCTATAGTAAATTTCAATATAATAATTACTATATATAAATATAATCGGATAAATTATCAATAAAACAAGAGACAAACTATTTTTTTAGCATTTGAACTCTCCAAAAATAGTTTGTCTACAGTCTGAAAGCACTTCATTTGAAGAGCTTTTTTTATATTCGCTTCATCGAAATCGTTTCACGTATACTTTGTAAATTTTTTAGCGTTTCCTCTTGTCGCTGCAACGACAACCCTACATACAAAGTATCTAATAAGCTTAACTGTGCTAATCGTGATGAACTTGCTTCTGTGCGGAACTCAGTCTCACGTGTTGATGTATATAACGTAATATCAGCAAGTTGACTTAATGCTGATTTCTTATAGCTCGTAATCGCAATAATTTTGGCCCCTCTTGCTTTCGCTACTTCTAACGCTTCAAGTAACCCTTTATTGCTACCAGAATGAGAAATGCCAATAACAACTGAATTTTCCGAGAGTAAACCTGCTCCCATAATTTGAAAATGCGAATCAGTATGAGCGATACAAGAAATACCCGTTCTCATAAACTTATGATACGCATCCATCGCAATAATACCAGAGCCACCATTTCCATAAAACTCAATTCGACTTGCTTCTTGCAAAGCTCGTACAGCCTGCTCAAGTGCTGTTTCATTTAGCAAATGTAAAGTATCTTGCAGTCCTGTAATATGCGAATGAAAAACTTTTTTAGCAACAGTTACCATACTATCTTCTGCTGATACCTCTTCATGAATATTTTGCATCGGTGTATGTACAATTTCACGAGCTAATGTAATCTTTAAATCTTGAAAACCTTGCAAACCAAGGTGTTTACATAAGCGGAATATCGTCGCTTCGGAACTACTCGTAACTTCAGCTAATTCTGTAATAGATTTATGTACAACATCTTGTGGATGTTTCAAAATATGTTCGGCAATACTTCGCAATTTCGGTGATAAACCATTCAACGAAGCCTGAATCTTTCCAATCCCACTCCTTGTACCAGGCATAGCATATCCTCCTCTTCTATCGTAGCTTTATCCTGTAAAAACCGATTAGTTTAACTTTATTGTACCTAATTATTGAAAGAAGAAAAACCTATATTAGGGATTACTATAGATTTTAATTGCTCCTATGTATTCTGTCATACGATGTAACAGAATTATTCATACTTATGAATAATTCTCCCCATGTTTCACTGCGTATAATGCGGCTTGCGTACGATCATCCACTTCCAATTTAGCTAAAACGTTTGAAACGTGTGTTTTTACAGTTTGTTCTGTAATATGAAGTTCTGCTGCAATCTCCTTGTTGCTTCTTCCTTTCGCAATTTCGCGAAGTACCTCTTGCTCTCTTTTCGTTAACATTGAAAAAGGATTTTCTATTTCCTTCTTTACTGCGGTACGCCCCATTAATGCAGGTGTTACTTTCGGGTGAAAATTCGCATTTCCTTGATGTACTGCAATAATAGAAGCGACAAGTTGCTCAGGTTGTACTTCTTTTAATTGATAACCATCTGCTCCAGCTTCAAGTGCTGGTATAACATAATCTTGCTCTGAAAAACTACTTAATATAAGTACCTTTATCGTCTCATCGTATTGCTTTAGACATTTTGTTGCCTCAATTCCATCCATTTTCGGCATCGATACATCCATTAGTACGACATCCGGTCTTTCTTTTTGCACGAAATGTAATGCCTCTTCGCCATTTTCCGCTTCCCCAATAATTTCAAATTCTTCTCTCGTTTTCAAAAAGAATACAAGTCCTCTTCGAACGATATGATGATCCTCAACTAGTAGCAATTTAATCTTCAATCTTATTCTCCCCTTCAAATCGGCAATTGAATTTCTATTTTTGTACCCTTTCTCAGCTCTGTTATAATTTGAAACGACCCCTTCATTAACTGAATACGTTCCTTCATACTTTTCAGGCCAAGTGCTGACTCCCTTACTTGCTCTTGTATAAATCCTATTCCATTATCTTCTATGTAAAAATGTAACTGGTTATTTTCTATTTTCAAAAGAACATATACCTTTTCACACGAAGCATGCTTTTTACAATTATGTAGCGCCTCTTGGCTAATACGCCATAAAACTTCTTCTATTTCATCCCCAATTGAAACCATCCCATCAATTCGAACTTCCACTTGAACTCCTAATAACTTCCCGTAATTTTGAATTGCTTCTGCTAACCCTTTCTCTAATCCTTCAGGTCTTAATTGCCAAATTAATAGAGTCATCTCTTGTAATGCTTCTTGTGATAATTCTCCAATATAACTTAACATCTCTTGCAATTCTCTATCTTGCGTCATATTCAGAGTACCTTTCGCTGTTAGCATAATAGAAAATAACAATTGTTTTACTGAATCATGCAAATCACGTGCAAGTCGATTTCTTTCCGCTACCACTACATATTTACGTTCTTTCTCAACTAACTGAATACGTTGTATTGTCGTTCCAATTTGAAATGCAATTGATTCTAATAATGCTAACTCTTCCTCTGAAAAATGAGTCTTATGAGGCGCAGCCACATTTAGTAGACCAAATTTTTCTGATCCAGACCTAAGCGGAATTGTCGCATGATGTGTAACATCTTCTGTCTCTCCCCAATTACATTCAATTGCATCTTCTATTCGCTTACATTCAATAATATTAGTCGCTTTTTCTAATCTCCCATTCACAAAACGTTCTACACACCAACAGTTTCCTTCACACATCGGCTTCTTCTCTTGCCACGTAAGAGCCTCTGGTAAATTTTCGTCTACAAGCATGCTATGCTTTCCACTTTCATCAATAAAGAATATCCACCCTGTTTGTAAATTCATTACTTGTAACAATGTATGCAACACTTTTTCTAACATATCCTGCAAGTTTGTTGCTTCATTTAATAATTCAGCAATTTCTTTTAATGCTTCTAAACGATGCATCTCTTTTTCTTCAAAGTTCATTCTCATCACCAACTACAATTATAACATTAAGAAATTTCTAAATTCTATAAATAAAAAAGAACCAAATCTCTTCAGCCCTTTCTTTATATCAATCATTTTATTATTGTTATTCTATCCAATGTTGGAATCAGAATTTTTGTTAACAAACGATTCTACTTTAGCTGTCCGATAAAGATTTTCCACCATGGATATGCTGTAAATTTTCAGTAGTAACAACCATATTCGCTGCTGGCATTTGCACTTGATTCTTATGAAACATAGACATTAATTCAAATCTTACTTGTCTAGAAGTTTCAAAATAATCTTCTGGCTTTATTAAACCTGTAATACAAAATTCATAGCCAACATATTTCAAGTTAGGATTTAAGTCTGTAACACCGACGTATTTAAATGGTTCAACAGCGTCATCCTCTACTCTATAAAGAGTTTGATCCAATTTTTCATTGCATATAACACATACTTCTTCTAACAATTCCTTCACTCTTGTTGGATCTTCCTGATAACTTACCGTGATGCGTTCAATTACACGCATCCATCCTTTATTAAAATTTTGTATCGTTCTAATCTCTCCGTGCGGGATGGTAAGTAGTTTTCCTGACCATTCACGTATTTGCATAAAACGAATACTAATCTCTTCAATAGTTCCTGAATTTGTTCCGTTAAAAGTTACAAAATCACCAACTCGAAACTCTTTGTCCGCTAATCTTGCAAAGCCTAATATTACATCTTTTAGCATCTGTTGTGCTGCAAAACCGATGACAACTCCAGCTATCCCTGCACCTGCAATAATACTTTTTATATCTACAAATTGGCTAATTAAATATATGATAAGACTGATGATAATAATATATCTAAAAATAGATCGAATTACACTTTGAATCGTCTGCTCTACCTCTTCATCAAAAAAGCTTGATTTCCTAAAAAACCAATCAATAATACGGTTTATTACAAACGAAATAATGATTAAAACTAAAGCAAATAGTAAAAATCTTAAAAGTAAAAACTCCCTTACATAATTAAAAAATTCTTCAGTATACGTTAATAAACTCATCCATCCACTTCCTTAACTAATAAAAATTCTATACAAAGCTGCTATATTTTTAAAATTCATTAGACATTCTTCTATAAATATACCCTTTTTCATAACCTAAAGGGAGCTAGCAATTGAATTTTTTTATGACTTCACTTTAAGACTACACAACCCACCCTAATAAAGGGAAATATTTACATGATATCGAATAGTTCATTTGAAAATATTATTACTCACGAGGGTTACAAGCAATGGGATATATTGAAGAACTAAGAGAAGTTGTTGGATCAAGACCGCTTAATTTAGCAGGCGTTGCGGTAGCTGTTTTCAATGAACAAGGACAAATACTACTACAACAAAGGTGAAATGGCATGTGGGGCGTTCCAGGAGGTTTTGTAGAACTTGGTGAATCTATAGAAGCAGCTGGAAGACGAGAAGTACTTGAAGAAACCGGAATCGAAATTGGTACACTTCAGCTAGCAACTGTGTTTTCAGGTAAAGAATGTTTTGTGAAATTACCGAACGGAGATGAATTTTACCCTATAACAATTGCTTACCTTTGCAAAGATATTACAGGTGGCTTGCTAAAAGCTGATGGAGTCGAATCATTACATGTACAATTTTTTAATTTAAATGAGCTACCACAAAATATTAGCCCATTCATAAAAAAATTAATTGAACAAAATGTCGTCTCAGTTTAAACGCAAAAAAGAGACCTTTTTAAAGGCCTCTTTTTCATTTCACTTCTGCATGTAAACAAGATTTAAAATGTCCAAGTGCAAATTCATGCCCTTGCGCATTAAAAGATGCAACTGCCTTTTCATAAACAACAATTTTAAATCCTTTATTATAAGCGTCTACTGCTGTGTGAAGAACACAAATATCAGTACAAACACCTACAAGATGAACTTCTTCTATTCCTCTTTCTCTTAACTTCATTTCTAAGTCGGTTCCTGCAAATGCACTATATCGTGTTTTATCCATGTAATATACATTTTCAGCATTTTTATATGTTTCGTATACATCTTGTAATTCCCCAAACAAATCTCTTCCACTTGTACCAGCTATATTATGGGGTGGGAATAATTTTGACTCTGGATGATATACATCATTTTTTTCATGTTTATCAATCGCAAAGACAACGTAATCTCCATTTTCAATATATTGCGTCGTTATATGTACAATTTCCTTCTCAATTTCTTGACCGGGTTTTCCGCAAGTTAAAGCACCTTTTTCCGCTACAAAATCATATGTATAATCAATATTAATAAGAGCTCGTTTCATAACTACTATCTCTCCTTCTTCTGTTTCACAGTAAACAATAGAAAATTTGTTATTACGACATCGTATGTACTATTCGACATTTCAAATGAAATACCTACATTTTTCTTGTAAAACTTACCTTAATTCGAGTTTATCATAAAGTGAAACTTTAATCATTGGAGAGTTTGTTCATCTCCAATGATTATTAGTTAAACCAATCGGACAGTTGATCTCCCACCTAATCTCCTCACATATACCGATTTTTAAGGCGAGGTCTTACTGCCCATTAATGCGGGATATAATAGATACACAATGGTAAAACAACTAGCTCCTATTACTAAGTCATGAATTTGGTAATTAAACGTAATTTGAATCACCTCTTGTATCGTAAACCAAATTACTGCCATCATTATACTAATCAAGACGATACGAATACACCGATTTACATCTTCAACCTCTTTCTCTGTCATAGTAGTAGCAAGTGATTTCTTCCTATTTAATCGTATTAGAAAACGAAACAAGTTATTTACTCTTGCACACTCTAGTCCAAATAAAAAAGCACACTACTTTTTTGAGTAATGTACTTTTTATTCTTATTAAGACGCAGGCTTTGTCTCAAATGTTGCTTGATTAAAACTAATAACCTTTCCTTTCGGGTCATTGTTTTCATACTGAACTGCAGTAATCGTATGACTACCTGTTTCAAGCGTCTTTTCTTTTAATTGTACTGTTGTCTGCGTTGTACTAGTTACTTGATGTCTATCTGTATACATTTGATCTACAAATATGAAGGTTTCTTTATCACTTTGAAAATTAGAAAGTTCTAATTCAACTTGCTGAATTAAAGTATCCTTTTTAATGAATACAGTCGGTATATTGCCATTTTCAGAAGTACCATCTGGAGTAATAACTTTTACTTTCCCTTCTCCAATTGACATTGCACCTTCAGGAAATACAACCATATTCTCATCACTTGCGTTTACAACTTGTTCTTCCTGTTTTGATTGCGCGTCCTCTTTTTCCTGTGGAGCACCGCAACCTACTAATAACAATACAGACAATCCAGTGATTATGAATTTTTTCAAAATTCATCCCCCCTGTCATTTGATTATAATTTATTATACAAAAATAACTTTTAAATTTTAAGACAACTTTTAAAACTTTTATGAACATATAGAAGCTTGCTCACGATTAATGTATCATACTTTCCTTAATAGAACATTAATTTTTTTTATGAAATAAATAGTAATTCCTTCTTATTTATCATTTTAGCCCAACAAATCGATATAATACCCGCTCAAAAATAAAAAGACATTGATATGTCCAATGTCTTTTCTATGTAGCACTTTAAAAAACAAATGTTGTGATTTCTTCTACTTCTTTTCTTGGAAGTTTTTTTGGCTTATCTTTCGGAAATCCTAGTGAAATAACCATATTTATTTGTTTTTCAGGCTCAATTTGTAAATATTGGCGCAGTTCATCTTGAGCTAGCAATACTGGCCCTGTCATTGGACAAGTACCAAGTCCCTTTGCATGTGCAGCTAACATTAAGTTTTGTGCCGCTAAACAGCTACTCTTAATCCCTTCTTCTTCCCAAACTGAATCTGGAACAAAAGCAATTGGATCAAATATCTTTTCACGGAACTTTGATTCATATGGTGTTGCCAAACATACGATTAATACTGGTGCCTCCGAGAAAGCTGTTGCATATGGTCCGAAAGAACGTGTAAGTAATTTCCCTGCTTTCTCTTCTCCATTTTCTGCTGCTTTTGCCGCAAGTTTATGTAATGCATCCCATGTCATTTGTTCAATTTCTTTGATCTTCTCTCGATTCATGATAACTAAGAATTCCCACGTTTGCGAATTCGTATCACTCGGTGCGTAACGCGCACAATCAATTATTTCTTTTATATCATTAGTAGATACTTCTTGATCTTTAAACTTTCTAACACTTCGTCTTCCGTGAATTACTTCTTTAAAATCTTCATAATTCATATATTAAATCCCCTTTTTACAGCGTTTTCAAAACTTGTCCTATGCTTGAATTATATCATGAAAAAAAGCCGGAAGAATACCAGCTTTTTTCTTCATGATTAATTTGTCACTTTAAACAAACGAATACTCTCTTCATATGCAGCTTGTAATTTTTTCGTAATTGGTCCTCTTTCACCAGCTCCAAACTGTTCATCACCAATTTGAACGACTGGGAATATTTCAAGTGGCGTCGCTGTAAAGAAGCACTCATCAGCTTCATATACTTCTTGTAATGAAAACTCTCGTTCTTCTACTTCGATATGTAACTCTGTCGCTAATGTAATCACGTAGTGACGTGTAATACCATGTAAAATAAAATGATCCGCTGGATGTGTAATTAACTTATTATTTTTCACGATAAAGAAATTGGAATGACACCCTTCAGTCACAATGCCATCCCGTACTAATATTGCTTCTTGATACCCTTGTTCATTTATTTTGTTTTTGATCATGATATTAGGAAGCAAATTTAAAGATTTTATATGGCAAAACTTCCACCTGATGTCCTCTTCTACTGTTACCTTAATCCCTGCCTCCATTGAAGCAACTGGTCTTGGGAACGAAACAAGATTTGCAAAATATGTCGGTTGTAAATCTGATTCATATACATGATTGCGCGGTTGTATACCTCTTGATATTTGTAAATATACATTCCCATCTTCTTGAAATTGATTTTTTTCAATCATTTGATATAACTCTTCTACTAATTCTTCCTTCGTAAATGGTGGAATTAGTTTTATTTCTACCATAGAGTTAAAGAATCGTTCTAAATGTAAATCTAATAAATGAGGCTTGCCATCGTATAGTCTAAATACTTCATAAATACCATCACCAAATTGGAAACCGCGCTCTTCTAATGCGACCATCGGCTGTTCTTCCTTCGTATTAATCATTCTCCCATTAAACAAGATCCAATCTTTATGAGTAGCTTTCATTCTTCCCCACTCCTTTATCACATGATTGATTTTATTGTACAACTTATGCCACCCCGAAAGAAGGAATTTTCTGTATTTTCACAAACAAAAAATACATCACTTCGTAAAAGTGATGTATTTTATCATTTATTTAAGGAAATATTTTTCAATATCATCTAACATAAGGTTCGCAGCTTTAATACCGCCTGCTGTATTCCAGATTACCTCATCTACTTGGAATACTTTATTATTTTTAGAAGCCTGTAGTTGCTTAAAGAGTGGATCTTCTGTCCATTCCTTTGCTAACGAATTTCCTTCATTATTCTTATCTGCATCTTTATCAGACGTGAAATAGAATAAGTAGTCTCCGTCCATATTTGGAATTTGCTCTTTTGTAATTCCTTTTATCGCAAAATCATCTTTATCTTGTAATGGTGGTCGTTTAAACCCAATATCATTTAACACAACTCCCGAGAATGAGTTTTTTTGATAAATACGAACATCACCTGGCACGAAACGAATAATAGAAACTTTAGAATTCAATTTATCGCCTAACTTCTCTTTCATTCCTTCAATACGTTTTTTATAATCATCAAGAGCTTTTTGCCCTTCTTTTTCTCTATTTACAGCTTTTGTATAAAGCGTAAAGTTTTCTTTCCAATCACCGCGTAATGTTTCTGCATAAACAGTTGGTGCGATTTCTTTTAGCTGATCATATATTTTTTCGTGACGCATTTTATTTCCGATAATTAAATCTGGCTTAAGCTTCATTACAGCCTCTAAATTAATATCACGTTCAGTTCCTACAACTTCCGTATTTTTTAACTCTTTCGCTACATGAGGATACCATTCATCACCAGCACGTGGTTTTGTAGTCCCCACTGGAGTTACGCCCACAGCTAGTAGAGCCTCTGCACCTTCATTCGTTAAAACAACAACTTTTTTAGGTGTACCATTTACTGTCGTTTCGCCCATTGCATGCTTTACCGTATATGAATCTTTTGCTTTCGCTGATATTTCATTTTCCTTTTTCTCTTCTTTACTACATCCTGCAATTACAACCATGAGTATCATAATGCAAAACATAATTAGTTTTTTAGTATGTATCATATGTCCTCCCTAGATGAAATCGATTATCATTAACAATTAAAGATTAATGTATCCTACATACATTGTCAATGTATATCAGAAAACTTTTTTAATATATACTGTTTAGATTCTATCCGCTTTTCTAATGTTTCTTTTTAAAACATAGTGCATAAGTATGAAAATAAATGTTGTTATTAAAATGCGTATCTTTGTTATACATAACAAAGATACGCATCCATATTGCATTATCATTTTAATTGCTAATATTGAGTATACTTAATATACGATGGATCATTATATACCCACTGATTTCCACCAAGGTTTAACCAACCATTTTCATTTATATATACTAAATAAGATTCTGGAGAATTTAATTGGCGGATAACTGCAGATGTAGTTGATGGACCACTTCTTAAATTTACATTCATCCCTTGTATATATGCAACCCCAATCGGACTTCCATCACTATTACTTGTCTTTACAAAATTAATGTAAGAAGGATCATTATACACCCATTGTCCATTCCCCAAATCTAACCATCCGTTACTTTCCTGATATACAACGTAAGATTCTGGAGAATTTAATTGACGAATAACTGAGGAAGAAGTTGATGGACCATTTCTTAAATTTACATTTTTCCCAAGGATATAAGCGATTCCCTTCGTTTGAGGTGTCGGTTGTGGGTTAGGAGGTTGTGGATTTGGAGCTACTCCAAAAATAGCCGCTATTCCATTCGCATACGCTTGACTTAGATCTTCAATAAATTGTGGATTTTTTAATAAATTTGCATCAAACGTTGTATCAATAAAGGCAGTCTCAGTTAAAATTGCATCCATTGCGGTTTCTCTTAATACCGCATAATTTTCTTTTTTTGCTCCTCGATCACGAAGACCGTATTTTGTTAATACAGGATTTACTGCTGTATGCATCTTTTGTTGCTTTGCATATGCAGTGCTGCTGTTGGATAACGCATTATAAATATAGCTTTCAAAACCTGTACCCCCGCCGCTATTAATATGAAATGAAATAAAATAATCCGCACCAAAAGCATTGGCAATATTAGCACGTTCCGATAAAGAAATAAACACATCACTATCACGTGTCATTTTAATTGTAATTGGGTAATTTACCGTTAAAATGTCTCGAACGCGTCTAGCAATTTGAAGTGTTAAGTTTTTTTCTACTAAACCATTACCAACAGCACCAGAATCATATCCACCGTGCCCTGCGTCTATAACAAGTTTCATTTTATTGCCCCGCCCCTTTCTTGTAATATGTTTGCATTGCTACTCGTCCTATTTTATGTGAAATGTACAAGTTCTGTTACAATTACAAATAAAAAAAACGCCTTATGTAAGGCGTTTTCTATCATCTTGCTTTAACCAATTTAAAATAAATATATACGATTGATAGTGAGCATAACGTATGCAAAATAAAATAAATAAAAGTATTATTCCAGCACCACTATAAAGTAAACCGAACTTTAAAAAAACATTCACAAGTGGTGGAAAGTTCATTAGATTTTGTAATGTACTAAGCATACAAAACATAATGAAAAAGACAGGGACGTATTGTAATTCATACGGCTTTTTTTTCTTACTCATTCTTTTCCGAATGAGTATATGACATAATTCTGCTACTATAAAGCACCCTCCAATTAATACAAGACCAGAAGTCATCGTCATACATCCACCTGCCTTATATTTATTTTATCGCATAAGTAATCATCGTTATATTTTTTTTACATACTCTTCATCTTCTGAAGTAAAACCAAAACTCTCTATGAAAGACTTCGCCTTTTCTGTTAATTCCTCTTGTAGCACTTTTATTTCTTTCACATTTCTTTGTTTCATCATTTCTTCAAATGTAAAATACGTATTTGCACCATAACCGTAACCTTGGTAATCAAAATGAATAATTAGCTGTGATAAAACAGCTCGTTCCTCTTGAACACTATAATCTATTACACCAATATATGTATCATCAACTTTCACACAGTACTGTACCTTTTTCTCACCTAAACTATGCGATTTAAACATTTCTTTAACAACGCTTTCATTTTCTACGGTAACTTTCTCAAACGTAATCATATGTTGTCCATCCTTTTACTATTATTGTATCAATAATACTTCCTATTTATGAAAAAAACCTTAAGACCGTATGCGATCTTAAGGTTTTTCTAATTAAACTAAGCTATACGCACGTTTTGTTTCTTCATGGAACTTATTCGTATCGTATTTATGCTCAACATAAATTTGGTGCCATACCATAAACGCAAGGACAGTCCAAATTTTACGGCTATAATCGCCTTTATCTGCACAATGTGCTTCCAGTAAGTTTAATACATACTGTTTGTCGATTAAATGCTCTGTTTTACTCTCGTTTATAATATTGATAGCCCAATCATGCATTTCGTCTTTTAACCAGTGACGAATTGGTACTGGGAATCCAAGTTTTTTACGATCTAATACGTGATCTGGAACGATTCCGCGTGCTGCTTCACGTAAAATAGCTTTCGTAGTTCCGTTAGCAATCTTAAATTCAGTTGGAATTTTAGATGCAACATCGAATACTTCTTTATCTAAGAACGGTACACGAAGTTCTAATGAGTTTGCCATTGTCATTTTATCAGCTTTTAATAAAATGTCACCACGTAACCATGTGAACATGTCAATGTACTGCATTTTGCTTACATCATCATAATCTTTAATCTCGTTATACAATGGTTTCGTGATATCCATATAGTTAACACTTTCATTGTAATACTTCATTAATTCAACTTTTTCTTCTTCACGGAAGATTTTCGCGTTTCCATAGTAACGCTCTTCAATTGGCGTACATCCACGCTCTAGGAAGCTCTTACCTTTAAATCCTTCTTTAAGAGCACCACTTAATGCTTTTAGAACGCTCTTACCTGGGCTAGGAATGTAAGAGAACATTTTTAGTGAGTTTGGCTCACGATAAATGTTATAACCACCAAATAGCTCGTCTGCACCTTCACCTGAAAGAACAACTGTTACATGCTTACGTGCTTCTTTTGCAACGAAGTACAATGGTACAGCTGCTGGATCTGCTAAAGGATCATCCATATGCCAAATGATTTTTGGGAACTCATCCATAAACTCTTTCGCTGAAATGAATACGTTATGGTTTTTAACGCCTAATTTCTCAGCAGTTTCTTTGGCAACATCAACTTCACTGAAACCACGTTGTTCAAAACCAATAGAGAATGTTAAAAGATTTGGATTCATTTCTCTTGCGATAGAAGCGATAATAGATGAATCGATACCACCAGATAAGAATGAACCTACTGGTACATCACTGCGCATATGCACTTTTACTGAATCGTATAACACATCACGAATTGCTTGGATATGCTCCTCTTTCGTTGCGCTTGAAGCATTGAAATAAGGTTTCCAGTAGCGATGGATCTCCATCTCTTTACCGATTTCTTTTACGAAATAATGACCAGGCTCGATTTTATTAACATCAATTGTTAATGTTTCTGGCTCTGGACCATATTGGTACGTAAAGTAATGTTGTAGTGACGTTGGATTAACTCCTTTATCTTCCATCACATGCATAATACTTTTCTTCTCAGATGCGAAGAATGTAGTATCACCTTGTTGTGCGACGTATAAAGGTTTAATACCGAAGTGGTCACGTGCACCGAAAAGTTTCTTCTCTTCACGATCCCAAATCATAAATGCAAACATACCACGAAGATAGTCTACACATTTTTCTTTCATATGTGCATACAATGCAATGATAACTTCTGTATCAGATTGTGTTGCAAACGTTGCACCTTTTTCAAGTAACATTTCACGTAATTCTACATAGTTGTAAATTTCACCATTAAAAATAATTACATATCGATCATTTTCATAAGTTAGCGGCTGATGTCCTGCCTCTAAGTCAATGATACTTAAACGGCGGAAGCCAAATTGTACATGTTCATCACGAAAATATCCTTCGTCATCTGGACCACGGTGGAAAATCATCGTGTTCATATTTTCAAATTGATGTTTTTCTGTTTCTGAAAACTCTCTAGGGTTTTCACATAAACATCCTACAAAACCACACATACTTCTTACCCTCTTTCGGTTTTCATTCTGTTTCTATACTACTATATCAACCCTATTTATACTAGCATAATCAACTGAATATGGCGACCAAAAACTATAAAAAAATCACTCCATTTCACATTTTTAACAATTTTTTATGAAAACATGAAAACTAGGCACTCACCTTTCTCCGCTTTTGTCATATGATATTGCAAATTGATTTCTAGGAGGGAATACCATGAGTGAAGAAAAAAAAGATTCTTCTCGCCCACCGGTTCGTAATTACTTAAAGCAAATTGATGATTTCTTCGAGCAAACACCTCTTCGCAATGTAATCGCTGATTTAAATCATTTTTTCCAAAAAGGAAACCGTTTATTAACATTCCCTGTAGATTTATATGAAGTTGGTGAAGAACTCGTTGTTACAGCTGAACTACCAGGTATACAAAAAGAGCAAATTCAAATTGAAATACAAAGTGAATACTTAAAAGTCTCTGTAAAAGAAGAGATACTCGAAGAAGAAGAAGAAACATCCCATAACTATTATCGCCGGGAACGTTCCATTTCAGAAGCATCAAGATTGATTAAGTTGCCGTATTCAATTAATAAAAAAGCAGCAAAAGCTTCTTATCAAAACGGCGTATTAGAAATTCGGGCGCCGAAACTTCCCCAACAACATGACATTTTATCCATAGACTAATGCAAAAAAATAAGGGTGCTATGCACCCTTATTTTTAATCCACTAATCGCTTCATATCACGTATAATGTCTTCGTATGGCGTATTACTAATGCCACTATACTTTTTCATTACTTTTCCGTTTTGATCAATTAAATAAAATGATGTACCATGCATGACCTGACCATTCTCCGGCTTATCTACAAGTGATTGGAAATTATCTTTTGAAAACTTCGTGATATCTTCTAACGAATATCCCGTTAATAAATTCCAGTTACTAGTATCCTCTGTAAACTTTTGAATAAAAGCTTTCAGATTTTCTGGTTTATCAAGGTCTGGATCTACACTAAATGAAACAAACTGAACGTCTATCTTCTCTTCTTTTGCCATATTTTGCAGCTTGGCCATATTTGCAGTCATTGGTGGACAAACTGTTTGACAATTTGTGAACATAAAATCTGCAACCCAAACTTTCCCTTTTAAATCTTTTGTACCAAATTGCTTTCCATCTTGATTTGTAAATTGGAAAGTTTCTAAATCCCAATTTAATGGTTTACGAAGCTTTGAACCTGATTCACTACATCCAGCAAGTACAAAGAGACAAAATACAACCATAAGACCAATTATTTTTTGATAACGCTTCATTTATAAACCTCTTTTCTCTATCCTAAATTTAAATAGGTTATGTTTATAATAACAAAAGTTAACACTACGAGAAAATTGTTTACTACATTTGTTCACGAAATCGTACGAATTTACGTATGTTACTTCTTTATTTCAAGCGAATTACTAGACAAAATATATTTTTTTACTATTATTTCTATAAATAGAATTGATAAAACTAATTTTATTGTTACTTTTGTAAATATCTCTCCCTATTTTTTAACAATTCCTTAAACATTAATCCATGTTTTACACTGTATTCCTTAACAACATTTCGGTACAATACAAATACAACGATTGTAAATGAGGTGATGTTCATGGCAAAGCGCTATGAAAATATGGATAATGTTAGTACAAAAAAATCAATTCGCTCTTTTTTACGCTGGCGTAAAGAACGAAAGCAAAACAAAAAGGATTTTTCTTTCTTAGTAGAACAATCACCCGTTAAACAAAGTGCATTTTTGCAAAGTAATGTTGAAAAAACGACTATCACGTGGATTGGGCATTCTACTTTTCTTATCCAAACGAATGGACTTAATATATTAACAGATCCAGTATGGGCCAATAAATTAAAGCTAGTTCCAAGACTTACAGAACCTGGACTTTCTATAGAAGCACTACCTAAAATTGATATTGTCCTTATTTCACATGGTCATTATGATCATTTAGATTTTTCAACTCTTCGTCAGTTGAATGATGATGTTCTATATCTTGTACCTATTGGATTAAAAAAATTATTTACTCGTAAGAAATTTAAACATGTAGAAGAGTATAAATGGTGGGAAAGTACGATAATTAATGAAGTTTCTTTTCACTTCGTACCTGCTCAGCACTGGACGAGAAGATTCTTATTTGATATGAATACGTCTCTCTGGGGCGGATGGATTATTGATAATGAAACGACTATGGAAACCATATATTTTTGTGGCGACAGTGGCTATTTCCAAGGTTTCAAAGAAATTGGTGAACGCTTTTTAATTGATATTGCTCTTATGCCCATTGGCGCTTATGAACCAGAATGGTTTATGAAAGTATCTCATGTTTCACCTGAAGAAGCTGTGCAAGCTTATTTAGATTTAAACGCTACGCATTTTATACCGATGCATTACGGAGCTTTTGCACTCGCCGATGAAACACCTCGTGAAGCAATAACTAGACTTCGAAATAATTGGAATTTGCGCATGTTACCATGGGAACAACTGCATGTACTCTTTTTAGGCCAAACTTTTATTTATAGTAACGCAACAAATGATAAGCAAGTAAATGAAAAAATTGAAACTTTACATGTGTAACGTAACGACTGATTTTCTATATCCAACATATAATATAGAAAATCCTATAATGAAACTTTAATCAGTGGGAGTTTCTTTATCCCCACTGATTATTAACCTTCACCAATCGGGCTTTTACGGACAGCCCGCCACCTAACCTCTTTGCTCCAGCTAAATTTTGAGGTGGGAGTTTTACTGTCCGCAAATAGCAGGATAAAGGGTGTTATCTATGAATGAATATTTACAGACTCGCTATATCATTAGCGGTAGTGCCTGTATAGCTCTGCTTATTTCTTACTTTCTATTTACATAAAAAAGCTACTTGAAATATATTTTCAAGTAGCTTTTTTATTACTCTGCTAAATACATAAATCCGATTGCACCTGGACCTGTATGAGTACTAATTATAGGCGTTGTATAGAAAATTTCTGATTGAGCAAACCCACTCACTTTTTCAACCGCCACTTTCATACTTTCAGCTAAAGGAATTGCTTTCGCATGCGGAATTGCAACAGCCTTTACAACTTTTCCAGCTGTATCTTGCTCAAATAACTTAGCTAATGTTTTTACAATTTGGCCTTGGCTACGAACTTTCGTTACAGGATTATAAACACCATCTTCAAGACTAGCAATTGGCTTTATATTAAGCAGCGAACCGATAAACGCCTTTCCTTTACCGATACGTCCACCCTTCACTAAGTTTTCTAATGTATCTACTACTACATATAAACGAGTATTCTTTCTTACTTCATCTACACGTTTTAAAATTTCTTCTAGTGAGCGTCCTTCATTTGCCATTTTTGCAGCTTCAATCACTTGATATGCTAAAGCATGTGTAATAAATTGAGAATCAACAACTGTTACTTTTGTATCGGTCATTGATGCAGCACTATTTGCAGTTGCTACAGTACCACTCATTCCACTTGTCATATGAATGGAAAGTACTTCACTTCCATCTTCACCTAACTTGTCGTACATTTCTACAAATGTACCCATTGCAGGTTGTGATGTTTTTGGTAGTTCCTCTGATTTAATCATTTCTTCAATAAATTCATCTGGTTGTAGATCAACGCGATCTAAATATGTTTGTCCATTTACAGAGATTGATAATGGTAGAACATGAATGTCATACTTCTCGATTACCTCTTGTGATAAATCTGCCGTTGAATCTGTTACAATTTTAATTTTTTGCATATTATATTCTTCCCTTTCCAATACGCTCTCCTTGTTATTATACTAGTATTCCCACTGCTTTCAACAATTTGGAACGAAATTTCATCAAATTAATTATATTTTTATATCTAAAATGAAAAAGACAGAGCTCCTAACCCTGTCTCTACTCTATATCATGCATTTTTTTCAAGAGTATTTGTTTTATATACATTTAAATAATCATTCCACTTCAAACAATTTTGTAAATATTCACGGAAAGAATATGAAAATCTTGGATGTTTTTGTTTTTGAATTTTTGCAATAAATAATTGAAGACGAGACTGAATTAGAAACGATAATGGATGCTGTGCCTGTAGGACAGGGATTTCGAATATTTTAATACAATCCCCTGTTGAATGAGTGAAATAAAAACTTTTCGTAATCACAATATCAATCCTCTTTTTCATTGGATTTTTGAACTTCCTCTACTTTGCGCTGTAAGACGTTGTTTAAAGTGGAGTAAAATCAGACTTATATGATTTCTGTAGTCCTTATGGCTAGAAGATTTATACTCTATTCATCTCCACCTAATCCATCTTCCCGTCCTAAATATCTCTGAGACGGGAATCTCATTATCCATCAATTGTTTAATACATTTAGTATAAGCTTATAAAAGCGCAAAGTTTGTCTAAATTTTGGAGATTCTATAATTTTTTTCTTCTATATATTGTATACGTTTATAGCTATAGTATAACAAATAAATAAAAAAGTGCCTTTATAACGAGGCACTTTTCGACTGCATTTCTTCTCTTTTCTTTTTCCTCTTACTTACAACCTTTGATAAAGCAATACTTACTTCATAAATACAAATAAGCGGCACCGCAACTAAACTATGAGATAAAAAGTCAGGCGGTGATATACAAGATGCAATGATAATTAATGCTACGTAAGCATACCTTCTTATTTTTATTAAAAATTCCGCCGTAAGTATTCCAATACTAGTTAAAAACATTACAACGACTGGCAATTCAAAAATCACAGCAAATGGAACTGTTAAATTAAGTACAAAATGAAAATACTTTTCTGTCGTAAACATCGTATTAAACATTTCATTACCTATCGTAGTTAAAAAGTGAAATAGAAACGGCATTACAATAAAGTATCCAAAACATAAACCTGCGATAAATAATATAGACAATACCGGTATATACATTATTGTCATCTTTTGTTCATTTGGATGTAAACCCGGTTTTACAAATAACCAAATTTGTATAGCAGCAAAAGGAATTGTACAAACGATAGCAAATACTGTAGCAATCGAGAAAAAAATCCACAATACATCACTTGGACCGAGAACAGTTAATTTCATTGGTAAATCTTTTACAAGCCAAAAATAAATATCCTTTGTAAAAGTAAATCCAATAATTAAAAATAGTACAAAGGATAACACTGTATATATTACTCTTTTTCGAAGTTCAACAATATGTTCTACTACGCTCATTTCCCGATCTTCCATCTCGTTCACCACACTTTATTTATCCATTACAAGGAAAATACATTACAGTTTTTCTTTCTTTTCCTTTTCTTGAAATGCGTCATCTGTCAATTCTTTCGTTGATTTTTTAAACTCTTTTAACGTTTCCCCTAAAGCCTTCCCGATTTCCGGCAATTTTTTAGGTCCAAATAAAATGAGTACTGCTACTAAAATTAAAATTAACCCTGGAAAGCCAATATTTGAAAACATTTCCCCATCCCCTTTATTAGTAGTTTCCTTGTCCTACTATTACATAATTTTATTTTGTCAAAAAAGTTTGAAAACGTCAACAAATCCATTGCCTTTTGTCAAAAAAATTCAAAAATATAATCAATTATACAAATTTCATTTTCTATTGCTCTTGTGTATGATATGGTAAGGGAAATGACATATTATTTTATGATAGTAGAAAGGATTTGCATTATGACTGAAAAAATGACACGAATGACCCAATTTGTAAAAGAAGAAATTGCAAATGCAATTACACATGGTATCGGTGCCATTTTAAGCATCCCTGCCTTAATCATATTGATTATTCATGCTTCTAAGCACGGTACCGCATCAGCTGTAGTCGCATTTACTGTTTATGGTGTAAGCATGTTCTTACTGTACTTGTTTTCAACATTGCTACATAGCATTCATCATCCTAAAGTAGAAAAAATATTTACTATTTTAGATCATTCAGCCATTTACTTATTGATTGCTGGCACGTATACTCCTTTTCTACTTATTACACTTCGTGGCCCATTAGGATGGACGTTGCTTGCTATAATTTGGACACTTGCAATCGGAGGTATCGTCTTCAAAATCTTCTTTGTACGTCGCTTTATAAAGGCATCAACTTTATGTTACATCATTATGGGCTGGCTCATAATCGTTGCCATTAAACCACTTTATGAAAATCTAACTGGACATGGTTTTTCACTACTTTTAGCAGGTGGAATTTTATATTCTGTCGGAGCTATATTCTTCCTTTGGGAAAAGCTACCTTTCAACCATGCCATATGGCACCTGTTCGTTTTAGGTGGTAGTGCGATGATGTTCTTCTGTGTACTCTTTTATGTCTTACCTACAGCATAATAAAAAAGGTTTCAGCTTACTATAAGCTGAAACCTTTTTTATTACTTATGTAATTGTGATGCGATAACTTCCTGTGTATGCTTCGTTAATTCTTTAATATCCATATTCGCATACTCTTCAGGTGTAATCGGCTTAGAAATTGTTACTGTTGCATGAGCTGACTTCATACGATTTCCATTCGCTTCAAACATCTTATATGTACCATCTAACGTTACAGGTAAAATTGCTACACCTGATTTTACTGCAAGATGGAAACTACCAGCCTTAAACTCTCCAACTTCGCCACCTTTACTTCTCGTTCCTTCTGGGAAAATTACGATAGAATGTCCATTCTTTAATAGTTCGATTCCATCTTTAATTGCTTTAAGAGATTGACGACGATCGCTACGATCCATAAATACACAATTCATAAGTTCCATCCAAGTTGGTACAACTGGGAACTTTTTAATCTCTGCTTTTGACACGAATCCAATTGGTTTATTTAAGTAACCTAGTAAAACAGGGATATCCATATTACTTTGGTGATTACTTACAACTAGTACCGGCTTGTCTTTCGGAACATTTTCAAGCCCTTTCACTTCTACTGTCCCTCCAGCTACACGTACCATTTTCTTACCAAACCAATTTGTCGTTTTATACACAGCATTATCTTTTTCTTTTGGCGCCATCGTATTTACTTGTCTTTTAAGACGCCACATTCTCGGTGTAATCGCAATTACAATTAAAATTAAATAAAAGATTTTAAAAAACGTTTGAATCATACAGAACCCCCACCTATTATCATTCCGACCTTCATTATACTAGACAAACGAAGGAAAAAGAAGAAAAAAAGTCCAAACAGCAAGTGTTTGGACTTTTTAAGCATTCTATATTAGAAACGTTTTGCTAATTCACGAGCATTAGCAATTGCCGCTTCTTTAATTTCTTGTGCTTTTTCAGGGTTTGCATTCATACCCTCAACTGCAATATAATCAGTATCATTTACACCGACAAATCCTAATACAGTTTTTAAATGATTGCGTCCGAAGTCTACAGCTGCGTATGCTCCTTCAGAATATACGCCACCTGTTGCTTGAATGTGAAGTGCTTTTTTACCTTCTAATAAGCCGACTGGACCATTTTCAGTATATTTGAATGTTTTACCTGCGATTGCTACGTTATCTAAGTATGCTTTTACTACTGGTGGATAGCTAAAGTTCCACATTGGAGTTACGAATACATAACGATCTGCATGCATAAATGTTTCTAAGTTTGTGTTCATTGCTGCTACTTTTTGTTGTTGAGCTTCCGTTAAAGTTTCAAAGCCTTCACCTGCTGCAAATTTACCCCAAGCAGCAAATACATCTGCATCGATTGCTGGTACAGTAGTATTGAATAGATCAATTGTTACAACTTCGTCTTGTGGATGCTCGTTTTTATAAGCCTCGATGAAAGCTTCCCCTACTGCCATTCCGAAAGAACCTTCTGCTGAATTTGGATTTGCTGTGATAAATAGTACTTTTGTCATTGTATTCTCTCCCTTTTTTCTCTTTATCTTCAATTCAAGATTTGTTTTTTAAAAGTTAATAACTTACCTTATGTAAGTATAATACAAAAAGTTTTATTCAATGTCAATAAAAAATAGCTACTTTTTTTTCGTAAGTTAATGATTTATTTTGTTTCTCTAAAATTTAGTATACAGATATTAAGACTTCTCATACAAAAAGGCTACCTCTATAAATTATAGAGATAGCCTTTTATTACATATTATTTTTGAAAAACATGTTTTACTTTTTCAGCTGGAATGTTACTTCCACCTCTACCTTTTACATCTTCAATCATCATTGTAATGACCATATCTGGCGAATTCAAATCAAATGCAGCGAACCAGCCTAGTTCTTTTCCTTCGGCTTCTTTAGATACTTTTAATTCCGCTGTACCTGTTTTTCCAGCAAGAGTCATTCCATCAATCTTAGCAATTTTCCCTGTACCATCCGGATCATTAATTACTTTCGTCATAGCAGTTTTTAATATATCCTGATTTCCTTTAGAAATTACATTTTCTTTCCAAGCTTTTGGTTGTTTATCTGTTTTAATAATATACGGTGATGGAATCGTTCCATCATTTACAATTGGCGCATACGTTAAAGCTAAATGAAGAGGAGTCATTAATACTTGTCCTTGTCCATATCCTGTATCTGCCATTTGAATATCATTTTTAATACCGTCATTTGCAATTTTAGAAGCAGGGAATCCATATTCAATTGGTAGTTTCTCATCGAATCCGAATTTTTTCGCTTCACTCATAAACTTGTCTTTTCCGATTTTCAAAGCTTCTTGTGCGAAGTAAATATTATCCGAGTATTTCATCGCCTTATCAAAATCAATCGGATTTGCATCTTTCACACGCGTTACATAATAATTACCCCAAGAAGAATCTTTTGTCCATTTTAATCCTTCAATTTTCAACTCTTCTTTTGGATCGATTGTTTTCGTTTCAAGACCAATTGCAGCTGTAATTGGTTTAAATACAGAACCTGGTACCGATAATTGTGTAAAGCGATTCGTCATCGGTTTTTTCGGATCATTATTCCAAGCTTCGCGTTGCGCTTTCGATGTTCCTCGTGCAATTAAATTAGGATCATATGCTGGACTACTTACTAGTGCAATTGTTTCTCCACTTTTCGGATTGATTGCTGCACTTGAACCAGCTTCGCCCTTCATTTCATTATACGTTTTTTCTTGAACAGCACTATCAATAGTTAAAGTTACATTTTCTCCATCAACAGCATCTGTTTTTGCCAAGTTTTTAATTTCTTTTCCTTGCGCATCTTCTACAAAGACACGGCCACCTTTTTTACCGCGTAGCTTTTCCTCTAATACTTGCTCTAAACCAGCTTTACCAACTGGGTCATCAGCTTGATAGCCTTTCTTTTGTAGCGTTTTTAAATCTTCAGCATTTACCTTTCCAATATAACCAGTCAGATGAGCTGCCGCTTCCCCTAACGGATATGTACGAACATTTACAGGTTTTGTTGAAACACCTGGTAAATCAATGTACGTATTTTGCGTTGCCCCTTCAGGCAAAATTCCAATTGGTACGAGATACCCTGGTTTTACCCATTTAGCAGCTAATTTTTGATCAATTTCTTCTACAGACATATTTAATAACTTCGCTACTGTTTCTTTCGTTTGCGGAGCAGTATCGCCTAACTTTTCAGGAATCAATCCGATTTCAGAAGCTTTCCCATTTGTTGCAAGACCTTTTCCATTACGATCGTATATTTCACCACGTTTTGGCTGTGTTGTCTGCATACGCACTTTACTATCTTTCGTCATGCCAGGGAAAATAAAATCAGGAGTCCAATCTATTTTCCAAGATTCTTTATCTCCATCTTTTTCTTTAACCATTTTTGCTTCATGGCCAAAAGTAATTTTACCACCAACTGTATCCATGCTTACTTTAAAAGGAACAGGGCCTTCATCTTTTTTATCTTCTTTTACTTCCCCTGTTTCTACCTTTAAGTCTTTCACTTCGATACCAGAATAAATTTTTTCATATTTCTCAGTAAATTCTTTCTTTGAAATATCTTTTTTTGCATTTTTTGATAGTTGATCATACATATCTGCAAATTTTTGTTTATTCCACGCTTTTACATATGTATCAAACGCTTCTTGTGGTTTTTCTTCTTTACCACATCCAACTAACATGAATGTTAAGCAAAGAAAAAGAATCCCCCATATCTTTCTCAATCGATTCTCCTCCTCTTTCTATATTAGTACTTTTGAAAATTTTAGCATTTTTACATGCTACCTATCATTATAGCACTATCGAATCTCATCTATAAACTTATATTGGTGAATATAAATAAAAAGATTGATGCGAATTCTCACATCAATCTTCTTTATTATTGTTGTTTCTCATATACGTGGTAATAATACGTATACGGGTTTTTTTCATCTGTTAAACCTTTTTCTACAAAAATCTCTTTCCAATTTGTCATATCCATTTCTGGGAAGAATGTATCTCCTTCAAATGCATAATGAATTTTTGTTATATACAACTTGTCTACGTATGGTAAAAAGAGATCGTAAATTTGCGCTCCGCCAAAAATAAAAATCTCTTCTTCATTTTTACATAGTTCGAATACTGCTTCTACAGAATGAACAACTTCACATCCTTCAACGTGATATCCTTCATTACGAGTTACAATAATATTACGTCTTCCAGGCAGCGGTCTACCAATCGCTTCATAGTTCTTTCTTCCCATAATAAGCGGGTGACCCATCGTTGTTTTCTTCACGTATTGTAATTCACTCGGTAAACGCCAAGGTAAATTATTATCTTTACCAATTACTCTATTTTCGTCCATTGCGACCATAAATGAAACAATCATTTTTTCATCTCCTCTACAATTATACTGCAACCGGTGCTTTAATTGCTGGATGCGGATCGTATCCTTCAATCGTTAAATCTTCCATTTCAAAATCGAAAACAGATTTCACATCTGGATTTAATGTAAGTTTCGGGAATGGACGTGGTTCACGTGCCAATTGCTTTTCTACTTGTTCAAAATGATTTGTATAAATATGTGCATCACCAATTGTATGAACAAATTCTCCTACTTCAAGACCACATTCATGTGCAATTAAATGTGTTAGCAGTGAATAGCTTGCAATGTTAAATGGAATTCCAAGGAATATGTCACCACTTCTTTGATATAGCTGACAAGAAAGTTTCCCATCCGCTACATAAAACTGGAATAATGTATGACAAGGGGGTAATGCCATACTTGGTACGTCTTCAGGATTCCAAGCAGAAACGATTAAACGACGTGAGTCTGGTGTTTTTTTAATCATTTCAATTACATCTTTTAATTGATCAAGTGTCTCACCAGCTGTCGTTTTCCAAGCTCGCCACTGTTTACCGTAAACGTCTCCTAAATAACCATATTTATTTGAGAAATCATCATCTTCTAAAACGTTCTTTTTAAACAATTCCATCTGCTCATCGTACTGTACTTTAAATTCTTCATCTTGTTGTGAGCGAAGACCAAAATCCGTCATGTCAGGACCAGTATACTCATCACTTTCTACCCAGCTCTTAAACGCCCATTCATTCCAAATATTATTATTATGCTGCAATAAATAGCGAATATTTGTATCACCTTTCATAAACCAAAGTAGTTCACTTGCTACAAGGCGAAATGGTACTCTTTTTGTCGTTAATAAAGGAAATCCTTTACTCAGATCAAAACGCATTTGATATCCAAATACAGATACAGTTCCTGTCCCTGTACGATCTTCTTTCTTCGTACCATGTTCCATTACATGGCGGCATAAATTTAAGTATTCATTTTCAGCATGTTTCATATGTAGGAAAACCTTCTTTCAATCGTATATGCAATTTATCATAACATGAAAAATGGTAAATTTAATAATCCTAATTAATAAAATTTCTTCCGCTAATTCTTACAAAATTATTAACTTTCCAAATTTAAAAAGGTTTTCATTTTCTATTACCGAAAGTATAGTGCGGTAGAACAAAATTTATATTTGGAGGTTAGAAGTATGTCTAAAATTGAAACGCCTGTTATGACTTCTTTACAAACAGCGGTTGAAAAAATGATGAAGGATTTAAATGTTCCTGGTGCTGCTGTCGCTGTTATAAAAGACGGTGAAGTTATTATTTCAGAAGGTTTCGGCTATCGTAATATAGAAACAAAAGAGGCTGTTACACCGAATACTCGATTCGCAATCGGTTCCTCAACGAAAGCATTTGGCACACTTTCATTAAGCTTGTTAGCACAGCAAAAAAAGTTTAATTGGGATACCCCTATCCAGTCTTATATACCTAACTTTACTTTATCTGAACTACTTGCTAGCTCACAAGTTACAGGACGGGATTTAGCTTCTCATCGAACTGGAGTGAGTCGTCATGAGGCTCTTTGGTATAGCTCTTCCTTATCTCGAAAAGATCTCGTTGAAAAAATAAAACATTTACCACTTGATGCACCGTTCCGGACTGCATTTCTATATAACAACTTAATGTATGCAACAATTAGCTACATTGTTGAAAACATTACAAATCAAACGTGGGAGCAATACACTACAGAACATATTTTAGAACCTTTAAATATGAGACATACAAACTTCTCTGTTAACGATTCACAAACTACAGATGATTATGCTTTACCTTACATTGAAAATGACGGTGAAATAAAAGCAGTTCCATTCCGTAACATCGATACAGTTGGCGCTGCTGGGTGTATTAATTCCACAATTGAAGATATGGCAAATTGGGTACTTCTCCACTTAAATGAAGGAAAATTTGGAGATCATGAATTAATCTCCTCTGAATTATTACAACAAATGTATACACCACACAATTCAATTCCAGACCAACCGGTTTTATCACTCCCTGAATCTCCATTAAATAGTTACGGTCTTGGTTGGTTTATTAGCGCTTATCGTGGTAAAAAAGTGATTCATCATGGCGGTAATATCGATGGATTTTCAGCGCTTGTTTCATTCATACCAACAGAAAACATAGGCCTTGTCATTTTAACGAATGCTGGAGGAACATTACTTCCTACTTATCTCGCTAATCAAATTTATGACGAACTACTTGAATTAGAATCCATTGATTGGCATAAACGTGCTGTAGAAGATACTAAAAAAATGAAGGAAATGATGAAAGAAGCAACTGAATCCCTCCCTGAACAAATTAAAGGGACTACACCTTCGCACAAGTTAGAGGATTATACTGGTACTTTTGAACATCCTGCATACGGAACATTACAAGTATACAAACGAGATGATTCGTTATATGTACAATTTATGGAAATGGATATTCAATTAGGGCATCATCATTACGACATCTTCTCCGCAAAAGTTGACTTATTCCAAATGAAAATGAGCTTATTATTCGCTTATGAAATGAATATAAGTGGTGAATTCCCATCCCTTCAGTTACATGTACCTGCTATGTTAAGTACACAGCCGCTTACATTTAAGAAAATTAAATAATTATTTTAATAGAGGGAAGATACACTTCCCTCTATTTTTATATTAATATTCTCATCCAAATAAAGGATTTTACGTATAGAACAAGGAATCCTTTTATTTAGTTATTTAAACTATAAGGAGGAAAAGCATTGTACACAGAAATCTTCAAAGAAGTTGTTTCGATTACTCATCACGATTATTCCGGTTGTATTGATAAAAAAGGATGGGATGATCCTACTACATATTTACAAACAATTGAGCAACTAGAGAAGCAAAGAGATTTAACACCAGTACAATTCACTGAAATTGTAAATGATTACTTATTAGACTTCAAAGACAATCATATGTTTTTCAAAATGAGCTCTAACGATCAACCTCTTAACAGTGTTGGCTTCCAAGTGAAAAGATACGAAGATCACCTATATATTACATCTACTTCACAAGAAAAAAGAGTAAAAATAGGACAAACTATCGTTGCATTAGATAATATGAAAATTCCTGAGCTATTAATAAAGTATAAAAAGTATGTAAATGAGAATACATATGAGCGTGAAAAATGGGCCTATGTTTTATTAAAATCATCAAATTGTACACTTATAGATAAAGATGGAGTAACCGAAACCATTTCTTTACAAAAATATAAACAAAGCGAATACACACCTATCTATTCATTAAAAAAGTACAATAAAGATACACTCTTAATTACTTTAACTGACTTTGCAAATCCTGCAGCTATTAATCAATTAATCGACTCATACAAAAACGAGCTGGATTCTTTTCAAAACTTAATTATAGATGTGCGATTGAATCGTGGTGGAAGTGATGATGCATTTTTCAACATACTTCCTTACTTATTTGAAGACAAAGAAATTTCTCTTTTCGACTCTTCAAATACACTGCAATTAAATCATACAGAACGAAATTATTATTTACGAATGCAAGACTTTGAAGAAGATTACGATTCTTCCGACGACCTTTCAAAGTTAGTCGCCGATATGTTTATTCACGATTTAAAAGAGAATTATAAAAAGGGCCTTGTTACATTTGATACATCTAGACTACCAAAAGAACTTCAAACTTTAAAAATACACGGACGAACAACACCAAGTAGAGTAGCCGTATTAACAGATGTTACATGTGGAAGCTCTGGTGATTCTTTTGTAGAAGCAACAAAAAAATCACCGAAAGTAAAAGTAATAGGTCGTCCTACTGCTGGTTTAAATGATTATTCTAATTTAGCAGTAATGGAATGGGCTGGTACGTTCACTCTTTACTATCCTACTTCACGGCTTTCTATTATAGATAAAGGCAAAGGAATGTCCGGAATTGGAATACAACCTCATATACATATTCCATGGACTCCGGAACATATACAAGAAGATGTGGATTTAAAGTTAGCATTACAACTACTTCAAAATGAAGAATGGTAAAAAATAAAGGTAGGTGCGAATCACACCTACCTTTTCTATTTCATATCAATCTTATCTGGTTGAAACCAACTTGGTTTTGATAACTCAAAGTTTTTATGATCTTCCAATACAATATGAAGACGCTCTAACATATCATCCAACATATGTGGTGCTGCTCTTAATGTCCAGACAACTGATGAGAAAACTGTCATGCCAACGTACACCGCATATAATTTCCAGAACTCCTCTGGTATTCTCCTATTAAAGTATCCTTCTATTTGTCCGATTGAATACGGAATACTAATGTCCCTTGCAAATAGTGCAATTTTCACGAAATCATGCAGTGGATCGCCCCAGTCATAACCATTAAAATCAACTACACCTACATATTTCCCATCCCGTACAATTATATTTTCTAAATGAAAATCATCGTGTTGAAATCGATTTGGGCGATCCTTTACATACATTTCATTTTCATCTATAAACTTAATAATCTTATCATCATTTTTTATTTTTATTCCGCATGTTTTGTATGCTTCTAAATATTTACTATGTTTTTTCATTGCTCTTTCATGCCATGGAAGTATATCATTAGGAGCTTCATATGTATGCATTTTTGCTAAATCTTTTCCTGCCTCTATGCCAATATCATATTGTTCTTTTGGTGAATACGTAGGCAATAGCTTCTTCGCATCTTCCCCTTCTAAATATGAAAAAATACTATAGCATACACCTTCTTCTTCCAATATACCTATTTCAATTGGCCTTTGTGCCTGTACGTTACGTTTTACCATTTCATTTAAAATTTGAAACTCTATTTTCTTTCTTTCATACTCTTTTATATCTCCTGTCCGAAATAAATATTTTTCATTATTTGCATTCGTAATTACATATTTCTTATCTGGAGAGAAACCTTTAGAAATTTCTTCAATATTCGCTGCATCTTTTACAATTTGTATATTGTTTTGCCGTGCTGTAATTATCTTCATATCTATTCCCCTTACATTTCTGCATTTGGTGTATAGGCTACTTCTACAATAAATCCATTCGGATCGTAAAAATCAATCGTATAGTACCCTTCTGAATAATGATTCATTTCAATTGGACCACGTATTACCTTCACTTTCGTACTAGAAAGAAAATCTGCTACTTCATCAACTACTTCTCTATGAATAGCTTGATAACAAATATGTCTAGGACCTAACGTCCTTACGATTTCCTCATCTACTTCTTTAAAGTATATTTCACTTTCTCCCGTGCTATATGCTACTTCATTTAACTTTCTCCATCCAATTATCGGAAACAACTTATCATAATAAGAAATGGATTCCTCTAAATTTGCTACTCAAAATTCAATATGATGAATACACTCCTTGTACTACTTGCACAATTTCCATCGGCTTATGAACCATATAATCGGGTGCGTCTTTTTTCACTGTTTCAATAACATCATATCCCCAAGATACCCAAATTACATTCACCCCAGCCTTTTTACAAGCTGCTACATCTCGCTGTTCATCACCAATGTATAACATATCTTGCTCTGTTATCTTTTTCGATTTTAAAAATCTTTTTATCATCTTGTCTTTACCGAACAAATTTTTAGAACAATACACTTCTTGTATATTTTCTATATCATTCTTTTGTAAAAATGCTCGAATATGCTCTTCTGAATTAGATGATATAACCGCAATACCGTATCCTTTTTTATGTAGTTCATCTAATACATCCTTCATTCCATGGAATAAAACGAGATCTTTTATAGCAGGCTGATATAATTTATAAAACTCTAACGCTAATATCGGTAGTTTGTACAGTGGTACATCGAGTTGTTTACATCTCTCTGACATCGTTAATTTACGTAAATACTCAATTTCTTCTTCCCTTACCGTTTTATACCCGTGTTTTTCAGCAAGTTGATTATAAATTGGTACAAATATATTTTGTGAATCTACTAATGTGCCATCAAAGTCAAAAACAATATATTTTTGCATTCCCATACTCCCTTTGCTGCTTTTTTTCTAAACCTATCATATTCAACACCATAGTTGTCTTACCCTTCTATAAACATAAAAAAAGAACAAGATTTTCTCTTGTTCTTTTTAAGAAAGCCATTTTGGCGGTACATTCGTATTCCAATAAATATTCCCTAACTCATGATGTCCAGAGTATCCATCATCAAAACGATGATAGTGGAAATTAAAATAATAACCATCTTGCGGTGGATGATCTCTTCTTACATGGAAACGCAATAAGTCATTTCCTGTTTGCGTATCGTAGACGTGAAAAATCTTTTCATTATTTCCACCAGCTGGTCTTTGAGAAATCGCTAATGATTGCAATGACTCCGCTGGTACATCATTGGCAAGTTCAGCAATTGCCTCTTCAATCTTTGGTAATATTACATCTTTAAATTCATCTTCAATTACTGGGCCAATTTTAGTACCAAACTTTTGCATCGACTGTTTTTCTGCTTCTTGCATCGCATAAGTAATAAAAGTATCGGTGGTTAACCTGTCATTCGTTTCTTCATATGTATAGGACGTACTCTCCAAATTTTGTTGCCCAGCTGTGCTCGTAGGCTTGTCCGCAGCTTTGGCATTATCAAGCAATATGGAAGGAGGCGTCACTAAACCAAATGTAAATACGGTAATTAATGCGACTAAGGTTTTTCTAAACCAATTTGGCATTTATGTTCCCTCCCCTTTCACTCATTATTTTTTATATAACGGTGGTTTCTTCTATTATACAAAATGATTATAATTTTTGCACTTTACAATTTTGTTAACGTTCACATATTTTTCACTTGAATATGAAATTGTAAGATTTCATACAATATTAATACCACAATATTGAGGAGGCACTTGAATGACTTTAGATGTCATGTATTCCGCCGCAAGCATACTCGTTTTAGTATATTTTATTTATCAATGTGTTACAGACTAGAAAAAGAGCCGTCAATGGCTCTTTTTTAATGGTAAAAATACAATCCATACAATTAATAAAATAAAAATAATGCCACCAATCACAGCTGGCAATAAATAAAACTGGGCAAGTATAACTATTCCATACAAAAGTATTGCTGGTAGTAGTAAATAACGATTTGCCTTCCATCTTAACAAAAGTAAGTTCCCTTCATCACAATATAAATGAAGAAACATCTTATTCGTAAATTCATTCCAATAATCACGTGCATAGCGAGAAATTGCAACTACAGCAAATACGAGAACAATAGCTGCAATCCACCTAGGAGTCATAATTATACTTGCAGTACTGATACATACAATTTGAATATAAAATATTCGTGCAGTACTTGTACGGAAAAATTCTTTCAAAAAAGATTCGACAATACGAGAATCAGCTTTTTTTCCTAATAGTCTTTTAGAGTACGGAAACATCCACGGTTTTTTATTCGAACTACTCGGTTTAGCCGCATGACCACCAACTTGCATAATTCCGCTCGTCCAGCGCATGCTTTCCTCCTTTTCTTTCTTAATTTCTTTAAAAAAGAACTTTTTATAATTCATTTTCGCTTTTACTAATACACTACTTAAGAAAATTACTAAACCGATAAATAGAATTGAATAAAATGGATTTTTATAAATAAAAAATAAACTAATTCCCAAAAAGGACACGCTCATAGAAAATACTACATTTTTTACAATCCATAAAACCCATCGTTTCTCCGCATGTACATGAATAAATCTCGTTAACAACGACATCATAAATCGAAATATAGTAAAGAATACCCAAAATAATAGGACTTGTATCTCTGTTACTCCGATACTTTTCATCAACACCGGTAACATAATAACGACTAATATTATATTCGTTATCGCTATTCGAACAAATGTGTACATCATGCCATACTGGACTAATTTTTGCATATGTGTTGCATACGAAATTAAAAATAAACTATCCGCTTGCTCAAAAAATGAACGAACTCCTCTCGGATATGTTACTAGATAAAATGCGAGTAATCCTAATCCGAAATAAATCGTCTCTTCCGTTGATAATTCATTTATCCATAGTGACCTATAATAGATTCCCATAAATATAAATGCTGGTATAATAATATATAATGCGACTGTCCAATCTGTTACCGAACGTATAGACTTCCACTTCCGCTGAAGCTCATGGCGTAATCTTTTATAAAATTGTTGTTTAATCATGTTGTTCACGCCTTACGATTACATCAAAGCAGTCTAGTAATGAGCTACCCGGCATTTCCGCTAACATTTGAATAGATTCTAAATGTCCATCTGCGACTAATGTACCTTGTGAAATGAGTAAAAATCTTTCACAAATTTTTTCAGCAGTATCCAATACGTGCGTACAAAGTAAAATTCCTGCTCCGCGCTCTTTTTCTTTATATAAATAACTTAAAAACTCTTTCGTAGCTACTGGATCTAAACCGATAAAGGGTTCATCAATGATATAAAAATCTGGCTCAGTTAAAAACGCCAATATTAGCATCGATTTTGTTTCATACCTTTTGAAAACTTTGATAAATACTCATGTTTATGCTTATCCATTCGAAAAGTATGTAATAATTGTTCCGCTCGTTCTTCCCAGCTTCCCATTTCACTTCCACGAGCAGCCATTAATAATTCAATATGTTCCCAGAGCGTCAAGTAATCATAGTATGTTGGATGTTCTGGCACGTATGCATACGGATTTTTCTTTTTACCGAATGATATTTCACCGTCCATATTTACAAGTAATCCGAGCATCGTTTTTATCGTCGTACTCTTCCCAGCACCATTTGCTCCAATAAGAGCAACTAGTTCACCTTTTTCGATAGAAAAAGCTATATTATGAATTGTTTCTTCGCCTATTTCATATCCAGCTGAGCGGATATTTACTTCTAACATGCATTTCCCCTCTTTCCATTTCCAATACAATCAAGGAAAAGAATAACATATAACTATCTATATATCATTATAAAATATTTATTTTCATAGCAGGAAAAAACATTGTTTAACAGAATATTAAATGTTTGATTACATTTTATTGGAGTGGATAATATGTCTTTTCAAATTCGTGAAGCAACGATAGATGATATAGACGCACTTTGTTCTTTAACGAAAGAATTAAAAGGTTCCTCTATTTCCTATGAAGATATGAACAATCGATTACAATTCGTACAAATGAGTCCGTTTGATTTTTTATATGTTTACGAAGAAGAAGAAGAAGCTATATTTGGATTACTTGGATTTCGTATACGTGAAAATTTAGAAGATGTAACACGTTATGGAGAGATTTCAATTATTAGCGTCGATTCTAACATACGACGGAAAGGCATTGGACAAGTGTTGATGGATTATGCAGAGCAATTAGCAAAGAAACATAATTGCATTGGCACATGGCTAGTTAGTGGAACAAAAAGAGTAGAAGCTCATCCTTTTTACAAAAAATTAGGGTATGAAGTAAATGGCTACCGATTTGTAAAACATTTTTAAACTACTTATAATTGAAGGGACTATAACTATGACAAACATTAAAGCAATTTTCATTGATCGTGACGGTACAATTGGTGGTGACACTACAATACATTATCCAGGATCTTTTACATTATTTCCATTCACAAAAACATCCTTGCAAAAACTAAAAGCTAAAAATATAAAAATTTTCTCTTTCACAAATCAACCTGGTATCGCAGATGGAATAGCAACTGTAGCCGATTTTGTACAAGAATTAGAAGGCTTCGGTTTTGATGATATTTATGTATGTCCTCATAAACACGGTGATGGTTGTGAATGCCGTAAACCAAGTACAGGCATGCTGCTTAAAGCAGCAAAAAAACATGGGCTTGATTTAACACAATGTGCTGTAGTTGGTGATCGCTGGACTGATATTGTTGCAGGAGCAAAAGTAAATGCGACAACAATTCTAGTCCGAACAGGCGCTGGGTATGATGCTTTGCATACGTACCGAGACAAATGGGCACATATTGAACCAAACTACATTGCAGATAACTTTGAAGATGCAACAAACTGGGTTTTAAATCAACTATAATACAAATGAAGATTTTGATGCACTCAAAATAATTTAAAACATAGTTAAAATAGCCTTTTTGGCAAATAATTGTCTTCCACAAAACGGATTACCTCAAAAGGTAGCAAGTTCCCTTTTGATACGCAAACATTGCAATTCAAATTTTATTTTTTATTAGTAACAGCAATTAACGTAAAGAAGGAATAGCTTAGTGGCTATCCCTTCTTTATTGACTTCTATTATTTACATTTGTTATCTTTTTTTATTGAGTATTCTCATCGTTTTTATACTCCAAAATATCCCCTGGCTGACACTCCAAAGCTTTACATATCGCTTCTAATGTTGAAAAACGAACCGCTTTTGCTTTCCCATTTTTCAAAATAGAAAGATTCGCCATCGTAATTCCAACCTTCTCCGAAAGCTCCGTTACACTCATTTTTCGTTTTGCTAACATGACGTCAATATTAATAATGATTGTCATATCCGCCACCTCAGACCGTCAAATCATTTTCTGATTTTATGTTAATTGCCTCTTGTAGAAGTCGTTGGAGGATAGCAGCAAAAACAGCAATAACGAGCGAAGCAAAAACGATAATGAGTCCCACTAACCCAATAGGAGGGTCCATTTTTTTCGCTATAAAATGAAAAAGTGGTAAACCTAATACATACAAACCACTGATTGTAACTGCACAGCGCTTTATATTCTTTAACGCCTTTACAGATAATTCCGAGAACGCTGTGTTCTCATCAATGTACTGTAAAAGATTGAAAGCCTGATAAAGAGCAACGTAAAAAGGCACAGCTGCTCCATACATCACAATGAAAACAAGATATTTTATCAGAGTAATATTAGGATACAAATTCGCTGCGAAATTCGCCATTTCCGGCACTAAAAATATGCATAAAGCAAGCACTGAAATTCCAGCAAGAAAAATAATTACTTTTAAGAACGTTGTTGAACTTCGTTTAAGATTCATTTACAAGACCTCACTTATTTAATGACAACATAATTTTATCACATCATTTATTGTTTAACAATAAATAAATATCGTTTTTATTGTCTTGTTTTTTAATTTAGGCAAAAATAAAAAAGAATTTCTCATTACAAAGAAATTCTTTTTCTTGAAAATGCCTCTTTCAACTTAATTTTTTAAAACGTTAATTCGTAATGGAAATAACGATTATCTCTCAAATAACCATTTTCAGCGTATAATCGTTGTGCTGATAAATTATCAATCTCCGTTTGCAATTTTACACCTTTTGCTCCATTTTCTAAGGCGTATTCTTTAGCAGCTTCTAATAATTTTTTACCTGTTCCGGCTCCACGCTTCGCCGCTTGTACAAATAAATCATTTAAAATCCATAATTCTTTCATTGAAATGGAAGAAAATGATGGATATAGTTGTGTGAACCCAATATATTCGCCGTCTTCAACTGCTACGAAAATAACGGACTCTTTTTTCTCAATTCGATTTCGTAAAAATACTTTTGCACCTTCTAAATCAGAATCCTGCCTATAAAACATGCGATAGTTATTAAAAACTGATGCTAGTCCATCTAAATCTGCAATTGTTGCCTCATATATTCTCATTTTACTCCATTCCCCTTCCAATACTGTCTCATTATATCCGTTGCCCATTTAGGCTGGTGTATTTCTTCTTTCGGTATAAACTCTTTCATTATTGGTTTTATATCCAATATAGGAGTACCATTAATAGCATCTAATCCCTCAACAATAATTGATTTACCTTCTCTTTTGATCACCTTTACAATTGTTACACCTATGCGATTCGGGCGATTTTTTCCGCGCTGTGCAAAAATACCTACTTCAGGATAATCTTTATTATTTCTAGGATGTCTAGCAAAATACTGAATTTGCTCGTCAGTTACTTTATGAAAATAAAAAACAACTTCAATATGGGAAAAATCTTCAATCCCTTGTATACTTTCTTCTGCATACATTTCAGTTAAAGTTATACGGGATCTTACTTCTCCCCACTCATCATCTTTTATTTCCTTTCTTTCATTATGTACAAATGCGATTGGTTGAACTGAAAACATACGCATTCCCCCTTAAATGTAACCACTTACATTATAAAATATTTTCTGAATGTTTTCCAGATATATGAATTAAGTTTACATAATATAATTATAATCTATTTATCTAGAGCTACCTTGACTGCTTCAATTGCATGTATATGAGTCGTATCAAATATCGGGACAGATACGTTTTCTTGCTTTATTAATAACCCTATTTCTGTACAACCTAATATGATTCCCTGTGCTCCTTTTTGCACTAACTCTTCGATGACTCTTTTATAATATTCTCTAGATTGAGATACTATTTTTCCTAAACATAATTCTGTATATATTACTTTATTTATTTCTTTTCTATTTTTTTCTGATGGTACTATTACTTTTATATCATGCTCTTCAATACGTGACTTATAGAAATCTTGCTCCATTGTATATTTAGTTCCAAGCAGACCAACCTTTTGAATGTCTTTTCTTTTAATTTCTTTTGCAGTTGCATCGGCAATATGTAAGACTGGAATATCAATTTTCTCCTTTATTTTTCCAACTAACTTATGCATTGTATTTGTACAAATGATTATAAAGTCTGCTCCTCCCTTCTGTAATGAATACGCCGCATTCGCTAAAACTTCACCTGCTCCATTCCAATCTCCTCTAGACTGGAATCTTTCAATCTCTTCAAAGTCCACACTATTAATCAAACATTTTGCTGAATGTAGCCCTCCTAATCTCTCTTTTATTTCTTCATTAATAATTCGATAATATTCAGAAGTTGATTCCCAACTCATACCACCTATAAGACCTATCGTTTTCATACAAACACCTACCTAAACTATTTTTATAAAACTAATAACAATGTTTTATTATGTATATTATACATAATAAAACAAGACTTTAAGTTTGGAATATAAAGTCTTGTTTTAACGGAAAATACGGAAATAATAAAGAATAATTCTACTTTCATTTCCAAGGAAATTTTTATAGAATATTCTGAAATTAATAATCTGATGTTTTTATAAATTCTTTATACTTATAATTAAAACACTCTCGATACAGCTCTTTGATTTCATCATATGATGGAACACGTGGGTTATTAGCTGGGCTACCACTTTCAATTGCATCTGATGCCATTTTAGAAATAGCATTTTCAAATTCAATTTCATCGATTCCGTATTCTTTTAAATTTGGAATACGAAGATCAAAGCAAAGTTTTTTTATTTCACCAAGCGTGTAGTCTGCTACTTCCTCATCAGAATTCGAATACAAATCCTTATTTAAACTACGTCCAATTTTTGCTAACCTTTTCATTGCACTTGTTTTTGTAAACTCTAACACTGTAGGTAATAGTATGGCATTTGATATTCCATGCGGTACATGAAATAATGCTCCCACTGGCCTTGACATTCCATGAACTAATGTAACTGATGCATTAGAAAATGCAATTCCAGCTTGTAAGGAAGCAATCATCATCGCTTCTCTTGCCTCCATATTACGTCCATCTTCATATGCTATACGTAAATATTTCATAATACTTTCAATAGCTGAAAGAGCTAGTACATCTGTAAGTGGTTGTGAAACTTTAGAAATATACGCTTCAATTGCATGACATAACGCATCTATCCCTGTTGCTGCCGTAATTTGTGGTGGTAATGAACTTGTCAAAACTGGATCTATAATTGCTACTTTCGGTATAAAACTAGAATGCTTCATCATCATTTTTACATCTGTTTTTTTATTCGTAATTACTGCTACACTTGTAACTTCCGATCCAGTACCAGAAGTTGTTGGAATTGCAATAAGTGGTAGTGGGTTGTTTTCTATTTCAATATCCTTTTGGACATAATCCTCAACTTCTCCACCATTTGTATATAAAACCGCTACTGCTTTCGCAGCATCAATACAACTTCCACCACCAATACCGATAATAAAATCACACTTTTCCTCTTTACAAAGAGATAACGCTTCTAATACGTGTATATTTGTAGGCTCAGCATCTACTTTATTATATGTACTAACAGTAATACTTTTCTTATTTAGTTGTTGTATACACTTTTCAACATATCCTAATTTCTCCATAATTGTATCAGTAACTATAAAAGCTCTTTTCCCTAACTTTTTTGATTGTTCCCCCAGTTTTTCAAGCGAATTCCTTCCATATAATACCGACTTTGGCATACGAAACTCAGAAACTTCTTGCAAGTACTCCACCCCTTCTTATGCTAATTAATATTTTATGATATAAATTATCGATTTGATGAATCTTTACGATTCGAATGTTTAATAGAGTCCTGTTAAAGTATAGAACGCGATAACTAAAAATACAGCAACCGTTTTCAAAATTGTAATAGCAAATATATCTTTATAGGACTGTTTATGTGTTAATCCTGTTACTGTAAGAATAGTAATAATAGCCCCGTTATGCGGTAGTGTATCCATTCCTCCTGATGCCATTGATACGATACGGTGCATAACTTCTAATGGAATATCAAATTGATTGGCCGCTGCAATAAATTTATCTCCCATTGCACTTAATACTATTCCCATACCTCCTGATGCAGAGCCTGTAATTCCAGCTAAAATATTCGTCGTTACTGCACCATTCACTAACGGATTTGTGAAAGTAGCAGAGATACCATCTCTCATAATTGCGAAGCCTGGAAGTGCTGCAATGACACCACCGAATCCAAACTCAGCTCCTGTATTCATCGTTGCAAGTAGTGCTCCACCAATACTTGTATTCAATCCAGCTTGGAAACCTGTTACTACTCGCTTCCAATATAATAATAACGTTGTTAAGATCCCTATAATAAGTGCCAATTCTACAGACCAGATTCCTACTACTGCACTTAATTCTACTTTTCCAAATGCTTTCATACCAATTGCAGAAAAATCAAAACCGCTTGGATACCACTTCGGTATCATAATAGTAAACACTTTATTCATTACACCTACTAAAATAAGTGGTATAAATGCAATAAGTTGTTGTGCTCTTGTGATTTCAATGTTATTAATTAATGGCATATTTTTTTGTTCTAATTGCAAAGATGCTGCCATTTCAGTATTTCCATCATTAAAACCAAAATATCCTTCACCTGCTGCTTTTGCCTTCTTACGTCTACTCTCTAAATATAGTAAACCTAATGTAAGAACAAAAATTGCTCCTACAATCCCAAGTATCGGTGCAGCATAAATATCCGTTTTAAAAAATGTTGTAGGTATTACATTTTGAATTTGTGGTGATCCAGGTAGCGCATCCATTGTAAACGTTACTGCTCCAAGAACAATCGTTCCAGGGATTAAACGTTTTGGAATATTAGCTTGTCGAAACAACTTAGCTGCGAACGGATAAACAGCAAACACTACTACATACACACTAACACCACTATACGTTAAAATAGCCCCCATTAATACAATCGCTAATATAGTACGTTTTTCACCAACTAACTCAATAATCGTTTTTGCGATAGAATCTGCAATTCCTGACATTTCCACTACTTTTCCAAATATTGCTCCTAATAAAAACACAGGAAAATATAACTTTATAAATCCAACCATTTTCTCCATAAAGATATTAGAAAAGAAAGGTAATACATAACTAGGTTCTGTCAAAAATACTGCAAATAATGCAAATATCGGTGCGAATAGAATAACAGAAAAGCCTCTGTATGCTACGAACATAAGTAAACTTAGTGCTAATAATATAATAACTAACTCCAATTTTACCCCTCCATTAAACAGAATATTCTAAATTTTATCGATAAACTTCTACTAATCTTTTAATTCTGACATCCCTCCTCTTATTCATACAATTTTTTCATGCTAAAAATGTCTAATTATAAATATTCGATTACATATGAAAAATCCCTTTAAACAGAAACGAATTCCTCATCATACGTTATAAAGGGATTGCTAGCATCTATATTTACTAATTTATTAAACTTTTTTCTACACAAAAATGATACAGTTCTTCAACATCTTTCACTATGTAAGTCGCACTAACTTCAGTCAGTTCTTTCTCACAGCCATAGCCATATAAAACACCAATTGAAGCAATTCCATTCTGATTCGCACCTATTATATCGTGCTTTCTATCACCGATCATTATCATTTCTTCTTTATTTAGTTCTTCATTTGTTTGTAAAATATGAGCAATTATTTCATCTTTTTTTATTCTTGTACCATCTAAATTACTTCCAATGATATCTTCGAAATAATTCGTCAATTGAAAATACTCTATAACTTGTTTCGCAAATACAGTGGGCTTTGAAGTTGCTACAAATATGCGATTCCCTGAACTTTTTAATTGTTGCAAGAGCTTCAGAATCCCCTCATATACATTATTTTCAAACAATCCACGCTGCTTTAAATACTCACGGAAATAAAAAACAGCACGTTCAAGCTCTCCTTCACTCATATTATATCTCTCTATGAATGATTGCTGAATAGGAGGACCTATAAATGAATCTAACTCACTTACATGTACTTCTTCAATTCCTACTTTTTTTAATGCATATAAAACCGAGTTTACAATCCCTTCTTTCGGATCCGTTAAAGTTCCATCTAAATCAAATAGAAATGTTTTATACATGTTTCATTCCTCCACTTAATTTGCTGTATAAATAACTGCTAACATCTCTTCCACTTCTCCCTATTATACTATCATTATCTATTTTTTCGAAAAATCATTTTCCATATGTCACATACTTTCAGTTACAAAATACGATAGATATGATACAGTAAAAAAGTTACAATTATTTTAATAGAAACTGGTGAAACAAATGTCAATTACGTTAATTTTTATAATGGCTTTCACAATTGTGATCCACGCAGTTGAAACAAGCTCTTATAGTATTCGATTAGCCGGGGTTCGTTTAAAGAAGATTGCTGTCGCATTATCCGTCGTAGGAATCGTATTACTCATTTCAAGAACATCAAACTTACTACAAGCCTTTTTACTTGGCGGGATTGTTGACGAAGCAAAACTAGATCCTTCTATTGATTTAGAGCATATTATACGTCTTGTACTATTATCTGCTTCTATCGGTACATTGCTTGCGATTATACTGTATCCAACTTTGACAAAACTATTTGGATATGTCATTCAAAACTTTGAAACAGACGGTTCTTTCATTCGAATGATGAAAACGAATAACATTCAAAAATTAAAGTACACAAAAAAATATGTCCGCTTTCCAAAGTTAGAAATGATTCATAGATTGCGTATCGGCGGTATTCCAAAGCGTATAATGCTTATTAACATGTTCGCTACTGCAATTTATACAGCGGGGGTTCTTTCCGCACTATATGCTTCTTTTTTAATTCCAGCTTTCGCAACAAAAGCCACTACAGCTTCTGGTCTTATTAATGGTTTTGCTACTATTTTATTAACAGTGCTACTAGATCCACGTATTGCTCTTTTAACAGAGCGAGCTCTTCAATCAGAAGAAGGTGCTGAAGCAATGAGTAAAATGTATGCTTGGCTAATGATTTCTAGACTTTTTGGTACATTACTTGCTCAACTGTTATTCATACCAGGTGCTTACTGGATTACATGGATTATAAAGCTTATGAATTAAATTTACTCTCTAAAAAAAAGCAGGTGAGATAACAAATGACTATACAAACAGAACAAGATATCATTCGCTTAATAGAAAACGACGAATGGATGATGAATGTATTACAAATGGCAAAATCACTAGAGTTACCTGATTGGTGGGTTTGTGCCGGCTTTGTTCGTTCTAAAATTTGGGATACTTTACATGACTATGAAGCTAAAACGGCTATGCCTGATGTTGATGTAATTTATTATGATAGTCTACATCAAGATGAGATATACGAACAATCATTAGAAACGAAATTAATGAATATTGATGCTACTATCCCTTGGTCTGTAAAAAATCAAGCTCGTATGCATGTAGTGAATAATATGCCACCATATTCTTCTTCTGTTGATGCTATTTCTAAATTTCCTGAAACAGCAACAGCTTTAGGAGTTACACTTGATGAACTAAACAACGTCATATTAACAGCCCCATGTGGTATTGAAGATGTCCTTTCCTTACAAGTGAGACCAACAGCTCATTTTCTTGAATCGAAAGAACGATTACATATGTACAAAAACAGAGTTATAAAAAAGAATTGGCAAAGTAAGTGGCCTAACATCACAATCACATATCCAGAAATATAGAAAGGGTGCTCCTCATTTATAGAAGCACCCTTTTCTTCATTTCAAAAAATATATGACTGTTTCTGCAAACCTATCTGCTTCCTCATAATGAGGTGAATGACCGCTCTCTTCAAATACGATATACTTGCCGTTTCGGGCATCTTTATTAAATGTTTTAATTTGTTCTTCACACGTTACTACATCACGTTTTCCTACAATTAATAACATTTGATTCTGTACTTCTTTTATTTTATATAATAATGACGTATGACATGAGCCCTCTAATTTTAATCTATCAAAATGAATTTGAGAGCGATTTGAAAATACTTCCCACTCTTCATCACTGTATAAACTCTCATCTGTCCTATCTTCCTTATTATTGTAAATCTCCATTCTTTTTTCTTCTAATTCATTGCTTAGTCTTATATAAGCTTCTAACAACTCTTTTGAACTAGCATTGCTAGATGAATAAGCAAAGCACTCTTTTGCTACTTCTTCTTTTCCATGCTTTTTTAATAAATGCCCTGTCTTTTGCAACAAAGCTCTACTTGTTAATGCAAAGTCGAAAGTTGGCCCTTCAAATATTATTTTCTCTATTGAACTTGGATATATCGACGCATATAACAATGCTAAATAGCCACCGAAAGAATGTCCAATTACAGACCACTTTTCAATTTGTAATGCTTTTCTTAGTTCCTCAGCGTCTTCAACTAAATCAATTAGTCCAAAAGGTTCTTCTTCTGAAATTACTTCTGAACGACAAACACCTCTTTGATCTATCATAATTACATATAGAGAATCTTTTAAACGTTCCGCTTGATGAAATGAAAAATCATAGCAACTCTCTCCTGGACCACCATGCAAGTATAAGACTGGCTTATTTTTAGGATTTCCATGCGTTTCAACGTATAGCTTTTTCCCTCTAATATTCATGTATTTCCCTGCTTCTATCAAATTTGCCTTTATGATCATCACCCTCTCTTTTTACTGAATATTATAACATTTAATGTTAAATAATCCCTATTACATTTAAGAAGACGATAATTATTGCAAGTGGTGCTACAAATCGAAGTAAAAATGCCCAACAAGTAAATACTTTCTTTCCATAATTTCCACCTACAAAAAACTCTGCTTCTAGTACCTTCTTCTCCATTTTGAATGAAACGAAAATACTAATAAATAGTGCTCCAAGTGGCATTAATATATTACTAGATAAGAAGTCTACTGCATCAAAAATATTCTTTCCGAAAATCGTAATATCACTCCATACTCCAAATGATAACGCTGATGGTATACCTACTAAGAAAATGCCGAAACCGATCAGCCATGATAATTTCGTTCTCTTTTCTTGTTCACCATTTGCTAATGCTGAAACAACAGTTTCTAGTAGAGAAAATGCTGATGTTAATGTCGCAAATGTAAATAGTGCAAGAAATACTGTTAAGAAAAATCCACCGAATGGAATTTGACTAAATACAGATGGTAATACGATAAATAGTAATCCAGGTCCTTCTGTTGGCTCCATTCCTAATGAAAATACGGCTGGAAAAATAGCAAGACCTGCAAATAATGAAACAAATAAATTTAATCCAACAATTGTTATTGCTGATTTTGGTAAACTTTCTTTTTTATTTAAATAGGAACTATACGTAACCATAATTGAAATCCCGATACTAATTGCAAAGAATGATTGCCCCATTGCGAACAAAATACTTTCCGAAGTAATCTTTGAGAAATCTGGTTGTAAGAAAAACTTCACACCTTTCATTGCATCATCAAGTGTTAACGAACGAATAATAAGAGCGACAAATAAAACGAACAATGCTGGCAACATATATTTACTTGCTTTTTCAATTCCGTTTTGTACACCCTTTGATACAACCCATATCGTAATGAACATAAAAGCGAAATGTCCCATAATAGCCCAAGTGGGATTCCCAATTGTTTCAGTAAATAACGCACCGTAATTTTGTCCTGGAATAATCAGTTGTCCTGTTATTCCTCTGAATAAATAAATTAATACCCATCCACCTACAACACTATAAAACGAAAGTAATATAAAACACGTTCCAACGCCAAGGCGTCCGATCCAGTGCCATCCTGTATTTGGTGCGATGCTTTTAAATGCTCCAACTGCTTGTTTCTGCGTACTGCGTCCAATCATAAATTCAGCTATAAGTAGCGGTAGTCCAATTAAAACAGTAAATAATATAAAGATTAAAAAGAACGCTCCTCCCCCGCTCTTCCCAGCGATATAAGGAAACTTCCATATCGCACCAAGTCCAATTGCTGATCCGGCTGCTGCCATTATAAAACCTAATTTCGAAGTCCATTGCTCCGTCTGTTTCATCTCATTTTCCTCCTAATTAAATCTTTTTATATAAATAAATAAATTTTATAGACCTATCCAAATAAACCCTCCATTTCTTCTTCCATATAATAAAAAAATGGCCTAGCATCTCTATATAAAGAGACGCTAAGCCATTTACTTAACGCGGTACCACCCTTATTGATTCCATTATGAATCCACCTTAGTAGTAATCGTTTGATTACAAACCTAATATCGAAGGTTAACCGTTAAGATTTACTAAGAATGTGATTCCGTTCCACCTTACTGCTCCTAGGCGAGTTCAGGATGTCATTTGACTATGTCACACCAACCCATAGCTCTCTGTACAAATACATGACCTTACTACTCCTATTCAACACATTGTAATATTTAGAATATATTTTCTTTTGAAATTAATATGAAGTATATCTGTTATATTTGTAACTGTCAAGGGATATATTATTTTTTTGTCGAAAAAGATTTCTCAAGACGGTAATATTGGTCTAATAGCTCTAACATGCCATTCACCAAAAAGTCATTTGGATCATGTGTAAATACTATAGATTGTTCAATCGCCTTCACATCTACTTCATATTTCTTTAGTTCTCGTTGTATTAATACTTTCGCCATATCGGACAATAGCGCTTGTAGTCCATCACGTACTTGTCCTTCCGTTAAAACGTACTTTACGATGACTTCAAAAAATAATACACCCCTTTAGTTTTCCCTCTACTATCGTCGTACACTGTACATAGCCATTACAATCTATAAAACAACAATAAAAATTTAACACTTAATGCACTAATAAAATTATAATGCTCTTTTAAATTTCTACGCTAAAACGCAAAAAAGCACTTGTTGCCTTTAATTAACAATCAAGTGCTTTAAGTTCATATGTTTTTAAGTAGCGTAAATTTGTAAGTTTTGTAGTAACAGTATGACGCCTTTTGTACATCATGACAAATACTATATTAAAACTTACGAGTTTGTACGAGCTTGTTAGTTTAATATACATTCCATGTGTTTATATTTATCGCCCGGTAAAATGTCATCTCGCCTAAGCTCGTACTTTATTTTCTATTCTATCATTGCACATAACACTCTATGATGGTACAACCATCATGGAGTATCTATTTTCAAACACCATATATTTTTCTATCCACTTCAAAAATACATTCTTTTTCATCAATTTTTCTTATGTGCTTTTGTATTTATCGTTTTAGAACCATGAGCTTTATCACTCGCTTATGTTGCTTTACTAACACAAACTCTTAACATATATTTTTAAAATAATAATTATTAAGACCAATTAAACTTCGTCAGACAAAGCATCATCGTAATCCTGTAATTCTTCCATAATTTCTTTTAACCGGTCAATATTATTTATAAATTCGCCGTAAGAAATTTCTTGGTAATCGAAAATCCCTTCACCGTATTCATCACTATCAAATATTTTCACTTCCGCATCTAACTTCAACAAGTTATCAACTAATCCCTTTAAATTTTCCATATCATCAATATCATTTGCATCTGTTTCGGCAAAAAAATCTTTGTTTTCAATTTTATTTTTTATCTCTGTAATTCCTAAACCAGTGTACTTTCTTAATGGTACTACACATTTACTAAATGGACCATTAGAGCTTATTGTAATTGCCATTTTACTCATCTATTATTCTCCTTTCCATTAAAATTCTTCTAAATAATTTGGATTAACAGGTCTACCAGGTGCATTTTTACTATAGCTTCCGCCATGCCAACCCCTTAAATGTTCCCTGCTAGTTACAGGATAAATTAATTCTCCTCTATTACATATATGTGGGTAATTCATAGCATTGTAAGTATGATGTCCAATTATTGATTGCCCATTATATTGAGTTTTTTTCCTCTTAAAATCTCTTGTATCTGTTCATTAGTCCAATCCCTTGTTGTAGGTTCTCCATCTAAAATCCTTTTCTTTTCTTGCTTCCAAAATTCATTAACCCCTGCAGCTCTTCTTTTTGAAAATCTTTTATCCCATTGATATCTTTTATATTCTTCTTTTGTTACTGTACGATTTTCAATCTTTTCTTTTATTTTTTTCTGCTGACCCCTACTTAAAGATTTGTATGGTGTAAGTTTTGGTGTTAAATCAAGTTCTGCTTTCAGTACCCTTTGGGCAATAATCTCTTCTCCTACTGCTACTTCTTTATTACCCAGAGCTTCACCCGTACCCTTAACACCCTTCTCTCCAACACTTTTCATATACTGATAAGC
>NZ_JACVUW010000010.1:0-179664 GCF_016625265.1 Bacillus sp. S71 | reverse complement strand
TTCGAAGACTACGCCTTCTAATACTTTTTGACTATCTTTATCTACTTTTGTTACTTCCACATTTCCCTTGTCTAACATTTCGTTTTCTACTGTTAAAGCAAGAGATTTTGTCATGCCTTTTTCAATTTGGAAAGTAATCGGATCTACTAATTGTTTATACCCTTTTGGTGCCTTTACTTCTACTAACTTGTATGTGCCGACTGATAAATTAGTAACTTGTGCTTGTCCTTTTTTATCTGTCGTTATTTTAGCGACTACTTGTCCTGCTGCATCTTGAATCTCAAATACTGCATCAGCTAAAGCATCTTTATTTTCTTTATCTACTTTTGTAATTTCTACATTTCCTGTATCCACTAATTCATTTTCTACTGTTAGCTTTAGCGCTGTTACTCTACCCTTTTCAATTTCGAATGAAACTGGCTTTTCTAGTGGTTTGTATCCTGCCGGTGTTTCTACTTCCACCAACTCATACTTCCCAATAGGTAAATCTGAAACGTTTGCTTTTCCTTCTTTATCCGTCGTTACTTTCGCAACTACTTTTCCTTTTGAATCACGTACTTCAAATACAACATTTTCTAATGGAGCTTTACTATCTTTATCTATTTTTGTTATCTCTACATTCCCTGTATTCACCATTTCATTTTCTACTTTTAATGATAGAACCTCGGTCATGCCTTTTTTGATTTCAAATGATACTGGTTTTTCTAGTTTTTTATAACCAGGCAAACTTTCTACCTCTACTAATTCATACTTTCCTACAGGTAAATCTGAAACATTTGCTTTTCCATCTTTATCTGTCGTTACTTTTGTAACTTCATTACCCTTTTCATCTTGGACGATGAATGTTACTCCCGCTAACGGTGCTTTATTATCTTTATCTATCTTTGTTATCTCTACATTTCCCGTATCTACCATTTCATTTTCTATTTTTAATGATAGAACTTCAGTCATGCCTTTTTTGATTTCAAATAATACTGGATCTGTTAGTTTCTTATAGCCTGGTAAACTTTCTTTCTCTACTAATTTGTACTTTCCTACTGATAGATCTGAGATTTTTGCTTTACCATCTTTATCTGTTTTTACTTCCTTTACTACTGTTCCAGCTTCATCTTGCACTTCAAAGACTACGCCTTTTAATGCTTTTTTGTTGTCTTTATCTACTTTTGTAATTTCTACTGAACCTTTATCTAACTGTTCATTTTCTACTTTCAATGATAGGACTGTTGTCATACCTTTTGTAATTTCGAATGATACTGGTTCTGTTAGCTTTTTGTAGCCAGGTAAACTTTTCGTCTCTACTAATTTGTACTTTCCTACTGATAAATCTGAGATTTTTGCTTTACCATCTTTATCTGTTTTTACTTCTGTTACTACTTTGCCTTGCTCATCTTGCACTTCGAAGACTACGCCTTCTAATACTTGTTGACTATCTTTATCTATTTTTGTAATTTCTACTGAGCCTTTGTCTAACTGCTCATTTTCTACTTTTATTGCTAAAGCTTTTGTCATACCTTTTTTTATTTCAAATGGTACTGGTTCTGTTAGCTTTTTATAACCCAGTAAGCTTTTCGCCTCTACTAATTTGTACTTTCCTACTGATAGATCTGAAACATTTGCTTTTCCATCTTTATCTGTTACTACTTTTCTTACTACTTCATCTTTCTCATCTTGGACTTCAAATTCGACACCCGCTAATACTGCCCCGTTTTCTTTGTCCACTTTTGTAATTTCTATATTACCTTTGTCTACCATTGCATTTTCCACTTGTATTGGGAATATGCCGTCCCCTGTTACATTTACTTCGAACTCTGTTTCTTTTAATTGGTAGCCTTCAGGTGCTTTCGTTTCTTTTAAAATATATTTTCCTGGTGCTAACGGTTTAGAGATTGCCTTACCATCTTTATCTGTAACAATATGTTCGACTACTACACCGTCTTTTACTATATCAAACTCTGCATTTGCTAATGGTTTTTCACCATTTTCCGAATCAATTTTCTTTACTTCAATTTGACCCTTTTGCATAGTATTTTTAATTTCAATTGTTTTTGTTTCTCCAGCTTGAAGTGTAATCTCTACTGGGCTTGTTAATTTTTGATATCCTTCTGGCGCTACTGTTTCATAAACTTTATACGTCCCAGGAGCTAAAGTTTGAGGTACTGAAAAACCTTTTTCGTCCGTTTTCAGTTTTGCAACAACTTCATTTGCACTATTTCGAACTTCAAATTCGGCACCTTTTAACCCTTTGTTCGGATTCTCAGAATCTATTTTATGAAGCGATACTGTACCATCTTTTGGAGCTTCAGGCGGCGTAATAGTTACTTCTTTTGATGTTAATGTTTTATCATCAAAATGTAATTCCGCTTTATTAGGAATCTTCTTATCTACGTAAGAAGATAAGTCTGCATTATTTTTAATTTTCGCCTTGATACTAAGATTAATTATCTGGTCTTCATATGACTTATAGTCAAAATTCTCACCAAACGTAAATGTTACTTCACTTCTTTGCTTATCTATCTTTAACGTCCCTTTAGAAGTAATATCTTGGCCATTTTGATCATACACTTTTGCCTCTAATACTTCTAAAACATCTTCTAAATCATCACTAATTACCATTGATGTGTATTTAGGAGGATCGTTCGGTATATGTGTACCAACTTGGTATTGAATCACTTGATCCATTTGTGTTAGCTGCTCATTCTCTACAAGCTTGCCATTCTCATCAACTATATTTTTTTCAATACTAGGTGGATTATCGTCACCTGAACCGGTTCCCCCTCCACCACTTACGAATACTTGTCCTACTTTTTCTTCAGTTTTAATATTTTTACCTTCTAATTTCACAGTATTTTTATGAGGCTTTGCAGCAGGATTAGTAATCTTTGTTTTATATCTTAAAATATAACCTTTTGAACTGTCTGGAAACTCAATTGTAAATCCAGCCTTTGTTGCATTAATTTTAATGTTAGATAAATCTGCTGGCTTAATATTTGTTGGTGCATAACCATCTTCAAATACAGCCTCTTCTAATACTACGCTGTCTGTAATTAACTCATGCCCAGGTCCTAATGTATCTGTTAATTTTAGATCTTGCATTTCTGTTCCAGTTGCATTTACGTATACAAGCCAATCAGCAATCGAAGGATCTTCTTGATTATAAGAACCCCATTTCAATAGATTATCTGTATTGGGCTGTGGCTTCGGTCTCTCTGTCGTATTACTTACATTTACTTCTTTATTGACGATTTGACCATCAACGTTAAATTCTAATGGAATTTCTTTAACACCATCATATGCTTCTAGACCAAAGTAGAATTCTACGAATAAAGAACCTTTAATGTTATTCTTTCCTTCTACGTAATCACCCATAGTACACGTTAATAGACCCTTTTTCATCTCACATGTACCAACTGTTTTTCCTTCAGCATCTTTTAAAGGAAAACTCATATTCATAAGGTCTTTTCGAAACTCTTTTGGCATATCAATTGTGAATTGATCTCCACTTTTTATTTTTTCTTTAGCTGACCACTTCACTTCTACTTTCATACCATCTGAGGCTTGATACGGTTCAGATGTCGTGCCATCAGTACGGGAAATATTAATTTCGTCCACTGGGCTTTTCATCACAGCAGCTTGAATAACTGGAGCCCACACATTCAGCACTGAAAATAATACTAGAAAAACTAATGAAACCATTGAAATATGTCTTTTAGTACTTTTCATTTGCATAGTTCCCTCCTATTTTTTATATTTATATAACAAAAAAAGACCGTCCGGTTGCATCAAAAATGTGCAACCAGACGATCTTAGTAACCAATATGTATTACCGTAGACTCTAAGCTTTGCGGCCTATCCTTTCGAATAGTGTGCTAAAAATATCTTTTATTCTTTTTTTGTTTCATTTTCCTCTTAAACCAAATATTACTATACCGTCTGGACGGTTATAATTCAATACTCTATAAAATTGTTCTATTTTTCTAATAAAAAAAACAATTCACCACTACATTAAATAAGTAATGGTGAATTGTTTTCGCATTATATAGTTCGTATATTCTATTTATATGAATTACTAATAAGAGCTTGAATCACTTTTTCTCTTAACTCGGGGCTTAGTCTGCCAACCCCTAAATATTCCGAATACCATAATCCATCTGCTGCTAATCTAATAATTGTTGCACAAACTGAATCTATCTCATCGTTTTCTATATTCTTTTGCAGTTGCTGAAATGATTGTTGTAATGGCTCAAGTAATTCAGGTTTTAACATGAATGCTGCCATCATACTACTAGACAACTCTTCTGTTCTTCTCTCATTACTTAATCTTTCCTCTACAAAAGAGCGAACCCATCTCCCTTTCCTCTCTGAGTCTTCCGCTACTTTATTGTAAATAGCGCCCTCATTATCCTCTATCCCTCTGACTATCATACCTTCTATTAAAGCTTCTTTATTTGCAAAGTGATACAATAATCCACCTTTACTTACACCCGCCTCTTTTGCCACTGCTTCTAAGGTTAATTTAGCAACCCCTTTACATTGCACAATTTGAGAAGCGGCCGCCAAAATCTTTTGCCGCGTTATGCTGATACTCATTCCTTTTTAAAACCCCATTTCTACTAAATTTATATAAATACGAATCTTATTTTTAATATTGTTGATTACTACTAAGTATTTTCTTTATACAACAAAAGCTGCATTACCTTTGAAATTTTAGTTACTTATTCTATTAAAAATTTCCATATCATTCAATATGATAACATCAAATACATAACATTGACTATACATCTATACTTTTATATTCATCGAAAATATATCCATAAACACGAAATGTATAAAAATTGATTATCCTTATACATCTAATCTATAATTTAAAGAGGTTTATATTTTCATAAAAATAAAGTGAAATTTTATAAGGATGATTCCATTGAAAAAATTTTCTATTAGTTATTTAATATGCTTACTGTTTTTTCTATCATTGTGAATGTTTTACAGTATACAAGCGTTCCAAATTATGCGGATTCATGGGGGCCGATTTGGGTATCTATTATTATGCTTTCAATTCTTGGAAGTATTCCTGTTCTTATCGGTTGTTTAATAGGCGAATTTTGTTATAGAAAAATAAAAGGAAGTCACGAATTGAAAATCGGTATTCCTTTATTTATAGTGTTAGGTATTTCCTACAATCATTTCTTCTTTATGTTGTTTAACGACCGATATTTTCTATCCTTTAATTTAGAAGCCTTTTTGGAAACAGGCCTACCTATTACGTTATCATCTTTATTATTTTACCTTATAAGACGCCGTTAATTCTTTCATCATTACATAAAAAAATGTTATTACTCTTGTTACATCGAGTAATAACATTTTTATTTAAATCTATTTAACTAATTTGCTTCCAACTAGTATCCTTCATATCTTCGCTAGTCGGCTTTCTAACTGATTTCACAAAACATTCCTCGCAAGCACCAAATGCAATGAAGTTTTTCTGTGCTTGTCTTAACGAGACTTCATTTGCCCCGCCTTCAAAGTCAGGATCGTTAAACTGTACCTCATCATCTTCCCAGTAACATATATTACAAATTTCATATGTACCTGGTGGTTCTTCTTCTATTGTTCTATACCCGCAGCACGGACATGTATATTTCATTCTGTTACTCCATTATTCATTTCTTTTTTCTCCCATATATTCCGGCCCATAAAGAATGTAACAGCGCAAATCATAGTTATTACTATGAAAGTAGTATTAGAATCCTCATATGTAGTTGGAATTCCAATCGTTACAGAAACAATACTAAAAGCTAAAAGTAAATATAATAATAAAGATAGAATATAGCTTAGTTTAAATCGTAAAATGATACCTCTAAACAATAGCTCACCAAGTAGACAGCCACCTAAAATGATAGGTACTCCGAAATATAATGTAAGGACTCCCATTTGCGCAGTAGATTGAATTATCTTACCGATTACGTTCGGCGAAACCAGCTCACTATTGTTTCCCATCCTATCATATAAATCAAGTGCCGTTACTGAAATAAAGAAACTTAATATAGAAAACGAATACGGTATTAAAAATTTGCTCACTCTCATTCACCTCACTTTTTTTGTTTCACATATATTATTCATTACTTTCACCAAAAAAAAAATAGCCCTCTATGCTAAAACATAGAGGGCATAATTTTTATATAAAAACCTATACCTTATCCTGAAATCCCCCCTAAACAGAACATCTAAACTATCTGTGCCCTATATTCTTTAGGGGATAAGTGGTTATTAGAAAGTAGTGCCTTCTTTTTTATAATATTCTTTTGAAACCTCTTCATAAAATGCGGCTGATGTCGCGTAGAAATACGGTGCTAACCATAAGAAACCGATTCCTATAGTAAGAATACTTAATATGAACCAGCCTAAGAAACTTAAGCATAGTAAAAAGTAATCCATTTTATGTCCATTCATCATATGACGACTCTCAGTAATCGCTTGATTCGCTGTATATTCTGGATGATCATTCAAAATAAAATATGTCATAGAATAAGAAAATGATTTAATAATACCTGGAATAATAAGAAGCAATGTCCATAGAGTCAAGTATACATACATTAGTAAATATGTTAAAAACGACTTCATCAACTTACTTCCATCGCTAAACCATCTAAATATATGACCAATGCGAGCATCAGTCCCACGAATTGCATTTAAAACAAGATAATAGGCACCTATTGTTAATGGACCAATAACAAGCATTACTATAATACTTACTGTAAGTGAATCACTTGCCTCTTCCCAACCCCAAAATATCGAGAAAATACCTGTTGTTAGCATTTCAACAGCTCCAATAAGGATTCCAATTAATAAAGTTGCCCCTACCGCTAATCCCCATCTTCCTTTTAATGCATCAAGTGCTTCTCTTTTCAACTGACTTATCATATATAACCTCCTAATACTATTTATATTTTAGTATACCATTTATATCAAAAATTCCACAGATTTCCCTGAAATAGAAGCATACTCCTTTTTGCATACGTATTGATACATGTGTGCTGTAGTTGTACTAATATATGGATTAAACGACTCTTTTCCCTATAACAAAAAAGCTTGCCCTTCAGAATAGGCAAGCTTTCTCAAATTATTCCTCACTGATTCTCTTCTTATACCAATCCTGCATTCTCTCCGCATCTTCTACTCTCGTATGCTCTAATTTGTAACTAGATGATGCACTAGAAAACTTATACGTACATAAATCCGCTCGGCGCTGGAAATATGATTGTGTCTTCTCCATTGATTGGACATGTCTTCTTCTAATAAGTCCTGTATATTTTCCGACGCTACGATAGACAAGTGTAATTTGTTCTCCGTTAACACTGTAACCATTTGTTTTAAATGTTGCGTATCCAAGTGTAAAGATGAGGATCGCGAGCGGAATTAATGCCCACATGATGAAGTGCTTTTCAGAGTATATACTTATTCCAGTAAGCGGGATTGCGAGCATAGCGAAAAAGATAAAACTATCAATGAGATAACGGCGCAATGCTGCTTTTGGTAATGCAATAATGTTTGCATTCAGTTCGTATGGTAATTGTAAATGGGCGAGTAACTGTTGTACTCGATCTTTTCGAATGATTGGGTGCAGTGTAACCTTTTCTTTTTCGTCACCCATTCCTTTACTTTGAATCACTTCTACTTGCACAGCACAATAACCGAATGGTTGGCGTAAAATACTTTCTTTTATCGTAATACCTTGAATACGATGCAATTTTAGTACGAGCTCTTTTTTCTCAAGTAATCCTTGCGAAATGCGAACTTCGTCATTTCTTCGATTCACTGTGAAATCGCCATGTTTTAACGCGTAACCGATTGTAGATATAATCCAAGAAAGAACGAGTAACATGGCTACCATGAAAATCCAGCCATATATATCATGTTCCATTACATACGACTTTACGCCATTCTCTATCCATTTCGGAATGTACTCATCTACTTGGTGATAGACGAAAAAGATTAAAGAGAATAATAGTCCAAATTGACCAGATGTAACAGATGCTAATAAAATCTCTTTCCAAGTTAATTTATATTCTGTCGCTTGTTTTTCTTCTGTAACAATTTCTTTTTCTACTACATTTTCTGTTGCTTCGTCTAACGTTCCTTCTGCTTTCACTTCTGGAGTTGGCTCATTTAGCAAAGTAATAAGCTCCGCCGCTTCTTCTGCCGTAATACCAGCTAAGCTAACTTCTGCTTCATCGCCCCCACCAGCTGTTTCGATTTGAATTTTCTTTAAACCGAGCATTTGATAGAGCACGTTAGAACTTGTATTAATCGTTTGAACACGTTCTTTATTTAAGTAGCTCTCCTTTTTCACGAAGAGACCTTTTTTCACATGTAATACGTTATTTTCAACCCAATATGTTGTGTAATACCATTTTTCAAATGCTGAAAAAACGGTGAGTAAACCAAATGCCGCGGGAATTAAATACCAAAACGGGAATTTTCCGTTTAAGCTAAACATGAAAATAATGAGTGGTATAAAATCTGTTATTTTTAATTCTAATAACATCGTGATTGGATGCTGCCTCTTATACATCCTCATCACTCACTTTCGCTAATTCTGCGATTTTCGTTTTCAACATTTCTGCTTCATACATCGTTAAGCCTGGGATGCTATGAGAAGTTGCTGCTGTTGAAATGTGTAATTCTGCTAAGCCATATTTTCTCATAATTGGTCCTTGTTCAATCGTTACGTGCTGCACACGAATCATCGGTACTAATACGCGCTTTACGACAAAAAGACCATGCTGAATTTCAAGCTCTTCTTCATTTAGTTGGTAGCTGTAATAACGTTGACGTAGTTTCGGGAATAAGAAGTACGAAAATGGTGCGAACACAACTGTCAGCCCAATCATTACATACAAAATCCACGCCCACCAATCAAACTTTATCATGAGGAAAAGGTAAGCTAAAATGACGAGTATACCGATCCCTTCTTCAATTACAGCACGAACTTTCCACACCTTGACCATGTCAGGGTGAATTTCATTTTTCAATGGATCCATGTAACCACTCCAAATCTAGTAATCTAATATATGAATACTCTTAATCTACATTTTACATAACTTTACAGAAAATTGAAATTTAATCTTCTTTCTTCTCAGGAATAAAATATCCGAACCAAAGTAACCAAATGAAACCGATTAACTTCATCCAACTTCCATCCGCTTGAAAAGCTTCAATCATACCTGGTATTTTATAAATCCCAATAAATCCAAGAAAACCGAGCCACCAGTTTTTTTGCATTTTCATCTTTACTCCTCCTTCATGACGTTTTTCACATTTCGAATCCAAATTTCTTTATACTTTAAATGGAATCCCATGAGCATATAGTTGCTCATATTATCGATCACAAGCGCTAGCGTATGAGCATTTTCTTCCGTTTCATGTTGTGACACAACGCCCAGTCTCGCGCCTTTCTTCAATAAATCGTGGAAACCATGTAAGAAATCCTCTTGTATTTCAAATAAACGTTTCTGGTACTTTTCATTTCGCGATGCAGTTACGATAAATTCATTGATAACGCGTAGTATTCCTTCTTGCCCTTCATACTCAGAGAGCATATGTAAACCATCTGCGATTAGCTTTTCTGCAAAGTTTTCTTTCGTATACTGCTCTTTATCGAAGTAATTTGCAAAATGATAATCAGAAAAAATCTCTTCAAATAAAAAATCAACTAACGCTTCTTTAGAAGAAAAATGATAGTAAATAGCCGGTTTTGAAATACCTACCTCTTTCGCAATCATGGAAAGACTCATCTTCTCAATGCCGTGTTCTGCCATAAGTTTAAACGATGCCTCTACAATGTTCTGCGATGTTTGTAAATTCTTCGTCATATTGTACCTCACTTATTTTTACTTACCGGTCGGTAAATAAATTATAAAACAAAACGAAATGATTTTCAATTTAGTTAGCACTACAGAAGGTGTTTATTGGAAAATACAGAAAGTTATAAAGTAAAAGCAATATATAGCAATAAGGAGGATATCATATGGGACTTGGTGGTAATGGCGGCGGTGAAGCGGGAAAAGCTGGTAAGAGCGGATTTTCATTAATCATTGTACTTTTTATCGTATTGATTATAGTTGGAGTTAGCTATATCGGACTTAGCTTCTAAGAAAAGGCGTCCTACATTACACATGTAGGACGCCTTCTTTTTAATCCCTATTCAGCAACCGCATACGATAACAATTCATCGTTACTTCCCCAAGTCTTTGCAGTAATTGATAGTTCGCATACGCGCCGACCGGGGCACCGATTATTGGTACGAGCTGAAGCATTTTTGCTAAATCGATATAGTCTCGGTACTCTGTTTGGAACTTTTCCCAGTCCATATGATTTTCTTCTTCTGTATCCCACGTTTCGATGGCTTTCCATATTTCTTTTCGGTGGTCGTCACTTGAAAAGGCAAGCTGGAAAACGTGAAGGATAAAAAGGCGCTCTTCTTTGTCGCTCGTATCAAATCCGTACAATGTTGCTGCATCGAATAAAAATTTAATTTTAATGCCGAGCAAAAGCGGAAAGTCAGCAAGGCCAAGGAGAATACCGCCTGCTCCCGTCCCTGCTCCTTCTGCCGCTGCTATTTTTTTGTACTCATCCATTTTTTTACGTACTTCATCGTCTCGTCTTTGCAATGACCAGTTCGTCTCTTTTAATTTCGGCTTTATAAAGTTTGATCCGGCACTAATTGTTTGTACCATCATCCGAATCGTTTCTGTTAATACTTTTTGCACTTTCGCCGGAATAAGCTGTTGTACTTTCGTCTGCACTTTCTTTGAGAACCGTGTCATCATAGAAGAATCTTTCATGAATGTAGCTTTCCACTGCTCCAATTCTTTTATAACCTTCTCTTCGTATGTAATCATAGGTTCATTCCCTTCAATTTAAACGCTCAATACGTTTCGCCCCGTATTGATAAACGAAACCGATACTAAATATTATGCTTACGACTAATAAAATTCCCGTCATCATGAAATCTTTCGTCGCAAGTGCAAATATAACTGTAAAGATTATACTCCCGATGATTAGAATCGCATTTAATAAAGTAAGAAAATCTTTCTTCTTTTCATCTACCTTTACTGGATACAAATCAAGCCAAATTTTCATGCGGTGATGTTTCCATAAAGTTAATAGCTGATAACCGATTAAGTATAGGAAAATAAAACTTACGATAAATCGTCCATATAAAAATGGAATGAAGTAAAGAATAACTCCGCCAAGAGCGAGCAGACGCACATATAATCCAAAATAGTTACCTGATCTTAAAAATGTTCTCGTATATAAGTATAAATATGTACGCTTTTCGCCGATTATCGACAGAATGAAATCCAGCCATTTTCGGCGAGATACTCTTTCTTTTAATGCTGGTACATCAACGAACATGTTCGCGATGCGGTACAGCAGCATCATCTTCTTACCTTCTTCAGAAATTAAATACTCCCAGTTTAGCGGCTTTCCTTTGACCATCTGATGCATGATAGCAAGATATAATACCATGAGCAGAACGATTCCGCCAATAACAAGAACTGAATTACGTTCTACAAGGAAATATACAAATAAACCGTTTAAGATAAAACGAATAAACCAATCAGCCCTTTGTATATTTTGATCTGTTAAAAATGATTTTTCCCACGCGACGAATAAATTCCACGCTTTTATAATGACAAATGCGAGGACAATCCATATGTAGCCAGCACCTGTTTGCTTCATTTGTTGGAAGTATAACGGAGCAAGCGCAGCTGCTACGATTGCGATTATGTATAACTGAATCATAAATGTAAAGAGAAATGCCTTTGTGAAATAAGGTTTTAATTTTTCTTCTACTGGCAGTAAGTAAACAAGATCTGCTTCTTTTAATAACGTTTGTATCGATCCGGCCGTTAATACGAGTCCAAGCAACACTGCCATAAAAAGCGCTGTCGGAAACGAAGGTGTTAACGTTTGTAACCATTGCTGGTAATAATACGCTCCTGCGCCGATGATAAATACAAAAATAAATTTCAAATGATCATTAAATACGTATTTACTATATGTACGAACTTCTTTTAGAAAGTGACGAAATCGTTCTTTCCATAATGCTGTGCTATTCATAGTCTTCTTCCTTCGTTAATGCAATATAAATATCATCTAACGTTGCACCCGGCATATTAAACTGTGATTGTAGTTCAGCTAATGTTCCCTTCGCTCTTACTTCACCTTGATGCAGAATAATGAACGAATCACAATAACGCTCTGCCGTCGCTAAAATATGTGTGCTCATTAAAATACCGGCTCCACTCTTTTTCATTTGATCCATCATTTGAAGAAGTGATTGAATCGCTAACGGATCAAGCCCTACGAAAGGTTCGTCCACAATGTAAAGAGATGGTTCCACTAAAAATGCACTCATAATCATTACTTTTTGTTTCATCCCTTTTGAGAAATGAGACGGAAACCATTTCAAACGATTTTTCATGCGAAATTCTTGTAATAGTTGTCCTACACGTTCTTCATATTGTTTTTCATCGACACCGTACGCCATCGCTGTTAGCTTCAAATGTTCTTCTAGCGTTAGCTCATCATATAATACAGGTGTTTCTGGGATGAACGAAAAACTAGAACGGTACGCTGTCATATCATCACGAATTGTTTTCCCATTAATTGTGACAGTTCCTTTTTTCGGTTCCATTAAACCGATAATATGTTTAATCGTCGTACTTTTACCAGCTCCATTTAAACCGATTAAGCCGACAAGTTCGCCTTTATTAACAGAGAACGAAACATCTTTTAATACAGGTCGTTTCGTATATCCTCCTGTAACATTTTCTACACGCAATAACTCGCTCATACGACACCACTTTCTTCATTAGTATTCATTCTATATTCATCTTACCAAAAATTATGCTGTACTACATAGTATCCATGTACTCAAAAAAAAATTTTAAATTTATTAGCATATATTTTCCCGAAAGCGGACATCATAATTAGTGAAGAAGGAACACATTGAAAAAGCAACCACCAATTGATGAGTACAACAACATAGTGAAGTCATCATGAAATGGGGTGTCCATGTTGGACAATGAAATTTACACATAACCAGATTATTTGTTTCATTTTCGAAACGGGGTGTCTCTGAAAGAGCATATACTGTTTTAAAAAATAAACAATTTCATTTTAAAAAAGATTGCAATTCATTTCACTTGAAAATGGGGTGTCTACGGCAGAAACTTTAGCCGATTTACCGTGCATTTCTTAAATAAATGAGGTGTCTGCGAAACGTAAATTACGATAATGCTTTTTCAATCCCTCTTCAGAAAACAGGAAGCTGAGTCAGCTTCCTGTTTTTCGTGTTTGTTCTCTTATGTAATTATGGTAAAATACGGCTAAGGATATTTGAAAGGATGAGATCAATGAATCATACAGCAGACAATTGTATTTTTTGTAAAATCATTGACGGGCAAATCCCTTGCTCAAAAGTATACGAAGATGAACATGTGCTTGCATTTTTAGATATTAGTCAAGTAACAAAAGGACATACTCTTGTTATTCCGAAAGTTCACAAACAAGACATTTTTGCGTTAACGCCAGAAATCGCATCACACATTTTTTCTGTCGTTCCAAAAATCGCAAATGCGATTAAAGCAGAGTTTAATCCAGTTGGCTTTAACCTACTTAACAATAACGGTGAAAAAGCTGGACAAACTGTGTTCCACTTCCACCTTCATTTAATTCCACGCTACGGTGAAAAAGATGGTTTCGGTGCTGTTTGGAAATCACACCAAAATGAATACACTATGGAAAATTTACAAAACATCGCAAGTACAATTGCAAATAGTGTGAAATAATGACACTATAAGAAGGCGTAATACATAACAAGCCACTTCCCTGAAGTCATCAAATTCCGCATGGCTTGTTTCTTCACTTAAAATGCTCAGGGATGATTGTTTGTGCATAGCACATATAAGAAAGATATGCATATTGTTTTACATCATGAATACGAACAAAAAATAAGGAGGTCTCCTTTTATGTCAAAAGCTAAATCCTTTATTACAGGTGTTATTTGCGGGGGAGCAGTTGCTGGACTAGCCGTTCTTTTCTCAACTCCTTCTTCTGGTAAAGACATGCGCGGCAAGTTAAAAGAAAAAGGAAATGATATTAAAAAGACTTTAGCTGATATTACAGCTGATACGAAATTATTAAAGCGTCAAATTGTTGAAACTGCTTCAGAAGGTAAAGAAGTGTTTCAAGAACTAAAAGATGACATGCAAGACACGCTTTCTAACTGGAAACAAGATATTTCTCAAAACAAGCGCCATATTGAGAAAGAAATTTTGGACATCCAAAAGTCAATTGAGAAACTGCAAGAAGCTGTTCCAGAAAAAGCGTAAACAAATTCCTGCTTAGTTTTTTGCATATAACAAATATTTTTTATATAAATTGACCTTGACACGGCATATCGTATAGATATGCCGTGTTTTTATGCATTTACAATATATGTTATCAATTAACATGTAAGGACAACGCATGTATTCATGACTCATAAAACGCTTCCATAGTTATGCATGATTTGTATAGAATGTCATTTTGTTAAAAAATTTTCACAATTCTTACAAAAAGACTTTATTAATTTTTATTTTACTGGCATAATAGATAGTAATGAAAAAGAATGTTAAAGTGGGTGAGTAAATGAAAAGTGGAGAAAAAGATTACTCGGTAAAAGAAGCGATGATTTTCAGCCAACGCATTGCTCAATTATCGAAAGCGTTATGGAAATGTGTAGAGAAAGATTGGCAGCAGTGGATTAAACCTTACGATTTAAATATTAATGAACATCATATTTTAACAATCGCTTATCATTTAAAAGGGGCTTCTATTTCTGAGATTGCTAAGTTTGGAGTTATGCACGTATCAACGGCGTTTAACTTCTCGAAAAAGCTGGAAGAACGCGGCTATCTTGTATTCTCAAAAAAGGAAGATGATAAACGAAATACGTACATTGAAATTACAGACAAAGGGGAAGAATTACTACTTCGCTTAATGGAGGAGTATGATCCTGAAAATAATTCAGTGTTTAATGGGGCTCTTGCACTTCGTAATTTTTATGGGAAGTTCCCAGAAAATATCGAACTGATTGCAATCCTGCGTAATATTTACGGACAAGACTTTATCGATATTTTTGAGAAATCATTAGAAGATATTGAAGAGAACTTTACAGAATCCGATCAAAAGTTAGTTAAGAAATAATCTATTTATTTTTTCGCAATCATGCTTAAGAATTCATTCATAAGCGGCTTAAATAAACCTTGTTTTGCTAGCGCTTCCGCAGTTTCGTGTACTTCGAGCTGATGTGGAAGCGCTTTTTCAAATTTATCTAACAGCGCATCGAACAAAAGAAGCCCTTCTGCTTTCTCCACTACATATTGCTCGTTCAGTTTTTCACAAAGATTTAGTATACGTTCAATATCTTTTTTACGAGCTTTTTTCTTTATGATCAAAGAATAAAATGGACACTTCTCTTCATCAATCATTTTAAATAGTAGGTCTACGTAGTATTCAGCTTGTTCTAATCTTCTAACAACGTCCATTTTCTCCCTCACTTTCTAACACAAAGTCTTCTATTTCTGAATTTTGTAACACGAACAAAATATCGTGTGATACAATATATGTATATGTATTTTAGCCAAAAGGAGGTCTCGCCTCATGACACTTATAACAGTTGTTTTTGTCGCATTCGCACTTCTTGTTATATTTTACACGAATTTCATGACACATACACTGTGTGAACGAAAACAAATAGCTGCGAGCCGCCAGCCCGGTGTCTTTCGGGTTATTAATGTATGTATAACAATTTTATTAATTTCTAGTTATATAGAAATTATATTTCATGGAAAGTGAGGAAGGAAAGCCCCTTCCTCACTTTTTTCCTCTATAAGCAAATTATACCTACAATAACCAATAAAATAAACAGTACAAGTAATAAAATAAGTTGAGAATTCATCCCCATCCCCTCCTCTATTCTGTATATGCGGCATACGCCCAATATGGCACACTTTCAAAATCTGACACGTACTGGTTAATTTTTCTTTATCAATATGAAAACGCGTCGAAATATGATATATTAAATTTTGTACATATTGCTTATACTATAGAACAAAACATTCATCAAAACTTTATCCTCAGCCACGGTAAGCCCTGTTAAGCGCGCTTTACCAATACAAAAAAGCAAAAGTATCAGTGAGACTTAATCGGGCTCTTATGAATTTAAAATTCATCGGTGTAGGATAAATTAAAAATACATAATAGTAGGAGTGTTTATCGAATGAAGAAAGCTATGCTTGCCTTAGCCGCAACAAGTGTAATCGCATTATCAGCATGTGGAACATCATCATCAGACAAAATCGTTACATCTAAAGCTGGTGACATTACAAAAGAAGAGTTCTATGAACAAATGAAAAATTCACCAACTGGTAAACAAACACTAAATAACATGGTTATGGAAAAAGTACTTATTAAAAACTACAAAGTAGATGAAAAAGAAGTAGACAAAAAGTTTGATGAAACGAAAAAACAAGTTGGTGATCAATTCGATACACTATTAAAACAACAAGGCATGAAAGAAGAAACATTTAAAAATACTATCCGTGCCTCATTAGCTCAAGAAAAAGCGATTGAACAAGCAATTACCGATAAAGATGTAAAAGCAAAATTCGAGGATTATAAAAAAGAAGTGAAAGCAAGTCATATCCTTGTAAAAGATGAAGAAACTGCTAAAAAAGTGAAAGATGAACTTGCTCAAGGTAAATCTTTCGAAGAATTAGCAAAACAATACTCTGAAGATACAGGTTCAAAAGAAAAAGGTGGCGACTTAGGATTCTTCGGACCAGGGAAAATGGTAAAAGAATTTGAAGAAGCAGCTCAAAAGTTGAAAAAAGGTGAAGTAAGCGAACCTGTAAAAACACAATTTGGTTACCATATTATTAAAGTAACTGATAATCACGCAGATGCAACTTTCGATAAAGCAAAAGCTGATATTAAAAAATCACTAGCTCAAGAAAAAGTACAAGATGGACAATTCATGAACGACCTTATGATGAAAGAAATCAAAAAAGCTGACGTAAAAGTTGACGATAAAGATTTAAAAGATCTTTTCAAAGAGCCAAAAGCTGACGATAAAAAAGACGAAAAGAAATAATGAAAAGCTCGGGCTAAGCCCGAGCTTTTTTATGTCCCCTCTTCCAGGGGGAAATTGTGTACAGATTGGGTAAATGAAATTACATGATTGACTCTTCGATTCTATAGAAAGGATAACGTCTTTTTCATTTTATGGATAGTGTACAATCTTAGCTAGTTTTACACTATCTTCGTTACCGAAAGTTTATTTTGTCATTCGTTTAACTAAAACCACCTTTTATGCATTTCACTTAAAAACATTTCTGTGATTCTAAATCCTGAACTTTCCCCTATAATAGAGTCAATCCCACAATACGGACAAACTGCTGTGTTATCATCATCCCACCACTCTGTAATTTTTTCTGGATGAAAAATTTCTAAACAATAGAAACAACCACATATAACATCCTTTTCTAAGTGCTTTCTATTACGAGAACAAAAACGATGTGCTTCCTCAAAATATTTTTGCATCAGTATCCCCCTATTCCTGATTGTTGCTATACTTTACTTAGATCATCCTCGGCAAAATTGCAATTATTTCTTACAGAAAAACAAAAAACCCTTGATTCACAATGCGTGGAACCAAGGGTTTATCTCATCATTATTGATTAAATTAAGAAACTATGTTAAATTAGTACAGAAACACGTTTTCTAAAATAAACAGAACGTATTTATCCGTATCTTAATTGTACAACAAAACCTTTCTTCAGTCAACCTCTATTTTTCACTTTTAAAGGAGTGCTTACGTATGAACAAAAAACTTGATCTAGAGCAAAAACGATTGGATACCGTAATCGAAACGATTACGCAGCAAATTGATAAGCTGGAAAACGAAACTGGCAGACGCCGGGCAGAAGTAATCAACATCCGTAAACACTTCTGGGATGACGTTAAAGTGAATACAGATACTTTTGATGATTACCTTGAAACAGTTATCAACTTAAGACAACAAGCTCAGTCACTAGCTGTTACACAAATCACCCATAAACACACCTTTAATCGACTTGCCGCGCTGCGACGTATGCAAAAAGCACCTTACTTCGGACGCATCGATTTTACTGAAGAAGGCGAACCTGCCGCAGAACAAATCTATATCGGTGTTTCTACCCTTACTGATGCAAGCGGAGAAAACTTTCTTATTTATGACTGGCGCGCCCCAATTTCAAGTGTTTATTACGACTATCCACCAGGACCGGCTGAATACAACACACCAGGCGGCGTAATTCGCGGTAATGTGGAGAAAAAATTACAATACATTATTCAAAATGGCGAGATTGATTCCATGTTCGATACGAGCCTCACAATCGGTGATGAAATTCTGCAACAAGCCCTCGGAAAAGGTACAAACAAACATATGCAGAGCATCGTCGCTACGATTCAGCGTGAGCAAAATGAAATTATCCGTCACGATGAAGGCCGACTCCTTATCGTTCAAGGAGCTGCTGGTAGTGGTAAAACATCAGCTGCCCTGCAGCGAATCGCCTACTTACTATATAAATATCGCGAATGGCTAAAAGCGGATCAAATTATTCTCTTCTCCCCAAACTCTATGTTCAATAGCTACGTATCTAACGTACTACCTGAACTCGGTGAAGAAAATATGCAGCAAGTTACATTCCAAGAGTATTTAAATCATAGACTAAGTAAGTCATTTGATGTTGAAGACCCTTATGAGCAATTGGAATATATGTTAACTGAAACGAATAGCCCTACCTATAAAACGAGAAATGCGAGCATCCGATTTAAAGCATCCACTCAATTTTTCGAGATGATTAGAGCGTACAGACAATCTCTTGAAACTTCAGGCATGCTATTTAGAGGAATGAAATTTAGAGGAAAACTGATTGCCTCTGCTAAAGAAATTACAGAGCAATTTTACAATACCGACTCCTCCCTCCGCTTCCATAGTCGAATTGAGAAGTTAACGGATTGGCTAAATAAGCAAATAGATGCACTTGAAAAAGCAGAACTAAAAAAGCCTTGGGTAGAAGAAGAAATTGAATTACTTAGTAAAGATGAATATCAAAAGGCTTATAAATACTTGCAGAAAAAAGGCGAGTTTGACGACAACTCTTTTAATGATTATGAGAAAGAAACGAAAGTCCTGGGACGTATGATTGTCCGCAAAAAATTGAAGCCGCTTCGTAAAGGCGTTCAAACACTGCGCTTCATCAATTTCACAGGAATCTATAAACAACTCTTCACAGACGCATCATGGGTTACTGGAGAAAAACCGAAAGAATGGGATGACATTTGCTCTCTAACGGTGAACATGCTTGATGAAGGAAAGCTATATTACGAGGATGCGACTCCATTTTTACTTTTAAAAGAATTAATTGAAGGCTTCCAAACGAACAGATCGATTAAACACGTACTCGTAGATGAAGCACAAGATTACTCTCCGTTCCAGTTCGAGTTTTTAAAACGTCTCTTCCCTGCCGCAAGAATGACGGTACTCGGAGACTTTAACCAAGCGATATTTGCCCATGCGAGTGAGGCCGTGAATTTCAATACACTTACTAGCTTATACGGACCAGATGAAACGAACGGTATTAACTTAACTCGTAGCTACCGCTCAACAAAACCGATTATTGAATTTACACGTGCTCTCGTACCGGAAGGGAAGAACATTCACGCCTTTGAACGCGACGGCGAGAAACCTACAGTAACGAAAGTAGCTAACCACAACGAACTACACGAACATATTACTGCTAAAGTTGCTGCACTACAAACAGAGCAGCACAATACGATCGCAATCATCTGTAAATCCGCAGCTGAAAGCGCCGCTGCCTACGAAGCACTTAGTCATATCGAGAATATTAAACTTGTGAAAAGTAACTCAGCCGAGTATGAGCAAGGCATTGTCGTGATCCCTGCTTACTTAGCGAAAGGTATCGAATTTGATGCCGTTATTATTTACGATGCTTCTAAAGATGTGTACAGTGATGAGAGCGTTCGTAGATTGTTCTATACTGCTTGTACGCGTGCAATGCATGAATTGCAACTTTATAGCGTTGGCGAGGTTAGTCCTTTTATACTTGGGGCTGATTCGGAGAGTTTTGAACTTATTACACCTTGATAACAATCAAGGTGTTTCTTTTTTGTGCAGGATTTACACCTTCAAAGTAGAATATATCATTTTAGAAAAAAACAAGGAGTGGAAACATGAATCATTATTTCATTGCTATTTATGACGGTGAATTTCCTGCCGAAAAATTACATACCATTTTACAATCTAATCAAACTTTTACTAACCTAAACGTCCGCACCATTTCAATCTCCTCACCAAGACCTTTCACATTATTAGTTGGCGAAGAACATCGTGCACTCACAACTGGACTTACAGACAAATACCACTCATTAACGAAAGAGTTGCAAACACTTGAGCAGCAAGAAAAGTACTACTATGTATACGATTATAAAATTAGAAAGAACATCGAGAATCCTATCCAAAAATGCTTTCCATTCGCACAAATCCATATAAGTGTTACGAAATTCCATCAAATGATTCAAAAAGTAAAAGACTTAAAACGACCTGTATTTGCAGGTTATAACATCGTCTCTCATGATGCAGACATACTTACGATTGATGTACTTCTTTCTTCACCTTTACTAGATCCTAACACTTCCGAAAAAGATGCGGAAGAATACTCTTATTTACAGCAACTAACTGAATCAATCTCTCGTTCTGAATTATGTATTTCTGTTAAAGAGAGTGCACTTATTTAAACACGAAAAGAGGGTTATTTATCATAACCCTCTTCTACTATCTATTTCCGTTTGTACTTGATCATAATAATGAATTCTTTTATATGCAACTTATATAAGTATCAAGGTGTTTTTCTAATTCTGAATGAAATACCCTTACGTCTATATACACTCAGCACAATCCCCATTATAAGCGCATGAAATACAGTCGGCGTTAATCCATAACTAATAAAAGGTAAGGATATAGCAGCAAGCGGCAATAATCCTAGTATCATTCCAACATTATAAATGAACTGGAATACAAAAAGAGTCAATCCACCAACGAGCAGCAATTTACCGTACCGATCATTTATTTTATAAGAGATGACTATTAATCTTGCTACAAAAAGAGAAAGAACAAAGACAAGAATTAACGCAAGCCAATACCCATAATAGTAAGTCAAACTTGCAAATACAAAATCAGTATCCGGAGCAGGGATGAATTTTGTATCTCCAGATGTACCAAACCAACCTGCTGATGACATTACCTCTTTTAATCGTATATACATAAATCCTGCGCCACCTGCATCACTCTCAGGATTTAAATACCCTAAAAGTCTATCTAAGTGGTATCCTGAAGACCATGATACGGATACCTTGATAACAAATAAACAAATAGGTACAATCGTAATAATCAACGACGTTTTCTTTCCTAGCTTACTCCACCAAAGCATAACGAATACCATCGTAATATAGATAAAAATTGACGAAAGGGTGGATACAATCAAAAATAAATACAAAGAAAATAAATATAAAACCACAAGATGTATAATCTTTAACCTACTATCATTAAAAAAAGAAGCCCAAGCTAGAAAAAAGAAAGGCACTGCCATTAGACAGTCAATTGCAATTGGGCCGATTTGTATTAACGATTCTCCAATCATTGAAGCGTTTGGAAAACAGTATAGCATTAACAGGACAACTACTCCGATTATATAAAACAACCATCCCATTCTCTCTAATTTCCGATAATCAAGTAACATCATTCCAATCGCTGTTACAACACCGAGAATAACAAATATCACCTTATTTATTATTACATCATTCGTATATCCAAAAACTAAAACCGGCAAAAACCCTAACCCCATAGCAGCCACTAATAAAATAAGTAAGAACCAATCAACCTTTGGCTTATGCAGTTTGTTAAGTTCTTGTCCCAATTTAATTGGACTTCCCATTTGTTCAACGGCCTTATCTTCAGCAACTTCCTCACTTAAGCCTTTCTCTATCCACATATTCTTCGCCTGTCTTAAGTGAAAATCTAGTTCAGTTGCTACAAAGCTCTTTGCTTCTTTTGATTTAATATGGTTCGTAACTTCGCTTACAAAACGATCCCCTCTTTTATTCAATTTCGCCTCACTCCTGTACTAAGCCTTTTAATATAAATTGTACCTTCGTAGTATTTTTTTCTGCCTTTCGCAGCATCTTGTTTCCTTTATCATTTAATTGATAATATTTAGCTCCTGCGTGATCCCAGCTAGATTGGATAAAGCGATTCTGTTCTAAACGATGTAATAAAGTATATAGAGACCCTTCATCACCTTCGAATTTTTGAATCCCTCTCCCTCTTAGCAACTGCATCAATTCATAACCTGTTTTTTCATTCATAAGAAGTTGTAACACTGCTAAAAGGATATCTTCTTCCTTTTCGGACGATTGCTTAATTTTTTCGCGCACCTGCTTCTGGTGTTGATCAGAAAAACTCAAATGTTTAAACGTTGTGTTCTCCATTGATTTTCGCAAGCCTTTTAATCGGTCTTCCATTTGATTATTCCTCCAATCCTTTCTTCAAAAGCTCCTTCGCTTTTTTCAGTCTCGTTTTTATCGTGTTTTCCTTTACGTCTATTACCGTAGCAATCTCTTTAATTGATAATTCTTCATAATAAAATAGATAAATGACTTCTCGATATTTTATCGGTAAACTCATTACCGCAGAAGCCAACCTACTATCCTCAGCATTTTGAATAACTGTTTGTTCCACACTTTCTTTTTGACTCTCCATATACGTAAAGTCATCCTCTGTCACGATAACTTTTTTGTTATACCAACTTTTTAAATAGTCCTTACAATGATTGATTGCAATTCTCCATAACCATGTTTTCAAATTCGAATTCCCTTTATATGTATGAAGGGATTTATAGCATTTCACAAATATATCTTGCGTTAAATCCTCCGCAACCTCTTTATTATTCACATACGAATACACAAGCTGCAGGACTTCTTGTCCATACTTGTTCATTATTTCGTCGATAAGATCCTCCTTATCTTCTATTTCAAACGCTTCTATCGTTAATTCATCCACATCATTTCCTCCTTCCCATATATTAGACGACGCACTGTATGGAAAAGTTTTATAAATGTATAAAAAAATACGATTGGCAATCACATTTTTTATAAAGCACTTCCTCAGTAAATTACATATAATAAACCGAATAGTCGTTACAATGCGTTCACCTAAAGAGCGTCTTTCTCCCAAGGCGCTCCTTAAGTTTACAATAAGGATTTTGTCTTAGTTTTATATCATCAAGATTCCCCTCATCGCTAAATTAAAAAGAGAACCGATTTAATCGAGTCCTCCTTCTTTCTAACGCTCACTTAAAAAATCTAATATATCATGGCCATACAAAGATGAATCGATAATATCAAAACTAATATATTCTTCATACAAGTGTAGTATTTAAACTTCTATACATAACGCAATTGCATGAAAACCTTAACTTGTAGGAAACTCATAAACAGGTTATATATGATAAACCACAATTTACACAACCACCATTTAAAACTAGAACTTTTTATCCATATGTCTTGTTCCCTATTTTAAAACATAATACAATTAAAATGTAACTTAATAAGCTATAACTAGTAGGTGTGGCAATCATCTCTTCCATTTTGAAAAAAAGGGGGGAGGTGATAATATGATCGCGATGTTTGTAATTAAATTAGTGTATGGTATCCTAACCGGAGCTGGCGTTGTCATCGGTAGAAGATACGTCGGTCCATGGCTAATTTCTGTATACAAAAAAGCGAGAACCACCCTGCTTCGTGGAAAAGGTAAGGGCGGTTCTCGGCTAAAACGTTAATGTAATTGTCTTATAACCGCACCTACTACCACCACAATAGCAAGTTAGGTTACAAAGGCAGAAGTTTCTCAGGCTTCTGTCTTTTTTATTTTATGCAAAATTCACACTAAATACTCTATCATCATTGTAACACATTTTATTTATTTTTAGTCAAGAGAAAAAATCACCTAAAGGCTCCCCTTCAGGTGGTTCTCTATTTTACGCTAACGCAGCTGCCTGCTCTTGTTGATCTAGACTTTTTCTAGTTCAGCTGTGCCGCTCTCATCATTTATAGCACCAATAAAGACGGATTATGGACCCGCTTCATAACAGTAGGATTAAACAAGGAACAACACCTATTACGAATATAAAAAATCCTCTCACTACATAGTACCTATGTTTTCAGCGATACTCTATTACCATCAAATTAAATTTGTATAATTTAAACTACAGAATAGCGAGCTAATTTTCAAATATCTTCTTTCGCATAACCCTAAATTTATTATCCAGTTGCATTATGCTTATAAATAAAAGATATCCTACCGACGCACCGAGCATATTTATAGCAATCCGCCACACATCAAAAACATCAGACAAAGTTAGTAAATGTAATATCTCCCAAACAAGAAAGGTCATAACATACCACTTACGAGCTTTCTTATAGTTAGTCACTTTATTAATCAGCACTGGAACGAAAAATCCGAATGGAACTACTAATATTATATGTTGTAAAACGCTTAACCAATAAGTTGAGTTTCCCCAAGGACCTGGATGTGCAATAAAATCTTTAACTTGCCAAAGTGTTATTCCAAAAAGTTGTAATAACGTTTCTAAATCAGATATATGTAAAAATTGCTGCCAAAATTCAATGGGATGATAGACAGTCCCACCACCTGTCAAACTGCGAACAGAGTCAAATGTAGAAGTTGAAATAAACGTTCCTAAAAAGACAATAAAACAAATGATTATATAAGGAATACATAAAACTTTTGATAACACCTTTAATGGCCTAGGAACTTCGTATACCGATTTATTAATCTCTACGCCAATAACTTTTGATTCTCCAAAACTTTGAATCGCTTTATAAATCGCTTCTTTTTCATTCATACCTTGTTCCATATATTCTTCTTTCAAGCTGTTCAAGTGATCATACATTTCTAGAAATAACTCATCCTGTTCAATATCACTAAGTTCTGAATAGGCTAAAATAGACTTAATATACTCATCAAATTCACTCATAAATAACTCCTTTCTGACAAGCTTGAATTAATGCTGTTACACTCTCCCAAGAGTTCACTTTCTTCTGCAATTCTTTTTTCCCTTTATCTGTAATAGTATAGAATTTCCTTTTCATCCCATTCTCAGATTCATTCCAATAAGATTCAAGAAACTCCTTTTTCTCTAATCTCTTTAAAGCAGGGTACAAAGTTCCCTGTCCCATACTATACAAATCTTCACTTGCATCCTTTAAACTTTGAGCTATTTCGTATCCGTATGTATCACGTTTTGCAATGATAGAAAGTAATAAAATATCTATACTTCCCTTCAAGATTTCTTTGTCCAACAATACCACCACCTTATATACATAGTATAACAACATATGTCGTTATACAACACAGTTAGAAAAATAACCCATAAAAAAACCACCTAAAGGCTCCCCTTCAGGTGGTTCTCTATTTTATGCTAACGCAGCTGCCTGTTCTTGTTGATCTACAGGAATTACAGCGTCTGTTAGTGCTTTTTCTAGTTCAGCTGTATATTTCATTTGTTCTTCTTTGCTCCAGCCTAGTTTCGCAGCCATGTAGTTGATTACTGCTTCTTTCCACTCGTATACCCAGTGGATGTTGAAGAATACAGCGCCTCTGCGGCGTACGAAGAAGTCAACTGGTTTTGCTGTCATTTCGTAATCCATTGCGTATACAAGTGGGATTAGAACTTCAAGCGGCATGTTGTATTCTTTCGCTTCTTCTTTATGTTTTTTCGCTAAGTCGAACAGTACATCAACGTTAGAGCCGTAGAATTTCGCGAACTCTTCTGCTTGTACTTTCGTTAAACCAGATTTTGTACCTTCGTCTGCTTTTTTCGCAACAAATGCTGGGAATCCGTGTGAACCATCTACATGTCCACCAGAGATTGGCATATGTTTCGTATCGCTCTTCGGATATGCGCTATGACCTTCTTTTTGTAGTAAGTTCGTTACGTAATCTACTACCATTTCAGCCATTTTACGGTATCCTGTTAATTTACCACCTGCGATTGTAATTAAACCAGATTCAGAAGTCCAAATTTCATCTTTACGAGAAATTTCAGATGCATTCTTACCTTCTTCATAAATTAACGGACGTACACCAGCCCAGCTTGATTCAATGTCTTTCTCTGTAATTTTCACGCTTGGGAACATGTAGTTAATCGCATTAATGATGTATGTGCGATCTTCTGTTGTCATTTGTGGTACAGCTGCGTCTTTATCATAGAACGTATCTGTTGTACCTACGTATGTTTTTCCTCCGCGAGGAATCGCGAACACCATACGTTTATCTGGTGTATCGAAGTAAATCGCTTGCCCGAGTGGGAAACGTTTTTGATCAATTACTAAGTGAACACCTTTTGATAACTGAAGTACTTTTCCTTTTTTCGAGTTATCTTTTTCACGAAGTGTATCTACCCAAGGACCAGCTGCGTTTACAATTTTCTTACCGTAAACTTCATATACTTCACCGTCTAGTAAATCGATTACACGTACACCGCATACTTTTCCATCTTTATATAAGAAACTGTCTACTTTTGCGTAGTTAACAGCTTTCGCGCCATGCTCAATTGCTTCTTTCATTACTTCAATTGTAAGACGCGCATCGTCTGTACGATATTCTACGTAGTAACCGCCGCCTTTTAATCCTTCTTTTTTTACAAGAGGCTCTTTGTTTAGCGTTTCTTCACGGTTAAACATCTTTCTGCGCTCGCTTCGTTTTACACCTGCTAAGAAGTCGTATACACGAAGACCAATTGATGTACTAAATGATCCGAACGTACCGCCTGTATGGAACGGAAGTAACATCCACTCTGGTGTTGTTACATGGGGACCGTTCTCATATACGATCGCACGCTCTTTACCCACCTCTGCTACCATTTTCACTTCAAGTTGTTTTAAATAACGTAGACCACCGTGTACAAGCTTCGTTGAACGACTTGATGTACCTGCTGCAAAGTCCTGCATTTCAAACACAATTGTTGATAACCCGCGTGTTGCTCCATCTAATGCAATACCAGAACCAGTAATACCTCCACCAATTACGATCACATCTAACTCTTGTTTATTTACTCCGTTTAATACGTCTTTACGTTGTTTACTTGAAAATTTCATGGTAATTCCTCCCTTTGATAACGAAAAAAGAGACCACAAACTCCGCTATAGATTTCGCCTCTATAGCGCGTTGTGGTCTCTCCAAATCTCCTACCGAATTATTAACTTGTCACCATTATAACACTGTTTATGATTATTTGAAAGCTTTTGTTGCTTCAATTGCCTTTTTCCATCCAGCATACAGCTCTTCGCTTGTTTCCGCTTCCATCGTTGGTTCAAAGCGTTTGTCCATATGCCACTGTGATTTAATTTCATCTTGGTTTTTCCAATATCCAACCGCAAGACCAGCTAAGTATGCTGCACCTAGAGCCGTTGTTTCGTTGATCACTGGACGCTCTACAGGAACATCTAGAATATCACTTTGGAACTTCATTAAGAAGTTATTTTTAACCGCTCCGCCATCAACACGTAATGTGTTCAGTTCAATACCTGAATCTGCTTCCATTGCACATAATACATCTTTCGTTTGGTAAGCTAAAGATTCTAGCGTTGCACGAATGAAATGCTCTTTCGTCGTACCGCGTGTTACACCAAACATAGCGCCGCGTACTTCACTATCCCAGTAAGGTGTTCCTAGTCCAACGAACGCTGGTACAATGTATACACCGTCAGTTGATTCAACGCGAGAAGCATATACTTCACTCTCACTTGCATCTTTAAACATGCGCATTCCGTCACGTAACCACTGAATTGCAGAACCTGCTACGAAAATACTTCCTTCTAATGCGTAGTTTACTTTACCATCTATTCCCCATGCAATTGTTGTTAATAGACCGTGCTCAGAAGCTACTGCTTTTTCACCTGTGTTCATTAACATAAAGCAACCCGTTCCGTAAGTGTTCTTCGCCATACCTTCACCGAAACAAGCTTGTCCAAATAATGCTGCTTGCTGGTCACCAGCTACACCTGCAATCGGTACATTTTGACCGAAGAAGTGGTAATCAATTGTTTCTCCATATATTTCAGATGATGGACGTACTTCTGGAAGCATACTCTTTGGTATTGTTAACATGTCTAGAAGCTCATCATCCCACTGTAAGTCGTGAATGTTAAACATTAACGTACGTGATGCGTTTGAATAATCTGTTACGTGTGCTTTACCACCAGATAGTTTCCATACAAGCCATGAATCAATTGTTCCGAATAATAGATCCCCGTTTTCTGCTTTCTCTCTTGCACCTTCAACGTTATCTAAAATCCACTTTACTTTCGTTCCAGAGAAGTATGCATCAATTAAAAGACCTGTTTTTTCGCGAACAATTTCGCTATAACCTTTTTCTTTTAACTCATCACAAATTTCAGCTGTTTGGCGAGATTGCCATACGATTGCGTTGTAAATTGGTTTACTAGTTGTTTTATCCCATACAACCGTTGTTTCACGTTGGTTCGTAATACCGATACCAGCGATTTGTTCTGGTTTTACATCTGCTTCGCTTAAGCAAGTTGCGATAACTGCTAAAATAGATCCCCAAATTTCTTGTGCATTATGCTCTACCCAGCCTGGCTTTGGAAAATGTTGTGTAAACTCTTTTTGAGCTGAATGAACAATTTCACCTTTTTTATTGAATAAAATTGCACGTGAGCTTGTTGTTCCTTGGTCTAATGAAAGAATATATTTTTTCATATCGGTTTCCCCCTTATGCTACTTTTCTACTATTTGTATTGCTTCCGCTTTTTTTACTTGTCATATAAGAGATTGCTAGTACAATCACAGTTGCGATAATCACATAAATAAGTGCTGCATTTTGTTTTCCTTCAAATACAACTTGATGGAATAATCCTGCAAGTGATCCACCTAGAATTGGACCAACTACTGGAATCCATGCATACTTCCAGTTTGAACCGCCTTTTCCTGCAATCGGAAGGAAGAAGTGTGCGATACGCGGACCTAAATCACGTGCTGGGTTAATTGCGTATCCTGTTGTCCCACCTAATGATAAACCAATACTTACAATTAAGAAACCTACGATAAATGGATTTAATCCATCTGCAAATTTATTTGCACCAATTGCTAATATACCAAATACTAAAACGAATGTTCCAATCATTTCACTTAAAAGGTTTGCAAATGTGTTCGGAATTGCTGGACCTGTTGCAAATACGCCTAACTTTGTTCCTGGATCTTCTGTTTCTTTCCAATGTGGTAAGTAATGTAAATATACGATAACTGCCCCGATAATTGCCCCAATCATTTGTGCTACGATATAACCTGGTACGTCACTCCATGGGAACGCTCCCTTAAATGCTAGTCCTATCGTTAAAGCTGGATTCAAATGTGCCCCACTAATTGATCCAACCGCATACGCTGCAACCGCTACTGCTAAGCCCCAGCCCATTGTAATAACAATCCAACCTGAATCTTTCGCAAACGATTTCTTTAAACTTACACCAGCACAAACGCCGCCACCAAGTACGATTAACAACGCAGTCCCTATTAACTCTCCTAAAAATGCTGACATAGTATCCCTCCACAATCAATTTAAACGCTTCCAAATGTGATAGAGGTAAAATGAATGGCCATTCGTTTTTGTCAAAAGAAAAAGACCCACAGCTTTGCACGCTTCTATATAAATTTATATAGAAACAATGAAATGTGGATCTCTTCTTTTCTCCGTCACGTTTATTAACTTGTCTATAATGTTAACCTCTTATGAAAGCGGTGTCAACAGAATTTTTTCACATTTTCGTCACTTTTTTTGGTAATGTTTCCATAGTTCGCGTTTTGACGTCGTAATCGCTGTCGCACCAGCGTTTAAAGCTCTTTCCACATCTTCTACAGTACGAATAAAACCACCTGCTAAAATCGGTACACCAGTACGCTCTTTCACTTCAGCGATAATATCCGTCATTGCTCCTGGAAGCACCTCAATATAATCCGGTTTCGTCTTATCTAAAAGATTGCAGCTCTTCTCCATCGCACTCGAATCGATTAAAAAGATGCGTTGTATTGCCACAACACCTTTTTGCTTCGCCTTCATAATAACGCTCGCCTTTGTCGAAAGTAACCCGTACGGTCTAAACTCCTGACATAAATATTCCGTCGCATGCCCATCACTCTGCAAGCCATGAATTAAATCCACATGTAAAAACACCTTTTTACAATATTGCTTCGCAAGTGATATAACACTCTTCAATTGGCCGACATGAATATCTAAAATAACGATATATTCATACGAACTATGTAATAGCTTTTCCAAATCTTTAATTTGCCTCACTGCCGGCAAAATCTTCTGTTCATGAAATTCCATTCTAAGTGTCCCCTTCTTTATGTCATCCTATCCTTTATAGTACACAATTTAAGTGAAAAGAACAGCCAGTGTTGGGGATTTCTTTCAAATCTTTCCTCTATTTATATATTTTCTTCAACTTATCGGAACCTATACCACCTATAATCATGAATACAAGGGGCAAAAGATTCATTACATATGGCGCATCTGCTACAATTGTAATACTTGCTCCAGCAAACTTATTTAGCATCCATACAACGATTTTTGCAATAAACAAAAATACTCCTATCATAAATAGACTATCAAAAAACACCTTCCATTTTGGATACGCCAATTGCTTACTATCTTCAATTATTTTCTGCGTCAATTCTTCATCACTCCTTAGCAGTTCATCAATTGTAATACCGAACAGATCGCTTAAATGAATAATAATTTCAATGCTCGGATAGTTCTTTCCCGTCTCCCATTTCGAAACAGATTGCCTACTCACATGAAGTTTTTCAGCCAAATCATTTTGCGACCAATTTCTTTTTTCCCTTTCTTCTTTTAAACGCTCACTAAAAATCATACTGTGTTTATCACCTCTCTATGCCCACTATGTTCAAATAAATGATGAAGAGTAAAGCTAGTTATCGTTTCATTTCCTGCGCAACTTATGCGTTACAGCTTATAATGGCGCTATTTTATATGTATCTTCCCTATACTATGCTCCAATAATAATTTCCCGAACAATAATACAAAGAACGGATACTAATAAAGACTAGATTAGGCATAAAAAATACGCCATTCCTTCTTATCAGTCTCCAGAAAGAATAACGCAAATTTTCATTTTTACTCATCACTTTTCGGACTATATGAAAACCCCGGATATTTCACAACAGGCCACTTCTCCTTACGCAGAGAATCCATTACTTGCGGGCCAACATGTATATTACTCTCCACTATTTCTTTAGGAGTCAGTGCCATCCATTGATTTAACGATACATCTTCAAAACGATTGCTTCTGAACATCTCTAAAAACCATAATGTTTCGGTACCTGTATTTTGAATATAATGCCCCGTCGCAAACGGTACATATCCGACATCGCCAGCTCTATAATCAAATGTACGAGCGGTACCATTTCCAAGAAACACAGTCATTCTCGCTTCCCCTGTCAAATAATATTGCCATTCATCATTATTCGGGTGCCAATGAAGTTCTCTCATTCCACCAGGCTCAACCTCAACGAGCGCTGCTGCGATTGTTTTTGAAATAGGGAAATTTGTAGAATCTACAATTCGAACGCTACCACCAGGAGTCTTAATTGGCTTTTGTTTTAACAGTTCATGTTTAAATGTTAAAGGAACTTCCCCTTTCGGTGATTGAACTTCCTGACTTTCAAGCGAACCTGGCACCTCTCCTTGATAAATATAAACTTGACCTGAAGGGATAGAATGAAAAGCACTCTCAGGTACTCCAAAATTAGCCGACAATACTTCTTTTGGCGTATGCGCAAACCAATCAGAAATAGCTAAAGTAGATAAATCAGAAAAATGTCCATCATCGAAAACAAGTAGAAATTCACAATGTTCCAATCCTTGAATGGAATGCGGAATACCAGGCGGAAAATACCAAAGATCACCTGGTCCAACATCAGCAATAAAATTCCGTCCATTTTGATCAACAGCCGTTATGCGTGCCCGTCCTAAAAGCATATACGCCCATTCCGCTTCTTTATGCCAATGAAGTTCTCGTATTCCACCGGCCGTTAAGCTCATATTTACCCCAGCAATCGTCGTCGAAACTGGTAGTTCCCGAGCAGTAATCTCCCGAGACCACCCGCCGTGTTTCAAAATCATAGAAGTGTCCGAGAATGAAAATTTCAAGTTAGGAACTAATCCTGCATCCGTTATAGGCGGAACAAGCATATTCGGATTTTGAATATCTCGCATAACATTACGAGGTCCAGAATCAATTGCACCTGCTCCGTCGCTGCGGATTGGTTGTGGCACATTCCCTCCCGCTTCATTAACAGTACGTTTCTTCATGATTACACCCCTTTTTCATCCGGTTATTAGGTGAAAATCCTCCACCATAGTGTATGAATTGGGCTTTAGATGGTTACAGTTACTATGGAGTTACATCAACTGCCTATCATTATCGTTTTGTGTTGATAAAGTGAAGGTTTAATCAGCCCTCACCGATCGGGCTTTTACGGGATAAATTGATATCTCATTTCGAATCGCTGATATACTTCGGAAAATAAAAAATAGATAACAACATGTTACCTTAATCTTTATCACTATTCTGATTACACCCTTTTTTAGAGTGGCAATATTAACACTCTCTTTTTAAAATTCCATATCAAAATCCCTTATATTATTAACAGCGATAAAAAGGATTTAAAAATTATTATTTAAGGTATTTCCCCAAATCATCTAAGTTTCTCGTATGATTTAGAATGATTACATACTCAACTTCAACTTCTGTTACTACCATTTCTAGTACTTGATGGACTTCAATATAATCATTTTCATATTCTTTTGCCGAAGATACAATCTCTTCTAAGGTTCTTACAAATGTTTCAGCACTCCAGTCTTTTGTTGACAACGCCACATAGGTTTGAAATTTTTTTGTATTCATGTTAGTTCTTATCTCCTCCAACAACAATAAAACTATATATTCATTATTTTAAATATAAAATACCCTCAAGCAAATATCAATTTTTTCATTTAATAAGTCTTCAATTTTAAAATGACAGCTAACAAACGAAACCTATACTTTTCTCTTATACAAATATTTAACATAATAAAAAAGAAGAGAAATACAATATATTTCTCTTCTTTAAATGTAATCTATTAAAGCAATACCGAATCTTTATCACTATCCTGATTACGTTTCTCACGCTCTTCTTCTAAGCGCTTCATATATACTTCGCCTTCTTTTTCAATAAACTCATTATCCATATCTTGCTCTTTTTTCGAAGTATATAAAACCATGTAGCCACTTAGTACAATCCCGACAATTACAAGATAAACCCACCATGGTAAAGTTTCCAAATCACTTCATTCCTTTCCTTAGACAAGCCTTATTAGTTTCACTTTATGAGGAAAGAAGTGGATTTATGCTTAAAATTTTTATTGTGGATGCTTCGCGAAAAATGCTTGTACATATTCCATAAACTCAATTGGTTCCTGACGAAACGGTGCGTGGTATCCTTTTTCAATAATATGAAACGTACTATTCGCAAATAGCCCATGATACAGTTCACCATTTTTCCAAGAAACACTTTTATCATGTCGTCCCCATATAATTAAAGTCGGCACCTTAATTTTATCAGCTTCCATCGCAATGCGGCGCTCTCTCATTTTCGTAAGCTGATCATAATGCTCTTTATCATCACGGCTATTTTTTACTTCATTTTTATTATACTTCGTAATCTCAGTTACAGTTTGTAAGTCCGTCGATAGCGGTGGTACTTCATAACTTTCTTTTTGCTGGAAAGACTCTATCCCTGTAGCATCCGCCAAGATGAGATGCGTCACTGCATCCGGATATAAATACGCTAAATTAAGGGACATCTCTCCGCCCATTGAATGGCCGAGCACCGCAAACTGATCGTATCCGAGCTTCTTCATTAACTTATAATATAAATTCACTTGCGCAGGAAACGAATACTGAAAATCAACCGGCTTAGAAGAACGCCCAAACCCTAAAACATCAACCGCAATAATCGTATGGTCTCGCGCTAGTTCCGGATAAATATCACTAAACCCATCAGAAGAACCACCAAACCCATGCAGCATAAGTAAAGGAGGTTTCCCCTCACCAATTTGTTTAAAATAAATCGTCTGCCCATCAATTTGCGCCATACTCTCTTTCGTATTCAGCTTCATCATAACAGTATCTTTCACTTCTCCAACCTTCGCAATCGGCTTATCGACGAAATTACAAACAATTAACAAAACGAGCACAATACCGCTAATCATATAAAACTTAAACCGTTTCAAAGTTCCCGTCTCCTTTCTCTTGTTGCTATTTAAAAGTTTTTACATTTTTTGGTTATTTTATGTTCTCTTTTTTAATTGTAACTAAAACAGTTACAATTATACTAAAAAAATATAACTCATTTCTATTACTAATGGTTATTCTGTAACTATTATAGTTACACATTTAAAGTAAGTCAATTCTTTTCTCTACATGGCCTAAAAATAGAAAAAGGGACTTCATGTTGAAGTCCCTTTCTTTGTTATTATAGTTGGCTTACTCCGCCGCCGTCACCTCTATTATCTGCTGGTGCTCCTCCTGTGTCGCCAATGTTAACGTAGTCTGGTCTTGCTGGTGCTCCTCCTGTGTCACCAATATTAACGTAGTCTGGTCTTGCTGGTGCCCCTCCTGTGTCACCAATATTTACAGCTTGATTTGTAAAAGAACTATTGAACCCAATTGATAATACCCCTACTAATGCAGTCCCAACAATAGCCAAACGAAATTTCTTCATTATTTTAACGCTCCCTTTTCCAATATATTTTTTTGAGCCTTATTATTCATATAAAAATATTTACTTGCCTTAACATGATCATCAAATTCATAAAATTTCAGTGCTAAAATTTCAGTGTATTCTTGAATACAATCCCATAATCTTTCTCTCTCAAAATAAGAAAGTCCTTCTAAAATTACATCTTCAATAATTGATACTGAAGATTTTCCATTGAGTTCTTTCAAAATTTTAAACCGATGTTGAAATTCTTTTTCTCCTAAATCAACACAAATATTTAAACCTTTTTCAACGATTGGATTCGCTAAATTATATTGTCCTAATTTGTAATGTTCACGCGCTTCTACAAATAAGGCTTTAAAGTGTTCTGGGTAGTTTTTGGTCACCTCAGATATATGACGAATTGCTAATTCTGAAAGATTTTGACTAGCATAAAGCCAAGCTAAATTATGCCGAACCATTAGCATATATTTTTTTTGATCTGCTTTTTGCAATACTTCCATAGCAGAATTAAAGTTTTCTTCCGCTAATTCATAGTGATCTATGTCTACACAACATAGTCCAAAAGCATTTTCACATAATCCTACTTTTATTTCATAACCTGGATATTGTAAAAATGCTGCTTTTGCCCTATTCAAGTAATCTATTGCATGAACTTGGTCATATTTTTGATAATAGAAATTCCCCATCCGATAATGAAACTCCGCATGTTCTATCGGATCGGCAATATATTTCAATAACTTCTCAGCTTGCTCATACTGTTCTTTCGCTTCGTTATAATTTGAAATTAATGTGCAATGAAACCCTTTAAAAAAGTGATAGTAATAAGCTAGAAAACCTTCTATTGGAATTTCGAAAGATTCCACTTTATCAAAACTATCTTCTCTAACCCCAATCCAATCAACTAATGCATCATATCTAAAATTCAACAACGCATGATAAAGCAATACATCCTGATCCACATCCAACCCACTAATCTTACTTTCAATCTCCTCTTTCATTTCCGTAGCCTTCTCTATATTTTGCTGCAACATTACACGATACCAATCATCTAAAGAATGTTTCATTTGCTCCCTTGTTACTACATCTGCTCCCATACACTCGCATCCCCTTTTCTCCAAAATTACAAAATTAGGATTTTTATACAATTATCAAAATTGTATATTACCACTCCTTTTCTATGTATTGAAAAATAATTATCAGAAAATTTAATATTTTAATTATACCAAAGTTTTCCTTTTTGATGACTTGAGAAACAATTGTCAGAAAACTTAATAGAACAAATAAAAAAGCAAGCAGTTCCAGCACTTCGCTAAAACTACTTGCTCTCCTACTTGCTCTCCTACTTACTATCTCTATTTTACTCTTTAATAAATTCCTTCGTACTTCTCACTGTATCAATTGGACGAACTAATTTTTCAATTTCTTCACGTTTTGGCTCTAGGAATGGAGGTAAAGATAATTTTTCGCCAAGCGTTTCGTATGACTCATCTCCCATAAATCCTGGGCCATCTGTTGCAAATTCAAATAAGATTTGTGGTGCAACTCTTGCGTATAATGATTCGAAGAAGTGACGGTTTACATAGCCAGATGAAGGAAGTCCTACGCTACTGATTCTCTCAATCCATTCTTCTAATACAGCGCGATCTTCTACGCGGAATGCCGCATGGTGCACTGTACCAAAACCTTGTTGTGCTTCAGGAAGAACTGTATTATGTTCTACAATAACAGATGCACCGTTTCCGCCTTTGTTCACTTCAAATAAATAGAATTCCCCTTCTTGCGCAACCTCTTTAAATAATAGAACTTTTTCTAACACTTCTTTGAAGAAGCTAAAGTTTGCGATACGAATGAATACAGGTCCTAAACCAGTGATTGCATATTCTAATGGTACTGGCCCGTTTTGCCACGGTGTACCTGATTCGATTCCTTTATCAAGTTCATCTGAGATTAATTGATATTGTTGGTCATCAAAGTCAACGAAAGAAAGAGTTTTCTTACCAAATTGCTCTTTAATTCCTGTATGTTCTACTTCAAGACGGTCAAAGCGTTTCACCCAATACTCTAATGCTGCATCAGTCGGAACACGGAATGAAGTTTTTGAAATTTCATTTGTACCGTGTACTCCTTTCGGAACACCTGGGAAGTCAAAGAATGTCATATCTGTTCCTGCACTACCTTTATCATCTGCAAAGAATAAATGATACGTTTGAATGTCATCTTGGTTTACTGTTTTCTTAACTAAACGCATTCCTAAAACGTGAGTAAAAAACTCATAGTTTTTTTCTGCACTACTTGTAATCGCTGTAACGTGGTGAATTCCTTTTAATTGGTTCATTTTATATTCCTCCAATAGTTTTTAATTTATATTTTCTCTCCTATTACTTCTCTTCAATAGGTGCTAAATTCGCTTCAATCTCTGCACGATGATCTTCTAAGAACGGTGGTAAATCAAGTTTTTCTCCTAAATGTTCCACATCTCCATCAACTGTAAATCCTGGTCCATCTGTCGCAATTTCAAAAAGGATTCCGTTTGATTCACGGAAATATAAGCTTTTAAAGTAGAAACGGTCGATGATTCCTGAAGACTGGAAGCCTCTTTGTTTCACCTGTTCTTCCCAATAGGCAAGCTCTGCATCGTTTTTCACGCGAATTGCTAAATGGTGAATGCTCCCTCGGCCCGGCTTTTCAGTAGGTCCATCTAAATATTTCACAACGATTTCTCCAAAAGCCTCTCCTTTAATGGATTGAAAAATTGCTTCCTCTTCGCTACGGCTAACCTCTGTATAACCAAACATTTCTGTAAGTGTACTCGCCATTTTATCAAGTCTACGAACGGTCATTTCCACAGAACCCATTCCTTGAATTTGATGCTCTGCAGGAACTTCTGATTTCTCCCAAGTTTCCCAGTGCTCTACTTTTTCCCCGTTTGAAACGAGTAGTACTAAGCGAAGACCTTCAGCATCCTCAAATTGCAAAGCAGGACGATTTGCATATGTTGTCATTTCACTATGTTTCACATCAAATTTTTCAAAGCGTTCTTTCCAGTAATGCAAGCTATCCTCTGAAGGAACAAGTAATCCAATTCGAGTAATCGCATTCGTACCGCGATATGTTCTTCCTACTAATGGAATTTCAAAAAATGATAATTCCGTACCTGGACTTCCTGTTTTATCTCCATAAAATAAGTGGTACATTGACGGATCATCTTGGTTTACTGTCATTTTCACACGACGCAAGCCAAGCACGTTTTTATAAAAGTGATTATTTTCATTTGCATTTTTCGTAACCATTGAAATGTGATGATGCCCTTTAATTTTATACATTGGTTATTCCTCCGTTTCGTTTTACTAGTCAAGTGATAACTAAAAAAATAACATTTCCCACAACTAATATGGTTTTTAGCTTTTCAATTTATTCTTAATTATGTTTTTGTAAATTCATCTTAGTTTTTACTGTATAAGTTACTTTGTTTTTTAATCGAAAACAACTGAGTATATGTTTTTCATATGACTCAATCGCTTTCGTTACTATCACTTTACACCTCAAGTGATTGAAAAGCAAGTAAAAAATCTCGAATTCAAGATTTTTTTGTTAAATAACATTTAGGGTGTAAAATCATTAATTTCTGGATAGCGTCACATCACTATCAAGCTAAAGACTCAAAGCTCTCCATGCCCATCAAGCTAACAAGAATACACTACCCCAAAACGATAAAAATGAACTTCGTTGCTATAAAAGACAACTTTTTTTGTTCCGAGGGAATTATAGAATTTTATATCTTTACAATTATTTATGGGGAGTTAATTCATTTTTTTCAAGAATAAGTAATTTCTTAAATAGAAGTTCACGTACCTCTTCCTTATGATAATTAATTTTTGTTGATTGATAAGAAATTTAATGAATGATTATTCGAATATGCTTTCGTAAATGTTAAATGTAGTTTTGGGATAATGTTTGGTCAAGTTGATACTAATACCCTCGATAAACGAAAGAAAATTAAGAGTGTTCCGAGAAAAAGTAATTAAAAAACGCTCATTTACAGAAGAACATTATTTAAGTGAAGCCCTCTATAATTCAATTACAACTCCTTGAAAGTTTATGATACTATCCTGATCACACTTTTTATATTTAATGTTTTAAGGAAAAAAGCTATACTATAAGCGAAACTAAAAATCAGAAAGGAAATACCATAACATGGAAAATTATATGCTATTTATCCTTACAGCACTCCTTATTATAATGATGCCTGGTCCCGGTTTTGCTTTAGTTACAAAAAACACTATCTCTCATGGTAGAAATGGTGGGATAAAGACCGTCTTAGGAACGGTATCTGGAATGATGATTCATACAATAATGGCTACACTAGGACTCTCTGCTATCTTAATGAAATTTGCTATGCTATTTACATTAATAAAATATGCTGGGGCATTTTATTTAATTTATTTAGCTGTAAAGTCAATTAAAAGTGCCTTTTCTAAAAAAGAAGAGATGTCAGGTTCAGTGGAAATAAACTCTAAGGATATTGGAACGGTTAAAAGTTTTAGACAAGGATTTACCACGGCAATCTTAAACCCAAAAACGGCTGTATTTTTCCTTAGTTTTCTACCCCAATTTATTGTGAGTAATCAAAGTCATTTCTTCCAATTTCTTTTGTTGGGATTCACATTTACGACTTTGACAGCAATATGGTATTTACTTTATATCTCTCTAATACGTCAATTAAGAACTTTTTTAAGAAAAGAAAAGGTGAACCGTACAATAGAGGGTATTACTGGCACAGTATTATTAGTATTTGGAGTTAGGCTATTTTTCCAAAAATAAATATGTAATAGAGAGCGTTTAAAACTTTCGGTTTTTCCAATAAATGAATCAATATAAAAAGTATGGCTTTCAAACAGTAAAAAGTGAACAAACGGGTGTGTTTGTGGAATAAGCTTCAATAAAATAACCAAACTTTTTATAAAGAAGTGAATCGATTATATTAAAATTGATATAAAGGCGTTATCCTTTCCTATGATTTCTCATAAAGAATAACGCCTTGCTCTTTTTAGAGGGTATTTTGTCTAGTTAGCTTGATAGCGATGTGGTTCTATCCCTTATAAAGTGAAACTTTAATCAGTGGGGGTTTTGTTCATCCCCACTGATTATTAGCCCACACCAATCGGGCTTTTACGGACAGTTGATCCCCCACCTAACTTCTTTGCTTCCGCTGAATTTTGAGGTCTGGGTCTTACTGCCCGTTAATGCGGGATAAATGTTACAAAAACATTTATAATAGCTCTAACTTGCACAATGCTTCCCGTTAATATAATACGCTGATTCTGTGAAAACCGTAAATACAATCTCTACTTCTGGAAGTCCAAAATCCATTACATATGTAGTAATGGCCTTGGCAAATCGATTACGAATTTCCTGTCCACGCTCGAACCATTTCACTTCAATAAGAGGAAACGCTTCTATTTCTTCTCCATTGAATATAAACGTAGAACTTGGTAGTTCCAACGTAAAATTATCCGTACCACACTCACAAATCTCTGCGAGCTCTTCTACTAATGGCTTGCTTATGTGTTTTAATTGTTCAGTAGTAATTCCACGAAACACAATATGCGGCATGTAAATCCCTCCTTTAGATAGTTTTATATTTGCCCACATCATAGCACAATTCTCCCACCTTTTAACAAAAATAGATGCTAAACAAGTTTCAACTCTTATTTTTAGGCCTGTTATACAGGCTGAAGCGATTCTAAGTATCTGCCATATTAAAGTTGATATGCTCCCATTCTAGTGGTGAGATATGTTTTAATCGTTCTTCGTTAATCCCATGCGTACTTCTTAACTATTTCATTTAATTTTTAATAAAGAAAACAGCCTCACTAAGCTTTTAAAACTTAATGAGGCCACTTTATTCACACTTTTAATTATGGAACGTCGGTTTATAGAACGAACGATTATCAAGTGCGAAGACACGCTCTGTGTATTCACCTGGTTTTGTACGTCCTAATGCGCGGTCCATCATGTTCATTTTTGCATCTAAGTTATCGATGTAATGCAGAATTTCTGCTTCTTTTACTAATGGTGGTTTTGGGCTACCCCATTCCGCTTTTCCGTGATGAGAAAGGACGATGTGTTGAAGAATTAATACTTCTTCTGCATCGATTTGCAATTCGTCTGCTGCTTTACCGATTTCGTTCACCATGATAGAAATGTGGCCTAGTAAATTTCCTTCTAACGTATACGTTGTAGAAATTGGGCCAGATAGTTCAATTACTTTACCAAGGTCATGTAAAATAACGCCTGCATATAGTAAGTCTTTATCTAATGATGGGTATAGATTTGAAATAGCTTTCGCTAAATCTAGCATCGATACGACGTGATAAGCTAGTCCAGATACGAACTCGTGATGGTTCTTTGTCGCTGCTGGATATTCTAAAAATTCGTTTTGATGCTTATTTAACAAATGTCTTGTTAGACGTTGAATGTTCGGATTTCTCATTTCAAATATGTATTGTGTAATTTTCTCAACCATATCTTCTTTTTTCACTGGTGCTTTTTCTACGAAATCCGAGATGTCTGTTACTTCATTTTCATTCGCAACACGGATTTGTTTCACACGCAATTGAATACGTCCTTTGTAGTTTAAAATATCACCAGCTACTTTAACGATTGTTTCTGCTACATATTGTTTCTCAACTTCTGGTGATACGTCCCATAGCTTCGCTTCAATATCTCCACTTGGATCTTGTAAGATTACTGTTAAAAATGGCTTTCCATTACTTGCTAGACCTTTTGTCGCTGTTTTAATTAACAAGAAAACATCGACTTGTTCACCAACTTCATATTCTGCAATTTTCTTTTTCATTCGAATTCCTCCACCAAATCAGTTACTTTTAGTATAGCATATCACAACTCATTTTCTTTACGCTTATGTGTTAATTTTACAATCTGTTTTTCTGTAAAATACGCGAGTAAATGCGCATGACATGTAAAGAAGATGACTTGTCTATCTTTTGCGATTTCCTTTATTAGTTCAATCGTTCGGTCCGTCCTTACCGCATCAAAGTGCACGAAACTATCATCAATAATAAATGGATACTCGTGTTCAAATGTTTTCGCAAGTGCAAATCTCAGCGATAAATATAACTGCTCCGCTGTCGCTTGGCTTAGTTCATGACTGTAAAAACGTATACCGTCGTTACGTTCAACAACGAACGGCTCCGCCTCTGACGGTGAAAAGATTTTACTATAGCGTCCGCCCGTTAAATAGACGAAATACTCTTCTGATTTTTGTAAAATACGAGGCAGATGCACTTCATGATAATATTGCTTTGTTTTCGTTAACACCGTTTTTGCGGCCGCATAAGCAGCCCACTTCTTCACTTGTTCACGTACTTGCGCTTTTTTCATTTCCCACTCATGCATTAAATCGCCGTACGTACTACCTTCTTCTAAATTCACAATTTCCATACGATGTTTCGCAATGCGCTCTGTCAGTTCTTTCTCTTGCGCCAGACAGTTTTGCACGACTGTAATTTCTCTCTTTAATTTCTCTTCATAACCGTCAGCTTCGTAATGTTCAGCTAATGATAAACTCTTTAAACGCTGTTCTAACAGATCAATTTGCGGTAATAAACGCACTACTTGTTTCTCAGCATCTTCACGTTTTCCCGCTAGTTTACCTGCTTCTAAAAACATCTCTTCATCTGTAGCCTCTGCAATATGCCATAAACTGTCTCGTTCTACTAGCAATTGCTTTAATTGCTCTTGCATGAACTCATATTCTTCTTGCCATTCAGCTAGTTTCTCTTTCAACTGCTTACAAGTTTGTCTCTTCTCTTTCTCATTTTGCATAAGCCTTTGCGCCTCATACAACTTACTATACTCCGCACTACCGATAACAGTTTCTAGTTTATGTTCAAATTGCGAAATCATTTCATATAATGAAGATTTTCGTGTGCCTTGTTTTTCTAACTCCCGATATAATTGCTGCATTTTTTCTATACGCTCAAACGCCGGCAATATGTGCGCATACGTATAAAAATCAGGGAACATATAGCGCGTTTTATATGCATCTACTTGTTCTCCCGCCTGGAACGTTTCTCTCTCCCATTCCTCATACGATGAAACGACTTTATCATAAGCTCGCTCCATTTGCTGCAATTTATAAGACTCACGCTCAAATAGCTTACGAATCTCTTCATCTTTTTCTAACTGATAGCGCACAGACAGCGCTTCTTCACTTTGTCTCCCGCCAGCACTTTGCTGAAGAGTAAGAAGCTCTTCTTGTAATCCACTTGACGGATCTTTATATAAAACAAGGGCAAGAACAATCCCTACAAAAACAATAACACTAATAAATAAGAGCGGGCGGTTATCAATAAATAAACTCGTGAATAAAACAAGCGTGTTAATAAGAAGTAACAGAAGACAAACTCTTTGCCACTGCTTTTTCTTTTGCATAGCTACTCCTGCTTTTTCCTCATACTTGCGCTTCATTCTCTCTGCGCCCATACCGATAAACGCCGCATCTTGGAACGATTTCTCTTTCTCAACTAACGTATTTCGCTCTTCATCAACTAACATTTGTTTCTGAATCTGTCTTATATTTTCTTCTTGTTCTTCTAATTGCTCTTGCGCTACTTTAAAACGATCATCAAGCTGTGCTTTTTGCGTTTCTAATTCACGTGCCTTTTGCACGGTTTGCGTAATTAATTCTTTCGTTGCCAAACTCATGTCAAACGCAAGAACCGCTTCCTTTTCAAAAGTAGCACCAATTTGCTGTTCTAGTTCTGCAATTTCTTTTTTTATATTCGCAATACTTCCTGTCATATCACGCATTTCTTGGCGTGCATTTTCGTAAGACATATGTTGCATACGAAGTTCTTCTACATAACTTTCTTTTTGTAAAAACTCTTCATCTATTTGAATCGAGGCAATTTCCGATTGCACTGTCTCGATTTTCTTATGGAGCGAATCAACTTGTAACTGAAGCGGCTCCATCTTCGCCTTAATCGCTTCATAGCGCGCCATTCCGTTTACAGGAAACTGCCCGCTCTCATTTTCTAACACTTTCTCATGCGCACGCTTTTCAATAACGAGGGGCTCAAGCGCTGCTAATATTTCATAATCTTGCTTTCGCTTTTCTGCATTCTCTTTTTCCACGCGAACAGAAGCAAGCTTCTCTTCACTTTCTTTTAACTGCTCCACTTGTTTTTCATACGTGCCAATTTTTCCTTGCCACTCTTTCATCTTCTCTTCAAGCTTCTTCATCTCTTGCAGTGACACGTTAATTTCCGGTTTACGCCCACTCGGTTTAAAACGCTGATCCATTTCTTTTTCTAGCTTTTTATCTAACTGTAATAGCGCATCGCTTCCGACTGCACTTGCTGAAAATAAATAATTGCCAATATCCGCTTCGCCGAGCTGATGAATATTTTGAAGACCATGCATATCAAATGAAAAGACCGATTCAAATAAACTTTCATTCATCCCGCTTAATATATCGTTTAAAATTTCCTCGCCGCCCGTTTTCCCGTCTTCAAAATAAACGGTCACCTCGCCAGTTGCCGTCTTTGGCAATCGTTCAATTTTCAAACGGCCGTACTGCTCTGTTTGCACAGTCAGCGCACCGCCATACTTCCCGCCTTCTTTCGGCTCATAACGGCGCTGTCCTCTCGTCGGAAAACCGAACAGAATACTTTTCATAAATGAGCGAATTGTCGATTTCCCCGCTTCATTTTCACCGTATAACACCGTCAACAATGAAAGATCCATTTCCACATTTTCTAATTTTCCGTACCCATAAATATGGAGTTTTTCAATTCTCATTTTTTATCCCTCTCTTGCTGGAATAATTGCTCTAAAATAATATTTTCTGCTTCCTTTTGAATCTCTTTCTTCTCTTCTTCTGTAAAAGATTCAATACTATTACGCGCTACAGGAGATGTCCAAATGGTGCGCAACACGCCGTCCATATTTGTGAAAGCTTCTAGCTCCTTTAGCACACTACCGACGAAATGATTTTCCGCTTTCAAACGTTCGATTTCCGCAAAAGAAACCGTCTCATTTTTCCACTTCATTGCATATACGAAATCTTTTCGCTCTTCGCCAGATGCTAAAATATGAAAAATCTCTTCCACACGCTTTTCGTCACGCAAATAAGGAGAAAGTGGGCCCTGCCCTGTGAATACGACCGTTAAAAGCGTCCCTTCCTCTTCTCTTCGGCAATCATTCATCGCAGTTGACATGCTCGTCATAAGTTCATCAACAGTTTCAAGTCCATCAATACAAACCTCGATCTCATCCCATACAACATCTGCCGTATGGAAAAATGAACACTGCGTTCCTTGTTTCGTAAGTTCAATAAGGTACGCACCCTTCTCGCCTGTTTCCTTACGATGACGACCTTGTATGTTTCCTGGATAAATAATGTATGGCTCTTCTGATAAAATTTCACGTTTATGTATATGGCCAAGAGCCCAATAATCAAACTGTTTTTCTTTCAATTCACGAATTTGAAACGGTGCATAGCGATTATGCTCTGCATCTCCTTCCACACTTCCGTGAAGCATGCCAATATGAAAAGGCGCATCACTCATTTTCGTATACTGCGCTGTCATATTATCCGTTACCGCTTGCTGCAAATAACTAAACCCATAAATAGAAGCTAATAGCTCACCATTTTTATAAAATGATTTCTCTTCTACATAAGGATCGGTAAACACATGAACATTTTCCGGAAACTCAATTGCTGCCCAGCTTCCCCCTAAATGATCATGGTTACCGTGAATAATAAAAACAGGGATATCGTACTGCGAAAGTCTCTTCATTTGCTCACGCACAAACACTTGCGCCCTCAAACTTCTCGTCTCCGCATCATACAAATCCCCAGCTAGTAATACGAAATCAACGCGCTCTTGAATCGCTTTATCAACAATACGCTCAAATGATTCAAACGTACTTTGCTTCATTCTCTCCCAAACAGACTGCGCCACATTCATCTCCATCCCTTTAAACGGACTATCCAAATGCAAATCAGCCGCATGTATAAACTTTACTTGTTTCACAAATAACGATCCTTTCTATCTTTCAAAAGTTTCATTTTATTAAAATTAATATCGCTGAAAACTAATCATCATCGAGAATGAAAATATTCTCGATGATTAAAGTTTCATTCTATTTTACCACGCAATGTCATATATTTCTTTGCATATTGTAGCGTTTTATGTCAAAATAATTATAAGATTCTGATTTTAATTATTGGAGGGAATTTTCATGGGAGTATACGTTCTAACAGTCTTTGAAAAAGATGGTTCAAAAGCATTAGACGAATCATTCGAGGCGGCAACTGAAAAAGAAGCGAAAGCAAAAGGTGAATCTATTTTACAAGAAAAAGGATTGTATGAAAAAACACATCGCTGTACATCTACTGCAGGTAAGCTCGTTTTATTCCAGCGCTAAAAAAAAGAAGCGTCATCCGCTTCTTTTTCACTCTACTATATCTTCGTCACACCACGTAAACACCACATCTAGAATGCGATTACCAATACGTACGCGTTTATTCCATTTACCTGTTTGGATCTGATGTTGCAATTCAGCTTTCATCTTTTCCGTCCAGTCGTGAATCGTTTCACTACCGTCGTACGGATATACGCCTGGAAACTCTTCCTGCAGTAGATGCAAGCTCTCTGCATCAAAATGAAAATGGAAGAAGTAGTTTGCTGTAAGCGATGGTTCTTGCAATCGTAAAAAATGATCATCAATTTGCTTTCTATTTCTATAGAAAGTAAAGATATTCACTTTACCGCTAGTAATTTGGTCAATTTGAATTTCGTGCTTCTCTATAATCACGTCTTGTCCACCTCGTTGTATACTATCTTTAGTATATATGTCTTTTGCAACAAAGTTAACCATTTTCGCGCGAAATTCATTTCCTTCATTATATTACCTGTACCTCCATATGCAATCAGAACAAATAAAAACAAAGTTGAAGGGGAGCGATCACATGTATTTCGGAAGCAAAGGTTGGTATGTAAAAGAACTTAAAAAATTAGGTATCCGTACTTATGAAGGTAAAAAACTAGAATCGTATCGTACGCATGTGTTATCTAGTTTACTTGAGAGAATGAAGAAAGCTTCGGCTTAATAGAATAGCAAGAAGTAAACCTGAATATTGGTAAATGATAAAAAACACCTCCTAAATTCGCATACTAAGTATGCAAATTAAATGGAGGTGTTTTTATTAGTCTCACTTTTTCAGGGGCGCTTCAGTTTTCATAAAATATTTTTTGTTTCCGCTGAAACGGATACGTTTTAATCTCAGCTGTATCTAAATCTTCATTGAATAAATGAATGGCTATAATTTGTCTACAATCGTAAGTATGGTAATAATATGTTCCAGACTCCATACACATTGCACTTGTATAGATCGTATTATCTAATATACCGTCTTCTGTTATTACTGCCCCCTTAGGAACCTCACAATTCGATAAAATATGAAAAATAGCCGATATCCCCTCTTCTTCGTTCTCTATACCTTGAATGTTTTGTTTGCCATACGCTGCCCGTACAAATCTTGATGGCGGTGTGAAATCTCCAGGAAGTCCCATCGATCCTGAACCTTGGCCAAAAGCACTTAATGGTACATCGCCCCACTCCGTTGGCGCAAATGGCTGCGATTTAAGACCAATATATTGTCTTAAATTTTGTAAATGCCAACTAAACTCCGGACTATTAGTCATCACTCCTATTGGATTGTCATACACTTTTATTCCATCAGCTGTCGGCTCAAGTACAATACATTCTCCCGATTTATCTGCTAAAATCCAATGTAGCGGTGGAGTAACCCCTAAAATTGGTAATGGCACATCTATAAAGGCAATGTTATCAATATATTTTCTTAATTCTTCAACAGAATTGAACTGCGTGAGGCTCCAAGTCACAAAATCAAATGGCGCTACATTCGTTTTATTGCTATCTACATGACTACTATAAGTAGCGAATCCTGGGAAATAGAGAGTTGCACATGTCATACCAGCTTCATTTACTCCGTCTGCCATCATGACCCTTCCTCCAAAATTAATTCCCATTCCGACAACAGCCTTTTTCGTTCGGATTGTTTCACCAGTTATATTGTTCCACTGATAACGCCGAGGAATGATTATTACTTCCTGATTCATATCTAATGTGAAATCCATTGTTCTCGCAAAAAGATGTTGGAAATTTTTAGTTTGTAACGTCAAACTAGTACACATGAAGAAATCCCCCCCATTTCATAGTTATATACACATTTTATAAAATTCTGATAAATACGTAAATTAAAATCTATTTTACTTACCATTGTACAAACCCTATTTATCATTAACAAAATAACCAACCAAACCAAAAATGCTATAATAAACTCAATCAAACTAAGGGGGAACATCTATCTTGCGTGGAAAACACATTCAATTTCATAAGTTTGGCAATCCAAAAGACGTATTACAAGTTGAATATAAAAATATAGAACCACTGAAAGATAATGAAGTTTTCGTCCGTATGCTAGTTAGACCGATTAATCCATCTGACTTAATCCCAATAACCGGAGCGTACGCTCATAGAATTCCGTTACCTAACATACCTGGTTATGAAGGTGTTGGTATTGTAGAAGATGTAGGAGCTTTTGTTTCTAGAGAGCTTATCGGTAAACGTGTGTTACCGTTACGCGGGGAAGGTACTTGGCAAGAATATGTGAAGACGTCAGCTGACTTTGTAGTTCCTATTCCTGATTCCATCGATGATTTCACAGCGGCACAAATGTATATTAATCCTCTTACGGCGTGGGTTACATGTACAGAAACGCTAAACTTACAACGTAATGATGTTTTATTAGTGAATGCTTGTGGATCCGCAATTGGTCATCTTTTTGCGCAGTTATCACAAATTTTAAACTTCCGACTCATTGCCGTGACAAGAAATAATAAGCATACAGAGGAGTTACTGCGCCTAGGTGCTGCATATGTAATCGATACTTCCACTACCCCGCTTTATGAAACCGTTATGGAATTAACGAACGGGCTCGGCGCGGATGCTGCAATTGATTCTATCGGGGGACCGGATGGAAATGAATTAGCTTTCTCAGTACATCCAAACGGGCACTTTTTAACGATCGGGCTTCTATCAGGTGTACAAGTTAACTGGGCAGAGATTGTCACGAAAGCAAAAGTGCACGCGAACATATTTCATTTACGACATTGGAATAAAGATGTGTCCGCATATAAATGGCAGGAGACGTTTCGTCACTTAATTCGCTTAGTGGAAAATAAGCAATTACGTTTTATGACAGTACATTCTACGTATGGATTAGCGGATGTGAAAGCGGCGGTTGATGTTGTGCAATCTGCGGAGAAAACGAAAGGGAAAGTTTTTTTGACGGGTTATTGACTACAATTGAAGGAGTCTTTTTGATTGGCCATTTAAATAGACTAGATAGTACGTTTAGGAACACCTAATTGTAAGTATCTGGTATAATCCTATTAAAAGGTGAAAGGAGATTTTCACATGTGGCTAATCACGGCAATCGCGCCTGTTGTAATAGTTGGTGGAATTGTAGTATTTGTAATAAAAAGATTGGAACATAAATATAAACATGGCAAATTGGGTAAGAAAAAATCAAAAGAGGCTCAACTGTTATTAGATAGTTTAATACCTATAGGAATGCTTTTTGGCTGTATAATCGGTTTGATTTTCGGCATATTTTCCCCAGATTTCTCACTGCTTTCAATTAGTTTAGGATCCGGAATAGGCTATTTATTTGGTTTTTTTGCCTATGAATTTTATAGCAAGACAGGAAACAATTTTTGTTAATCCAAAAGGAATAAGCGGGACAGTACATAGTAATCATATGAAATATGTAACTGTCCTTTATTTTTGCATCAATGTTATCACCTTACCTTTCGCCTACTATACACCTCTTTTCTTGATTTTTCTCTCCTCCCCTTTTTGCATATCCGCTTTTTTATTTTCATTGGATCTATATCCAAAGTAAAGTAGCGCACATGTAATAACAGAACCTACAATGTATCCTAAAAAACATCCTAACCAAAACATAAAAATTGCCCCCAATCCATTATAAATTTTATGTAGTAGACATCTGTAAAACGTTCTCAGTACCTCCGTTTTTTATTACAGATTGGAAAATTCCCTTAACCATTCCATCCATGAACATTCTGTCTTCTCTATTTTGATTATTATCTATAAAGTTATTTATACCACTAATTCTTCCATCATCTCAAATAACAACTTTATTATTTATTATAAAGTTTGCACTCACACTACATATATGTAGCATCACTGTCTCTTTTTCATTTTACCCTTGCAACTGGAGTTTACTTCTACAACTTAAAAACAAAAAACCCCCTCAAAGCATAAACTTCAAGGGGGGAGCCTGTTTTTTATTTACTTATATACGTACAGCTGTACCACTTACAGCAACCATTAACATTCCATCACGAACAACTTCGTAATCTACGTCAACACCAACGATAGCGTTCGCACCTTTTTGTTTTGCAAGTTCTTTCATTTCGTCCATTGCGATATCACGAGCTTCTTTTAGCTTACTTTCATAAGAACCAGCACGACCACCGACAACATCACGAACGGAAGCGAATAAATCGCGGACAATATTTGCACCCATAATAGCTTCACCATTTACAATATCGATATACTCAATAATTTCTTTACCTTGAATTCCAGACGTTGTTGTTACAATCATGACTGACACTCTCCTAATAAATTGTAGTTTTAATAAGCTTTCTTATGTCTTTATTATGACATGGAAAAAGTATCTAATCCATTGAATTACCTTACAGGAATGTGACAGTTTTGTAATAATAAAGCGCGCATTATGTTTAATTTTAATAAAGTGCTTTAATATTGGGATACATAAACGATTCTCTATTTTCTTTCCAATCCTTTTCTACTTCTTTAAAAGTTGGTCGCCCTAATTCTTTGTTATTTTCATGTTTACTAAACCATTTTTTCACATACTGGTCTCCATTTTTATTTTGAACTGTACAAAGGAAACTATTACTGCTATCCTTTAATATTTTTACAATCACGAAAAGGCACCTCTTCCCTTTTAAATAACATGATAGAACTTGATCTTTTACTATAAGCCCTTCCTCTCTTATAGTCATACGACTCCTCGGCCGCGCCAAAATTGTAAGATCAAAAAACGATATTCACTTTGTTTATATTTTATTTAAAGAAATCAGAGTTATAGGCATTATGCTTATCAAATATTTTATAGATTTCTAACTTATCATCTAATTTTGCATCTACTAAAATTAATATATTTCCATCGTAAATATACTCTTCATATTTCTTAGCATGGTTTTCAGGGATTCCTAAGCCGATAAATGCCCCTATTAAACTTCCAGCTCCACCGCCAATACCGGCTCCTCCAATAGCTGCTGCGATCGGTCCTGCTGCTACGATTGGACCCATTCCAGAAACGGCAAGTACACCAAGACCTGTTAATAAACCACCAAGCCCGCCTGCTACCCCTCCAGCTACAAGCCCTGTCGCTGAAAAGATATCTGCTTTATGTGCAGTTTCGCTATTCACTTTTTCACCCGATTTTTCTTCTAGATGTTCAATTTCCTTTTGATCTTTCGCAATAGCTGAAATGTTATCTGCTGAATATCCTTTATCATTTAATTCATTAATAACGAGTGCCGCATCATCAATTGTTCTAAAAACACCTACTATTTTTCTATCTACATTCATAACTATTAACCTCCTAAAGTTTTATGTAATGTATCTTTATTTTTCTTCATTTCTGTATACACTAATCTTCTTATTAACATAACCATTTACGAAAAAAGCGAATAGTAAAAGCACTACAAGTGAACTACTTAACAAGTAAATTAAATCAAATGTAATATTAATCATCATTTCATTCATGTATACCAGGCTCCTTTTTATTTAAAGTAAAAGTATATTTTGATAGACTAATCTACTAAACATAGACATCTTACAATTCATCTTCAGTCAATCTCTTTGTAGTATATGTATACCCTTCCTAACCTTTTCTAAACGTAAAAAACTATAATTATATTTTTTCTTATTTATATGTTTAACATTTTTTAAAACGGGTATGTTTATATTGTTATGCTTACTATATGGAAAGGAATATTACGATGAACGCCATTCACTCTACTACTATTTCTTATAATGAAACACCTACAATAACGCAGATTCATCATTTTTATGCTTTAATGACAACATTTCAAACGAATTTATTTATAAGTAAACACGGAACACTTACTTCTATTAAAAACTTAAGCACTCTAGTATCCTTTTTCCTTACTGTAAAAAAGAGAGATCTTGTATTATTTATTTTTGAAGGAATAGATGCAAAAAGAGCTTTAAAAACACTCTTCCCTTCTTAGAATGTTTGTTATCCTCTATTCCCTCGTCTACTACCTTTCATATATGTTTTTATATTTCAAAATGATTTCCTCTATTAAAAAAGAACCCCCTAATACAATAGGGGGATTTCTAGTTTGACCTTATGAAAACTGATATAATATATATTACGTTTTTCATTCTTTAAAATAGAAAAGTTTTAATAACCTTGAAGGTAGGAATTTTTAATGAACTCGAAAGCAAAATTTAGTATTCGCTACAAAATTATGGCTGGTTATTTAGTTATCATTTTGTTCTTACTTGTTTCTTTCATTATGTTAAACAATGAGATTTCCAGCTTACAAAAATCTCGTAATTTTATTATTGATCACGATTTTAAAGTTCTCAATTTAACGAATCAAGTGGAGAAAGAGTTACTAACAATTGAAAATAAAGCGAAAGGGTTTATCATTTCTAATAACCCTACTTACGTGCAATCCCTTAACTCTGCGGAAAAGGATTACGAAAAACATTATCAAGATCTTTTTGCTTTATTAGAGGATAATCCCTCTCAGCAAGAAAAATTAAAACAGATTAACGAAAACATTACTAGTTGGATTAATAAAGAGATTCACCCACTCATTGCAAATAATAATAGTAATAATGTACAAACAATCGACACGACTCAAATTCAGTCATTACAATCACAGCTAACTAACTTCCGTAACACTGAGGAGCAACTAACGAAAAAAAGAGCTGCACAATTAGATACTGAAAATAATAAATTAGAGATTTGGTTATACAGTTTATTGTTCTTACTTTCTTTTATTTCTATTATCGTTTCACTCTATATTTCGAATTCCATTACAAAAACGATTAAAAATGTAATTCAAGCTATTAAATCCATTTCTTCTAAAGAAAAAATTACGGAAAGAATTCATGTAAATACACATGATGAAATAAAAGATCTTGCTCATACAACAAATCACCTACTAGACGAAATATCAAAAAGAGAGTGGTTACAAACTGAGCTTGCAGAATTAATTTTAATGTATCAAGGTGTATCTTCTATTGAGATGTTAGGTAAAAAAATTCTTAGTGGCATCATACAAAAAACGCAAACTTCTTGCGGTGCATTTTATGTACGTGAAGAATATGAAGAAACTGTCTACTATGTGAAAAAAGCTTCTTTCGCCGATCAAGGTGCTGATATTGGAAAACAATCCATTAAAATGGGTGAAGGTTTCATTGGACAGTCTGCCTTAGAAAAGAAAAGTTTTATTCTCAGTGACATACCCGAAGAGTTTCGTTATGTCACTAGCGGAGTATTAGAAATACGTCCTAAAAATCTACTAGTCATCCCTATCTTATTTGAGGATGAGGTGATTGCAGTAATGGAGTTAGTAAGTGTAACTGAGATTTCAGACTTACATCAAGATTTAATTCAACAAACTATTGATAATCTAGGTTTAACAATCCATAGCATTATAGGACGTATGCGAATTCAAACTCTTTTACATGAATCACAAGCAATGACAGAAGAGTTACAAGTTCAATCAGAAGAATTACAAACGCAAGCGGAAGAACTACAAATGCAAGCGGAAGAATTACGAACAACGAATGAACAATTAGAGTCTAGAACTGAAGAAGCTGAACAAAAGACAGCTGACTTACAAATTACCAAATCAGAATTAGAAGAAAAAGCAAGCGAGTTGTTACGCAGCTCAAAATACAAATCTGAGTTCCTAGCAAATATGTCACATGAATTACGCACACCGTTAAATAGTATTTTACTATTATCTGAAATGTTAAGAGAAAATCATGATAATCATTTATCGGATGATGAAATTGAACTAGCAACTGTCATTCATTCATCAGGGAAAGACTTACTTACTTTAATTAATGACATACTAGATTTATCTAAAGTAGAAGCAGGCAAACTAGACATCATTTTTGAAGCAACGAACATAAGTGACATGGCAGCCAATATGCATCAAAACTTTTTACATATAGCTGCACAAAAAAATGTCGAATTTACTATTGAAGACAGTGATACGATTCCTGATCTGTTTTATACAGATGCAAAACGGATTGAGCAAATTATTAAAAACTTATTATCCAATGCATTTAAATTCACGGAAAAAGGATCCGTTTCTTTACATTTCGATTCAATAGAAACAACCAATTTAAGTCATGATATGCAGTCTATAAGTAAAGATTGGATTACAATTTCAGTAAAAGATACTGGTATTGGTATCGCTAAAGAACAGCATCAACTTATTTTCGAAGCCTTTCAACAGGCAGATGGAGCAACGATTCGAAAGTATGGTGGTACAGGATTAGGTTTATCTATTTGTAAAGAGTTTGCTAGATTGTTAGGTGGTTGGATTACGTTAGAGAGTAATGTAGGAGAAGGTAGTACTTTCACGGTATATATTCCTAACCTTCCAAATGGATTACATGATATACAGTTCTCCAATTTAGAAGTCGCAGCAACGATAGAAGATGTTATTCCTGCTGAAGTTGTTGAAGAAACTATCGTTACTACCGAAACAAATAACGTCTTCCAAGAGAAAACAATTTTAATTGTCGATGATGATCATCGAAATATATTTGCGTTACAAAATGCATTAAAAAAACAAAACGCCAACATTATTACTGCCCAAAACGGCATAGAGTGTTTAGAAATACTAAAAAGCAATACAAATATTGACCTTATTTTAATGGATATTATGATGCCTAATATGGACGGTTATGAAACGATGGAAAATATCCGAATGAACTTAGGGTTACATGAAATACCTATTATCGCATTAACTGCTAAAGCAATGCCAAATGATAAGGAAAAATGTTTATCTGCTGGCGCTTCAGATTATATAAGTAAACCATTAAACCTACATCAACTCTATTCGGTAATGAGTGTATGGTTAATAAAATAAGTGAGGTTTAGTTGGAGTGGAAAATAAGTATTATAATTTTGATCCATCAGTAGATACGGATGAGCGCACGAACTTAGAAATTGAATTACTATTGGAAGCGGTATTTAAACTATCAGGATTTGATTTTCGCCAATATGCTCGCACATCTATTTATAGAAGGATTTGTAATCGAATGCAGCTCTCTAATATCCCAACCATTTCAAAATTAATTGAAAAAGTAATTCACGAGGAAGGGGTTTTAGAACAGTTATTAAATGATTTCTCGATTAATGTAACTGAGATGTTCCGTAACCCTGCCTTTTTTAAAGCGCTAAGAGAGCATGTTATTCCCGAATTGAAAAAGCAACCTGAAATTAGAATTTGGCATGCTGGATGCGCAACTGGTGAAGAAGTATTATCGATGTCCATCTTACTTCACGAAGAAGGATTAAGTGAAAAGTCGGTTATTTACGCAACAGATATGAATACAAATGTGTTAGAAAAAGCAAAACAAGCTATCCTCCCGTTAAATAAAATGCAAACTTATACGAAAAACTATTTACAAGCTGGCGGTACACAAGCATTTTCTAACTATTATTCAACAGATAATCGTTTTGCTTATTTTAATCCTTCACTGTTACAAAACATTATTTTTGCACAGCATAATTTAGTAACCGATCAATCTTTTAACGAGTTTCATATTATACTTTGTCGTAACGTTTTAATTTACTTTACAAGTAAACTTCAAAATCAAGTGCAGCAACTATTTTATGAAAGCTTAAGTCACAATGGATTTCTATGTTTAGGAAATAAAGAAACTCTTCGTTTTTCAAATATAATGCCGCATTATACCCAATTTAATCCTAGTGAACAAATTTATCAAAAAATACAATAAAAAGCGTATGAAATCCTCTGTTTGGATTTCATACGCTTTTTATTTCGCATTTGTTTGTATCATAATTAGACACATATCATCTGATTGCGCTTTCTTTTGTTCTTCCTTGTAAAACCCTTCTATCTCGCCTTCTAAATCTCCCCATTTTCTTTCTGTAAAAGTACGTAATTTCTCTTCAGACTCAAATTCATCATTTGCAATTGCTTCAAGAACACCATCTGTAAACAATAATATTTGAGCGTTCTTCTCAAAAGGTATAACTGTCTTTTTAACTTTTATTTCATCAAAAAATCCTACGGCACAACTCCCGCGATTTAGTTCAACCATATTTGTTTCATCAACTAAAACGTATCCAGAAGGATGCCCTGCGTTTACATATTCAATCGTTCTCTTTTCTGTATCTACTACTAAATATATCGCTGTAAAATAATATGGAATATCGTCATTCTCATTATGTAAAAGAGTCATATATTTATTTAAGTCTTTAATGACAAGTTCTGGATCGATTAAAGATTTAATCGTTTCACGTAATACAGATGAAATAAACATACAAACTAATGAAGCAGATATACCATGTCCCATCACGTCTAATAATATAATACCGTAGCGATTTTCATCGATTTTATACCAATAATACATATCTCCAGCTAGTTTAAATGAAGGTAAGTAACTTGCTTCAATTTTTATATGATCTTCTCTTAATGGGCTACTTAATAAGTTTCTTTGTACTTGCGTAGCTAAATCTAGTTCATTCCGAAGATTTTCTTCTTGTTCTTTATGCCAATTTAATTCTGATTTCAAGCGTAACGCTACACGCATACGTGCTAATAGTTCAACTTTATTTATAGGTTTCGTAATATAATCCATTGCCCCCATATCAAGAGCTTCGGCCAATTTATTTGCATCCTCTAAAGCTGTAACAAAAATAATAGGGATATCTTTAAACTTCTCCTCTTTTTGTAATCGCCTACAAACTTCAAGTCCATCAATTTCAGGCATCATAATATCTAATAGTATTAAATCAATTTCATTATGCCTGGAAGAATCTTTTCCAAACTGTATGTATTCGAAGAGCTCTTGTGCAGAATTGAGCGATACAAGATCATGATATCCGGCTTGTTTTAAAATCTTTTCAATTACAAATATGTTAACCGGATTATCATCAACAATTAAAATGGACACAAGTTATTTCCCCTTTTCTTATTTAAAATGTAAATCTATTATCATTTTCTATTTTTCTAGTATTACATACTCAGTTACAAAATGAAAATTTCTTACTCAAACATATTTATACAACAAAAGAACAAACCCCTAGAAATAGGAATTTGTTCTTTCACTCTATAAATTTCTACTTTTAATTTAACACCATTGCTTTATCATTTAAAAGACGATCTAATTCTTCCATATGATTAGTTTCATCTGCAATCATATCTTCGAGTTTTACAACTAACTCTGTCATATTTAATTTCGCTGCCTGTTCTTTTCTCGTTTCATAACGCTTAATTGTTTCATATTCTGATTGTCTAGCGGATTCTAACATTTCTCTAACATCTTCTACTTGTTTCACTGGTAAAGGGATCGTAGTAGGTGTACCACCTAGCGTCTTAATTTTCTCCGCTAAATATAGGGCATGTCCTTGTTCATCACTAATTTCAGATTCAAAGAAAGGTTTTAACACTTGTCTATATATACCAGAAACTGTAGCTGCATTATGGTTATACATAATAATTGCTGAGTATTCTCCTGCTAAATCTTCATTCAATCCTTCGATTAGTTCTTTCACATCGTGTGACATTTTCATATCTCCTCCTATACTTAATAAGTACCCCTTTTCTCATGTTTTAAACATAATTATTTTAATTTTTTATGTATCTAAAAATGCGGCTTGCTTCAATTTACTTATCGCTTGTCTTTTAATACGAGAAACGTGCATTTGTGAAATACCTAACCGTTCCCCTGTATCTTTTTGATTTAAATTTTCTCCAAATATATAATGAATAACACTCTTTTCCGTATCATTTAATACGTTAAAAATATCCTTTAAAACGAGACGCCTTTCTGTCTCTTCATATCCTTGCTCTACTTCACCTACAGATTCAATTCTCGCTACCGAACTTCCATCAGATGAATTTTCAACTACATCATCTAAGGAAGATACTCGATAATTATTTTTCGCATCCATAATCTCTAGAACTTCCTCTTCCGATAGTCCTAAATGATTTGCAATTTCTATTATCTTCGGTGAACGTTGCAGGTGATCTGTTAACTCCTCTATCGCAAGTTTAATTTTCCCGCCCAAATCTTTAATTCGTCTTGGAACGTGAATGCCCCAAGTTTTATCGCGTAAATACTTCTTTATTTCCCCTACTATCGTAGGTATTGCAAAAGGCTCAAAAGCATTCCCTATCGAATAATCATACCTTCTTATTGCACCTAAGAGCCCTAACATCCCTACTTGTATAATATCCTCATGCATCGGCCCGCCTTTTGAATAGCGATATGCAATGGAATATACGAGATTTTTATAATGATCAACTAACCTTTCCTGCGCTTCATTACATTGGTTTTGTTGGAATTCTGCAATTAGCTTAATAACGTCTTCTTTAGTAAGAGTTGTAGGTTGAGATTGGATTTCCATCATTCTCCACCTGCTCTCTTTGTATATATTTTGTCATTAAAACTGTCATGCCCTCATCATGCATAATTTGTATATCATCCATTAATGTATTGATTAAATATAAACCTAAACCATTTTCCGGCAAATGTTCTACTGGTTTACTAATATCATACGGACCAACTTTTCTTTTTAAGTTATTAAAATCAAAGCTAACCCCATTATCCGCAACCATAATTTCTAATCGATCTTCATATAGCCCAAAGACAATTGTAATTTCTCCAACGTCTTCTTTGTATGCATGTTGTACAATGTTTGTACACGCCTCACTAATAGCAATTTTCATATCTTCTATATCGTCATAAGCAAAGCCCATTCGATTCGCAACACCAGCCATTGTTAAACGAATAATAGCCACATATTCTGCCTTTGCAGGAATTTTCATTTCTATCTTTTCAAATCTCTCCATCATCCCTAGTCACCTTCTTTCTACTTTTTCAAAATCGGAATTCAAATTTAATATTTCTGTTAACCCTGTAATATCGAATAATCTTTTTAATCTTTTAGATACACCGATAAACTCTAGTTTTCCATCATTTTTCTTAACTGCTTTTAATAGCGCTATAAAAACACCTAAACCAGTACTATCCATATAATCTACGTTATGAAAATCTACTACGATATGAACCTCTTTTTCGCTTGTAATAGGCATTACCTTATTTTTTAAATCTGATGCCGTATACGCATCAATCTCACCATTAAGTTGTACCGTATAACCTACATCATTTTGCAAAATATTTATTTCCAAATTCATCATTTCCGCCCCCTTATCTCAAACTTTTACTATTTAATTACCCATAAAAATTAGGTTTAAACATATTTTTTTATTTTCATTATAAATAAATTTTCTACACCTTTCTCGGCTTAACACTTAAAAAATACTACCGAATGTTTAAACCTTATAAATTTGTGTATGTATAATGTATAAACATTATTTTTAGGGGGATCTATCTATGGAAGAGCACAACTTTAAAAAGGGAGATTTTGTTCAATTTTCTTATCGACACGATCATGCTACAACGTTAGTTGGTTCCATTATTAACATACTAACAAATACAATTGTAGTTGATATAGGTAATAGCGAGGACTTATCTCATATAGAACCGAGGCAGGTCGTAAGAATAAATAATTGTGAAAAAGTAACGATGGTTTAATACATAATAAAAAGTGTAATTTCAATGAGTGGGGGCCTTCATCCCCCGCTTATTCCTATGCAGATTACATTAAAAAAGCATCCAAATTAGTTTAATTGGATGCTTTTTTATGTATATTTATCAGTTCATTCACTTTATAGTTATATATAATAAACTTAAGATTACTATTCATTATCATACTTACGCTTTCCGTAGCATTCTAGAGAAGAATGTAACGATTAAAATAAAGACGATTGCACCTAATAACGCTGGAAGAACAAAAATGCCTCCCCATTCAGGACCCCAATGACCAAATAATGCACTACCTACCCAAGATCCAATCAAACCAGCAATCACATTACCAACTATACCTAAAGGAAAGTCTTTTCCCGTAATCATTCCAGCTAACGCACCAATAAGTCCACCTACAATACACGTAATAATAAGTCCCACAATTAAACCTCCTATATTCGTTTTATATTGGATTTATCAAGCTTTGGTGTTTAACCAAAGCTTGATAAACATGTATTATTCTTTATTATCCAATCCATCACTTATCTTTTGTTTCACTTTTCCGACTTTTTCTTTTATAGTTCCCTTCGTCTTCTCCCACTTCCCTTCATTTTTCAACTCTCTATCTTCTGTAACTTCACCAATTCCTTCTTTTAATTGCCCTTTTTTCTTTTCAACTTTACCAGTAATTTGTTCTTTCAGCCCGCTCTCACTCATATTTCCCATCTCCTTTTCGTAATAGATTTATAGATGTAAAGGGTACAAAATTAAATAGAATACATGCATCTTCTTTCGTGTAACCATTCACCGACTCTTTCTAAATCCTTAACGAATAACAAGATTTTCCCTTCATCTAGCTTTTCTTCGTAGAAGTTTGCTTCTTCCTCATTAAGCCCTAACTCCTGCATCTTATTTCTTAACTGATCTCCCGTTTTTTGAAAGACGTTAATAATGCTTGTCCCAAGTCCTTCCTCTTTTATTCCAATCGTGTTCACGTCTGCATTATCTGCGATTCTATCTGTCCTCTCTTTCTCATGTGTTAACACGTAAATATCTTTTTGTTCTATTCCTTTCTTCACTAGATCATTCGCCGCATTCATGACCTCTTTCTCCGTAATAAATTCATATACAAAAGGTTTACTATACTTCGTTTCCATCTTTAACTTCCTCCTTTAAAATGAATTATTTGTTATATTATATGTAGTACACCTATTTTCGAAATGTTAAACATAAAATATGAAAAAAATTATGTGAATTTTAATTTTAATAGAAAATGAACAACATCATTTACCACTTTAAAACATCTTCCCCTTACAATAACTACCTAAATTAACAGAAAATTGTTACAATTAAATTCAAGGAGGGATACTATGAAAAAAATCATATCTATATGCGCTCTAACCGCTCTATCTTTCACTTTAATAGGTTGTACAAGCACCTCGGCTACAGATAAAGCTTCACAAGTTAAGCAAGAACACACACAACATACCTTTCAATTAAACTCCGCAAATATTTCAGACATTGAAATACTAAAAACAACAAATCATACTACTTCCAAATCTCAAACAGATAACGAAGAAATGATAAAATCTATCGTTTCAGCAGTTCAAAATGGAACACCTAAAACAATCACTTTAGATCAAAAAAAGAGAGAATCTGCACATTCTACTATTACCGTTACATATAAAGATGACTCAAAAGAAGAATTTCTTGTATGGGTTGATAATAAGGAACAAATTACAATCGCTAAAAATGAGAAGAAAGATAAGGTAGAAGGTGTGATAGTGAATATTAAAGATGCTAAAATGATGAAGGATTTCTTTTAAAATTCTAGTTAACGTAAAAAAAAGAGTAGGATTACATCCTACTCTTTTTTTAATCATGCTCAATAAATAGACTTTTATAAAAGCTATTTAAGGTCTAATTTTGCTAAATCATGTTGTAAAACATTATTTCCTTCTTGTGGGTTAAATACGATTGCACTAAGACCAAAAACATTCGTAACAACATCTCTATCTTTCGGACGAATGATTCTTACTTCATAAGCAAAAAGTGCTGGAGGAAGAGCTGCTGAACGAAAAGTAACATATCGATTAGGTGGCAATGTTTGCGTTGAAGGGTCTATTAATGGTAACAATACCGGAGAACCAGATGACCAATCAAACATTTCAACAGTTACTCTACGAGTATCGTCAGGATCAACATTCATAGCATCCACAGTAAGAAATAACGTAGCGGAATGTCTACGTAATATACCCGTTGATAAAGTTTCATTATGATGTTCACAGCATTTTTTTGGAGGGTGACCATAGCCATAACTCATACCAATTCCCCCCTTTCATTTACAATTAAGGACAAGTATTCCTTATAATATATAATGCTAGTATTCTTTTATTGAAAGGTATAAAAGCGGATTTCTATCTATATTTTTGGATATTTTATTTTTCATTTATTCGCTTTTAAAGAATGATATAGACTCTCCTATTTTGCCTTTGAATTCCTTCTAAGAATAAAGTGCAACTTTATTCTGCCCTCATCAATCGAGGTCTTACTCCCCGACAAATAGCGGGATAAATCTATTTTGAAAAGGACCTGCTCCATTCATTCGTAAAAGCATAAAGTAAATGGAATCCGTTAAAACACATGAGTGATCCCTTGGTTTTCCCTTCCTATTAAAAGGAGGAACTGTTATGGGCTTTGGTGGTAGTTGTGGTGGCTGTGGCTTCGCTGGAGGATTTGCTTTATTAGTTGTATTGTTCATTTTATTAATCATCGTTGGAGCTGCTTGCTTCTGCTAAAAAACTATCGGAAAAGACACTTTTATATGAGTGTCTTTTCTTCATAAAAAATACGCAATGTGCAGTTTAAGTGTAAGATGTAGTATTACATCCCCCTCCATAATGAACTTCGATACTATAAATTTCGTTTAGGTGCAATCTTAAAATTTTAGTTTAATAGCAATATGGTGAAACTCTATTCCATATAATATTGCTATTGCAGAAAAGTAAAACAAACTGGACAACCTAGATTTCAAACTGTAAGATTAGATGTTGGTGAAATCGGGTAGCAAAGCATATATAGAAAATAGGTGTTAATTTTGAAAATCAATAAAAAATTCGAACCAATAATTTTTAATATCTTTATGATTTTAGGTATATCTAGTATTATCTCTTTCGTCATGGTTTCAATGAATGTTGGATATACAGCTTTATTTCTCAAATCATGGATGAAAACATGGGGAATTGCTTTCGTACTTGCATTTTTAGCTTCTAAATTATTACCCTTTGTAGTTAAAAAGATAATGAAAATCTTCACTTTTGTTGAGAATGATGCTTAAGAATAAAGTGATGTACTGCGTAGGTTCATTCCAATTAAAAGAGTTCATTATCACAAAAACTTAACCTAGTAAAATGTTTCAAATCGAAGAAAGACACCTTACAGGTTGTCTTTTCTTTATAAGTAAAAAAAGCCCACCTATTTCCGTAGGCGGGCTTTATCTTTATTACACAATACGAAAGTATACTCTCTTTTTCACTGAAATTTTATGTAATTATACATATTCATGAAAATAGAAGAAGGAAACTATACATTGTGGGCATGTTCCATGCCCATCAAGCTAAAATTTTAACATGTGCAAAAATACCCCCCCTAAATAGCTATATAGAGATGAAGTTGTTATGACAACATATTTTCCACCTTCAATTTAGTTATCCTTAGAATGCTTTCCTACAAAATCAAGAATCCTAGCATTAACTTCGTTAGAGAACTCACCATTGATTGCGTGAGATGCATTTTTCCAATTAACTATATCAATATCTTTAACGTATTTTTTCCAGTTTCAACTACTTTTACCGAATTATGCATTGTACTTTTTTCAGCTATAAGTGCAAGCACTGGAATATCAATATTTTTTAAGTCTTCTTTACTAAATAAATCAGGGGCTGGCGTTTTCAGTTTATAGTTACGCATACCTGACTCGATTAACTTAGCGATAGGCTCATCGTCATTTGTTTCCGCTCCTCCAGAAACATAGCTTAACATCTTTTCTCTTAAAAACTTAGGTACAATAGGAACGGAAGCTGGAATAGATGCCAGAATCATTTTTATGGATATTTGCGCAAATACAAAGACTGGATCTAATAAACTAGCCGTAGCAATATGCTCAGGATTATATCTGGCCAAGTTCATTGTTGTCCAACCTCCAATGGAGACACCCACGATATGCACTTTTTCTAAACCTAATTCTTCAATTACTTCATTTAGCCATTCTGCTTGTTGCTTTTGGTTTTCAATCACCTTCGTTTGCACACTCATTCCAGGTTCACCGAGTAAGTCTATCGTATAAACAGGCCTTTTCTCCCTTAGCCCTTCTAAATTTGGGCCCCACATTGGAGTAGATGCACCGCGTCCAGGGAGTAAGAGTATTGGTTCCTTATGTTTGTTTTCTTCTTTAGTAAAGTAATAAGCACGAATTGTGCCATATTTAGTTTTTATATCTTTCGTTTCGTTAGGTTTTGGAAGGAGTGCCATTGATTCATCGTAGGCAATTTGAAAATCTTCCTTTCCTTTTTCAGATATAAAGTGACCAATCTTATTATCATCTCTCTTCATTTGAATTCCTCCTTTCTACAAATATATGGATGAACTTTATCTATATATTCATGGTAATCATCCATTAACTTTTCATCTTCTTTAAGGCAAGACTCTCATTTAGAAAAAAGAAAATCGTACGTTTAGATACAATTTGGCAACAAACTAACTGTTTTCTTGTACATTAATAAACAACTACTGTAAGAGTTATAGTTTTTATGTTTTCATTTATCTTTTTAATCAGATGAATGCTTTTTTTAGTACATAATAAAAAATATAAAAAAATATCCAGAAAAACTGTCACAAAATCTGTTTTTCTGGTTTCTCTATAGTACAGGTATCAAATTGAAAGTGAGGTTTAAACGAACATGTTAACCATAGAAAATGAAGAAAGTCATGCTTCTAATATGACCTTTGAAGATTTATTTAAGCAGTACTATGCTTACGCTGTGAAACAAATCATCTGGATCGTTAAAGATCAATCTATCGCTGAAGAGTTAGCACAAGAAGTATTTTTACAATTATATCGTAGCGATTGGAAAGGAATTGAAAACATACCTGGATGGTTGATTAAATCTTCTACTTATGTAGCCTATAACCATTTTCGATCTGAAAAAAGGCAGCAAGCGAAGATTGATAAAGAAATACAATACCATGAAGTACAAAATGTTTCATCATTAGACGATGATTGGATAAGAAAAGAAGAAATTACAAAAGTCCAAACGATATTAAATAAAATGAATGATCGAGAACGAACCCTTTTACTAATGAAATTCTCAGGTTTTCAATATAAAGAAATTGCAGAAGTACTTCAAATTGAAATATCTTCTATTGGAACATTATTGGTCCGAGCCAAAATGAAATTTCGCAAGATTTATAAACAAATGGAGGAGGCATAACAAATGAAATGTTATGATATCGGGTTTATTCAAACATATATTGATGGAGAACTTTCTCATGATATAAGAAAGGAATTCACAAAGCACCTAGATACATGTGAAGCATGCCAAGATTTATTAATAGAAATTAGTAAATTAAATCAATGGGAAAACGTAATGCTAGATGAAGAATCTGCAAATTCACCACAAGAAATCAAAATTGATATAGAACAAGCATGGAAAACATTTGAAAGTCGTTCCAAGTTAGACAATGTTTCTAATATAAATCACAAAAAACAACAAAAGAAGGGACTTTTTACAAACATGAGTAAAAAATCAAAACGTTTTATTTATACAGCAGTAGCTGCAGCAGCACTTTTCACAACAGCAATGATTCCACAAGTACAAGTAGCGGCTACAAATGTTGCTTCATATTTTTCTGATGCAATTACAAATGATAAAGTTGTAAATGAAGGAATAGGAGATGAAAATGGTGTCATACAAGATATGATGAAGAATGGTAAATATATTCCTATTGATGAAAAAATTACAGATCAAGGTATTACTGTACATCTCAAAGAATTATTTATCGCAGATTCACGTATATCAATTCATTATAGAATGGAAAAAGCTGACGGAAATTTAGTACCATTTGAATTTGATACATCAGGATTAGATCTCGAAAGTGATGGTAAAATTAATGGGCAACAAGAAGAAAACCCTGAGATTAAGCATGATGGGAGACTATCATTTATCCATGATTCAGATGATCGTCTTCCTTTTGAACTTATGGCAGCAGGTAAAAAATTAAATGAAGTGGGCATTCGTGATAATGATAAACCCGAAGGTGTCGCTACATTTGTTATAGTTCCTGGAGGAAAAGACGATTTTAAACAGCCCCTTACTTTAGATGTAAATATAACTAGAATTGGAAAAGTAATTGGATCTTGGAAAGCTGAAATTCCAATTGATACTTCACATTTGAAAAATAATACGAATTAACATGAAAAAAAGAATAGAACAATATGTATCTAATTCTCAGTTTATATGTTTTCTTGTTTTCGTGACATTTATTTCTTATATAGTTTTTACTCTATCTTTTATTTATGATTTAAGACCATTATAAGAAAAAGCTCTCTAAAGAAGTAGGGAAATAAATAACCGGTTTCTTAACGTATAAGGAATCGGTTATTTTGTATTTAAAATGCGTCTAAACGTACAATTTTCTTTTTTTGATATGGTGACCTCCAATACACCATTGTCCTTCTCTAAGCTCATATCTATTTTAAAAAGAGTCATTTACAAATCCCCCCCTCAAAGCATCTACTTTAAGGGGATTTCTCCTATTATCTTCTCTCTTCATACAACAGATTCGCTTTATATGAGAAAACTAAATACATACTAATCGCAACAGGGATAAACAAGCATGCAATCCCTCTCATTAATGCGAATGGCGTTTCAAATAAAAATGACCATAAAAATGCTACGCCTTGTTTATCCCATAGTCCTGGCGTAAAATATAGTTCTTTCGGATTTACAAGTGCTCCTAAGTTAATCGTGTTATTAAACATAAATAGGATTAATATTGGTATAGAGCATATCGCTAATTCTAAAAATGTTTTAGATAGACGCTTATACTTCCCTGCCCGTGACATTGGATCTGAAAAAATGTCATCTTCACTTTCTTCATCTACCTTTTTAAAATATTGCGTACCTGACCACCGATTACCAGCTATATGCTCCCAGCCACTATCTTCAAATAATGTGCAGTAATTAATAAAATCACTTTTTCTACTAAATACTCTATGGTCTATTTTAATCGTCGCATCTTCTGGTTCTGTATATCTAAATGTATAACCAAATGTATTGCTTTCTAGTTGATAGCCTTTCCAAGCCATCTCTTCTAACCATTTTTCCTCTTTCTCAAAATCTAAAAAGAATTTCAATCTCCACATCATCGTTTCCCCCTAACTATACGTGTAATAAACTTTTTGTAACCGCAATAATGTGCTGCATTCTCATAAAGTCTAAATGCAATACTTCTTTCCCGCGTTCCGTAATGACATACACTTTTCTTCGTTTATCTTCGCTTTTTACCGATTCTATTAACCCTTGTTTTAATAAATTTTCAACCGCACCATACAATGTACCCGCTGCGATTTTCACTTGATGATTACTCAGTTCCTCCACCTTTTGCATAATTAAATATCCATGAGCTGGCTCTAACAAAGCTAAAAGAACGTAATACGTTGTTTCCGTTAATGGTAAATTTTTATCTCTATTCATAAAGACCTCCAATGTAACGATAAGTATATAGCTAAACTATATAGTTCAACTGAATAGTTTCATTTTATACAGTCAGACTGTATGTGTCAAATGTAGGAATAACTTTATAACCCAAAACAAAAACGCTACCTTTTTAAAAGATAGCGTTTTTGTTTTATCCTTGCTTATTCTTCGCCTTCATTTGCTCTTCATAAACAAACTTCGCGGTCATAAAGTCGTTAGAAAAATCTTTCAATGCATTCTTCATTACATTTAATTCTTCTTGTGATTTAATTTCAATACTGTTTAAGAAATCAAATGCTTTTGATTGTTCCTCCGCAACAAAGTTTTGTGTCATATAATCATCTTGGAAATCTTGCTTCGCTTTTTCTTTTACTTTATTCATTGCCTCTGTTTTGTTTATGCTTTTCATAGGGTTTTCGAATGCTCCAGTAGGTTGTTCCGGTTTTGGCTCTTCTTTCTTTTCCGGCTGCTGCGCTGGTTGTTGTGGCTCTTGCTTTGGTTGTTCTTGCTGAACCGGCTGCTGTACTACTTGTTGCTCTTTTTTCGCTAACTCATCTTTTAACTTCTTCACTTGCTCATCAAGAGATTTTTTTTCAGTTTCTAACACACTCATATCACTTTTCAACTTTTGCGTTTCTTCAAAATGTTCATCTACTAATTTATTATATTCTTTCTCAGAGTACATTTTTTCACTGGTTGATGTCGTTTTCTCTTTCGTAACAACTACATTAATAATTATAAATAAGGCTACAATTCCTATTAACGCAGCAAAAATCTTCTTTTTATCCATGATTAATCCTCCAAAATGTAAAATTTCAAAAATTATCATAACAGACCAATTCGCTTTCATCTGTCATATTTTGTCGAATTAATATAATAAAAAAAAGCATCTGAAACAGATGCTTTTTCTCATTCTTAATACGTAAACGTAATCGTCACTAAAGAATACCCTTCTTTCGCATTGTAAGGCTCCGCTTTATAAGAAACTCGATTTGCCCCTTGCGGATAATCGATTTCGCCAATTGCCTTTTTCACATCTTGCAGTGCACCATTCATTGATTGCTTGTACAGCACTTCAATTTTCTCTGGTTTCGCACTATAGCGCTGCTGCATTTTATTTTTTAATTCGGTATAGTTGTTTGCGATATATTCAGTTCCTAAATAGTTTAACTTTGTATCTTTTAATATTTGCTGATATGCAGGCGTTTTCGTACTACCTGCCGCAATTTTGTTTGTCAGTGTACTATAATAATTCGTTGTAGCTTGCGGGTAGTCTCCGCGGTTCCACTCATGATTTCTTGCGATTTGTTCATCTGATAAATTGAAATACGAATACGTGACACGGCCCTGCTCATCTGGAACCGGATCATCGAATGTTGTATCAAGGTGATACCATTTGTTTTCGATTTTCACTAAATTCCAAGCATGAGGTTGTCCGTCCCCAGTTCCTGTCACGAAATGATTTTCAATTCCTGCTTCTTTTAATAATTGATACGTTAATAGTGCGTAACCTTGGCAAACCGCAGAACGATTTACTAGTGCTTCATATGCTGTGTAAGCTTTATAAGACGTATCATAAGAAACATGTTTTACTACGTAATCATGAATCGCCTTCACTTTTTCGTGATCATCCATTCCAACTTGAGTAATAGAAGAAACGATTGCTTTCGCTTGTTTCATGACATATTCCGTCTGTTCTTTCGTTTCACGATATGTAATCTTAAGCGTAAATGTATAATTTCCAGGTGATCCAGAAAGTCCATATGAAACATTCGATCTATTATTATTTGTATACTCATTTTTACTTGCAACTTCTTTATATGCGTTAAAAAGTGTATTCATCACTTCGTTTGTATTATTGTTTTTCGTTTTATATGGAAGTGTAATATTTGTCTCGTATGTATTAATACGCTTTTGTACTTCCTCTTTAAACGCTGTTAATAATGCAGCATCTCCTGTATCTTTCACATCGGCATTTTTATATTTTAAAGTTTTATATAAAAACTGCGCATACTGTTCACGTGTTACTGTGCCATACGGTTCAAAATTCCCGTTCCCTGTGCCATCTGCGATTCCATTTGACTGCACTGCACTAATTGCATTTTCTGCCCAAAATGGATTTGGAACATCCTTAAAGGTATGTTTTTGTTTTGCCGCAAGATGGAAAGCATTTGTAAGAATTTGTGCCATTTCCGCACGACTCACAGAAGCTTTCGGTCTAAATTGACCATTTTCATCCCCTTTAAAAACTCCTAAATTCGTTAAAGTTAATACCTCTTCTGGAAACATTGTAGAACTTTGATTAATATCACCGTAAGGATTTTTAAACGTAGACCCATCCTTTAATACGTAACGAGTTCCATCATTACTAAACGAACCGCCTTGTTTATTCGGTACTAACACTCGATAAATTAAAGCCGCAACTTGCTCCCTTGTCGCAACATCTCCAAAACCAAATATCCCATTCCCATAACCGGAAATAATATTTTTACTCGCTAAATCTTTAATCGCAGGATATGACCAATGTGATGTCGGCACATCAGAAAAAACACCCACTTCAGCAGCCTTCACACCACTGCCATTTGTATATAACAACGCACCACCAATAAGTGATAATGATGTAATTGATTTTAATAGTTTTGTATACATAATGTCTTCTCCCAATACGTTCTCTATTTTTGTTGGTTTATGTCGAAAAATCTAAAAATATGACAAAATATATTATACAATTAAAAGTTTTTAAGGGATATATTGAATTTTAAAATATGCAAAAATTCATATTGTTATAAGGATTCATAGTGATATTATGTTATTTTACTTGCGAATATATAAATAAAAAAACGCTCATCTGAGCGTTTCATCTATATACTTATTAGTTACTTTTTCTTCACTTAGAACTCTTCTTCGGTAATCATCCTTCGATCTAACAACTCTTTATACTTCAATATTTCTTCAGCCCCACGGCTCTCCATGCGTATATTGTATAACACTTGTTGTATTGACCTTTGATTGGTCCGTTGAAACATTTACTCCATTTAATAGTATGACCGTAATTATTAATCCAATTGAACTGCTGATGATCCTTTTCATTTTAAAGCCCCTTTCTGAAAACCTTTTTCTTTTTCTTTATATCCTAAATAGAAGTATTCACTAGATTTTATTGAATTTCCTTCTTCATGATATTTAACCGCTAATTTTTCAGCATATTCCTGGACATATTGCCATAAACCTACTTCATTAAAGAAAGAAATTCCTTTAGAAATGGCTAACTCTAATTCTTCAGCAGAAACATTCTCATTCATTTCTTTTAGAATTGTAAAATGATGTTCATATTCTTTTTGTTCCAGTTCATTACAAATTATTAATCCTTTTTCAATTAAGGACGCTGCAAGCTTTGTCTTTCCTAACTTTAAATTCTCTCTAGCTTCCAAAAAAATCGCTCTAAAGTGATTCGGAATTTTTTGTGATACTTCTGATAAGTAACGAAGTGCTAAATCAGATAGGTTTTGCTCTGCATACATAACCCCTAAACTATGTCGAACTCGTAACATTAGCTCCTCTTCATTCTGCTTTTTCAAAATATCCAGAGACGACATGAAATAAACTTCTGCTTGTTCAAATTCATTTAGCTTTACACATGCTAAACCCAGAACATTGTCACATGCTGCCACCTTCCTGCTATACCCGTACAGCCCTTCAAATGTATTCCTTGCTCTAGTTGCATATTGAATTACTAAAATAGGCTGGCAAACGTGATAATAATAGCTTGATAGCTTAAAGTTAAATTCTGCTTTTTCGATTGGATCTTGAATATTTCCCAACAAAGATTCTGCTATTCCATAATGCTTTTCAGCCACTTTAAAATCACCGTTTACTGTAGCATGAGAAGCCTTAAAGAAATGGTAATAATATAATAAAGATTCATCTGATGGAGCTTCATCTAACTTCATTTTTCTTAAATCATTCTTAGATATGTCAGATTGATGGGGATAAAACTCTGCACTTAACATTTTAAATCTAAAATCTACAAGTGAATAAAACTCTGTATTCTTTCGATCTTCTTCCATACTATTAACTTTTGTATCAATACTTTGTTTTAATTCCTTTGCCTTAGAGAAATTCTGTGAACGAATTTCTCTATACCACTCATGTAAAAGTAAATTGATTTCTTCCTTTTTTATTACATGTACACTCATATAGCCCCTTCTCCTTTGTCTATAGATTACTAACATAATAACAAAAATCTTCCAGTAAAACTTTTAATTTTCTGAATATTGTTGTTTCAAAAAAATTTCTCAATACAATCCCACCATTTTATCCCTTTAAACTATAACTTGTTCTGTTCCTTATTCGTTTCTATATAAAAATAACACATCATTATTAATAGTGATGACACATGAAAGTCTATCCTTTCATAAGAAAGCCTCTTTTCTTTTGTACATTATATCCATTAGGACTCATTTATTTTTTACGAAACCCACCCTTTTGCTTCCGCCGGCGACGAGGAGTGGGGTTTTTGTTATCTTTTTCTAAAATTTGTTTCCTAAAAACATACGCAGAAATTTTACGTACAATAGAGATAGTTTTATTAAATTTTTCACCACTAGCCGCAAAAATATCTTATAATCTCTATATAACAAATTAATGTATTAGGAGTAGATAAAATGCCAGTTACACTCGAACTTATTCTTTTCATTCTTATAGCAATTAGTGCTGTTGGCTATTTAATAAAAGAATTTCAAAAAACTAGGAAACGAACACTTGGAATTTCACTAGAATTTTTAGTTCTTTTCTGGTCAATATGGAGAATATCAACTATTATAATCTAATTTATAAAACATAAATTCCTTCGAATGAAGTGAAACTCTAATCAGCGGGCGTTTTATGGGATAAATTTACCAGTATTTTTACCACAACATTCATGTTAAAATCCCTTGTGAGTACGACATAACTCGACCTTATGAAGCTCCGTAGCTTTTATCGCGGAGCTTTTTTTATTAAAATTAACGCTTTTGTTCACTTTTTTGATACATTTACGAAACATTCATATGTTACGTTATATAAGTCCTTTTTTAAATCTTATTCATTCTAGCAAAAAGTCCTAGTCCCCCTAGGGCTTTTTTGCATTCAAACAATGAGTTGTATTTTTTCTCAATAACCGAAACTACTTAACGTGGTAAAATAATAATCAGACTGGAATTTAATACCATATTACAATGGATCAAATCGCAAAAAGCACCTTAGGGTGTCTTTTTTATAAAGAATCAGTTTAAAAACTAAAAATAAAAGAACCTCAATAAATGAGGTTCAAAAAATCTACTATTTTAAATTACCTTCGTAAAAAGCAACTCCATTTTGAACATGTTTTAAGTACCACGTAATCGTCCCGCCACAAACATTTTCATTAAAACTATTAGCATATACTCCATTTGAGTAATAAAGAGTTCTTTTGAATTTACCATTAGAATACTCATAAGGAATTGAGCATGTTGCTTGCTTCGGAGAGCTCACAGTTTTTTGCGTATCAGCTGAAGCTGCACCAATTCCCCCTGTTAATGCAATACCTGTTGCTACTGCCCCTACTACTAATTTCTTGAACATAATAAATCCCCCTTTAATAGTTTATATAGCTTACAACTTAAATGTATCACTTTTGTAATTTATGTAAATATCTTGAATATGTAGAAATATTTATTTGATTATTGGTAATATTAGGATTTTATTTTATCAAATGGATAATAGAGGGATTAGAAAAGCATGTGAAAATACAGATAGGTTTATATTAAATGAATGTGGTTCAAATCGGCGAAAGGAACTTTTGGTGTCTTTTTTTGTACATAAAAAAATCTCACCATCTTATAGAAACGATAAGCCCTTTAAAACAATAATTGCAACTATATTAATTTTACATTACATTAAGGTTAGAGAATATCATACTAATAAAGTGTTAAATAGTAGGTGGGGAAAATGGAATTTAACGATTTGGGTATTACCATTAAAGAACTTAGAATTAAAAAAAATATATCACAATCCGACTTATGTCACGGAATATGTTCACAAAGTCAGATTAGTAAGATCGAAAAAGGTGTGATTTATCCATCTAGCATATTATTATATCAATTATCTGAAAGACTTGGTGTTGATCCAAATAATATATTTGCACTAACTCAAAACAAGAAATTAAAATATACAGAAAATGTAAAATATGTAATGAGGGATTGCATAAGGCAACATCAATATAAAGAGCTTTATGAAATAGTAACAAGAGAAAAATACACAAATAATTTTCAAACAAAAGAAGATAAACAATTTCTACTATGGCATGAAGCAATTGCTATATATTGTGTGAATAACTCAACAAAAGTGGCTTTAACTCTTTTAAATAATGCACTAAAACTAACTGTAACCAATATTGATTTTTTATCAGAGAGAGAAATAGATATTCTACATACAATGGCTATACTTCATGCAGAAAATAAAGAATACAAAAAAAGTATTACTATCCTTAAAAGATGTTTAAATAATTTTAACAAATTAGATTTTCCTAGAAATAAAGAAATTAAATTGAAAATCATTTATAATTTAGCAAAAAATTTAAGTTACACATATCAATACGAAGAAGCAATAAAATACATTGATAAGGGTATCCAATTAGCTATTAATCTAAATACTTTTTACTTATTGGGTGAACTATATTATGGAAAAGGTTCAAATTTATTAAAGCTTAAACAATATAATGAAGAAGATGTTGCTAATAACATGCAAAAATCATTATTTATATTTGAATTAACAAAAAACGAAAAAAAATTACAAATAATTAAAGAAGAATATTTTGAAAACAAAAATAACCACTCATAATTTCTTAAAAACTACTTATAAAGTTCACAGGAAAAATCCCAATAGTTTTTAAACCTAGAACCATATTATTGTTTCAATTCAGAGGAAGGCACCTTAGGGTTTCTTTTTTTATTTTCAAAAGGACCTGCTCAATTAATTCTTAAAAACATACTAAGAAACATTGTTTTATTTATCCCATTTTCATTCATGCTATATATAAAATTCTTTAATAAATCCACCTCAAACATACTTATATGCATAGGAGTATGTTTGAGGTGGAACTTCTTCAAATACTAGTTCCTTTTATAAACCGTTTTTTGATGTAGATGACATTATTCTCAATACAATAGAATGAATTATGGGAACATATTTAGCAATATATATCAAAAAACAATATTAAGAAAACCCCCTCCACCTTAAGGTAGAAGGGATCTTCTAATTTCTATTTCAAACTACCTAAAATTTCTGTAAAGATAACCCCAAGCGTATGTGCCCCTGCATCTGGATATCCTAAACTTCTTTCACCAACTACCGCTCCTCTGCCGAATGATCTTTCAACGATAGATTATATGCCTTGAAGTGCTGTTTGCAACATTTCAATTCAGATATACGACAGTAAAGAATACATCATCACTGTGTCAGCAAGCAAAAGTGTATTCTGCATTTCTGAAAACAGTAGATGGCAGATTATGACCTACTGAATCTGCTAAGAAAGAATATACAAGAACATCCTTAACATCCTCTTTATTTCCACTAATGATGACATCAAGAAAATCTTCTATTTGGAATTCTGGAGTAAATAACACAATCTTAGTTGTTCTGTTTGGTTCTAAAGAAACAAAAGTACGAGAGATTTCAACTAATTCATTTTGAGTTGGGAAAAAGGTGTTTCGACTTCTCTTAACAGTTACCGTTACATTACTAGTATGACAGCGTGAATCATTGTTTAACATAATGTTGAGAGCAGTTGGAATAATCCCATTTTCAGAAACTGGAACTCGAAACACTCCAGTAGATTTATGAGCCATATAATCACATCCTTCCAAAATAAAATATATTTACAATATATTAAATGCAAAAAACGTTCATTTTGATATGGACAAATTACATGATTAATATATCTATAATAACCCTCGGTATTACTAAGCCAATGTTTTAAAAGATTAACAAATATCGCGAGAACCAATCGAATGTATATTAAAAGTAAAAAGAATAAGTTGTCTAAAAGACCCCCTATTTTGAGCCAATAATGAGACATTATGTTAATCTTATATGTATAGCTGCACAAAATTGAGAAACTTAAGGAGACAGATAAATTTTATGAGAAAATTATCTATATTACTTACTTTCATTCTAGTATTAGTCAGTGTTACGGCTGCTTGCACACAAGATAAAACAGATAGTGCCGTTGAAAATGGTCCAATAGAAGAACCAACCGCAAAAAATGAAAATGAAGAATTAATAAATTTTGAAGAAAAAGAAGAGATGAGCCGCTTGGAACAAGGTATTTTATTAGTTGGCGAGAGTGTTAAGGGAGGCTATTACTTGGCCGCTGTTCAAAGTGCATATTTAAATGCTAGCAACGATTCCGTCATTGTTAATGTCTCTGTAAAAAATGTACGAGGTCAAACGATTGGACTATCAGAATTAAAATATAACTTAAAAGATGAAAAAGACGGAAAAATCTATAAAGGAAAGGTGCTTGATCAAAACCCTTCTGATATACAAGTTAAACCAAATGAAACGGTAGAATTGAAAATAGCTTTTGAAGTACCACATACCGTAGATGAATATATGTTTTATATTGAAAGCTCTTTAGACCCTCTACAAACATACTGGAAAATTGATAAGCTGCAATCACAAACAAACTAAGTCTAAAATAAGCAAAAAGCAATGAAAAATTTGATATAGATACAAATGAATACTATATAAACGTAAGACCATCGATTTAATGAATCGTTGGTCTTTTTCAAAAAATGCCCCATTAAAAACTAAGAGATAAAAAAGAACTAATCTCTAGAAGAGATTAGCTCAATATATCCAAAGCTATTATGGTACATAGTTTTATGAGCAAACGTTATATAATGTTGTATGGGATACATAACCTGTCATCCCTTTATATGTAACTTTTAACCACTGTTTAGAATTACTGTAATGACCTTGAACATATTCACCAGTTACCCATGTTCCAGTAATTTTCGTACCATCATTAAATGTATGTAAGACAGGTGAATCGACAGTATAACCACTGCGCATCTTTGCACCATATACACCTACCGTACCTCCCTTTGCACAAGCTGCTACTACATTTTCATTTTCAGTAGCATTCGTAGCTGCGAAAGCAGAGCCGTTAAATGTAAATAAAGTAAATATAAAAGCTGTTAGTACTGTACAAATAGATAAACGACGTAACAAAATAAATTCCCCCTTTTTTTATAACTTACTTCTTCACAAATGATTATCTTAAATATTCTAACTATTTTCAATATATTAATGTTGAGAAATATTAGTTGTATTTTTGAAATAAGATTTTATCAAAAACAGTAACAAACTCATATTTTACTGAGAAAGAACCGAAAGAAGTCTTCTACATATCAACTATATAAAAATCCCTCCACCTTAAGGCAGAGGGACTTTCTAATTATTATCTCAAACTACCCGCAATCTCCGTAAAGATAACTCCAAGCGCATGCGCACCTGCATCAGGATATCCTAAGCTTCTTTCGCCAACTGTACCAGCGCGGCCCATGCGAGCTACGATTTCTTTCGTGTACTCTGCTCCTTTAACTGCTGCTTCTGCACCTTTTTCAAAGGCAGTTTTCATGTCTTCTTCGTTTGAAGCGCTAGCTAACCAAGAGTCTACACATGGAGCAAGTGCGTCAACAAGCGTTTTATCACCAACTACCGCTCCTCTGCCGAATGATCTTTCACCGATAGATTGTATGCCGTGAAGTGCTGCTTGCAACATTTCAGCGAACTCTTTCACTGTTAGCTCACGTTTTTCGCCTGCTGCTTTACTAGCTGAGCGGAATGCACCACCCCAAATTGGACCAGATGCGCCGCCGCAATGTTCCATAATAATCATGGAGCAACCGTCAAGGAATGATCCGATCGTTACGTTTTCTTGTTCTACAATAGAATGCCACTCACGTTTTAATTGCTTAAATCCTTTTGCAACACTCATTCCGAAGTCACCGTCACCTGCATGTGTATCTAACTCACAGAACGGTACTTCATTTTTAATAATAATGTCGCTCATTTTATCAACGAGATAAATCATGTTGTTTAATGTAATGACATTATTTTTAATCACAGCGTGCTCTTCCGCTGTTTCTAGTTCAAAGGAAACTTCCTTCTCTTCTGTTTCTTCAAGTACATTCACGTACTCTACACTTTCAACTGGTCCATCTACTTTAAACGCTGGTGTATTACATTCTTTTGATAGTAATGTTTTTAGCTCGTCATCTAACTTCATTACCGTTAAAGACATACCAGCCATATCAATACTTGTCATATAGTTACCGACGAATACTCTATTAATTTTAATGTTTCTTGCAGCTAGTTCTCTCGTAACTGCGTTGTTAAATAAGTAAAGTTCTTGCAGTGGTGTTCCGCCAAAACCGTTAACTAGAATTGCGATTTCCTCGCCATCTTTTACTCCTAAATCTTTTACAAGGTCATTTGTCATACGGTTCGCTAGTTCATCTGCTGACAGCATTTTTTCACGCTTAATTCCTGGTTCGCCGTGAATACCTACACCGTATTCCATTTCATCTTCCGCAAGTGTGAAAGTAGGTGATCCACTCGCTGGAACTGTACAAGACGTTAATGCTAAACCGATTGTGCGCACGTTAGCCGCTGCTTTTTCTGCTACAGCTTTCACCGCTCCTAAATCCATACCTGCTTCCGCTGCTGCGCCGGCAATTTTATGAACTAAAATAACGCCCGCAACGCCGCGGCGTCCTACTGTGTACAGGCTATCTTCTACCGCAATATCATCGTCCACCTTTACGTAGTCGACTTCAATTCCATCTTCCGTCGCTAAATGCGCACCGTTTTTGAAATTCATAATATCGCCGCTATAATTTTTAATAATTAATAACGTACCTTTTTTACTAGCTGTCTCTTTAATCGCTTGGTATACCTGAATTTGTGAAGGTGACGCAAACACATCTCCGCACACTGCCGCATCTAACATTCCTTTTCCGACTAATCCTGCATGTGCCGGCTCGTGACCACTACCGCCTCCACTAATTAACGTTACTTTATTTTCGTTCATTTCTTTCTTCTTAATCACTTTATATTTTTTCAAAAGCTCAAGCTCTGGATGAGCCATAACCATTCCGTTGCACATTTCCATTACTAATGTTTCTGGTTTGTTTATAATCTTTTTCATTGTAGTTCTCCCTCAATTCCTTTAATATATTGTGATATATTTGAAATCTTCTTCTTACTACTCATGTTAAAATGAAAGCGTTTTATAGTAAACGGACAAAATGGACAATCTGTCTAAAGACACCGCTCTCATTTATAGATAGGATTTTCATATTAATAACATTCTAGGGATGATTTAGATGACCTCTTCTATAATTTCTAAAAAGATAATCGCGAACTCATTGAAGTATTTAATGGAAACAGAGTCGTTTCATAAAATATCAGTGAGCGATATTATGTTACACTGTCAAATGCGTAGGCAAACTTTTTATTATCATTTTAAAGATAAATTTGAACTATTAAGCTGGATTTATAGAGAAGAAACGAAGGAAAACATTATCGATTTTCTTGACTATGAAACGTGGGAAAACATTTTCGATTTATTATTTGATTACTTTTATGAAAATCAAAAATTTTACCGAAATGCTTTTAAAGTTATTGAGCAAAACTCGTTTAATCACTATTTATTTGAGCATACGAAAAACTTATATATGAAGATTATTGATGAACTATCTGTGAGCTGTGGATTCAGCCTTTCTGATGAGACAAAAAATACGATTGCCTCCTTTTATAGTCACGGCTTCGTTGGAACGATAAAAGATTGGATTGAAAGTAAGTGCGAAGTAGATCCTTCCATTATGTCTTCTCTTATGAAAAATATGATAAACAATCAATTACTACTATTACTTGAGCAATCAGCAAAGTAATTAAAGGGTGGCAAAAGCAATGAAAAAGATTATGAATGATGTACAAAATATCGTTCAAGATATGCTGCATGGCTTTTATTTTGAACATAACGACAAAGTAAATTACGATGAAACAAATAACATCATTTATGTAAAAGATATCGAAAAACTAAAGCAAGACGTCGCTATTATAAGCGGCGGTGGTAGCGGACATGAACCTGCTGATATTGGTTATGTAGGAAAAGGTATGCTTACAGCGGCAGTAAACGGCAGTATTTTCACTCCGCCTACAGTGGAACAAATTGTGGCGGCAACTCGCCTCATACCAAAAGATAAAAGTATACTATTCATCATCAAAAACTTTAAAGATGACGTAGAAAACTTTCTAGCAGCAAAGCAAATTGCTCAAGAAGAAGGAAGAAAAGTTGACCATATCATCGTAAATGACGATGTTTCAATTGAAGATGATGCTTCTTTTAATAAAAGAAGACGCGGCGTAGCTGGCACTGTTTTCGTCCAAAAAATATTAGGTGCGGCCGCTGAGAGTGGACATTCTTTAGAAGAACTAACAACAATCGGGCAAGCTGTCATCAAAAACTTACACACATTAGGAGTTGCTCTTTCACCTGCAAACGATCCAGTGAAAGGAAAAGCTTCATTCACATTAAACGAAGATGAAGTCTTTTACGGCGTCGGCATTCACGGAGAAAAAGGTTACCGTAAAGAAGCACTCTCCTCTTCTGAAATATTAGCGATTGAACTGATGAACAAACTAAAAAGTATTTACCGCTGGAGAAAAGGAGACAACTTCGCTATCCTTATTAATGGACTCGGCGCAACTCCATTAATGGAACAATACATTTTCGCAAACGACATTCGCCGTTTGTCTGAACTTGAAGGATTGCAAGTGACATTCGTAAAGGTTGGTACGCTGTTGACTTCTTTAGATATGAAGGGTGTTTCGCTTAGTTTGCTTAAAATAGAAGATTTGGATTGGGTGAAGTGGTTGAAGGTGGATGTTAGAGTGGGTAATTGGTAAGTAAAAATTATGATGATAAAAGCCTTTAACTATAACAAGTTAAAGGCTTTTTGCAAATTGAAATATCGCTCGAGCGTTCAAAAGAAATTCGTAATCACCTCACTGAATGATGACAGGTCTTCCAAATAAAGCTGGATGATAAATTAACATCGCCCCTACAAATGAACACACTAAACAAAAAACAGCCTCGTATTTTATAACTAGAGAAGAGTTGGTATCAAGCTTTTTCCCCTCTCTTCTTAATATCATTTTAAAAGCTCTATATAATAAATACCCAATAATTGCCCCGAGGGTATTCGTAAATAAATCATCAATATCTGTAATTCTATTATTTAGTAATTGATTTAACTCAATTGCCAGTGAAAAAAGAAATCCTGCACATACGGTGTTTTTTATTTTTTTAAACTGCGGCCAAATCATCGGTAATAAAAAACCTAACGGCATAAACAGTACAATATTCAAAAGATACGTAGTACTACCTGCCGTATCAAATAGAGTCAAATTGATTTGACTTACACGAATCCACGTTTCATATCTACTTATATCCCATACAGTCGCGATCTGCGTCACCCTATACACTAACGAAAGGTAGAATAGAAAAACATACACCCATAAAAAATGCCGAATAGATATAATTCTTTTCGCTTTAAAATAAACTCCAATTTGAAACACAATACAAAACATAATAGTAAAGAAATAAGTATACAAATAACTAATCAAAACTCCTGTATCCATGTAGAATCCCCTAACTTTACATTTTCATCTATTATTTAGAACATAGTTTAAGAACCAGTACTTTGTTCATATATTTAATCTTTTACTTTGTCTTCGAATATAGGGAATATATTAAAAATAAAAAAATCCCCACTTATTCATTTTCAGTCTCCTCCTTGATGTAACTTGTTTATAGGATAGGAAAAACTTTTAAAATAAAAAGTGGGGGAAATATAAAATTTTTCTTAAATCTTCAGTTTGGTTTTATTATTACTCTTCTTAAGAATCCGCCATTGATAGCTAGGCAACAACATGCTTAAACCTAACAATACTATCATTTTTGCACGTAATCCTCGTAGTACTTTAACCGATAAAGCATATATAAAATCATGTGACTCGTTTGTTCAGTTAAAACATGAAATTAACAAATATATGACGTACTATAATCACTCTTGCTATCAATAGAATTTAAAAAAGATGACTTCTGTTTGCATACAGAAATCATCTTTTTTAGGTTGCCTAACTTTTTTTAAAATGTCCTTTACAAAGGGTACAGATCAGGAGCACCTTATTCCTATTCGAGGGGATCAACTATACCTTCTTCCCTTAAAATCACACAAACCCATTTACAAATCTATAAAAGTAGATATAATATCCTTATGGAACCTTCATTAATTTATAAAGCATTGTCAAATGAAACAAGATGTCAAATTTTATCATGGTTAAAAAATCCAGAAAACCATTTCGACGAAAAACCTTATTTAGAACAAGGGATTAATTTTCAGATTGGAGTGTGTGTAGGAGATATTCAGCTTAAAACTGGCTTAGCCCAATCGGTTATTTCTAGTTATTTATTAACTATGAAAAAGGCAGGATTACTAGACTCTGACCGAATTGGAAAATGGACATATTATCGTCGAAATGAAAAAACAATACAAGCGTTTTCTGAATACGTTCAAAATGAATTATAAAGTAAAAGCAAATAATCAACCTACCAATTGATTATTTGCTTTCACACATTCTGCTTTTATATAGCTGCCCAATACATTCTTTTTAAAACTTCGCTACCTATAAAAGAAAGAAACATAGAAAGGAGCATCTTTTTTAACATATCACATCTAGTTATTTAGATATCTGTTTTTGTGTTTAACATTACATAATTCTAATACTATTGACATCCAATCATGCTCATTTCTTTGTTAATAAATCGATTTCACTTTCAAAATAATAATAAGAATGGAGAGTTTTACAAATGAAAAAAGTAAGTCCTTTACTTATTCTTACACTAGCAATAGGGGTGTTTGGGATTATTACTACCGAGATGGGTATTGTCGGTGTATTACCACAAATCACTCAGAAATTTGGCATTTCAACTGCACAAGCAGGATTTTTAGTAAGTATATTCGCACTAGTCGTTGCTATTTCTGGTCCGTTTTTAATTCTGCTCGTCTCTAGTATTAATCGTAAAATAATTTTATTAATAGCAATCTTTGTTTTTGTTATTTCAAATATAATCTACGCTTATACAACACAATTTGAAATCATGCTTATTTTTCGTATTTTACCTGCAGCACTTCACCCACTCTTCTTTTCAATCGCTCTTGTAACTGCTGCTAAACTTGTTCCTCCTGAAAAGAGTGGTCAAGCGGTTACAAAAGTTTTCATGGGAATTACGGTTGGCTTTGCACTAGGTGTACCATTAACCTCTTACCTTGCAGATCAATTTTCATTAGAAGTTGCTTTCTTATTCGGAGCGTTTATTAACGCCCTTGCATTCATTGGAATACTAATCTCACTTCCTTCTATGCCCGTTAAAGAAAAAATGTCTTTCGGCAAACAAATTCGTATACTCGGCAAACCAGGATTATGGTTAAATATTTTAACTGTCACATTCCTTTTTGCAGCCATGTTTTCCGTATACAGCTACTTCGCCGAATACCTTGCAAAAGTAACTTCCATGAATGGATCGCTCATCAGTATCATGCTATTCATATTTGGTATAGTTATGATTTTAGGCAATCATTTATTTGGTAGTCTTCTGCAAAGAAGCATAGTAAATACAGTAATATCGTTCCCTATTTTATATTCTATTGTTTACATATTGGTTTATTATTTAGGTTCTTATCTTGTTCCAATGATTTTTATGGTATTCATTTGGGGAATCGTGCATGCTGGTGGATTAATTGTTGGTCAAACATGGTTAATAAGTGAAGCAAGAGAAGCACCCGAATTTGGTAATAGCCTATTCGTTTCATTCTCAAATCTCGGAATTACTCTAGGAACAACTATTGGAGGCTGGTTCATTTCAAACTTAGGTATTCACCAACTTATTTGGAGTGGATTTATATTTACACTACTTTCATTTCTATTAATTATAATAAAACTAAAATTTTTCACTTCTAATAACCTAGCTTCATTATCAAGCTAGTACATTTCAGTTCCAAATTGGATAAAAAACATTATAAAGTGAAACTTTAATCAGCTCTCACCAATCGGGTGTTTATGGGCAGCCCGGCAAATAGCGGGATAAATTCTATATAAAATACTGGTTATTCTTCTTATAAGATTTTATAAACTATAAAGTATGACACTCAGAGCCTTTAGCTATAAATACAAGTTAAAGGCTTTTTATATAAAAACAAATTTAAAAGGTGCTAATCTTATAGAACATCATCAAAATAGAATACTAAAAAAAGGCTCCATTGCTGGAGCACTCAAAAAATAATATAACTAAACGAATTAAAACAAGGAACAGACAATTAAAATATACAAATAAAACATAAATAAATCTATATATATGTAATATTGCATATAAAAATCCTATTTATCGCTGCTATAATAAACTTACTCGATGATTGTTATATTATTCATAGGTTATACCTTCTTAACACCAATTTTACAAAGAAAAAAAGACATCTTAATTGATGTCTTTTTTTCTTATATGATAACGACGCAATACAATTAAGATGGTTCAAGTCGGAAGAAGGCACCTTAGGGTGTCTTTTTTTATTTTCCAAAGGACCTGCTCAATTATTGCGTAAAAAACATAAAGTAATTTGAATCCGTTAAAATACATGAATGTACCCTTGTTTTCCCCTCTTATTAAAAGGAGGAACTATTATGGGTTTTGGTGGTAGTTGCGGCGAAGGCTGCGGTTTTGCTGGAGGATTTGCTTTATTAGTTGTACTGTTTATTTTATTAATCATCGTTGGAGCTTCTTGCTTCTGCTAAAAAACTATCAGAAAAGACACTCTTATATGGGTGTCTTTTCTTTATAATAAAGTGAAACTTTATTCCTCCGCTTCCCTCATACTATAATACCCCAAATTAATAATAACCAAGAAATACCCACCCATAATTCCAGCAGCGAATGTCCACATGAATTCATGGTGTTCAATTTCATACATAATAATCGCGCCGAGTATTGCGGCTGCGAACCGGTTCATCATTCCGAGCATCGGTGCTTTTTCTTTTTTTACAATGCTATCTCCGAACTTTTCAATACGCCTTCCTAAAATCCAGGCGCAGTACATACTCACTAAAAGGCCAATGCTTATCCCTACAAACTGGGCTGAAAAAGGTGTCATTAACCATCCCAATAACATTACACCTAGCAAACAATACATTTGTATGTTGAATGATCTTAGTGCCATACGAATCATGTTATTCTCCTTTATCTTTCTCATTGTAATTCTGTATCATCAATCCAATCTTCCAGGCTTCAAGCTTTCAGCTATATCTTTTTTAAAATGAGGGAATTTGATTTTGCTCACCATTAAATAAGCGAGTACGCATGTACCAAACGCCACGGAAACTGGATTCTTTAAAAAACATAAAATGAGGAGACACATTGCCGCGAATGGGATTGGCATGCCGATAAAGGTCGGAAGTTTGCTTTGCTGTGTGTTAAATCTTGCAAGCCGAAGCATTCCGCAAATACTGTAAGCAAGTGCACATATCATCCCGATAGACTGCAAATCTTTTAAAGCGACACTATATGCAAGAATAGACGGTGCCACACCAAAAGTAACTAGATCCGCAAATGAGTCCAACTCTCCACCAATTTCTGAAACAGAATCCAGTTTCCGAGCGACCATGCCATCAAAAAAGTCAAACAGCATACCTGTAATAATAAAAACTGCTCCCAAATAAATATCGTGAACGAAAACAGCGTAAATAGCTAAAAGCCCACATACAAAATTTGCTATCGTAATCATATTTGGTATGAAACTCATAATGCACTTCTCCTCCTTTCTACTAATTGCTTCATCTAAGTTCTTACTCATTACAATCAAGATCCTTCTGCTTTTCTTCCAATATCACTTTATTTATTTTCGTTAACGTATCTGTCATTTGCTCTAGGGCGTTTATATCGATTTTAGAAAAATATTTCTCAATTAATACATCATCTAACTCAGACAACCGCTCTATATACTTACTACCGTTTGGACCAAGTGTAAGAAAATACTCCCGTTTATTATTAGGGTTTACTTGTTTTGAAATCATCTTCTGTTTCTCCAATTTCGATAAAACTTGGCTAACGGCACTTTTTGATACATTAAAAGTAGTCGCAATGTGATTTGCTGTCGTATTTTCATTTAAATTAATGTGAAATAGCATGCTCTCTTGCTGTCCTGTAAGACCGAACTCATCTTTCAACTCCTGAAATAGTAAAATGTAGAATTCATTATAAGCTCGGTTCATTTCATTAATTACTTCTTTATACGTTCTAGTCATAGCGTTATTCCTCCATGCTTTTATTTCATTTAATAGTTAAGTTCACTTAACTTAACTATATTATACCGTTATGTTCGTGTAAAGGGAAATATAACTCTACACTTTATCAGTTGTGCTTTTAATGTATGTAAAACTTTCTCTCTCTTCATAATCTTCTATATCAGCTTCTTTCCAAAGCTCAAGATTAGCCCCTCTCCTTTCTCCAGTTATATTGCTGCAAGACCAATGTATAAGAACATAGCATCTAAATCTTCATCTATATCAAGCTCACCTAAACACTCTTCTAAAACAAGTTAAGTCACTGCTTCCTTCATCCAAATACCCAATTAATCGTTCTGAATAATCAAAAAGAAAAACAATTAAATTCCATATAGACCCATTACTGGTTAAAATGTTATAATAAAATCACCCTACATAGTTACTCATAGCCAGACTGAGGAACTAGCGTCTTATTAAGTAATGCGCATAACTAAAATAAAAAAGACACTTTACGGTGTCTTTTTTATTTATATTCCTAGAAATTATCTCTTTTATAAACACACTCTATCAAACAGTAAAGGAGACAAACAGATGGAACATCCTGTTGCAAGAGAATTACGTTTTATACGGGTATGTCTTATCATTTTGATTATTGTCATTGCATTCTGGGACCGGGAGAAAACTGTGGAAATTACTGATCACGGTAGCGATCCTATTTTAAACACCAGCAATATGACCCAAGTTGGTGAGAATACATTTGCATACAAAGATGAATCGAATCAAATTAAAATATTTAAGTTTAATCCAGATACAAATGAAATAAAATTAATAAAAGAGTTTTATGCTAACGAATATTAATTACATGAATTAAATAATTCAAATCTGTAGAAGGCACTTTAAAGTGTCTTTTCTTTATGAACTACAAAGTATGAGGACCCAAGTCATTAGCTGCAATTACGACTAAGGCTTTTACTATATAAAAAATAAAACATAGTAAGAATAGAATACTCACTTAAATTATTTTTCACTTCACAAACTACATCCAAAAAGTTGGATAGCTTCTTTTACTACTCATATTATTAATGAATAAAGCAATAACTACAATAACAACGGAGCCAATTAAAACTGGTGTTACTAAATAACTCCAACTGTTTGCCCCTAAAATAACGATAATCGGATCGGCGCCTGCCGGAGGATGCGTCGTTCTCGTTAACATCATAACGGCTATTGCCATCCCCACCGCTAAAGCAATTGTCCAATATTCATTCCCAAACAAATGATATATTGATAGACCAATGAAAGTTGAAATCAAATGTCCTCCAATAATATTACGCGGCTGAGATAATGGCGCATTCCAAACTCCAAACGCTAATACACAACTCGCACCAAATGGAGCCATTAATAATTCTGTAGAGGTTATGCTCGTTAAATATGTTAAGGTAAGAATTGTTAAAAACCCCCCTAGTAGTCCCGTTAAAGAGTCCTTTACATTTACTTGTAATGGGCTTCTTCCTTTCCCTTTCATTTTTGTAAAATATCGTACACTTATTGGTTGAGGATCTTTCTGCTTAGTTGCTGTTATATTATCCATCGTTCTCCTCCTTTATTTACCAACAATTATAACTCGACATAACTAACCTGTAAATATTAATTTAAGGGGTTAGTTTTAAAATACAAAAAAAGAATCAACTATTATAAGTTGATTCTCTAAACTTCCTCAAATTTTCGATCCTGAAATTTTGCTACCTTTTTCCGGTTCCCACATATTTTCATAGAACACCATTTTCGTTTTCCACTCTTATCTATAAATAATAAAACACAGTCAGGATTTGAACACCTTTTAAGGGAAATAAGCTTATTTTCTGCTATTAACGTTAAAGCGTCAAATGCAATTAACGATGCGAGTACATCCTCGATTTCTCCAACTGGGATAGATACTAGCTGCTGTTCAATGATTTTATATGTAAATGGTGCCTTCTCAATTTGTTTTTCTAAATACGTAATAAAATCATTAGAAATTTCTTGCTGATCAGCAATTGCCTCAAACTGTTTTCTCAGTACTTCTCTTACCTCTAATATGCTAGATGTAACTTGATCCATTCGCTTCTGAATTCCTATAAGTGTTTTTTCATTCCAAAAAGGAAGATTAACCTTTATTACATGTAGCCATTCTAATACATCTTCATTTGTTATTAATAAATCATAACGTTGTCCACGCCTAACTAGCTCTGTATTTACTAAATCTAATGAGGGATTTCCAGATATAAGCGGGAATTGTTTTGTTTCCTGCATGTACTCATCACCTTCTCTTTAAATAATCATATTCCAAATTAATACAGAAGTACAACTTTTTTATAAACTACAAAGTATGAAGATTAAGGCCTTTAGCCATAATTACGACTAAAGGCTTTTTGTATGTAAGTAAATGAAAAAGGAGCTTATTTTATGGAACATAATAAAAATGGAATTCTTGCTTTAATTGTTTTATTTTTAGGATTAGTGTTTTTTGTTAGTGGAATGGTTTATCATTTATGGGGCTCATTTTAATTTCAACTTTTAGACAGATAAATAATTCGAATCAGAGAAATGTACAACACTTTCCCTTTTCCTTCCAAAATTAATATAATAAGATATAAAATGTAATACATATAAAGGCAAATATATATAGCACTCATTAAAAGTGCTTCTATTTTGGAAGGAAGAAACAAACGATGAACAAAAAGTTATTAGCATCATTATTATGTAGCACATTCTTGTTTGGAGTATCAGCTTGCAGTTCACATGATGCGCCTGCGAAAAATGAGCAGGCGACTTCTAAAAAAACAGAGAATGACAAACTTAGCAGCAAGGATCCGCAAAAAGAACTTCCTACCAATGTAGATTCCTCTGATGTATACATGTCAATGGGATCTGCCGAGTCATTAGATGTTCTAGGGACTGGAGAAGTTAAAGCACAAGGTGTCTTTAAAGTATTAGACATCGCCGTTTATAATCGTAAAGAAGAACCCATTACACTAGATATTAACAACTTTAAATTAATTGATGGATTTGGAAGAGAATATCACATTTCCAATGAATATCAGTCAGTACTTAAAGCTGCAAATATCTCCACATTCAAATTTAATATTGTTAATCCTAATGAAAGTTCGGAAGGAAACATTGTATTTGATGTACCGAAAAACACGCAAGGATTAACTTTAAAAATTAATAATGATAAGTTAGATAAAGAACTCCAATTAAAAGTGGAATAGGCCAATAAATGCGTCTCCCTTAACATTCTCTACCGACATAAAAAAGTACAGTCTTTTCTACAGCAGACTGTACTTTTTTATTTATCATTTCACATAACATTCCCTAATTTTTTTGACTAGATGCTCTCCAATCACGAAAAGATGTTGGGCGTCCAGAAAAAGCTCTTTGCTTTGTAACAGATGGTTTTTCTTCAGGAGTCATTGTTTTTTCTTTAAGAGTCGCTGGTTTTTCTTTAAGCGTCACTGATTTTTCTTCAAGAATAGTCACAGCTGTTTGCATTTTCTCTAACTGTTCTTTCAACAATTGTTGTTCAATCTTTAAATCCGTAAGTAAACGTAAAATCATCTCAGAATTAGCCATAAGATCCTCCTTCCCCCAATACACAGAATAAAATACAATATGTAGCAGACGAAATACCGGTGACAAAAATAAGGTCGTCAACTCTTTTTAACTTCCAAAATCCTTTTATTTTTTTAAGGACCTGCTCCATTCACCCTTAAAAACATAAATTAAATTAAATCCATTAATAAATGGTCTTTATGGAAGGAGGAGTTAATATGGGCTATGGAGGTAGTTGTGGTGGAGGCTGTGGTTTCGGCGGCGGATTTGCCTTACTTGTTGTGCTCTTCATCTTATTAATCATCGTTGGCGCTAGCTGTTGGGGCGGCGGATTCGGCTGCTAAGGAGAGGCACTCTTGAGAGTGTCTTTTTTTTGATATGTGGCTCGTATACATATTGTTCAAATCTATATATTTTTTAAAAATATAGATTTAAAGCATATTTCTCAATGAATACAACAACTTAACATGGTAAAATAATATTTGGATGGGAGTCCAATATATTATTAAAATTAAGATGGTTCAAGTCGAAGGAAGGCACCTTAGGGTGTCTTTTCTTTATGACTTCTATCATCAACAAAGGGTGATACAAACTATTACATATGTTTGTACCACCCTTTATTGATGCGTTTAGACTTCACAGGTGTTGAAGTTTTAGACTTCTCCCTTAGTGTACCCATCTTATTAGAACATCCTGTAATCTGTAGACAAAATGTAGCTAATAAAAACAATATTAATAATTTCTTCAATAAATCCTCCTACATACATAAAACACCATATGTTACAAAATAAACATAACATCAACTCTTTATAAAAACAATACAATCCTCGGTCCTTAAGCTATCTCTTAACATAAGAGTACCGCCACATATTCATCAAGCTAAGATTTTAAAATATCCTCTACTTAAGGAATTTGTAAGTATCAAGTAAGAAAAACGAGAGCTTTGTTTCGTATAATCAAAATATAAAGTGAAGGAAGAAAGATTATTTCTGGGATTAATATGCATGTGACAAGAGAAGAAATCTACGTTTTTTTAGAATAATAATATGAGTATGTCCAAGTTTTGGAGATTGCTTGCAAATATTTTGAAGTTTTCGCACCAGAATTCTAATTACCATACCTGTTTTTTACCATCACATATTGGAGGTTAAAACATGAATAAAAAAAAGAAAATACAAAGATCAGTACTTACCTTTACCCTACTCTTTTCTTTAGGCATTTCATCTTTCCCGCTTACAACAACTATTCACGCAGATACACGCGAGGAACAATCTGCTGAAAAGAAACTAATCTCTTTAACGGAGCGTACATCATTATTTTTTGAATATCTCCAGCAAGGTAAGTATGCAGAGGCACTCCAGTTGACGTCTGCTGCTTTTCAATCCAAATTTACAGCAACCACATTACAAAACTGGTGGACAAAAAGTGGCTGGAGCGGGATAAAAAGCATGGGAACCCCCGTGATAAAAGAACGAAACTTGGTCCATCAGACGGTAGAAATTCCAGCAGCTACCGAAGGAACTACCATACCGCTACTCCTTAAATTCACACCTGGCGGGAAAGTAGATGAAATTGGAGAAAGGCCACCCGAGGAATCTTTTACCATCCCCCATCCTAGCTATGATCAACCTGACTCCTATCAAGAACGTGAAATCGTCATTGGAAATTCTACCTATCCGTTACCAGCGACATTAACAGTTCCGAAACATAAGCGTAGTGAAAAGCTGCCCGTAGTTGTTCTTGTTCATGGTGCTGGCATCCATGATCGCGACAGCACATACATGGGAACAAAAATCTTACGAGACATTGCGGTGGGCCTTTCATCCAACGGAATTGCAGTGTTGCGCTATGAAAAACGTACCTTAGAACATGCATTAAAGATGAGTGCAGAACCTGTTACGTTAGATCGTGATACTACAGATGATGCTATCTATGCAGCAAAATCAGCAGCGCAGCAGGAAGGCATTGATCCAAGTAATATTTTCATTCTTGGACATAGTCTAGGAGCCGGTACAATGCCACGTATACTGAGCAAAGCGCCTTCCTCACTTGTCCGAGGAAGTATCTTACTCGCACCACCTGCACGGCCTTTGACTGATATTGCCATTGATCAGTATCAATACCTTGGGGAGTCAAAGGAAGTAATCGATGAATTAAAAAGACAGGTCGCTTTTATCCAGGATCCTGCTTTCAATCCTGACCATCCTCCAGCTGGCTACAATTTTGGGTCACCTCATTTTATGTATGATGTTTCTAGGTGGCGTCCAGTTGAAGAAGCACAATCACGAAAAGAGCCTTTACTCATTTTGCAAGGAGCACGCGATTATCAAGTAACAGTAAAAGATGAATATACAAAATGGCAGAAAGGACTTTCAAACCGCGGGAATGTTCAGTTCAAAAAATACCCGAAATTGAATCATTTCTTCACGGAGGGTGACGGGGAATTAAGTCTTCCTAGTGAATACGAAATTCCTGCTAATGTTCCCGAGTATGTCATCCAAGACATTATTACATGGGTTAACGAGACAAAAAAATAAGAAAACATCAAAAGCCTTCATGCAATCATCATTGCGTGAAGGCTTTTTGAAACTAGTGATTCAGAGATAGCTATTATAATGGATCAAAACGAAAATTATATTTTTCTACGTACTAAATAAAACGCTAAGGAACCCATAATAACAGGTGCAACGAAGTCAAAGAAATATGAAAAAGTAAAAGTAAAAAGAAAAAGAAATGGTATAAGTGTATAGATAACTGCTAGTCCTATAAATAAAGGAATTCCAAATTGAAACTCTCGACATCGTTTAATTTTCCTATATAAAACTTCCCCAATTAGGCAAGCTATAAGAGCTGGTATACTACCATAAGTGACGATAGTTTTTATGAACCCCTGTAAAACGTCTGGGTGAATAAAGCTAGGGTTAAAAATATATGAAATTAAGAACCATCCAAAAATAAAAGCAAATAGACTTGCAGCATAACTAACTACAAATTTTATCAAAGTAAGCAACGTAATCATCCTCACAATTCCCTAATATTATCTTCATTTTATCATTTTCTCTTAAAAAGATTCCAAAAGGGTATACTTGCCCTTCAGCTTTCTTTTTTAACGCTTGTTCAAGACCTATTTTTTGATGTTATTTTGTATAAAAAACTTTTGGGAGCAACCTGTTCAAAAAATTGATAAAGAATAAGCGATTGAAGGATGAAAACAGAAGACTACAAGGAAAACTGTATGAACAAATATAATGAAACAAGGCTCTTACTTTGTAGCGGTATCCACGAAGTAAGAGCCTTGTTTTTTCTACTCATTTTTTATATCAGTCTTGATTTCCCAATGGAAAGGCACAGAAAATCTACTACAGAAGTTGTGATACCTCTAGGATTAACAAATTCTTTAAATTTCTGTGTACTACGTACAAGCCCTCTACTTTTGGCATGTGCCTCTAATTCAGCTCGAACTTGTATTGTATCCGGAGCCATTCTTTCTAAAGCATGCGCAGAATATTTACGATCATTAATTTCGGGTTTTTAAAACTCATTTATTGTAACTGTAAAATGTGGTTTGAATTTTACTTCGATTGTTTTGTTTTCTACGCCACCTTGGACATATAATGAGTCCTTACGGGTATAGATTCGTTTCGCCGAATGCATCTTGGTTTCAAAGATGCGTTTATTTTTATAATACAAATTTAATTCAACAGTTTCCTCGTAATAACACATAATCATTACTAATTCAAAACCTAATTTATCTATTTTATTATATCTATATGCACCTGCACCTGGAATAAAATAATCTTCTGGTTCACTCTCGAATATTTCTAATAATTCATATTCATCATATTGTATATTCAATTTAACAACTCCTTACGTGAATGGGCTCAATCCACTTTATTTATAATATTCACGATTTATTAGGTACAACGGATACAACATCGCCATTATCATTCAATACGACTCTAACATCTTTCCCATCGTATTGCCATAGACCAGGTTTATTTCCAGGTTGTTTAGTAGCATGCTTAATTGTTTCTTCTACTACACTTGGTGTTACACCACGTGGATCAACTTTTTTTAATTCCTCCATGTATTCTTTTGATCCGAATGTGTAACCATTCCTTTCAGCTCTTTCACGTGCACGCTTTGTAAGTTCTGCTCGAACCTGAATTGTATCAGGTGCCATTCTTTCAAGCGCATGTTCAGTATACTTACGCCCATCAATGACGCCGCCACCTCTTGGCATACTCCATCCAATCTCTTCAGTTACCTTTGATACTTTTCCTAAATCCTTCGCTTTTTGCTCTAACTCTCCATATTTACCAAATACTCGACCAATAACTTTAGGAGTGCCACCTACTAGTGTAGAAACAGTTCCCCAAACATAATCATCTGGACCATATTCTCTCTCTGTGAAAAATTCTCTTCCGTTAATGAGTTGTAACCCTTGTTTGATTTGTCCTACAATTGGAAAGAAATCAAGTGACATGGATCCAAGCTCATTAGTACGTTTCTGTTCTTCCAGATATTCTTTCATTTTTTCAGGTGGTACACCAAAATCCTTAAGACGGGTTGTTAAACCGTCCATGTTTCCGACATTTTTAGCTACGTTAGATGTATCAATTTTATATCCCGCAATCTTATTAGCGGAATCTAAAAGGTGGTTCGTAGCGTCGATACCTGACATGATATCTGTGTGAAGAGTTGGGAAGGCTTGTTGCGCTTCTTTAATGTGTGTAGAAACACTTCTTGTTAAGTCTTCGACCATCAAAGCTTGCTTATGTAAAGATTTAGCTGCTGTATCTACTGATTTAGCAAATTTATCTACACTTTTATTAAAGGTGTGTAAATCTTTAGCCATGGATTTATATGCGGGTATCCTACCCTTGAAATCTTCATGCCAATCTTTTATTTCTGTTGCAGTATCCTTTAATCCATTTGCTTGTTTTTTTAATTCATCTTTCGGTAAGGAATCTATGAATCCTTTTATCGGTTGAACATATGCTTCATCTATTTCTACAGGAAAACCATAAGCCGCGTCTAGTTGTGCGGCAAAAATCTGTGCATATTGGTCCATGAATTCTGCCACGAGTTCTACTACTTGTTTTTTCGTTTCTGGTATCAAATCTTTAGCAGCTTGTACATTGTTAATCATTGTACCAGAGTCTTTTGTTGCTTTATCTAAAACCATAATACTATCTTTTAATAACATAAACTTATGGATTTTACTAAAATCATCCTCCATCATTTGCAAGTTCGTGAGGATAGATTGATATTTTACTTGTACATTTGGGTCAGCTTCTTTTGCGTTTATGTTATCAACTAAGCTTTGTATATGAGATCCTTTTAAAGTCGTTAGGAACTGATTCAAACTTTGTGTCAATTCGCTAGATTCTAGTATAGCCGTATCGATATTCTTCGCTTGATTAGCATCAGCTAAGCGTTTTGAGTGTTTTTGTATTAATTCTAGTCCGAATTTCAAATCGTTTACATCTTGACGAATCGCATCCATTTTATTGGATAAAGATTGATCAAACACAACTACAAATAGTTTTTTTACAACGTATGTCTTCCCGTTATAATTTACTCTAAACCATAACGGATCATCTTCTCCCACTACTTCAAGAACTTCATCGTCTCCAACTTGAATAGGATTATATCCTTTTAAAACTGTTCTTGAACCGTATATATTATGATCAAATGAATTAATTTTTACCCAGCCTTTGACCATCTTTCCTGTTCTGTCGAATTGAAACTGTTTACCTTTATAAGTTACATCACCTTTTTGAATTGCCCCTTCATCGTTTGCGAAGTACCAATGTGTAGCCTGCGGGAACCAGCCTTTTTGGGCTGCACCAGTTGTTCTATTAAAATAATAGTCCTTCCCGTCAACGGTATTCCATCCCACAGCTAGATTACCATTTTTATCGAAGAGATAGGTATCATCCCCTGAACGTAATAATCCAGTATGTTTCACGCCTGGTTTGTCATAATAGTATTTCTTTTCTCCATCTACAACCCAGCCAACCGATTCATTGTTTTTTATACTTGATGTTGCCATGATTGTCCTATATAAGAACACAGAAAATTGCTCTCTTGTGACAAGTCCATTTGGATTAAAATTGCCATCACCAGTACCATTTGTGATTTTATTCCCAGCTAATATTTTGACATATTCGTTAGCCCAATGACCTTTCATATCCGTAAAGTCAAAATTCCCTTTCGGTTTTAAATCGAAGGTTCTGACAAGTACTGCAGCCATTTCAGCACGCGTCATATTATTTTTCGGATTGAATTGTTTCTCTACATTTACGCTAAATATGCCCCGTGCAGTAAGTGCCAAAATTTCCTTTTTAAAATTGCTATCACCAATATCAACAAATGGATTATTGGTACTATCTTGCGGTTTTAAATATCGATACAAGAATGCAGCAAGATGTTCGCGAATAATAGGATCCGTAGCACCGAAATATCCATTTCCGTATCCTGTTATAATCTTATTTTCAGCCATATACATCATTTCTTTATATGCCCAGTGGGTTTTAGGAACGTCAATAAAAGATGATGAATTCACTTGACCATTTTGTTCTGCATACGCTGTTCCTACTGTACTGAATAATAAAATACATATCACAGAACTTAAAAATAATTTCTTAATTGTATTCATAATAGATCTCCTATTCAATTTTTAAAAATATAATTGCAAAATCAGCACTTATTTTATCCTTCATTTACGGCGTTTTATATAATTATCAAATTTCTATTCATACTAATATTTCGCATAAGGACAACCTAAGTCATTCTGTCTAAACAATAATTAGTTCATAAGATGTTTCATGTTTTAAATGTAGTAGCCCGTTTATGGAACCTTCTTAATAAACAGTAAAACCAAGTTTTTTAATTTGAAAATCCCTTAGTCTAAAATTCGCATTATGTTGAAGAGATCCATAATAATACTAATCTCCTTTCTCTTTGACGCGGCCTATTTGATTTAAAACTTCGACTTCCTCTGTAAACATTGGTGCATAGGTAGAAAGTAATTAAAATAATGATAATATAAGTCCTATGGTTTTCTTCATACTCGCATCTCCTTATCAATTCGTAAAAAACTTTTTAATTATATATTAGGTTTAATTACTATTAAAATAAAAAAATATAAATATGCATAATTACATATTTACCTTCTCAATAGAGTGTACTCTATTGAGAAGCTTACAAGTTATTGATTTTAAAGGATTTAGAGTTTCTCAAATACACTTATCAAAATCGAAGCGTGGTATTTAATTTCAGAGTGGCCCTTGAAACCCATAATCGTTTCCGTACCCCTATAATGCTATTCATTTTTTTATACATTCCTATCCTGGCGTGGGTTGCAGAGTTTCCGTTTTTTACTGAATTAGCCGAAAAACTCACGCTAAGCAAAAAATATAATAAGCTGTCGATATAGACAGCCCTTTACATAATTATCGTTATTGGAATCAAAATAAGCTTACACATCCAAGCTGTTGATGATAGCTAATATTTGATGATCTGTCCATTTGCCATTAATCCTTATATTTTCTTTCGCTATACCTTCTTTTTTAAATCCCACTTTTTCTAATACACGAATAGATGCTAAATTATCAAGCATCGCTCCTGCTTCAATTCTATGTAGCTTTAATTCCCTAAAAGCAAAATCTACAACAAGTTGAAGAGCCTCTGTTGTATAGCCCTTTGCATTATGCTCCTTATCTAAAGTAAATCCCGTATAACAGCTTTGGAGGTCTCCCCTAACAATTTGAGTTAATGAAATGTCTCCAATCAGTTTATCATTTTCTCTTAAAAAGATTCCGAAAGGGTATACTTGCCCTTCAGCTGTCTTTTTTAGAGCTTGTTCAAGACGTATTTTTTGATGTTCTTCTGTATAAAAAACTTCTGGGAGCAACGGGCAAACTCGTTGAAAAAATTCGCGATTTCTAATATGTAAGTTAGCTAACTCGTTAGCATCAGCAGTTTTATAAAGCCGAATATAAATGTACTTCCCTACTAGTTTCATAACATCCCTCCAACATTTTTATATGTCTAATGAGGAAAAAATATACCGTATACTACATACAGTTGGATATTATCAGGAATCATTTTGCACGAAAGAAAAGACACTCCATATGAGTGTCTTTTCCAATAGTTTTTAGCAGAAGCAAGAAGCTCCAACGATGATTAATAAAATGAATAACACAACTAATAAAGCAAAGCCTCCCGAGAAGCCACAACCGCCACAACTACCACCATAACCCATAATAGTTCCTCCTTTAGATAAGAGGGGAAAACTAAGGTTCACTCATGTATTTTAATGGATTCGTTTCATCTTATGTTTTTTCGTATTGATTGAGCAGGTCCTTTCGAAAACTATTCACATATTAACTATATTTTTAAAAATGAATAATTCAACTATAACAATAAATAGATAAATTAATATAATGTATTAATTCTAAAAGAAGGGAGGAATAGCCATGCAATTAGTTTGTTTTAAAATAGTAAGTGGTCAGTATTTCTTGTTTGTAGAAGGTATTCAAATTCCTGTACCAATTCCAGCAGTTGCTGCAGCTTTATTAATTGGTTTAGGAGTAATTCCACTTTGTTCTTAATGTAAGGAATTCGGATCATTCCTATCTTTCCATTGGAAAAGCCTCAAGTATATGAATACTTGAGGCTTTCTTTATATCAAAGAAAAAACACCTTACAGCGCTTGAAGATCTCCTGATTTAAATAATGCGGCCGTTACATCATCACCGAAAGTATTCAAACAGAATACTTGCTCGTCTACCTTATCCATTACTGTAGCTTCACCTATCTTGCCACCTTGAAGTTTAATAAAATAGTTATGTTCTTCTAAAATTTCACTAAAATCTCTATTTGCCCATCTTTCAGTAATTGCTAATAGCTCTTCTTTATTCTTGAAATTGTTTCCGTTTAGAATGTTTCTTACTTTCTCTGCATTCTTTTTGGACATAGGGGTTGCTCCCTTTCCTTCACACGCTTTTACTTTTTGATGAGTCATGCTATGCATAGCTGAAATCACTTCTTCTTCAGTAGAAGTTACTGTAATGTGAAGTTGTGCATTTGAGCCTTTCACTTCTGCTTCATTCGATAGTGTGTCTTCTTTATTAACCTCTGCAAAAACATGGTCCTCACTCCCAAGCGGGACTTCAGCAAACTGTAACATTCCATAAGTCATACCAGTTGCAAGTACTACTACACCTATAATAGATGCTAGCCAATACGTTAGCTTTTTGTCCATCTTCATTTCCCCTGTCTTCGTTTAAATATCTTAACTAAAGAGTACCATATTTAATTCCTTTTTATTGAAGTGTCTCTAATTTTTACTATAAAAAACGTATAAATCATTTAATACCAATATAACAACTTCACAATCATGACTATGCCTATTCTCATAACAGGATCTATATACGATGTCACTAAATCATCTGGTGAACTACTGGTTATTAGTACGGCTTTGCATCATTATTCTCAAAAAGGATAATTATTGTACATACCAATTCTTATGTATGAAGACACCCAAAACAAGTGTTACGAAAAAAATATAAAAAAGACATCTTTTCTAGGCAAAGATGTCTTTTTTATATAAACCTTAATGTTCGTTCTGTAAAACCCTCGCTGCCTTTACTCCTTCTTTCTCTTCTTTTAAGAATAACGATACGATAAATGCAACAATAATAAAGATTAACCCAAGTGCAAATGCACCTTGGAACCCTGACGTTAAACCGTTTAACTTCTCTACTGGATCCAGTGGATTTACGGAGCTCTCCATATAGCTAGTTGTTCCTGAAGACATTTTCGATATGAATATAGCTGTACCAATTGCGCCAGCTACTTGTTGCAACGTACTAAATAGTGCTGTTCCGTGCGGATATAAATCTGGTGTTAATTGATTTAAACCGTATGTTTGTGCTGTCATGACAAACATGAGTCCAACCATTAATACGCTATGCATGACAATAATTTGTACCATTGATGTATCAGGAGTAATGCCTTTAAATAAGAACATTGCAATTCCTACTAAAACAATGCCGGGAACGATAATAACTTTCGGACTAAATTTATCAAATAGTTTACCTGCGATTGGTCCCATTATGGCGCTAATAACACTTCCCGGAAGCATGATAATTCCTGATTTAAAAGCTGTAACGAGTAAAACGGTTTGCAGGAACATCGGTAATAAAGTCATCGTTGAAAATAGCGACATCATCACAATGACAATTAATCCAACTGATAATGTAAACATCGGAACTTTAAATGCTCGTAATTCTAAAATTGGATTCTCAATTTTCAATTGTCGAACGGCAAAAATACATAATGAGATAAGCCCAACAATTAAAGTGCCATACACTTTTGCATCGGACCATCCTAAATCACCCGATGCACTAAAGCTATACACAAGCCCGCCAAATCCTAATGTCGATAAAAGGATAGATGGATAATCTACTTTTGGCCTTGTTAACTCTGAAACATTTTGAATGTACTTCATCCCAATCATAATGGAAATAATCACGATAGGAATAACAATATAGAATAACCAGCGCCAATTTAATGAATCCACAATTACTCCAGATAATGTAGGGCCAATTGCCGGAGCTGCCATCATCACGAGTGCGATTAATCCCATTGTCGCACCACGTTTTTCAGGTGGACAAATGATTAAAATCGTATTCATTAATAACGGTGTAATTAACCCCGTCGCTACAGCTTGGACGATACGGCCAATTAATAAAACGGAAAATGTCGGTGCGAATCCCGCAATTAATGTACCGACTAAAAACGTTACCATAGCGATCAAAAACATTTGTCTCGTTGTGAGCCATTGCTGAAGTAATGCTGTAATTGGAACTAAAACCCCAACTACTAACATGTATGCTGTAGAAAGCCATTGAATCGTTGAAGCCGTTACGTCAAATTCTTTCATTAATACCGTTAACGCATTTCCAAGTAATGTTTCATTTAATAATGCAACCATTGCACCTAAAAGTAATGCAATTAAAATGGGGGTATGTTTCAAATTAGAAGTATCAACTTTGCCACTTGCAGGGCTCTTAGTTGTCATATTCATTTACAGATTCTCCTCCTGTTTCTTACTTAAAAAACTTTAAATACACCAGAACACATGTAATATAATATACATATGTAGATTAAAAAGGGAGAATCAATTTTCAGCCACTGTATATTTAATCTACAAAAAAGGAGAATTGTAGATGAACGATAATGAAAAACAACTTGATTTACGTATTAGACGTACACATAAATTACTGTGGGATTCCTTATTTGAATTAATGACGCAATCAAAACAGAAATATAGTACGATTACGATTAACCAAATATGTGACCGCGCAATGGTACACCGAACAACCTTTTATAAACACTTCGAAGATAAAGATGCTTTATTAGCATTTGGATTTAAACGATATAGCAAGATGATTGCTGAAATACCGGTTTCAGATCGATTAAGTAAACCATTTCAAGTAATGGAACAATTTCTACACCATGAAGAAATCGGTAAAATATTAGAAACGCAAATGTCTGATGAACAATTTATTAACCGAACACAATATTTAAGTCACGAAACGAGAAAACAAGAAATAGAAGCGTTAAATCAACTGCACAAAAATCATACGATGCCCAATGATTTAATCATTGAATTTTATTCAGGGGCAATCACCTCATTAAGCGCATGGTGGTTTAAAAGTGAAAGAAAAGTTTCTGCTGCTGAAATGGATAGGTATCTCCATCAACTTATTAATCGGGATATTTTTCAGTTTGAAAAGGAATAAGACTACACCTTTTCAATCATGCAATAAAGTGAAACTTTAATCAGCCCTCACCAATCGGACTTTTACGGACAGCCCGACCCCCACCTAACTTCTTTGCTTCCACTGAATTTTGAGGTGGGGGTCTTACTGCCCGTTAAAGCGGGATCAAATTGACCACAAAATAGGAATATGATATATTTTCCGTAGAATACTATATAAGTGTAACAGCGAATAAATTGGCATATAATAAAAAGAAGAGATGCGCTAACATCTCTTCCTTAACTGCTACCGTATAGGGTGGTGGTTATTATACGTTATTATTTTTTACGAAACCCACCCTTTTGCTTCCTACGGCGCGGAGTGGGTTTTTTGTTGTCCTTACCCAGAAGTTGCTTCCGCAAAAAATACGCTGAAACTTCACGTACATCGTACGTCTTGATTCTGTACTGTCTGTTCCGCTACCAGATACGTAAATGAACGTCATGTTTGGATTTAACTCCGCTAATGTTTTCGCGGCGGATAACATTAAATCAATGAAATAAAACGTCGATAAATTTAAGTTACAAATATTCAGAATTAATATTAAAATTAAAAATGGGGATAGGGGTATGGGCTTATAAAATTTATACATAACGAGGGAATAGAAATGAAACTACAATTAAAAGCGGATTTAATGTTACTACTAGTTACATTTTTTTGGGGTGCATCCATCCTACTTACAAAACTTGGACTTGATGGCATAGAAGAATATAATTTAATAGCATTACGATTTATTATCGCTTTTCTTTTATCAGGTTTAATATTTTACAAACATTTATTCAAAGTTGATTTTAAAACTGTAAAATATGCATTTATACTTGCTTCTGTCTTATTTATCGTTTACATTTTCGCGACTTTCGGTACAAAGTATACGAGTGTTTCTAATGCTGGTTTCCTACTATGTCTCACAGTCATTTTCATTCCAATATTATCAGCTATATTTTTAAAACACATTCCGGAAAAGAAAGTTATAGTAGGAATCATTTTAACGATAATAGGAATCGGCTTATTAACATTAACGAGCGAATTCAAAATCGGTAACGGCGATATATTTTGCATACTGTCTGCCCTATTTTATGCGATTCACGTCATCATTACTGGAAGCGTAACGAAACATGTAAACTCCATTGCACTTGGCGTCATACAACTCGGTTTCGTCGGTCTATTTAGTCTTATTTTTTCATTCATTATAGAAACGCCAAAGCTTCCTAGCACAATCAACTCATGGCTAATCATCTTAGCCTTAAGCATATTTTGCACCGCAGTCGCATTCATCGTGCAAGTAATTGCCCAGCAATACACGACGCCTACCCATACAGGTCTTATTTTTTCATTAGAACCTGTCTTTTCCGCAGGATTCGCTTTCGTTTTCACAGGTGAAACGCTGACAGGAAAAGGATACTTAGGGGCTACGCTTATATTGCTGAGTGTGCTAATTGCTGAGTTAGATTTTAAGAGTTTGTTGCGGCCTAATTATAAGAAGAATATAGAATAAACATTTCACTATGATCAATAAACATACCCCAGAAAAATATGAGTTTATATTATTTTTATTCTCTTCACTTAGATTTTCTTTTTAGATGCTATCTTCAAACAAGGTAGCATCTAAAAAATGTTAAAAGGAATTTTCTCCTGGTATCTTCTTATATTCTATGTAGGCATCTTTGACCTTTTCTACGTTCTTTAATTACTTACTGAATATAGTCATACAGATTTTTCGCTAACAATAAACAAGTTACTGTAATGAAAAGAGCACGAACATACCCGCTTCCTTTTTTTATAGCAAATTTGGAGCCAACAATCCCTCCAGCAATTTGAGCAATCCCCATGATAAAACCATATGCATAGTTGACTTGCCCTACATACATAAACATCAACAATGCACCAACATTACTTCCTAAATTAAGAAGCTTCGCATTACCTGCTGCTTTTAAAAAATCATACCCAATAAATAAAAGAGAAAACATTAAAAATGAACCTGTTCCAGGACCTAGAAATCCATCATAAAAACCAATAGCAAAAATAAAAAAGGTAAAAATAATGACGTGTCGACCAGACAATTTCTTATGAGTGGAAATACTACCCCAATCCTTTTTGAATATCGTATAAATAGCGACCGCACCAAGCATAATCAACATCAATGGCTTCAGTACTTCTGGATTCATTAAATGAACGGTCCATGCCCCTATTATGGAACCTATGAAAGTGAGCGGAACTAATTTAAACGCCGATTTCAAATTAAGATTACCAGAACGATAAAACACAATATTACTAGTTGCACTTCCCATTGTCGACGCTAGTTTATTCGTAGCTACTGCACTTGCTGGATTCAGTCCTGTAAATAATAAAGCTGGTAAAGCAATGAGTCCACCACCACCTACAACTGAATCAATAAATGCAGCTACAAATCCAAAAACAATCAAAATCATTAATACAGATGGGTCTAAATAAAAATCCATACTATTAACCTCCCCTTTAGTCACTATTCGAATAGTAACTAATAATTTGCTAAATGTAAACAGTTATTGTAACGTTGAAATATAAAGTGAAACTTTAATCAGTGGGGCCACTGATTATTAGTTGAACCAATCGGGCTTTTACGGGCAGCCCGACCCCCACCTAACTTCTTTGCTTCCGCTGAATTTTGAGGTGGGAGTCTTACTGCCCGTTAAAGCGGGATAAAAGCAAATATCGGAGGACGAAAAAAGTGGACTACATAGTGCAACAGCTTAAAAAAATTGGTTTCAATGAATATGAAGCTAAATCTTATGTATCTCTTGTTAAACAAGGGCCTGTCACAGCCTACCAAGTGAGTAAGGATTCGGGTGTCCCAAGAGCGCGAATTTATGAGATTTTAGGTAACCTTGTAGAAAAAGGAATTGTCATGAAGGAAGAAATAAATGACACCACTCGCTATTCACCTCTACCTGTTGAAATCTTTTTACAGAAGGCGCAAACAGAATGGCAGTCTACTTATGAAGGAATTAGTGATTCATTAAAGAAACTAGAAACTTCCGAAGAAAAAACGGATAATCGAGTAATTACTTTAAAAGACAATAAAACAATCATTAGCTATTGTCAGACATTAATAAAAAAAGCCGAAAAACGTATTGTCATTTCGATGTGGGATGAGATGTATGAAGCGTTAAAAGAGGATCTAGCTGAGGTAGCTGATAAAGTCACAGTACAAGGTATTACCTTGCATGTTGAAAATCCCATTAAAAATCTAGAAGCCCATCGTATCACACCCTATACAGAAACCCGTTCTACAGAACATTGGTTTATTTTATCCATAGATTCTAAAGAGATGATTTATGGCCCATCACTTGAAGAGCGTAATATTGCTTTTTATACAGATGACCCCGTTCATATATACCTATTAGAAGATTATGTATGGCATGATGTTTTAGTAAATCGACTTGTCCGACGTAGCCAAGATGATTTGCAGCAATGGATTACTGCAGAGAGAAGATCTTTCTTTATGGGGAAATGAGGAACATATTCAAGAGCAAACCAAAAGATTTGCGTATTAAACCTAACAACTTCTCCGTACAAAAATAGCCGACTATTATATAGTAAATATTCGGCTATTTTTGTATAAATTTATACAGACGCTGCCATTACCCCATCGATTAATGAGATAAACGCTTCTCCCACTCCTTTACCTTTTCAATTGTTACATCTAATTTTTTAGCTATTTCTTCTACACTCATTCCTTTAAAGAGCATTCCAGCTGCCGAAAGTGCTTTATCAATTTCTTCTTGCTTCTCTTGTTCATATAAACGACCTACTTTTGTCATCCGTAACCACTCCTTTACCTTTTTATATGCCTTCTTCTATTTTATCATCCAATCTCCACAAACCGCCCAAACTCCTTCAAAAACCTCAGCTTAAAACTCCCCACAGGCCCATTCCGGTGCTTCGCCACATGAATCTCCGTCATCTCTTTCTGCACTGTTTCCTTATCGTAATAATCCTCTCGATACATAAGCATAATGACATCCGCATCTTGCTCAATTTGTCCGGTCTCTCTTAAATCTGATAAAAGCGGACGCTTATCTTGCCGCGACTCTACAGAACGAGATAACTGTGACAGTGCTACTACACAAACATTTAATTCACGTGCTAATAACTTAAGCTTACGAGAAATCTCACTAATCTCTTGAAATCGATTGCCCTTATGCTTCGGATCGCCCGTAATGAGCTGCAAATAATCTACAATGACTAAAAGCTTTTTATCACCGTGTTTCCGCTTTAACTTACGGGTTTGCATCCAAATATCTTGCACCGTAACACCTGCATTGTCGTAAATCTCAAATGGCAACTCACCAATCTCCGCAAACGCCTTACTTACCTTCTCCCAATCTTCCATCGCAAAACGATGCTTCGGATTTTTCAGCCTACCTCCTGACACTTCACCTACGCAAGAAGCCATCCTTTTCAACAATTGCTTACTACTCATCTCTAATGAAAACAACCCTACCACCGCTCCAGACTTCGCTGCATGCAGTCCAACATTAAGCGCAAACGCAGTCTTCCCCATAGAAGGACGCGCACCAAGAACGACAAAATCACCTTCCTGAAGTCCACATGTCATTTTATTTAGCGATGTATAACCAGTCTCAATACCAGTAATCTCTTTCGCATCTTGATGAAGCTCTTCATATAAATCAACTAGCGCATCCTTCAAATCAAACTCACATACACTGTCCTTCTCCTCTAACTCACAAAGTGCCGTAATCGTCTCACCAATAATTTTCTCACTCTTCTCCGCAATAAGACGCTCACCCATCTTGTGCCCGAGAACACCCGCCTGATACATTTTCCAAGCACCTCGAACAAGCCCCTCATAATAAGAGAAGTTGCTAGTAGTAGGTACACCATCCATTAACCCTATAAAATACTCCATTCCCCCGATCCCCTTCAAAAAATTCGGGTCCACTCTAGAAGTAAACGTTACAAGGTCAATTGGTTGCCCCTCTCCTTCCATCTTTCTCATTAACTGAAATATAGACTTATGCACTGGCATAGAAAAATACTGCTCAGTCAGACGGCACTCCTTAATAAGCTCTCCATCAAGTAATAGAGAACCTAACACCGTCTTTTCCGCCTCCACATTTTGAATACTCATGGACGCCACCCGCGCTCCGCTAAAAAGCGCTGCAACTCTTCCTCAGACGGCGCATTCTTCTCCCACTCCTCACACCTCGCCAAAAACTCCTCCGTCTCCCCGGTACTAACAGACGACTCCTTCTTCCTAAAGCTCGCCGTATCAGCCTCAACCTCACACACTTTCGTAAATCCTTTCCCGTGCCATCCTCTCAAAATCCCCTTCACATAAGCAACCGTCCGCTTATTATTCTCAAACGCAATTTGAAGAGCCTTCAGCACAAGCTCCTCTGACAAATCTTCCATCCACGCACTCAGTTCCTCCACAGTATGCGGAGACAAGCTACCGAAATGTTGCTCATAAAAAGAAAACACGCGACTTCCCGTTTCTTCCTCTATAACCTCTTCTTCCTCTGTCTCCTCACAAACTTGCTCAACATCATCCACAGCCAAATCACTCGGCATACCGAAATGCGCTAAAAGCATCGGAACATTTAGTTCCTCCTCTACGCACTTCTGAAGAAACATATGTACAAACTCCTTATTCTTCACACCCTTAAGCTCACGAAGCACACACTTCTCCACATTCGTATTCGTCACAGGGTTATAACGAAGCCAATTCAAAACGAATAACTCCCGTGTATCCGCATCATACAGAATCTTCCCATAATCAATGAAGCGCTGCACAAGCTTATCAACAGTCTCCCGATTATAACCCGTCTCCATCTCAGCTAATCGCTTCGGAAAAGGAAAAATCCCACACTGCGTCGTCTTCGAACAAGTTAATAAGTAAACATAAAAATACCGCTCCTCCGGCGTCAAATCCAAAACAAAATCATCCTGCCAAAAATTCACCTGCACAGTACGATACACCGCCATCCTAATTCCTCCCATTCTCATTCAAAAATGAAAATTCCCTCTTTGTACTATATATAGGAAGGAGGGCTGGGTTTTTGGCGTGTTATTTCAAAATTTTTTTCGACTCCTACTACGGTGTTTGTAGTTGTTTTTGTTGTGTTTTTTCTTAGTGATTTATTACTTGGTAGGGGCTTGTAAGGGGCTTCGGAGGGGTTTATGAGGGGCTAGTTATCGGTTACTTCGATTAAAAAAGCTCGATCTGAGAAGCCACCTCTTTCTTTTGCTTTCTTTTTGCGGATGTTGTTGATTTCTTCTAGTGTTGTGCCTTCGTGTTCGGCTAGGGCGTTGATTAGTTCTAGGAGGTCGGATAGTTCTTCTAGTTTATGTTCTTTTGTTGTTGCTTCTAGATATTCGGTTAGTTCTTCTTCTGGTTTTTTGCAGAGTTCATGTATTCTTCTTCGGGTAGGATTCTTGTTGTAGGTGTTTTTCCGTTGGTTTTTATTATTTGTGGGATTTTGTTTCGGATTAGTTTTTGTAGGTTGGCATGTGGTTTTCCTCCGTTTGGTTTTTCTTCTATTATAATGGAAAAGCAGTTTAACTAGGTGTTAAACTGCTGGATTACTTCTTTTATATAGTTTTCTTCTTCGGTTGTGAATTCGGATAGTGGCCAAATTTTCTAAACCCTTTCTAAAATCATCTGTATCCTCATAATTTCCTCTATCAGCAAGTATGGGAATTTTACTATTAGCAACTATCCAACAAATTTAGTAGACTATGTTATTATAATTCATATATTACTCACTTCATGTAAAAACGGTAAAGCACTCTCCAGTAAGTAAATAAATAATTTTTTTACTCACTCTCTATTATCAAGTATTTGAATCAATTTTTTCAATTCATTATCGATAACTTCAAAATTATTATTCACATTTTCTGTCATAACCCTAATTCTTTCTTCCATCACTTCATCAGACTTCAACATTTCCAAGCTTTTCAATAATCCTTTTTCTTCAAACAACTTATTAGTATTTAGTTCTGAAATTGGAATAAACTCTTTAGTTTCTTTGTGTAATAAAATACCTTTTATTTTAAACATTCTAATTAAATCTTTTAATTTTTTATCGTGTGATAAGAAAAAAGGAACAAAGAAAGTTTTTTCTTTATTTACATTAATTTGAAATTCCATAACTCTCGGAACCAAAAAATCCCATGCGATATTTTCAATTTTTTCTAATAGTCTTTTCTGATTACTACCTTTGTTAATTTTATTCAACATACCGACAGACTTAGCATCTTCAAAGTACTTTAATGCAATAATTAGTTCTCTTTCGTAATAAACTCCTACCTTAGTTCTTACAAAATCAAATAATTTTTTCATTTTATTTTTAGCATTAGCTTTACTACTAAACTTTATTTGCCAAATACCGATTAAAAGTAATGTAATATTTTGATGCATATCAATAAAAATCCGAAGTCCATCTTTATTAATATTATTATAAATAATATTAATTAATTCATCTGTTTTTTGTTTAGCTTCATTCTCACTAATCATAAACTCTATTTTATTGTTATTAATATATTCTTTATGATTAATACTTTTAAATAACTCCAGATAATATAAGTTTTCGTATAATGCAATATGACTAGAATCAGATATTGTAAATTTTTTCTCCCCGGAAGAAAACAAATTTTTATAGTTTTCAATTAAGTAGTAAGTATAATCATAATTAAATTTATTTCTTAACAAGGTATCTAACGTTTTATAAATACTCCCCTCAGAAAAGTTAGGTTTATTAAAATCCTTTAAAAAAGTTTCAATGTAACTAGTGTAATTTGTATCTAACATAATTGAATAGTCATATTGAATCTGCACACTTGAATTTTGTAACATCGATTGTATGATAGTAGTATCTAAGAAAAATAATTTTTCTGACATAAAGTATGGGACAAAATCAGTATCTTTTTGGTTTAAGATATTTACAAGACCCTTTGGGTATACAGCATCCTTATCGTATTCTTCAGATACAGCAATTAATCTGTAATCCTTCGTAATTCGATTATACATTCCCCATTGCAAAATATATTCTGATGGCTTTTCAGAATGAACTAAATTATAAAGAAACTCTCCTAATTCCATATTAACACCTCTAAATAATATAATGTAAAATTAAACACTTTTATTATGGACGTATTTTATCCTACTAATTGGCTGACATTAAATTTTATAAAAAACCACTTTCTTAACTGCTAATGTTGCTTAACTCCAATACTTACTTGAACCGATACTACACTTTCTGCAATTCTTTCGTTTCAACTTCAACACTAAATCCTATACTTTTTAACTTAGCAATTAATTCCTCTGAGAAACCTTCAACCTTAGATTTATCAACAATAACAGATAAGTTTCTCCTTGCTCTTGAACAACCTACATAAAAAAGTTTATAGGCCGAAAGAACACCATACACCGTACTTTCTTTAAAACATTTTTTAATGTTTGAAACATTGGGTTTGAGAATATATTTACTATAAGATTCTTCACATAAATCCTTAAATATAAAGTTCATCTCAAAGTGCTTACATAATTGCTCCACCCTTGTTTTTAAATAAACCTTATGTTTATCATGACTTTCTTTATTTAAATCCGATACTTTACATCCTAAGTGGCTAATTGTATCTTCAATCCATTTATTATAATCATAATAAAAAGATTCTAAAGAATCTAATGTTAATTCCTTAATAGTCCATAACTTCAAAAATTTATGCATATGAACTACTGGTGTTCTAAAAGAATCTTCTGCAATAAAGAATACTGTGTTATGGCTCTCTCCTTTTACTCCATGCTGGGTTGAGACTGCTGGGTTTTTCAAATAATTGGATAGTGCTTTAAATTCATTTAATTTAACTTTTAAAACTTCCGAATATTCATCGTCCATGCTCTCTATATAGCTGTTTTTAAAAAGTTTACATCTCCTCAATAAAGTTAAGAATTCACTTATCGAGATTGCTTTCTGATAATTTTCATATAGCTGCTTTAATAGTTTATTCAAATCAATTCTATCCTGATGACTAGTAATTGTACCAATCCCCATATCAAATAATTTACGATTCGCTTTAAAAATTTGAATTATACTTCCAACATTAGACTTTTCGTAGTGATCTATCACTTCTCCAACTATAAAAAGTAGTTTTAAGAGAGGATCTGCATTTTCACTCGTATTATCAGATAAAACATCCGTGGCACTTAATTGTTTTGCATGTGAATATCTCTCTAATCGATTAAATTGCCTGTATAGTTCTTTTGCACCAATTGAAGCAAATTTTTGTTGGTTTAATAAAAATAGCAATAAAGCATTAGGATAGTTTGAACACTCTTTTTTTAATCGTTCTTGAATGTTGTCACACATTATTATTCTTGGTGGATGGTCTGGTTTAATATCACGATTTTTTTTAGATGGGTTCTGTTGAAACCCCTTATCATTATATATATTATTTAACACAGAAACGATATTGGGTATTGAACGATGATTAGTATCTAATTTAATATCTGTATTCAAAGTTTTTAATTCTTCTTCAAATGATCCATCATAGTTCTTATATATTTGTTGCATCTTATCACCAAGAAAATAGAGGTTTGATTTTGTATTAAGACATGCCTTATAAAACATTCTTAATACGCTAGCAGCCGAATCTTGATACTCATCAATAAAAATTGATTGATACTTTTGCGTTAGTCTCATGTTAATCTTCGGAAACTTATCAAACACCTTTTCTGCAAATAACAATAAACTATCATGGGACAATCCCCCTGTATAAAGATAATTGTTCGAAGACTCATTATAAGAAATAGTAGTTATATTAGATTTGATGCTCTCTATCGATAAACAACCATGCTTTTCAATATACTTTTGATTTCTTATAGCTATATGTTCTTTTTCCTCTTTATTCTCTATACTTTCTCTGATTAAGTCCTCAAACATTTCAAAATATAAATCTTTCATTTCATTCTTACAAAAATATATCTTCAAAAATCTATGAAGAAATGAATGAATGGTACTTATATGAATTCCTTCTTCATTAAAGTCTTTGTTAAGCTCTTCTGCAGCTCTCTTTGTGTAGGTTATACAAAGTATATTATCTATGGGATGTTTTATCTTGTGATTTACAATCATTGATTTTATCTTTGTTGTTTTACCACTACCTGCTGGCGCATTAACACAAAAAATATTCTCCACTATTTCTGTAGCCAATCCAATCCCTCCTCAATATAATTAGGAAGCATCTTTTCTATTAAACCATTTAAAATCACTGAGTACATAAAATCAGTCTTTCGATTTTCTGTATGTTTGACAATATCTCTAATACTATACTTTTCAGCTGGACTTGGATTATCTTCATTTGGTTTAACAGGGTTTGGAACAGTATATTTAAGTTTATCAATGTCTCTTTTTTGAATCCAAAAATCTCTATCTTTTTTCTCTAACACATTAAAATTATAAAACTTTGATAACATAGCCTCTTCTAAGGTACGAGCATACTGTTCAGCTTCCCCTTGATAACTGAGTAAAGCTAGCCCTCCGAACATGTTATTTTCATTGTTCTCTTTCCATTTATACAGATCAAGTACTGTTGGAGAATTCGTCCCTTTTGAATCATTATAGTAGCTATTGATTGTAGCATTTGTTGTGTTAGACTCCTTTACTGCTTTTACAGTTACCGCTCCTTTTTTATAATCTAAATCCGTTAGAATAAGTGTTTTTATTTTCAGGAAATCAATTACCTTACTATATTTATGTGCATAAGCACCACCTACCTGAACATACGCTATGTACTTTTGATTAAGCTCTTCATATGTATCTAGAGTCAATAACTTTCTTATAAGTAATCGTTCTGTATCACCCTCATAAAGAATAACTCTATCTGCAAAAACAATTTGTGAAAATCCAATTTCATAAAACCAATCATAGAACGTATCCAAAGTAATATCGCCACTCAAGCTCTCCTTAAAAATCGAAAAATCATAAATTTTACTTTCTAAATGATTTAGCGGTCTTGAGACTCTAAGATTTTTCATTTCTGTTAGACGAACCATTTCTCCAGAATGAGTTGTTATTAGTCCTTGTATTTTTTTTTGAAGGTAGTATTTTTTTAGATGTTTCCCAAAGATTCTTTGCATTTGAGGGTGCATATGTGATTCTGGTTCCTCTATTATAAATAGATTAACTACTAACGGATCTATTTTTCTTTTATATGTTTCTAACTGAAGGAGTATATAAATCATATTACTATAACCCAATCCTTGAGAAGCTTCATCAAGAATATAACCTTCATACTGATATTTAGTGTTAGTTATTTGATTAAGGAGAGAAGTTATTGCTTCTTCATTAATGTCTATATCAAGAATCATACTCCCCGTATTTCCTCCACTTGCTTTAGAAATCGTTTTAATTGTATCACTAAGATCTCTAACCGAAGCTACTCTTACCTCATCAATAATTTTTGCATCCTGTATTGGGCTAAGTATTTGATCTGGTAAATCCTCTAGTAAGGTATTTAACTTACTATTATGTGTTGCAAGTTCAATCATATTTTTACTAAGACTTTTAAAATTACCATTACTTTGATCATCAAGTGGTCTACCTGCATTAATATATTTATAATTAAATAATCTCCTAAAAGCCGAGACTTCAATCTCTACTTTATCTATATAATTCCTATCACTAAAGTAACACTTTTCAATAATACTAGCTTCATATATCGATAATATAACTTCTTTAAATTGCTGAACCTTTGAGGATGAACCTTCTAAAGATTGGATTTTTTTATACCTTGCATACAATTTGTTATAGTTATCCTCCAATGCTTGTCCAAAGGATATATCAGTTGGTTGGAATGAATATTCAAAATAGAAGTTTCTATTATCCGGATCTAAATCCATAATAAAATCTGCAAACTTTCTAATATCATCAGTTTCGGTATATTCTATTTTAAAACGCATTAGTGTTGCTGGTATTATTAAATCTCTTTTTAAACTAGATAATTCATCAGTAAATAGTTCATTTACAATTAATTCAACTGTAGATAAAGCGTCCTCACCTTTATCAAAACACCTTACAAATATTTCATATACTTCATCGACCCATTTTTTTGATAATTTTACTGGAATGTCCGAAATACAAAAGGGTGTTTTACCATTTTGCATTATTGACCCCATTAAATTAATCATAGATGTCTTACCACTATTATTAGCACCAGCAAGCAAGGTGATATCATCAGCCATTGAGAAGGATTCATTTTTGAATTTTCTATAATTATTTATAATTATTTCTCTTAAAAGCATGTCAAAACTCCTAACTATATAATTACTATTTATATTTCACTTCTTAGTATAAAATCTTAGTGATTCCAGTGTGATAATTAATATATTTAAAAAACATTAGTCATTAAATACAAATAGGAATTTTTTAGAGCCCTTAAAAAATACATGTACTTAAAACTTCATAATCACTCAAATTTAATTTAGATATGCATTTTTTTATTTATAGTAATTAAGTAATTCATTCTTATTTATGGTTATACCACAATTATTTAATCTATTAATTCTAGCATCATATAACTTTTCTATTAACGGTTCTATCACTTTATATTCACCATGATGTAATTTTTTATGGCAGTGGGCACATAATGAAATTATGTTCGCTTCCACATCTATACTTTTTTGAAAATCATCTTGAAATCCTATTGGAATTAAATGATGCGCCTCTACATAATTTCTCTTTGTAACTTTTGAAATAAAGTACTCATGATTCAAATCAATTTCACACTTATAATTCGCTAAAACAATTGCGTTTTTTGCTGTTTTAAAATCTCTTTTATAAGCTCCACTACCCTCTCCCCTAGATTTAGACGGTACATTTTTAGGGATATCCTTTCTTATCACGCTACCAACATTCTCTTGCTCTACCTGATATTGATAATTTGCCTCAGGGTTTCTAAGTATTTCAATTATTAAATCTCGTAAACTCTCACTAATATTAGTAAGAAAAATACTTCTTGGATTAGTAACATTAAGTACCTTTTCTCCAGTACTTTCCACTACTATTTCATTAACTAACTTACTATCAATCTTTACTAATGTACTCATATCAACAAATACACTTATTTTTTCAGCAGAAGTACCTACTGTTCCTGAATAATAGTCTGGGATAAATTCCTTTAATGGACTATCAGATTTAATTTCTTTTCTATCATATAACCTGTTTATTTTCCCAACAAACAATTCTCTTTCTCTTCCATTATTCATTAAAAAGAAGGCAAAAGAATCTATACCAGTATTCACCTGATTAATGATTCTCTCTCTATTTCTATCCGACACTCTCCCAGTTCCATTGGAGAACTGACCCCATATCAATCTATTTTTTTCTTCAAGAACTAATTTATGTTCTCTAATTGTATTAATTATACGACCGGAAGTGTTAACTTCTCCTTTGAATTTAAAAAACAAATGTAAATGCTTTGTCATTTTAAAACCCCTCAATTCAATTTTATACCTCAATGCTTAGAAACTAAAAAAGAAAAAGTTCATATACATGGAAACACAGTAATATTTTACTATATTAACCGACCTAGAGACAGATTAATTCCAAATAAACCCTAAATGTTCACAATGTTGCAGTGTCCGTACCGTAACGTCTTCACCATATCATCACTTACTCTTTCAATAATACTTATCTTCTTTAAAAACATAATTCGAAAGAAATAGCAATATATTTCCTATTATCGACTATTTGAACTATCTCAAAAGTATATTAAATGAAATTTCGTGCACCTTCCATTGTGCCTATATTCCCTCATTAATAAAACTGATTATCTTTCAAAAAACATTTGAAATAAATATCCCAAACACTACATTTTCATTAAATTTCTTAAAAATAGCGCTCCATTTAACAACGATATATTGATTCACAACACACCAATAGAAGAGAAACAAGATTGAGATATCAGTCAAAGGAATCATAAAATTCACCCCTCTTCCCCCTTTTATTTTTATGATTCACCTATTATATCTCCGCTAAATTAAAAGATCAACCGTATACAGACTCTTTAAATACTAAGAATTTATCTAGTCACGAATTCCCCTCACCTTTCTCTCTATGAAAATCACTTAAAAATTTTAAAAGCCTTGGCAAAGAGGACCTCCTATTATTTCTAGCTTTCAACATGATTAACAATACAAAAACCACCCTAAACAAATATACCGTTCAAGGTGGTTTTCTAAAACTTACATATCACTATTAAATTACTACTTCAATCTATCCTGCAACGCACTAATATTAATAATCACAGGACTACCCGACTTCAACGTATCATCTTTCTGTAACATTGGTCCCGAAGTGATACATTGGCCTTTCTTCAATGTTGCGAGTCGCTTTTCCCATTCTTTTCGCATAGCTGAATCTTGAGCAAGGTTTGATGCAATAGCACTAATTTCATTTTCTGGCGGCATGAAATACACTTTTTGGCTCGAATTCTGTAATCGTGAAATTTCATCTGTTGTAAATTGCCCTTTTAATGATTGTGTTGCATACCAACCTGACCAACCAAATTTTCTTCCTTCAGTTAAAATTTTGGCACTTGGTGATTTTTCTCTATGATCAAGATTTTGCGCTTCATCTAATATAACTGGAAATGGTTTATTTTTGTCTCCATGGTGTAATTGATAGTTCCAAATATCCCATAAGATAAACTCTGTAATCATGAGCTGTACATCTCTATTAAAGCCCGTTAATTGTACAATAAACACTTTACCTTTTTGGTTCAGTATGTCTCCCCAATCATATACAGCATTATGATTAAATGGATTCTTATCAATAAAAGGCTTAATTTGTGATCTTGCTGTTTTAGCTGGCCCAGAAGTATCCTCTTCTAATTCTGCTAATAAATAATTTAAATTCATACCTTCGCCATATTTATCTAAACCGCGCATTACTGCCTCATATATAGCGTTTTGTTGCTGAATGCCTAAATCTTTATATACAGCTGAAAATACACTTTTAATTCTTTCAGCAACATCTGTATTATCTTCATCGATATAAATTCCTTCATCCAATTCTTTTTGATTTCGCTTAAATGGATTTACTGGGAATTTATCTTTTGCTACTAGGAATTGTTCAATATTATCTTGGAGTTTCTCTTTGAATTCCGGTTCTAACTTAGAATTCTTGAATCCATCTGTATAGTCAAATATCATACTAGAAATTCCATTTTGCGCCAGCTCAAGTAGTAAACATTGAATGAAGTAACTCTTACCTTGTCCTGATTTACCCGAAATTAAAATATGTCTATTTGCTAGCTCTGAATTTCCGAATTCCCAATATATTTCTTGAGTCGATCCCTCTACTGTTCCTAACAAAACGCGGATGTCTTTTAATTCTTTTGTTCCTCCTGTTCCTTTTTCTTCCTTTTCTTCTTCAGAATGAGGTACAGTTGGAACGACTTTATTGCTAGTTTTTTTTAACACTTGATTAGAATCATGATTCTGATTTAATAATCTATCTGGATTAATATCAGTTCCACCCGAATGGATTTTCATTTTGAGTGCTTCAATTTCTTCGATTACTCCTTCATATCCATCCTCTTCGGTTAATTCCACTAATAAAATATCTTCTTCTATTTTGATGGATCTCCATGATTGTTCCTTTTTGAATGATAAAATTGCTCCTTTTCCGATTTTATCATCCAAATGTCCACTCATTTCGTAATCATCATTTAATAATCTTTTCTTTAGTTCTTCAATTTTCTCATAAGATTTTTCTGGCCAAATGTTGTTTGCAATAAATTTCTCGGCATTTGCTAGCAATAACTGTACAAAGAAGTTTCGGAAAAACTTATGTTTAAATACATGTAAACCATCTTCACTTGTTTTAGAAAGTTGCGTATCAAATAGTTGCTTAGTAGCATTAATTTGCTCTTTTGCTTTTGCAATAGCACTGTCTTGATTTAAGCCGATTTTCACTTCCACTGGATAATAATGCACTGATAATTTATCATCTTGCATTTCTACTCCAATTAACAGTAAATCGTCACTATGTGCACCTTTTCCGCCTAGATTTTTCGCAGAAAATACACCTTCACTTTTCGTTAATTTCACCGCTCCAGCAACACGCAATATTTCTTCTAATGAGATAGGAACCCATAAAATATTCTCATGATCTAAAGCACTTAATATATACTTCACAGCTGAAATAATACTTAACTTTTCTCTTGAGAATTGTCCCTTACTTCCTATAATTCGTAGTAACCACTCACCATTTAAACTATTGAAAGCTCTAATAGCTGTATTAATTTTTTCAGGTGTCGATACAATTTCTTTTTCCGCTAAATACTGTTCAATAACCGCTCGGTATTGTCTTGCTTTATCCGTTACTGTAATTGCATCATACTGGCTTGATGAAGAATATTGATCACTATAATGAATAACCAATAAATTACGTGATGAATCTTGGAAGAAATCTAAACCTACATTAGGTTCAATAAATGTTACCCAATAAGAAGATTCATATAAATGTTCTAAAACTTGTTCATCATAGGTAGATGTTCTCGTAACAATTGTTTCGTTCTTACGATAAGGGTTTGTACCATCGTTATTTAAATTACTTCCTAATTCATTCATTCCTCTAGCGGTTTGAATTAACAAATGTTCATTATTCAATACATTTTTCAAACCAAATCCTGTACGATAATCTACTTCTGTACTTATAGATGATAGAGATGATAACATTCCATTTAAAGATAATCCTGTTTCAATATCTTCCATTGTACTTTTCGCATGCTTCTCATTTGAAATCATTTTATAGAATGAAATATGAGCGTAACCATATTCTTTCGTACCAATAAGTTTATAATAGAAAACATTTTCTCGAATCAGCCTTAATACGTCTACAGCATCGAGATTCTTTGATGCTAACGATAACTCAAAGAACTCCTCAAATTTTTGAACATCATCATATATAGAAAATTTTTCAAAGGCGCTTAGTATATTACTCTCATGATATAAAGCAACCTCTACTGGTATAATTTTGGACGGCCCTTTTTTATCTATCTGCTTCTTAATAAACTGTACTAAACCTCTTACAACTTCTTTATCATTATTTATATTAATCACATTGATTCGTATCGGAGACTTAGATTCTTGTAAAAATAAGTATTGGAAATGTTCCACAAATTGTTGAAGCTTTTCTTCAACTACATTAGCTAAAAATGCATTAGATTCTCCAATCGCAACCTTATGAAGTGGTTCATAAACAGTCCATTCAGGCGCTTCATTTTGAGAAACCGGTCTATACAATTCATCATTCTGTCCATATATATATGGCAATAGATTGTTAGGATGCAGACGATTTAAAATATGCATCTCAACTACTTCGTTTTTAATTTCATCATTAACACTTAACTGATAGGCAACATTAAGCGGATGCAACGGTGTTAGTATGACCCTTTGTTCCTCTTCAATAACTCCCAATTTAAACAGATTCTTTTCTTCTTCTTTTAACATTACATTTTCTTGTATATGAGCAACACTTTCGTTAAAAGCCTTCAAGTATCTTATAGATAGCTCTCTTAATTGATTATCCACAAAACAAAGACTAGGAACCGTATTATTAAACTTATAGTAATTTAATAATTGTTGATACGCATCTCTCAATGATGGGTTCATTAATAATTCAACCTTATTTAGGCCTGATACCCCTCTAACTGCAAAAGCGATTTCATTTTCAATCCATACTCTCTCGTCTTGTAAATAATTTCGAAATCCTTCTCGTGCTGAAAATTCCCTTGCACCTTGTTTTAATTTATTTGTATCAAGGTTATATTCAAAGCTTTCTTGATGTTCTCTTTTTAATTTCCATACCCTTTCTCCTGATACTGGAACAGTCTTTGCAACTTGCTCTCTAATAAGAATAGGAATTAAAGATGTTTCAATTTGAACAGAAAATGATAAGCTATCATCATTCCATGCAGGGGAAGATTCAGAGACTTCAAAACTTCCACCTTGCCAATTTATAATCTGTGCATCTTCCTCAATAAATACTTCTTCTGGCTCATTAGAAATATCTCCAAAAATAATACGTTCTTCAGCTTTATTCATAACTACGTTTTTCTTATTTACATTCACTTCATAAATCGTTTGAAGCGATTGTAAAAACGCGGCTTCACATTCTATAACAGCAATATGAAACTCATATTTCGACTTAGATTGCATCTTATGCGTATATACAACTTTATGGAATGAAGTCACATTTTGCTTATGCGCTAAACTAACAGTTAGTTTTTTCCCAGATATCCCACAGAACCCCTGTGAATTTTTATGAATGTATTCCTTCTTCAACTTTTCTTCAAATTCAAAGTTCAGATTGATATCTTCTATCTGTGTAGGATTAAAAACGATAATATGGCGTTTACGTCTCCCAGCCTTTGTCTCAGTTTGTGCTTTTTCCCAATATAACAGACCTTCTTTTGAATATTTCTTTGGTGATTCGATATATTCTAATGGACGATCTATCTCAGTCATTTTGTCGTAAGAATCTTTAACAAGAACATAATCCGCTTGCTGCCAATCTTCTTTCTTCAGGCGAGAAACACCTTTCTCATCAAATAATTTTTCTAATTGACTCTCTAAATGTTCATACTCATGCATATGTTGAACTTTCTCAAAGAATGAAGCATTTTCTTCTAGCCTTTTTTTCATTTGAGCTGAAGTAAATTGATTTAAATTTTCATCATAGAAAATGCCTAGATTAGAATAGTCTTCTCTCGCAATCTCTTGTTTTGATAAAAATCCAAGAATTTCTTCATAATCCCAAAGAGATGGTCGCACAATTGTATCATCTAATTTTTTACGTAAATAAAATGAAAGTACTTCCTTCTCTTCTTTATTTAAAGAAGAAGTTTCAATTTCTTCTTTTAATGTTTTCAAAATTGATTTCACATTAAATGGCATACCTTCTTTTTGCAAATCACTGCTACCACCCTTAATACTGTCCAGTGTCTCATGACATATACTAAGTAAAGCTGTTTTCTCCCAAATATCCTTTTGTTCACCGACTTCATTACGAAGTGTTACTAAAAAGTCCGGAGTAACGTTTGCCGATGTAGTCGCAACAACTACTTTCATTTCCTCTGAAACCTTAATAGCAATCGTTTCGTATGGAGTTCCTTGCTTATGCTGATAATAAAACGCCTGCGATAAATCTTGTTCTTTTAATGTGTCATAAAATGCTTGTACTTGTTCATGATTATCAAATTGAAGGTAAAACCGCTCTCCACCCCTAAGATTTTCTGCTTGTAAATAATTTATTAGTTTATCTGAAAGATAATTATAAAATTGGTTTAACATACTGTGCATCACCGCTATCACTTTTTTTGTCTATTAAATTCAGCTTATCAAATAACTGTACAATTTCTTCTTTTGAGTAACGATCGAAGAATAAACCTCTAGCCTCTAAATCTATAAATACTTGCTTCAAAGGTTTTCTTTCCTTTTTTAAACTCAATGCTGTTAGCAGCAATAACATATCTTGACTAATATTAAGCATATAACCAAGTGAACCTCGAGTTTTTAAGAAATATTTTTTCCCAACCTCTTCTATTGATAAAGAGTATCTGTGTCGGGGGCCTTGCATCGTATCTTTTTCATAGGCTTCTTCTATACTACGGAATAAGGATTGTACAAGCGTATCATATTCTAATTCTAAATTTCCTTCATAAGCCCCAAGACCTAAATGTCTTCTATATTCCATAACCCAATCACAAAGCATCTCTAAAAATACTTTTTTATCCTCATCGGATAATTGCTGATATGTTTCCTTTAATTCAGGATAGCCACCTGCTTTTTCTACTCCCATTAGGAAATTTAAATGTTCTAAGCAATTAATATGTAGTAGTAAATGTCTACCTGTATCTTTAATCATTTGATAACCATGAGTATAACCTTTTCTATTCTTACTCGTAGACTCCCAGTCAAGTGTAAAATAAACTTCGTTGTTCTCACTAAAGTTCGCTTTCCCAACTTGTGAAAGCTTTAAAGTCAATTGAGTAATATATAAAAAGTAATAATAGCTAAGAAACAAATGATAATGAGTTCTAAAATAATCTTTATGTTCCGCTAAAAATTGAAAATCTTCTTTGAATAGCTTTGAGATAAATGGAATTTGATTAATATACGGACGGCGTTCTTTTTCGTCGCTCTCCAAATGATTTAATTGTTTTAATACAAGACGTGACATTAAATCTGTTGAATCGCTTTTTCCAAAAATCTCTTCTACTGTTTCTTTTTCACCTAATAAGACGTCTAAAAGGAATCTAGCAATATCTTGTTCTCCTTTTTTATCAGCCTTATCACTTAATGGTAAATATTGAAACAAATGCAAATGAAAAATTTTAATTGTATTGTCACTATCCTGCAGAAAGGTACGTAGTATTTGTTCAAATTGCGACTTATCTTGCTTTGATACATCAACAGATTTACTAATCTCTCCAATAAGTTCTTCTAGATTAACTTCCATTTTCAACTTATTTCCGCTGACTAGACGCGTAAACTCTCCTAATACTCCCTGAAACCCTTTTGCGAATTTTGCCCGCTCTGTTCCTCGGGTAGAGAAAGGTAACAGAGGAGATTTTTTATTTATTGTATGTTTTAATCCTAACTTTTCTGGTTTAATACTCAGCGAGTTTTTCAAATCCTCTAAATTCTCTCTTACAATCATTTTCTAATCCCTTCTAAACGTAAATTCTTCAAAATCTTCGTCGTATGTTAGTCTAAACATTCCATTTTCATTAGATTGAACAAACAATAATTCTTTTTCTCTATTTCCTAATTTCATTATCTTATCCACAAATTCAACGAACTGAATACAATCTTCTTTATCCTTTTTATTCGGGCGATAACCTTTTGAAAGTTTGACCATCATTTCATATAATGGATAATCAATTTCTAAATATACAGGAGCTACTTTATCTTCATTGGAAAAAGCAAGTAATATATTTAATTTAAATCGATTTAAAACCTCCGGTTCTACCCCTTTCAAATGTCCTACAAACGGCTTAATTTTAAGAGACTGTGCAACCTGAGTAGTATCATTTGAGTAATCCATAAATACATAATCTGACTTCGGACTTCCGTTCCATAAAAAAATTGATTTTCTGGCTAAGTTATACATATCTTTTAAATCAGATCGATTTCCTTTATTAAAAGCATATAAATATTCCATATATTTTTTATAATTTTCATCCCCAAATATTTCATTTAAAACCGGAGATAAAAATAATGACATACGTATTAATGTTTTATTGAATACCTGTCTAGATGAATCACTTAGCTCAAAGAAAGAGCCCATCTCTTCTAGCCCTTCTATCCATCCATCAAGTCCATGTAAATTCAAATGCTTTTGGAAAGTATTCTTCATATTTACTGAATTGTTTAGCTCAATTAGCATTTGGTCTACACTATTTGATCGTAGATGAATAGGATCCATTTTAGAAATAACTGCTAGTAAATTTGATTTTTCTTGACCATCAAATAATAAATTCGGTAATAAGGCTTCCGTTTTTTCCATCATACCTGCCCCAAGAAAATCTTCATTGCCATGAGAAGGCACTAAAATATCATAAATAAAATTAAGCATGGAACGTGTCGAAATAATCATCTTATGCTTAACTATTGCTTCAATTAATATACTTAAAACACCATCTCGTATTTGTTGTTGTTGCAATAACTCATAATTCACCATAAAGAATCCATTTATACCACGTTGCTTATCCTTCAAATAAGCTTGATAGAATGGATTTTTTTCTGACTCAACCACAATTCGCTTTAAAATAGATGAAAAATAATCTGATTTTGGCCCTTCACTGGTTAATTCAAAAGGTTGATAATCACTAAAGCTAATCAAGTGGAAATTACCGATTTGTTGATTAGTAGCAATTTCATTTGCCTCAAATATTCCTGATTCCTCAATGAATTTTGTTAAAATTTGATAGTGCTCTTTTGCATAATCTGATTCAATAAAGTTATGCAGAACTCCTAGGTTAATAGCTAAAATTAGCTTGAATCTAGAACCATCAATCTCACTATCACTATATGGCTTTAATACTTCCGCTAATGTATCAAGGGAACTCTTTTGTGGATCAAAACTTTCCGTAGCATCATTATGCACCGAAAACTCTTCCATCAATTCAGGATATTTATTTTTCACATACGATAATAAATGTGATTTCCCATCTCCAACGCTACCACACAAGAAAATTAATTGACTCGTATTTTGCCCAGCTGCTGCTGTTAGAGCAGACATCATATCGTTCTGTATCGTTCTTTCTACATGTAAATAATCCTTAAACGAACTAAATTCATTAGGATTTTCGATAGCCTCTTGAGATGATTCTTTCAGCTTCGAGAGTTCTGCTAGTAAATAACTCTCTCCTTCTCCTAAAATAAAATCATCATACACAAAATTGTTATCTGCTTCTTCTTCATTATCTACAGACTGTTTATCTTCAATTTCTAACCCTACCGCAATCTCAGCGTTATTTATTTCTGTTAATTCCTCAGTTTGATTTGATGTATTTTGTTTACTTGCAATCTCAATTAGCATTTTTAACTTTTCTTCTAAACTAGCAGATATCTTTTCTTCTAATTTCTCCACAATATGTACACTACTCTTCGGCTGTGGATGTTTGTATTTCGGGACAACAAACTCATAACTCCCGTATACCTCCATAAACCACACTGCAATTTGGAATAGATTTTTATGCATTTTAAAAGCACTCTCTACCCCACTTTCAATATGTTCATGTGCCGCTTTATTTCCTAAATAGCGAACAGTATCAAATGAACGGGAAATTTCCTTTGATAAGATATCTTCTCTTTCTAATTTTTGAATACGCTCTACTTGCTTTAAGTATTGTACGTCGTACAGTTCATGTTCTTCCGCAATGCGTTTTGATAATAGCTCTGCAAATATTCTTCCCTTAATTAAAACCGATTGGGGATCTTGATAAAAAACATTTTCAATATCTCTCCCCATCTCCGCTAACTCGGGGAATACCTCTTGTAGAAAATCAAATGTATATTTCTCCAATGATGTAACACCTCTTAATCTAAAAATACGTTTCGAATATATTCCATATTATACAATATCTATAGAAGAATTGTTGGTATTAAGAAAAAAGGAAATTAGTGTATTTTCCATTCATAATAAAATTAAACAGTTCCCACTACTCCATTCTTACTTTTAAAAGATTACATAAAAAATAACCTGAGCCTTTAACTATAGAACCCAGGTTATCCAACACTATATACTTTTAAATTTTTCACAAAAACATGCTACATTTACTTTCTAAAATAAACTTAACTGTACAACACTATCCATCTTCTCTTCTTCTTTGTTAATCTCTAAAATCCTTTGACCCATTCGCTCCACCAAATCAACCACTAAAGCATTTCCCATACAAAAGTACCTGTTTCTTTGTGGCATACCTGTATTCGTCCAATCCATCGGAAATCCATTTAACAACTCACATTCAACTGGTGTTAAGTATCTTAGTTTTTTTGTGTAAGGATCTTCAATTACATGAGAACTTCTATTACAAGTCCCTTCACTTGTTAACATTGTACGTCCAGGCTTATTTAAAGCATCAGGGAAAGCCATCCCTCCCTCAGAGTAGAAATATTTATGACCTGTCGCCTTTGATATTCTTTCTTCTTTTTTAGGCCCTTTAAGGTACTTAAGTTCCTCAAATTCCGTTCTTCCCTTTTTGTTAACCTTATCCATTTTCAAGTAATATGATTCATCTGCAGGACCAAATTTATTATATGCTTTCTGAACAATCTCACCTAAAGTCTTTGGATTTTCAGTTACTGGAACTACTTCTTCAGTATATACTTGTCCATCTATCATCACGCCAGAATTATAGTATTCAGCTTTAAATGTATCAGAAACCTCAATAATATCGACCGGCAACTCAAATTGCCCTCTTTTTTTGTTTTCTTCAGGCGCTTCATGCACATTAAAAATCGGAGCGAAAAATCCATTTCCACATAATATCTCTAACGACTTCATTTCACTTTGAACTGATGCAAAATGAGATTCTTTTAAGTACGCGAAAATAAATACTCTTCGTCTTCTTTGTGAATTCCCATAATCCGCAGCGTTAATAACTCGCCATTCCACTGCGTACCCTGCGTCTCTAAAGCTCGCCAGCATAATAGAAAAATCACGACCTCTTTGTTTTGCTGGTGATTTCAATAATCTATCTACATTCTCTAACAAAACAAATCTTGGCTTGCGAGAGTTAACTATGTTCATTATCTCCCAAAAAAGAACACCTTTTTTCCCTTGTATCCCTTTTTCATTTGATATTGTGCGTGCTACTGAATAATCTTGACATGGAAAGCCACCTACCAATAAATCATGCTCAGGTATTTCTGGCCAAACCTCTGCTATATCTTTATTTTCATGTATTCCTTTATTTTCGAATTGAGTAGCATAACAATTAAATGCATGCTGCGCTTTAGTTAAGGGCTCCCATTGATTCCCCCAAATAATCTCAAAATTCTCGTTCGCTTCAAGTCCTAACCTAAAACCCCCCACTCCCGCAAAAAGTTCTACTACTTTCACCATAAATACACGAACATCCCTTCGGTGTTTTATTTCTTTATGCTTCATTATAATAAAAAGTAAGGAAAAGATCAATCCCTCCATTATGAGAGTAAATACTTCTATTCCATAATATAGATTTCGGATTTCCATATCTTATTTAGTAAGAAATCCTCTGATTTTCCTTTACATAATTTTTATCTCTATAAAATTAAAACAGCTTTTTATTATATCACAACTTTTCATTTAACGGTTTCTCAGCAAACTAATTAATATAGAATACGAAAGGGGATTAATATGGTTACATACGCTACACTAGATGAACTAATGTTAAAAGCAAAAAAAGCTGAAGGACAAAAATTTAGTGAAATTGATTCAACCAATAAACTTACAACAGCAAATTCTAAAGGTGAACTTGGTCAGTTAGTCAAAGAAGGATTTTTTGGGTATGAAAGCACCTCAGATGCGGATATTAACTTTACAAACCTTGGAGTTAAACTAAAAGTAACACCTTTTAAGCAAAATAAAAATGGTTCTTTATCTGCTAAAGAACGCTTAGTTTTAAATATCATTAACTACATGGAGGAAGTTAATACATCTTTTGAAGCGTCTAGCTTCTGGGAAAAGAACAAAAAATTATTACTTATGTTTTACGAATGGAAAGCAGATTTAAATCGTCAAGACTTCCATATCGCAAAGAGTGTTCTATTTTCATATCCTGAAGCTGACTTAGAAATAATAAAGCAAGATTGGGAAACAATCGTATCTAAGATTCGTTCTGGAAAAGCACATGAGTTATCTGAAGGCGATACAAATTATTTGGGAGCTTGTACAAAAGGAGCAAATAAAAATTCAATCCGTCCACAACCATTTTCCGAAATACAAGCAATGCAACGAGCGTTTTCATTAAAGCCATCTTATATGACTACATTAGTTCGTAGATATATCAAAAATGAAGAGTTAATAAGCTTCACAACAGCAAACGACTTAAAAGGAAAATCATTAGAGGAATTTCTTCATTCAAAATTCGAACCTTATATAGGTTTGACAGATAAAGAGATTGCTCATTCACTAGAAATAGATTCTAAACCTACTGCAAAAAATTTCATTCCATCACTGGTAAGCTCTTTACTAGGTATTAAAAACACACGTCTTACTAATATTGAAGAATTCGCTAAAGCAAATATAGAATTTAAAACAGTTCGCCTAGAACCAAACGGAAAACCTGAACAAAGCATGTCATTTGAAACGATTGATTTTCATCAATGGACAAATGAATCATGGGAAGAGAGCGAAATTCGAGAACGCTTCTACCAAACCAAATTCTTATTTGTAATTTTTGAATTTAAACAAACAAAAAAAGAAAACCCAAACCGCGAGCTCTACTTTAAAGGCATTAAACTTTGGAACATGCCTGTCCCTACAATAGAAAAAGAAATACGTGAACTTTGGGAAGAAGTAAACACAGTGGTAAATGAAGGTATTACACTTGAATATAAAACACGTGGTGATAAAACCGTTGAAGTAAATAACCTACCAAAAATGAATTTCAACGGCGTTGCACATATTCGACCAAAAGCTCGTAATGGGGCTGACAAGGTCACTTTACCTGATGGACAGCAGATTACAAAGCAGTGCTATTGGTTGAATAATTCTTATATTGCCAATATCATCATTGAATAAGATTTCACTTGTCATGAGAGAAACTTTCTATCTGAAAGTTTCTCTCATGACAAATCTCCTCTATATTCCCTTTTCGAACATCTCATATTTATACTATGCTCATTAACCCGTTTTATCTAAAACTTTTTTATTTATCTTCTCTAAAATATTTTTAACAATAAAGGAAATAGCTTCTTTTTCTGGACTGTCTGACTGAATCCATTTTGCAATTAGCATGTCCTCTAAAGAGGTAATCGCATCTTCACGCATAAATATTTTTTTAGAAGCTGTATACATTTTTTCTTTAAAGCTTCTAGATTCTTTAATTAATCGCTTAGTATCAGAATCCACTGTAGGAAAACTCAGAACAAATTCTTCATCCCAAATTATTTCCTCAGGAATCGTTAACGGTAAGAAAGACACATAATTTCGATAATAATCAATATATTTTTTTTGGGCATCAAGCTTTTGATCATTTCGCCCACCCTTCTGTTTACCGCCATCTGTATAAAATTCAATATCCATATTTGTGAACTCTTTAATAGCTTTCTGAAGGGTCTCTGTATTAATATTATCGCTAGGTACTTTATTTAGATTTGGAATTTCTCCATTTGGTTTTTGATCTCCATCTAAGATAACAAAACTTCTAGGAGCTTCCTCAAGTGAAAATGATTTTATCTGGAAGTTTTTTATTGTTGACGCTCCGCCAGGGTAATAACACACCTTAAAGTTTGTAGCTATTTCAGCCCCCATTTGCTTTAATACAACTTCTATGATTCTCTTTGCTAAATCATCTTCAACAATAATATTGTATGCATATGGAGAAGTTTGACCTAAAACATTAAAAGCTTGACTCGGAAAGCAAGTATCTAATACTTGAACTTGATTGTTTGACAATTGATTAAATAATTTTATCGACTTTTCTGGTAAATCTTCTACAAAATTAGAAGAATGCGTAGAGATTATAACTTGATGCTTATTTTTCATAATCATGTCTAATAGAAACAGTTTAAGCCGCTTTTGTGCACCTGGATGTAACGAAACCTCTGGTTCATCTAGCAATATTAAACTCTCTTTTTTAGCATGTAAGAGTTTATGAACTAATTTTACTATAGCAATTTCTCCACTACCAGCATGTGCTTCTGAATACTTTAGCGTATTGTTTTCTAATAGTACAGAAGTACTCCAATTTTGAAAATACTTGTGCTCAATTATTTGTCCAGATCGATATTCTTTATCCAAAATATATGAAATAACACTTAACTCTTCTTGCGTTAAATCAATAACTTTTCGATTTTGTAGTTGCCCTCTAATTTTTGTTGTTGATTTTTTATCAATAACATTTTTCAAAATCTTAGACTTACACCTTACATAATCCTGCTTTTTAGTAGAGGCTAATTTATTACTCAATTCTCCAAAGTAAAAAAATTGGTCAAAAGCGCTTAATTCAGAACGAAAGTCGATGTATATAACATTCTTTTCAATAGGACTATGTCTTTTCCCCATATTCATACCATATTTTTTTAAAGGTTTACTAGTTTCCCAATAGTCTGGATTCGCTTTTTTCGTTCCATCTTCCGATGCACTACGCTTCATGCGACTTTTTAACACTTGTTTCACTTCTTTATCTTCATAATATTCATAATAATAACAATGTCGATTTCCATCTGATGATTCTTTAATTGGGTCTAAATCTGTCGAAAACCAAAACTCTTCAGTGGAAAATCCTTTTGGCATTCCATACAATGCATGTAGAGCAGAACTCTTACCACATCCATTCCTTCCAACAAATACAGTAAAAGGAAATTGGAACGATATCGTGGTATTCGGAAGGTAATTCTTATAATAAGGAAAGGTGACTTTTTGTATGAATTTTCCGAATTGCTTTTTATCAAAAAGTTGTTGTAAAGTTTTAATTAAGTGTTCATAATTAGGTGCTTGATATTTTTTTTTCATAACTTATCTATCCTTTTCCATCAAATAATAAATTATATAAATATTTGTTCAATTTCACATTATCAAACGAAAACAAACTGTATTTAATATACATCATTTGTTAAAATTAAACAATCTATATTAGCAATTGTAGGAGGAAGTAGACTTGAATACACATACTGCTTTAGATCTTTTTTGCGGTGCTGGAGGTGTTTCAGAAGCACTAAAACAAGAATTTAACATTGTAGGAGCTGTAGAATTTGACCCAATCATTGCTAAATCTTATATGCTAAATCACGGTGATAAGCACTTGATTCAAAGAGATATAAAGTCAATTTCAGAAAACGAGTGGAAAGAAATTGTGAATTTATCTCCTAAAGAATTAGATTTACTAGTGGCTACTCCTCCCTGTCAAGGATTTTCCAGTCACTCTAGAAAGTGCGCCACAGTGAATGATGACGCGAGAAATAATTTAGTTTTAGAAACTTTAAAAGTTGTGAATATTTTTGAACCGAAGTATATTCTATTCGAAAATGTCCCTACTATAGTTAACTATAAAGTATTCCATAAATTCATACGCACCTTATCAAACATAAAAAAAGATGGTTTCAAAAGAAACCCTGATAAACCTGCATATCATATAAATTTTAAAATAGTTGATGCTTCAAATTACGGTGTACCTCAAAAGAGAAAAAGATTAATTCTTCTTGGTAAGAGGATTGACGACTTGCCAATTCAAGAAGCATTCGTTCGCTTCCCTACTGGAAGTGCTCCATACGTAGTAAAGCCCGTAAATATATGGCCTACTGAAAATTTGGCACCCGTATTAGGAAAATATCTAACAAAATTCAAATTACGCCCGTTGAAAGCTGGAGAAAAAGATATAGTAGATTCTCTACATGTTACCATGAAACTATTCGAAACTAATCTAAAACGAATAAAAGCAACCCCTAAAAATGGAGGTAGTAGAGATGCCTGGCCAGACGATTTAGTACTAGAATGTCATAAAAAGAAAAAAGTTAGCTATAGCGACGTATATGGACGTATGAACTTTAATGATTATGCTCCAACCATAACTACTGGGTGCATAAATTATTCAAAAGGAAGGTTCGGACATCCTATCCAAGATAGGGCAATTAGTTTACGAGAAGCAGCTTTAATTCAAACCTTTCCAATAGGATACAAATTTGTAGGTTCATTGGACAGTAAAATAAATGAAGGCTCCAAAGGTAATATTGCAACTCAAATCGGAAATGCAGTACCTGTCAATTTAGCTCATGCATTTATAAAATCAATAAAACAAGCACTAGTTTCAAAACATTAAAAAAATAAGATTAAACTAACATAACCAAATCACCTACCTTCCTTGCAACAGTAGGTGATTTGATATATTAATATTTTATCTATACATTAATTAACTAGCTTCATCAATATATAGATAAAAAATAAACAAAATCAAACTTCTATCATTATTTTCTCCAACTTTCCAAATTTTTATACTATATCATACAACCCCAACATCCTCCGCCCCTCATCAACAATCTCATCCCTCATTCCTTCTGGCTTAATAACTTTCACAGAACCACCCATACCAAGAATCCATTTCTTAATCGAACTCTTTCCACTCATCATCGCCTTGAAATTGATACTACCATCTGAATTGTGTTTTATCTCTTGCTCTTCTCCCCAAATCGACTCCGGCACAGAATTAGCAAATGGCGGATAAATAATTAACTCTACTTCAAACGTTTCATTTACTATACCTAACCTTGGACATTCCCCTTCCAAATCAAAATTTTCGGGGATGATATATCTATCAAACAATACTTGAATATCCTTCATTCGTACTAACTTAAACTTGAGAATCTTCTGCCTATTATTACAAAAGGCTACACAATAAAAAAATTCGTTATAATGTACCATTCCATATGGCTCAATTGTACGTTCTGATTTTCCACCTTTGCTATTTTCATATTTAATTCTCACTTTATTCCCTCTACTAAAGGCCTCTTGCAATTTTAAATACTTCCTACTTTCCTCCGAAGACTCATAATTCGGTCTAGATCGCTGAACAAAATAAATATAACGAGATTTATCTGCTTCAATTTTGCTAAGTGCTTGTAATTTATCGAGAGCTACTTGCGCATCATCCGAATAAATGGGATTTCCCTTAGCAACCAATTGTTCAACAGAAAATGTTAAAGCTTTTAATTCCTTGGAAGACAAGTTTTTAATCGGAAATAAGGATGTGTTCGAAATATAGTACCCACCATATCTTCCCCGTTCACTTTTAATATTAATATCTGCATCTTCAATATCTTTTTTATAATCACGAACCGTTCTTGCTTCTATTTTTAATGCTTCTGCCAGTTCACTACTTCTCATTTTCCCTCTTGCATGAAGTAGTTCAATCATACGGAGGGCCTTACTTATCTTACTCATCAATCTCTTCCTTCTCTATAAAAAAGTTGGCATAAAATTCATGCCAACTTTCTTTGAATTATTCATATTGATAAACACCCTCGCATTATGTATACAATATTAAAATACAACGACAAGCTGTCCATCTTCTTCCAAAATTATATCATCTTCCCAATCATCTTGTTGTATATATACATCGTCCTGTGCAATATATTTTTTAATAGACCTTACCATATGCATCGGCAAAGGTAATTGCGTATGCTTTTCAAATGTAACTACCATACGTCGCAAGTAATCTACCATGCATGCTAGTTCGTCCCTTTCATTTTCTTCCGCTCCTGAAACAATAATCTCAACAGCACGTTGTTGGAATATCATTTTTGTAGGTGCATCAATTTTTTTAGCGGTATTGGCAACACCTTTCATTGTGGAAGGACGTAAGCCAACGCTATAATATATACCTGTTTCATCTCGATATAAGCCCGATTTTTTATTAATATAGCTGTCTTTTTCATGGATAAAGTACTGTGGTACATCACTTGTTTGATTGATTCGAATTACACGAAGGTTCGGGAATGTAGCAAGCATATCATCGAATTGCGTTATTCCCTCCAACTTCATTTTAGGATTCGCTAATTCCGGAATCCAGCCATACCTTAAATTAGCTTCTGCAATAAAGCAAACTTGCTCGTCTGTTCTATTTAAAACATGTAATAACTCATTTACAATGAATGGTTTTAATTTTTCGTTTTCCTGGTATTTTAAGAAATGTTTATGATTATAAACATTTAAAATACTACCGTCTAACGATCTCCACTCATTATCACCATACAATTTATATTCAAGCTTTCCCTCCTGAATTTTTGTAAGAACAGGTAAAAACTCCGTCCCTCTGCCCCTTTTTATCCTCATTAATGACAGGCTTAAAATAATTCCTTTATAATGAAACTTATTCCAGTTTCGCTTTCGAAATCCTTTATCAGCCAATAGGTCTAGTATTGCTTTAAATATTCTTTCTTCCCCTGCAGCATCATACTCTAATGGATGAATAAACTGAGTAATTCTTCCCGTACGTGCTAGCCCTTCACGTATTGCATGTTTCGGATCAATTTTTTTATTTTCATATGCATCTATTTCTATTAGTGATAAAGTATTCTGTTCACACCTTTCGATATTACGTACTAGATTTTGTATATGCCTAGCGACTGCTTTTTCTTTATACTGACCATAGTCTAAATCCTGTACAATTCCTTCCGGAGATTTCTCTACTATTTTTAAGGAAACTGCAGGCTCTGTATTTAATACAAAACAATTATCTTCCTCTGTTTTTACTGCCAAGTCTTTTTTTACTAAAACCTCTTTCACTTTCTCCGCCATATGGTGAGAACATACCTCTAATTTTAGCTCTCCTATCCCGCTAGGAGCATATAGCGGTAAAACGTGATCGTTAAATGAAGTTTTTACTTCTTTACCAGGTGATGTAATTTCAAAATTCGGAAATCTATCTATAAATACATTTAATAATTCCTCTTTTTCAGGTAACCCTATCCCTCGTTGTACTTTTGTTCCCACAATTGAAAATGTACTTTCATTGTACACACACAATATTTGCTTATCTGCTCCCTCAATATATGACTTAGGATCCTTCATCACCTCGTTTAATTCTGGCAAATCTCCTAAGATTAAATCATCTAGTAACTTAAACGAATTCTGCTCCCATATTACGCCAGTTTTCCCTTGTTCTATTTTCAACTTTGCAAAGGTTCTTTTTTCCTCTTTAATGAACGGATTCGGAATAGAGACGTACACCGTGACATTTTGCCTATTACGAATTAAATTGACTAATTTCGTTCCTTTTTGATAGTAACGTCTAATTCCAAATGATACTTTTAATAAAAGCTTATTTTCAACTCCACGTGTGATGGCCTCAAATCGATATACGTAAGAAAAATAATCTTGTCTATTATTTTTTCTAATAGGCTCTGATATCGCTTCAAAAACTTTTCCTGATTGAATTCTATAGAATGTAACATCACTCGCTATTTCTGGCGACACAGATAAACGAATTGGTTCCTCACATATTTTATCCGCAACTATAGCTGGAACCCATTTGAAATGCGCATGATTATCTCCTTCAAATACGTCTTTAACACTACCACTATGCCATTTTATTTCATTGTCTACTAACATAGATATTTCATGATTCTCATCAAGAACTTTAAGCCACGCCTTACATACGTATTCAAATTGTTCTTGATGTAACGGGCGTTTCGTTACAATCCAAGGTCTATTTCCCATTAATGCTTGAGCATCGTTTTGGATAAACAAAATGTCAGAGAAAATAACGAATAATCTCTCCGTCAATCCTTCTAACTTCCTTTTTAATTCCCATTTCTTAGCAGGCTTTCTGAGTAAATTAACCCATTCCTCAGGCCAATATGTATAAAAGACATTTTCTTTTTCTAATACAGATACTACATCCTTAAACGCTAACAATTGAAGTTGCTTCATTATAAATCAATCCTCTACTTTCCACATATTCTCTATACTCGTAACAAAAGGTCCATATAAAGCCATAAAAGTCTCATCATCTTTGTATTTTTGCACCTTCATTCTCCAAAATTCCAGTAAAGATGGTACATTAGGGTTTTTATTATGGAAGCTCCCATCACAGTAATACACACGGGCATTCTTTCCACCACGTAATAATCTACCCATCATTTGCCAAACTGGAATAAAAATAAACCAAGATAAAACTTCTCTTTCTTTCGGCTTCAGTACCGCCCAAAAATCCGATCGTTTATACATTGACTCGAAGCGCCCCATACTAAGTTTGCGTAACTGCTTTATAGCCTTACCGTAATGAAGACCTCTACTTTCAATCTGATTCATAAAAACTGGAAATGCTGCATGTAAAACTTGAATCATATAATTAAAGTCATTTGGTACCGGATAAGGCCTTACAAGAAAGAATACTGAGCCAAATAAAGCACCTGTACCTCCATCTAAAATATTAAAACCACGTCCGACAGACATTAACGGCACAATTAGTATTTTCTGTTCTTCTTTCCTAAACATTTCAATTTGACTCCTAGGAAAGGCATTTTTTAATTTATCATTTTCCCGTGTTAATACACGATATTGTTTTGATAATCTCGGAATCATTTCTAATGTATTCGCAACATTTTTAGCATCCTCATATGAATTAACTACAAGTAAAATCCGCCTGTTTTCTACTTGTAATGTTTTCAACTCAACTAACAATCTATCTTCTAAAGATGCTGTAAGTTTACTTAAATTTTCAGCCCTCTTCTGTTCACGTTTTCCTGAAATACATAGAAGTTCTCCATCTTTTTCATCAAAAGTTGGTACGTATGACTGTTTAATTTTAGAAGGAGGTAATTCCGATTGAATTAACCATTTAGGTTTCATTGCTATATCATAATGATCTGACCCTGGCGCTAAGCTTGTACCAGAAAGTAAAACAACCGCTGGACCCTTTTTCTTAAAGGCTATTTCATACATATTAGACCAGTCATATAAGAACTTTCTTCCAATCCCTGAATATTCAAGGATTTTAAAATTACCAAACTTATCATCTTCAGTTTGTTCATATCTATATCCAAACAACTTTCCAGTCATAGCATCAAGTAAAAAGGGCTTATACTGTTTTGCTTTTGTCAAAAGAGGTGATACATCATATCCAATTCCTAATCTACTTTGCACAGCAGGATAATAAGAAAGTAGAAACTTAATATTATAGTCTAGGTATGAAAAGTATAGATAAAATTCTAGTAAGTCTACCGCATCACGTGTAATTTGATTATCCATTTTAAAGAGCTTAGCTACTTCTTGTAAAATTTGATTTTTATTCGGTTCTTTCGCGAGTAACTGATCCAACTTACGCTTTATTTGAACAGTTTTCCTTGGATCTACACCAAATTTCCTTAACTGTTTTTCAATTTTTCTTTGTTCCTCTTCATCTTTTGTAACTTTTTTAGATAATTCATACGCTAGCTTATTAGGAAATAACAGTTTATTTTTCAAAGAATTCCGTATTTTTGGTGTGTGACTCAATTTTGCATATAATGACCAAACAGCTTTCTCTAACTCCCTGGAATTGAGTTGCCAACGCTGAATAAGCTTATCATTAGCAAACTCAGTATATCTTCCTGTAATGTTATTACTCATTGCATAAAGTGATTTTTCAAAAAAAGAATTATTATTACCAAAAGCATCGATTTCAACCGTAAATTGCTCATCGAACTGCTTTTGAACTGCATCTGCTTCATCCACAAAAATAATATCTAATAAATCATACATTGCTTCATAAATTGTTCTTTCAAGGGGATCTATAACCACAGGAATACTAGAAGTTATTAAACTTGCAGTTGTTGCTACCCATACATCGGCATCTATTAGCTCTGTCCACTCCTTATATACACCACATGTATTAGCTAAAGGACATAAAACCGTTTTATCACCTTGCTTTATAGACTTACATGGATAATAATTATTACGTTCAAAATCATTAGCTAAAGCTTTTAATGTACATGAATCCGAGATAGAAGCTAACGAATGAAACGTCTGTGTTAAGAACTGCGACACGTCTTTAGAGGGATCTACATAACTTTCTAAAAAACGTTTTTCATGATTTGCCCGACTTCCTTTTCCAATAATAGGAATCGCCTTAATACCAAGATCACGTAATTCCTGTACACGATCTAGAACTTGAAAAACGCTATTTTCAATAAAACCAACTTTGGCCCCTTTTTCTTTCACTTGATGATAGGTTTCTAACATCATCCAAGTTGATTTTCCAGCTGCTAATCCACCTGCAATATGCTGCGTTTCATGATAATCAAACGTATTTTGCTGATATACGTGGAGACTTTGAAACTTAATCCTTTTAGCACGGTCTACATAGGATTTTTTTGATATCAGCTCCATCTCAGTAGCTGTATTTACCCAATTAGTATTTAAATCTGAGGAGCACTTAATTTTTTCACGATACTTCGGCAACATAGGATATTTCACTTTAATTTTTGGAATTGAACCTGTGTATTTGTGTAACATGGTTTCCACCGTCCGGGAATATGAAAAATCTCCCTCCACAGCGAATTCATAATCTTTCTCTTCTTGCTCTAATACATCAAGTATTAATTTTGCATATACCTTCGTTCTATAAGTTACTATCTGAGGGATTACTTGTATGATTTCTCCATTCTCTTCATGAAATAAACGGTATTTCTTTTCTATTTGAAAATAAGATGCAAGATTGTCCCTCCATATTCTTTCATTAGAAAACTCAGCTAGTAACAACCTTAGATTCATAACAATAGACTTATCTGTATACTTTTCTAATACTGGTTCATTATAACCAACTAATAATGCCCATGCTTCCTCAATAGGCACTTGATGATCTGCTGTTTTCCCACCGTATATAAGGAGTTCCGTTTTAATAATTTGGAGCGCTTCTTCTTTTTCTACATTGAATTCTTCAAACTGTTTTTGAAGATCATATATTAATTTGTGCTGCATAAGGTTTCCTCCTTTAAACACTTAAACAGTTCACGCTCCGTCATAATTTGTATATAGACACTAGATTCTTTGCTTAAAGAAGAACATACTAATTCTTTATAGTTAGGATTCATTTTCAATCGATAATTTGGAATAATAACATAAGCATTTTTATGATACTTCTCCAAATAACCTGAATTCTTATTATTAAAAGCATTCGCAAGCATTCTTGGCGATCTGTAATCTTTTACATCTAAATCTATTAACGTATCATTTACATTAATCCTTATATCAAACTCGTCAACGTTCGGATATAATACTGCATCATACCCTTTTAGGCGTTTACATATTTTCTCTTCTATTATTCCAGTTAATAGTACATACCGTTGTATACCCGGCCGAACTCTATACACCGATTCATCCTCCGAAAATTTATACGATTCTAAACGCTCAAACGATTGAAAGTGGCCACATATTTGTTCCTTATTACATCTCCAATTTCCTTTTACAAATGATACCGTCCACCCACAATGAGGGCATTTTTTATAATTATCTATGTTATGCGGAACCTGTTCATAACACCTTTCAAACAGCTGATGTAACACGTTATCTTTAATTGAAAATAATATTTTACGCAGTCGCACATATGTTAAAACTGCATTATCCGGACTCGCTATAATAGAACGAATTTTTCTATATTCCTCATCTAAACTATTGTCCCTACAATAATTTAATATCTCCTTCATTACAGATTGATCAAATTCTGCTGGGAATTTATATTCTTCAAGAAAATCCTCTATATCAATAGACAGACCAAACCCTTTAACTAAAAAGGTGGAATCACCCGGGAGTAACTTTTCTATTCCAGCCATTCCCCATTTTTCAACAGGTTCGTGAAGTACCTTGATTAAATCAAAAATATTATTCGGATGCATATTAGACTGCAATGTATTTTTCATAAACAGTAAATGCCCTTTATGCAATGTCTCAGGAATTTCTCTCCATCCCTTCTCCTCCCATTGCTCCAGCCCCTTTGCAATAAAATAAATCATTTCTTTTATTTCTCTTGTTTGCAATACTATCTCCCTTCCTTTCAATACATTTTCACAAAAAAATTGAAATTGGATAAATTTCCTATGTGACAAATAAATCGTAACATTAATTGTGGCGGTATTTACGGTAATTAAAATATTTTTCTATTTAATTTACAAAAAAGGGAGTGACTGATTGTCACCCTCTTTCTAGCTTATTACTAAAGTCTATAATTCCCGCTAACCATCCCCCACCCTAATAAGCCATTACAATTACTACGATTTCATCAAACTATTTATATGTACAAAAGAACAGTCATACACCATACCGTATAATTTACTAATTCCTACTATCCCCCACTAACTCCCCATACTCCTGACTACTCTGCTCAAGAAACACCCTACTCTCCCCACTATCCTTATAATAAGAATTCCACCCTCTTTCCCTCAAAATCCCCTTCCAACTATCACTCTCCACCATCCTCTTAATCACACCATCCCAATAAGCAACCTCTTCCTCCGTCATATCTTTTGGGCCCATAATTCCTTTCCAGTGCTGGAAGATGACGTTGATTCCTTGTTCTTTCCATGTTGGGATTTCGGGTAGGCGGTCTAAGCGTTTTGGTGCGGATACGGCTAGTATTTTTATTTTGCCGGTTTTGTATTGTTTTTCGGCTTCGGATAGGGTCATGGTTGCGGCGCCTATTTGTTTGTTCGTTAGGGCGTTTATGATTTTTTCTTTGTTTTCGTAGACGAAGAATTGTAGTTCGGCAGGGTTTATGCCGAATGCTTTGCTTACTTGTACGAAGGATAGGTGATCGTCGTTTCCTAGGCCTGGGGCAACGCCGATTTTGAAGTTTTTCTTGTTTTGTTTTAGTTGTTCCATGAGTTGTTTTGCGTTTTCTATGTTTGAGTCTTTTGATACGACAACAACTTCCCAATCTGATGCAAGTGTTGCGAGCGGCGTGAAGTCTTTATATGTTAGTTTACTGTGGCCTAGTAGGTTGTTCGTTATGAGTAAGCTTGAGTTAATCGCCAGTACGTGACCGCCTTTTTGTTTCGTATATTTCCATCCGACGTCACCGCTGCCACCTACTTTGTTTGTGACTGTGATTGGTTTTGTGAAGATTTTTTCTTCTGTTAGCGTTTTTTTCATCGCTCGTGCTGTTAAGTCCCACCCCGCTCCTTGAACATTTGGCGCAACGATTTCTACTTTGTCGATGTTCACTTTATTCGTATGGGATGTTTCCGAGGAACAACCAGCTATTACTCCTGTCATGATCCATATACATAGTAATAAACGTTTTTTCATAGCCCTCGTCCTATTCGGTATTTTCGCTCTGGTCGCCCGATAATGCCGTATGTGTACTCTACTGTGCATTCGCCGGTCGCTACTAAGTATTCTAAGTATCTTCTTGCGGTTGTTCTGGAGGCACCCATTTGTTCTCCCATTTCTTCTATTGTAATGCCCTCTTCGAATCCTTTTATAATGCCTTTCACTTTTTGCAGTGTTAACGGATCCACACCTGTCGGTAAGTTTTTTATGTCTTGTGTTTGCGAAGTCCCGAAGAAATTATCGATGAGTGTTTGATTTACTTCATTGTTACTATGTAATAATTGCTTCTTTCTTTTATAGTCTTCAATTGTGCGAACAAATTTTTCTAACGTGACTGGTTTTATAAGGTAGTTGCTTACGCCGTTTCGAATTGCTTTTTCTAGCATATAGTTTTCATTCGCCGCCGTTACCATAATGACGTCAACGCTTGGAAAGTCAGCATGAATTTGTGGTAATAAGTCAGTTCCAATTCCATCTGGTAAGTAATTATCTAATAGAAGTAAATCGATTTCTTCCTTTTGTAGTAGTTCCATCGTTTCTTTCGCGTTCAATGCTTTTCCAATCACTTTTACGTCCTTTATTTTTAATAAAAACTCTTCCTGAATTTGCGCGACGCGGAAATCATCTTCTGCAATTGCAACCTTCAACATATGCCCATCCCCCTGTTTGTCATGTACTTTCTTTCAATGTTTTTGGAAGGTAAATTGTAAAAATAGCTCCCCCATTTTTCTCGTTTTGAATTTCAATAGTTCCCTCTAGTAGATCTACCATTTCTTTCACGTTTGCTAGTCCGTAACCACGATCAGTTCCTTTCGTTGAAAATCCTTTTTGAAAAATGGTCGTTATTTTTTCTACCGGTATTCCTATCCCGCTATCTATCACTTCAAACACAATATCGTGTCCAATATCCGTAACAAAGAAGGAAACACTCTTTTCCTCTCGTTCATTCACCGCATCAAATGCATTATCGATTATGTTTCCAAGGATCGTAATAAGATGCGACACTTTTATATGGTCTGGTAACGGATGAAGCGCGCTATCTCCTTCAATATGAAAATCAATTTTCTTTTCAGACGCTGTTCCGATTTTTCCTAATAAAATAGCTTGTACTTTCGCATCGTGAATTTGATGAAATAAAATATGGTTTTGGCTTTGATGAATATTAGATTCTTGCTGGATAAATTCAATTGCTTCTTTGTAATGTCCTAACTGAAGTAATCCTGATAAAACGAAAAGTTTATTTGTAAATTCATGCGTTTGAGCACGTAAGTCCTCTGAATACTTTCTTACCTCAGATATTGTGTTCACAAGGTTTTGCAGTTCTGTTTTATCTCTAAAACTACATACAACGCCTACTGTATTATTATTTTCGAGTATCGGTGTCATGTTTAAAATAAATACTTTATCTTGAAATGCGATTTCTTGATCGGTTTCTAGCACTCTTTCCATATTAAAATTCGGTAAAACTTTTGAAATGTGTTGCTGCATATAATCATCATTTACATGCAGCATTTCTTCTGCCGACGTGTTCATCATCGTAATAAAACCGTTTTGATCAATGGCGATAATTCCTTCTTTTATAGATAGTAGTATCGCACTTCTTTCACGGTATAACGCTGCGATTTCATTCGGCTCTAAACCGAGTGTATCTTTACGAATGCTACGCGCTAAAAGAATGCCACCAACAATTCCGGCTAATAATACCGCTACGGAGAAGAGTATAATTTCTTTCGTTCTGCTCAATATGTTAGATTCAATGCCTTTTATTAGAAACTCTACTGTCACAACGCCTACTACTTGATCGTAATCTCCGTTATGAACAATAATAGGTGCCTTCGCCATTAAAGCTGGACCATTTGTACCCTTTCCTTCGATTGTATAATAGCCACCAAAAGTAAGTGCCTCATAGTTATACGGGTTGTTACTCTTTGTTCCAATTAACTCAGAATTAGAATGGGAATACATAACCCCATAGCGATCTTCTATAATGACATAATCCGCACCAGCTTGCTCACGAACTTGTTCCGCAATGGATTGGATCGTACTTTTATGTTCGTTATATTGAAAAGCCTCTTTTATAGCTGGCATAAAAGAAAGAGATTTAGCCGTTTGCAGCGCTAACTGTTCTACTTGGCGCTTCGTATCAACGGACTGAATGTAAACAAATATTCCCGTTAATAGGAGAACGACAAATAAAATTAACGCGATAATTAAGCTTACTATTTTCGTTTGTAATGACACTTTGCGTGATTTTTTCATGCTTCATATCCTTTGATAAAATATTCAAAACTATCAATCTCCTTTTTCTATTATTATGACAAAACTGAAAATGAAGCAACTATTAAAAATATCCATGTACATAAAGTACAAAAAGAATAAAATTGTCATAATATTGAGATTTCAAATAAAGAACAGTACAATTCAAATACAATGAACACGCTTTCATATATACCTTTTATTACTAAGCAAGAGGAGGAATTAGTATGGCTCAAGCAAAATCTAACCGAGTCGCCGGCAATATCTTTAAAGGTTCTGTCGGTAATTTAATTGAATGGTACGACTGGTACGTTTACTCTGCTTTCGCCGTTTATTTTTCAGCAGAGTTCTTTCCTAAAGGAGATCCAACGAGTCAGTTACTGAACACAGCGGCTATTTTCGCAGTTGGATTTTTAATGCGCCCTATCGGCAGTTTATTAATGGGACGCTATGCAGATCGGCACGGACGCCGGGCGGCATTAACCCTCTCCATTACGGTTATGGCCGGTGGTTCTTTAATTATTGCCTGTACACCGAGTTACGAAAGTATCGGTATTATGGCTCCAATTATTTTAGTTCTTGCCCGTTTACTACAAGGATTATCACTTGGTGGAGAGTACGGAACTTCCGCAACGTATTTATCTGAAATGGCTAGTAGTGGACGCCGTGGTTTTTATTCAAGTTTCCAATATGTAACGCTCGTTGCTGGACAGATGGTTGCGTTAGGCGTTCAAATTGTTCTTCAGCAATTACTAAGCGAACCAGATATGAAAGCTTGGGGATGGCGTATTCCATTCATTATTGGAGCGATGGGCGCAGTAGCTGTATTATGGCTTCGCCGCACGATGGATGAGTCGGAGCAGTTCTCAAACATAAAATCACAAAAACGCGAAAGCGCAGGAACCGTTCGTGCACTTATGAAACACCCGAAAGCAGTATTAACAGTAGTCGGCCTAACATTAGGAGGCACTGTTGCATTTTATACGTACACAACATATTTACAAAAGTTCATGGTAAACACAGTCGGCCTTCCGAAAGAAGTTGTAAGCTGGATTAACTTTGTCGCACTACTTATTTTCGTCGTACTTCAACCGATTGCAGGGCTACTATCCGATAAAATTGGACGCCGCCCACTATTAATGGCATTCGGTATTCTCGGAACATTACTAACAGCGCCGATCTTCTTCTTCATGGAAAAAACGACAGAACCAATCGTAGCATTTTTACTCATGATGGTCGGTCTCATTATCGTTACTGGTTACACTTCGATTAACGCAATTGTAAAAGCAGAACTCTTCCCAACTGAAATTCGCGCACTTGGCGTAGGTTTACCATATGCACTAACCGTTGCGATATTCGGCGGAACAGCTGAGTTCATCGCATTATGGCTAAAGAGTATCGGAATGGAATCACTCTTCTACTTCTACGTAGCTGGATGTATCGCGATCAGCTTTATTACGTATTGGCGTATGGATGAGTCATCTAAAACTTCGCAGATTGAGGCGGAGCTTGGTGGTGGGGATAGTTTAGTTAATAATAAGTCTAGTTAAAATTTATGTATTCTATGTTCTTCGTTTCTCTGAACTCGATTTACTTTATCTAAGAAGGCATAATTCATTAATATATAATTTAAAAACCTTTGGATATTGGTTCTATAAACAAAAGATATGGCGATGGTGCAAGAAATACTCAATTATAGCACCCTACAAATTACACTTAAATATATTGGTATTAATAAGGTAGAAAAAGACAATATACTAGATACACTTTGTATTTAATTCAATACATATTTCTAATAATATCCCCAGTAAGTACTCATGAACCTAAAATATATTGAAATTAATAAAAAACTAAAATAGCATCAAGAACTTGCAGATTTACAATATTAAATATCTATCAATATGATTTATTCTATTGATAGATATTTAATTAATTTTACATTTCAGCTAAGGCTTACAAGTATCTCGTATGACTTATCTCAAAATCCTTATTGATGTTAAATTTATTCATTTTTAAGACTAGAAACAAATTAATATAGTAAATTCACATTTTAGGGGTACTATCCCATCACCATCAAGCTAATATTTTAAAGTACTCCCAAAATAAAATTGTTAGCTCTCTACAGTTATTTATGTGAATTCAGCTCATTTTTTTATTTTGGGTGAAAATTATGTTTTAACTTGATAGCAATGTGGTGCTGCCCCTATTAGGCAAATTCGACAAAGAAAAGACACCCAAAGGTGCCTTCCTCCGACTTAAACCATCTTAATTTTATTGTGTTGTTATTATATAAGAAAAGAAGACATCGCCTAAGATGTCTTCTTTTACTTGTACACTTGGTGTTAAGAAGGTATTTATTGCTTAAAAACCATAAAAAAATATAACAATCATCGAGTAAACCTATTATAGCATCAATAAATAGAGTTTTTATATGAATTTTTACATATATATAGATTTATTTATGTTTTATATATATAGTTAAATTGTCTGTTTCTTGTTTTAATTCGTTTGTTTATTTTGAGTGCTCCAGCAATGGAGCCTTTTTTTATGCAATAAAACATTTTCTTAGCATTACTTAGTTGATCTATATTAACTTTACCCTCTTAATTATATCTATATTTTACCAAATAATTATATAGATAACCAGTTTTTTCTAATAATTTAGCGGATTGATAATTTTAATGTTAGTTGTTAATACTTATAGAAAAATTCATCATGCAATGAAAATTGAGAAATCAAGAATTATAAAAAACTTATAGTATTTTTGGGAAAAGTATATTTATAATTTGTATATTAATATGTTATAATTTAATTTCTAAAACTACCAAAAAAGGACTGCCAGTAATGGTGGTCTTTTTTATACTGGTGAGATTGTACTAGGTTGAGCAAAAAAATGGAACTGAAAAAGTTATTTCTAATGAGGATAGCCTTCTTATGATGAAGTTTAATTCAGTGAATCTGCAAGCAAACATAAAAGAAGGAAAAAATTACGATTTTACTTTACATGGATATAGAGTACCTACACTTTCATGGTTTCCAAATTTAGATGGTGCCGAACCACAAAATTAGCACTATTCTTTAATAAAAAATCCGAATCATTTTTTAATGAGTCGGATTTTTTATTAAAGAGCTATTTCGTATTAATTTGTGTCATCATTTAATATGCTATTTTTAAATGATTTCCAAATTTGATAACTAATTATCTAAATTCTATACAGCACTATCAATTAAACAATTATTAAATATATCTTCTATCTAAAACATCGTATTATCATTAGCTGCTTCACTTGGAATCTCTTGAATTACATCCCAGTGTTCGACAATCTTTCCATCCTGGATACGAAATATATCCACTATAGCAACTCCCTTATCTTGAGAATTAGTACGAGAGTGTACATGAAGAGCAACTGTATCCCCTTCAGCTACTACACGTTTAATCTCTGCAGAGGAATTAGGATTTTTAACAAAATCCTCCTTAAAGAAATCCATGAAGGCTTTTCGTCCATCAGCAACAAAAGGATTATGTTGCTTATAATCTTCGCTAACATATTTAGGGATAATATCGATATTATGTTTGTTAAAAACTTCATTATAGAAATCAACTACCATCTTTTTATTCTTTTCATTTTCTTTCACTTCTTTTGATACAGAAGCAACATTCTCGCTCTTTATTGCGTTCCCTTTGTTATTACCGGTGGAAGCTTGATATACCAAAGTCGAAACTACTCCTAAAATAAATACAGAAATAATTGTTATGATTAAACTTTTCTCTAATTTCATATATACCTACCTCTTCTACTTAAATAAGTTTTCTTCTATAAAAAGTTTGAAGAAGGAGAAACCTTCCCCAAAATGTAATGTCAGGGGTAATGTTAGGAATTTCATTTATCCTAACCTCCCCCTATACAAGGCATATTAGAAACGATTAACTCTAACTTAATACCTCATTAACAGTTGCACTGTCCACAATTTGAATAAACTTCTTAACCTTATCGTTCTCATCAAACTTATAAAGATGACAAAAATCTGCTACAAATGACTTACCTGTAGCTTTATATGTTCCACTATATTTTCCATACACAATAACAGTATTGTTATTAAAAGTATAAATTTCATCTTTAGCGCTATAGTCATCCCATTCCGTGCCAAGACGTTCATGTACGTTTTTCACTACTTCATCTGGACCTATATAAGTACCTGCATATGGAAACCCAGCAGCTTCTGTCCAAGATACATTTTCACTTAAATACGTTTTGAACGCATCCAATTTCCCTTCGCCAGTTAACACATACGTTTCATGTAATAGTTTTTGATATTTATTCATATCATTAACCCCAAGGCATTTCTTTTGTTACAACTTTTGCACTTAATTCTAATACACCTTTATTTGCATAGCCTGGATATGCTGCTTCAAGTTTTGCCACAAAATCTTTTGAAGTTCCACTTTCCTCAGAAGCTTGAACCGCAGTTCTTAGATAATCCATTGTCGCAGTAAGTGCTTGATTATTTAGGGATTTTTCGATTGATCCATGGCTAGGTACAATTATGTCAGCATGTAATGCTTGTAACACTTTCAAGTTCTCAATCCACGCCTCCATTGCCGCTTTTGAGCTAGTATCCGCTAAGAATACATGTATTTCGTTAAATACATCAATACCACCAATTAATACTTTCAGCTCTTTATTAAATAAGCTAGTTCTGTAATGATCTAAGCCTACTAGTTCAAATGTTAACCCCTGAAAATCAATCGCTTTTTCTTTAAACACTTGAGGTAATACCACGTTACTTGGCGCATTTTCTCCAAGGGCGTCTTTCCAAACTTTTAATTTCCCTAAGACAGAATGAACGATATGTTCAACAGTAGACTCCGTAGCATACGCTATAGCTTCTGGGTAAACGGCTTTAATGCTCTCCAATCCAAAGTAGTAGTCTGGATCCCCATGAATAATAAAGATTTTATCTAGAGATAAGTTGTTTTTTTTCAGATACTCAACAATTTCTTTCGAATCAGATTGAGTAAATTTTGAGTTTATTAAAAATGCATGTCCTGCTTTCTCAACTAATGTTGCTGTGACCATAAAGCTTTTTTCATCCGAACTAAACACCGTTAATTTCACATCTTGTTGATTTGTATCGATTGTTTTAAACATAGTATGTTATTCTCCTTTTGTTAAAGTTATTAACTAATTATCATATTTTTATCTTGTTCCGATAAAGTGAAACTTTAATCAGTGGGGGTTTTGTTCATCCCCCACTGATTATTAGCCCACACCAATCGGACTTTTACGGACAGTTGATCCCCCACCTAACTTCTTTGCTTCCACTGAATTTTGAGGTGGGGGTCTTACTGCCCGTTAAAGCGGGATAAAATCTCCCACTCCCATTCATCTGAAAGTGTAATAGTACTGGCGAATATTCCGGAGATGAATGTCAGGTGGCCTAAGATAACATGTTTGCTACTATATCCTAAATTTTCTTAATATAAATTTTTAAAACGCGCTTCAATTTTATCCGGCGTCATTACGCCACCACCAATAGGAATAATTTGATTATCCTTTTGTAAAAGTAAGGAAGGATAGCTATTAACACCAAGCTGTCGAACTTTATTGAAATCATTTTGGACATCTATTATTGTTTCTTGAGCGTTTAAACGTTCTAATACTTGTTCAGGGTCCAAACCATGCTCGATTGCAATTTTGCGATATGTTTCAGGATCACTCAGACTTTGGCCCTCATAATAAAACGCTTTTTGCATAGCCGAAGTGAATTCTAATAAACGGTCTGGTGCTAATGAGCGTAAAGCTGAAAAGCCAATTGCAGCATCTTTCGAATTCATTTTAAAAGTCCCTTCCTCCACCAATTTTTGATATGAAGGACCAAATTCAGCACCTGTAAGTTGATTAATTCTTTTATTTCCTTCTTCTATATATGAGAAGTTTTTCATTGGTAAATTATCTAAAAATAACCCTCCACATAAAACCGTTAATGGCACTTCAGTGTGGTTTTTGTAAAATCCTTTAATACTTTCTGAAAAACCATAGCACCATCCACAATATGCATCCCATACGTAAATAAGGTTATCTTGTTTCGTCTCCATTTAAATCTCCTACCTTTTTTTTATTATCCAGCTCAACTAAATTTTTGGTTTATATAAGTACATCTTTTTATACCTTGTTCTTTTTTAGATACCTTACTATATTTCCCCAAAACTAATATTTCCAAAGAAAGATCCACCAAGGTTTTTAACAAAAGATAACGTTGCACCTTATTGCCCCGTAACAGAAAATACTAAAGCTTAGAATATGCATTGATTTGAATGTGTTAGTAAATTTCTACACCGGGTGGCAACGTATGGACCACCATCCTTAATTAAATATATAAATCATATTTTTAGCAGATATTAGTTGTAACTAAATTGATTACATCTTTATGTAACTATTTTAGTTACAACTAATATAGAAGTCAATTCTTTTTTTCGAAAACATTAAATTTCTACATTAATCTACAACCAATCCCACTCTTTAAAACAATATATCAACGATTATTCGATTATATCGATCGTAACTCCGAATATATCAACGTTTCGACACAACATATCGATTTACCGACAAATTTCGAGCGCGTTATCTCCTAAACTAACAACCAATCCCACATCACGTTCACCTACAAAGAAAAAAAGCACCAGGTCCCCCTAGTGCTCTCCCTCTAAAACAAATGACAAGCCACCTCATGCCCCTTCGCAATCTCCACCATTTTCGGTACTTCCTGCGCGCATTTTTCAGTAGCGAATTTGCAGCGCGTTCTGAATTTGCAGCCGGATGGTGAGTTTAGTGGGCTTGGTACTTCTCCCTCTAGGATGATCCGTTCTTTGCCAGTGTTTGTTGGATCTGCTTCTGGCATAGATGAGAGTAGTGCTTGTGTGTATGGATGTGCCGGTTTTGTGTATAGGTCTTCACTATCGGCAATTTCTACTATGTTTCCTAGGTACATGACTCCGATTCTATCTGAGATGTGCCTTACCATCGATAGGTCATGTGCGATGAATAAGTATGTGACTCCTGTTTCTTCTTGAATGTCTTGCAGCATGTTTACGACTTGTGCTTGGACTGAGACATCGAGTGCTGAGATTGGTTCGTCACATAGGATAAAGTCTGGTTTTACAGATAGTGCGCGCGCGATGCTAATGCGCTGGCGCTGGCCTCCACTAAATTCGTGCGGGTAGCGATATAAGTGTTCTTCTTTTAATCCTACCTTTTTCAGAAGGTCTAAAATGATTTCTTTTTGTTCTTCTTTTTCGTAAGATCCGTGAATGTTCATTGGCTCGCTAATAATTTGGAATACATTCATTGCCGGGTTTAATGATGCGTATGGATCTTGGAAAATAATTTGCATTCGTTTTCTATATTCTTTTAGTTCACTTTCTTTTAAACTTGCGATATCTTTTCCGTCGAATAAAACGTTACCTGAAGTGACATCGTGTAAACGAATGATGCTTCTTCCTGTCGTTGATTTTCCGCAACCTGATTCTCCTACTAACCCGAATGTTTCACCCTTTTTAATAGTGAAGCTTAAGTCATCGACTGCTTTTAATTGCTCTGTTTTCCTGCCAAATAGTCCTTTTTTAATAGGAAAATACTTTTTTAAGTTCCGAACTTCAATTAAGTTTTCTTCATGCATGGAAATCACCTACCGCCCTATCATTTAACCAACACATGGAACGTCTTTCGTTTCCGATTTCAAAATATGGCGGACGTTCTTTTTCACAAATGTCCATCGCATGCGGGCAACGCTCTGCGAATGGGCAACCTTGTGGCGGGTTTAATAAGTTTGGTGTTACACCTTGAATAGGAGCGAGTCTTTCTTTTACACCGTTCGATATTTTTGGCAGCGAATTTAATAGCCCTTTCGTATATGGATGATTCGGCGATTGGAAAATATCAAGTACAGGTCCTTCTTCCATAATAAGCCCGCCATACATAACGATGACGCGCGTACAGTTTTGCGCGACAATTCCTAAGTCATGCGTAATAAGAAGTAACGCCATATTCGTTTCGTTCTTTAAGTTTTTCATTAAATCTAGTATTTGTGCTTGTATCGTTACATCAAGTGCAGTCGTCGGCTCGTCCGCAATAAGAAGGTCAGGGTTGCAAGACATCGCCATTGCGATCATAACTCGCTGCTTCATACCACCGCTTAGTTCATGCGGATATTGTTTTACCCTTTCTTCTGGCGACGAAAGGCCGACTTGTTTTAACAAGTTAATCGCGATTTGCTCTGCTTCTTTCTTTTTCACTTTTTGATGCCTTATAATTACTTCCGTCATTTGTTTCCCAATTTTTACGACTGGATTTAGCGCTGACATTGGGTCTTGAGAGATAAGTGAAATTTGATTTCCTCTAATAGAACGCAATTCTTTTTCAGATTTAGAAAGTATGTTTTCATTATGAAAAAGGATTTCCCCTTCTTTCACTTTTCCTGGTGACGTAACGAGAGACATAACAGACTTCGCCATTACACTCTTCCCGCTTCCAGATTCCCCAACGATACCGACTACTTCTCCTTTATTTAAGCGAAATGTAACGCCGCGAACCGCTTCAACTTCGCCACTTTCTATGAAAAAAGAAGTCTTCAAATTTTTCACTTCTAGTAGTTTTTCAGACACGCTTCTCACTCCTTTCACTTAACACTTTAGTTTTCATGTCCGGCTCCTTTTGGTGCGAAAGCTTTCTTCAATGCTTCACCAATTACGTTAAAACTAAGTACCGTTAAAAGGATAAGGAATCCTGGGAATAGTGTTAAATACCAAGCTTCACCAATATATCCTTGCGCATTGTTTAGCATGCTGCCCCAAGAAGAATCTGGTTCTCTAATACCTAAACCTAAGAAACTAAGTGATGATTCCATTAAAATCGATGTCGCAATCGTTAATGTCGCGGCGATAATAATGGTTGATAAAATGTTAGGAATGATATGTCTTACAATAATCATAAGTGATTTTTGTCCTGATACTTTTGCGTATAAAACGTACTCACGCTCTTTTACAGATAACGTTTCTGCCCTTACAATACGGGCGGTGTCCATCCATGTTAGTAATCCGATAATAAGAACTAACGTCGTAATTCCTGGTTTTAAATACGCATTTAATAGTAGCATTAAAAAGAATGATGGAATTGACATAAGTACTTCAACAACTCGCATTAAAAAGTTGTCTAACTTTCCTCCAAAATATCCGCTAATTGTTCCGACTGCGGTCCCGATTGTAATAGAAACAACCATCGCAAGGAAACCGACCGCAAGTGAAACTCGTCCGCCATATAACGCTCTCGTTAAGTAATCCCTTCCGTAATCATCCGTTCCGAAAGGATGACTCATACTTGGTTCTTGTAAGCGATCTGGAATTGACATTTTGCTAGGATCGTACGGCGATACGAATGCGAAAATTGATGCGACCGTTAAAACCGCAAGTATAATAACTCCCATTGCAACAAACTTATTTTTTGTAAAGCTATGTTTTATCGTTTGAAATCTCCTATTATTCATTCCAAATCACCCCCTCATTCGAATGCGCGGATCTACTACGCCATATAAAATATCAGCAATTAAGTTACCGAGAATTAACATGAATGATGATAGTAATGTAATTGCCATGATAATCGGATAATCAAATCTAAAAATAGCATTTACCCCAAGTGAACCAAGACCCGGCCATGAGAATACTGTTTCCGTAATAAACGCTCCGCCTACTAAACTTGGAATCGATAATCCGAAAATTGTAATGATCGGTATTAATACATTTCGAAGTACGTGATTAAATAACACCGTTTTCTTTGAAGCGCCGTACGCATATTGAATTTGTACATATTCTTCTTCTAATTGCTGAATCGTACTTGAACGAATATATCTCATATAAACAGATACGTTTTGGAACGCTAGCACCATACAAGGTAAAATGCCGTGTTGCACAATATCCCAGACAGAATCTTTACCAACGGTGCGCATACCCATACTCGGAAGTAGGTTCAATTTTAAAGAGAATAAGTAGACTAATAGTAGTGCAAACCAGAAAACCGGCATAGAAATACCAACGTATGAAATAAAGTTTACAATGCGGTCAAAGAATGAATTCTTTTTCACACCTGTAAATAGTCCAAGTGGTATTGCAATTACGAATGAGACGAGTAAAGATGATCCCATTAATCCAATTGTTGCAGGTAATCTTTCTGTGATAAGTTCCAAAACAGGACGATGATTTTGAAGTGAGTAACCAAAGTTTCCTGTTAAAATGTTTTTTAACCATAAAAAATACTGCACGTAAATTGGTTGATCTAGTCCTAAACTTTTGCGAATACGCTCCACATCAATTGGACTCATGTTTGGCGTTACAAAGTTTCGAACCGGATCCCCCGGTGCTAGTTTTATTAATAGAAAAGAAATAATAGAAATAACAAATAAAAGCGGAATTGCATTTAAAAGCCTCTTCGCAATTACTTTATACACAAACTTCCCCCCTCAAGCTAAAGAAGCTGATTTCCACCAGCTTCTTTATTGTTTCTTATTTCACTTCATAAATCTTAGATAGATCTTCAAACATTGTGACAGGAATTGCTTTCGCTTCTTTTAATCCATCAAACTTTTTATCTACTGCAATAACTGCTTTCGGATACGCGATTGGTAGATAAGGTACGTCTTCTCTAGCTGTCTCTTGAATTTTATGGTATAGCTCTGCGCGTTTTGTTTTATCTGTCTCAACTGCAGCTTCTTCCCATAACTTATCGAAATCAGCGTTTTTATATCGTGCATAATTGTATTCAGCATTGCTTAAGAATAAGCTCTTATATGAATCTGGCTCAGGTCCCATTATGTAACCACCAAATGTAATGTCATATTCTTTATTCTCTTTATCTAAGCCTTTTTCACTTGCCGCACTAGCATCTAATGCATTTAGTTCAACTTCTAAGCCAACTTCTTTTAATTTTTGTTGTGTATATAACGCTAAGCTTTCCATAATTTTATTATTCGTTACATACATCACACGTACTTTTTCTTTATCTTTCACGCCAGCTTTTGCTAATAAATCTTTCGCTTCTTTTTTATCATACTTATAGTCTTTAATATCTTTCGCATAATACATAGCGTCTGGCGTTAAGATTGAATTTGCTGGTTCTGCAAACTCACCTGAAACGAATGCTGAGTTAATCATTTCTTTTTTATCTAACGCATGCGCAATTGCTTGGCGCACTTCTTTTTTCTTCATCAAATCTGTATTCATGTTATAAGATAAGTAGAATAATCTACCTTCAGGGAATGTCACCATTGAGAAGTTCCCAGTGCTATCTAATTTCTTAAAGTCTTGTGGCTCAATCATCTTCATGTTGATTTGACCATTTTGCAGTGAAACATTTGCTGTATTACGGTCTTTTACAACTCGGTATACGATAGAGTCTAATTTAGCTTTCCCACCTACATAATCATCAAATCGATCTAATGCAACGTACTCATCTGATTTATACTCTTTAAACTTAAACGGCCCTGATCCTACAGGCTGTAAGTTTTTCTTACTCTTCGCTAAATCTGCTTCCCCTTCAAATACATGTTTCGGAATTGGGAAGAAATCATTCATCACACCTTCGAAAGATGCGCTTACTTGTGGTAAAACGAATTGAGTTGTTAACTCATCTACCTTTTTCACCTCAAGCGGCTTTCCTTTAAAAATAAAGTTTTCACGACTTGAGCTATTTTGCTTCTCATCCAAAATAGATTGGAATGTAAATGCTATATCGTCTGATGTAATTTTCTTACCATCATGCCATTTCAAATTATCTTTTAACTTCAGTGTCCAAGTTAATTGATCTTCTGAAGGCGTAAAGCTCTCAGCAAGAACAAACTTTTTCTTACCGTTTTCCATATGATATAGCGGCGCATATAAAGCTTGCTGCACAGTTAATGACACACGATCATTCGCATAAAGCGGATTCATCGTATCTGGATTATCGCTAACACCAATCGTTAACGTTCCTCCGTCTTTCGGAGTCCCTGATTTACTAGTGCCCGCTTGCTTCGAATCTTTTTCCCCTGAACAAGCAGCTAATGCAATAAATAATAGTAGGACAAATGGTAATACAAACAACTTCTTCTTCATATTTCGACCCCTCTCGACTATTTACACCTATAAGAAAACTCGGAATTAATACCGAGTTTTCTTATAGGTTTTAAATTACCACTACCCGTATGTATTGTCAAACTTTTTCGCAAAGGTAGAAAGTTTGTAATCTATTAATGCATTCTTGCAATAAACTATATTTATGCGGAGGAGAAAATAAAAAGACCACGAATAAGTAGCCTCATAAAATGAGTTAAAAAACTATCAACTTACAGAAAATCCCTCTAAAATGATTGTTTTATATGATCGAAAATGTAGAATGAAATTAAAGACAAAAAACACATTTAGGAGGTTATCATGACATTTGATGAATTGAAAAAAAATAAACCAACAACCTCATGGGTTGAGTATGATGAAGATGGGGAATTTTTTACTGAAGAAAATATAAGTGCAACAAATACAGTTCTTGACACTTACATTAACAATTTACAGCGATTAGGAGAGAATCCAACCGAAGTCGAAGTAATGCAAGTTGTTAAAGAGGTAGTTATTAAATTAAATGAATTAAATATCGAACATGACCATTTTATCGAAACAATGGAAAGAGAAGATCTCTATGAATTTATCGATACAGCAGCACGAATAGCTGGCTTAGAATCCGAGGAAGATATAACAGAAGAATGGCGTGAATGGTAAAAAGTTGCATCTCTAATAATTAGAGGTGCAACTTTTTCATATACCAATTGAATGAATGATTTGATGTCCGCACAGAATTCATACATTTCAACATAATATTAAAAGGATTCAATTATAAATACTAGCACACCCACATCAACAAAAAAGACCACCAAAAGGCAGTCTCAAAACTCAATCTTATTCCCTACTCCGCGCTCCACCGCTCTCTCATACAAATACTTCGCAACGATAATATCCACTACTGCTAAACCAACTGATTTGAAAATAGTAATTTCTTCATCATTTTCGCGTCCAGCTTTTTCTTTGCTTATAATTTGACCAAGTTCAGCGTGAATGGCGTTTGCTTTGAATAGACCTTCTTTTATCGGAACTTGAAGGTCTCCTGTTTCGTCTAGTGCTGCTTCTTTTGATTCGACTACTACTTTGTTTGCTTTAGCTATGGCATGTGAGGGTAGTTCTTGCATGCTCGGTCTGAATGAGCCGACGGCGTTTACGTGGACGCCTTTTTGTAGTGTTTCTGAGAAGACTGGTGTGGTTGCGTTCGTAGTTGTGACGATGATGTCTGCTTCACGTATTGCTTCATTTGGATCCCTGTAAACGTAAGCAGGTTTACCAAATTTCTCTTGTATATGTTGCGCAAATGCATACGCTTTTTCTTCTGTGCGATTGTATAAAATGACTTTTTCGATATCTCTAACCGCAAATATCGCTTCGGCCATTCCCTTCGCTTGTTCACCCGTTCCGATAATGCATAAAGTTTTTGCGTTATGACGAGCTAAATATTTTGTCGCTACTCCTGATAAGGCGCCTGTTCGGATCATCGTTAAGTATGATCCTTCTAAAAGTGCGAGCGGTTCTCCCGTTTGAAAGTCTGATAGCATCACAATCCCGTTGATCGTTTTCTTTCCTACCTGTTTATTTTGCGGGACTACCGTTACTATTTTTACTCCAAGTGCTTCAAGTCCTTCCGCTACTGAAGGCATAATTAATGCCGTATTTCGCTCGTTCGCAAATGGTAATGAGCCTCTTATTGGTGTAATCGTTCTTTCTGCGGAAAATTCTTTTAAAGCAAGCGCCGCGTATTCAATAACTTCATTCATATTTACTAAGTTTCTTTGTTCGTTCGCGCTTATAACTAGCATATCTTTCCACCCCCTTCTTCTATCCTATCAAAAACCCTCGGTTCAAATCATCTCTCGGATCTACAACGAACTGATGAAACCCTGTAATAAATGCATGCCCCGTTACTTTCGGAACGACAGCTTCATATGTACCTACCGCTGTTACCGACAATACTTCTCCCTCGAATTTCCCATCAGTAATGCATTCGTGGACGAAGATTTCTCCCTTTTGTAAGGCATCTTTTTCAAAAAGAGTTGCGATTCTCGCTGAAGTTCCTGTACCGCAAGGAGAACGGTCTACTTGCCCATCAGCAAAAATCGTTACATTTCGTAGCGTAGCACCTTTGTCTTTCGGTTCATCTGAAAAGATAACGCCGTATATTCCTTTCAATCCTTCTTCAAGTGGATGTTTCACTTCCATTTTGCTCTCTATATAATGTTTAATTTTACCGCCCCACGTTTGAATAGCGGGCAAGTCTTTAAAATCAACTTTCAAACCAAATTCTTTACAGTCTACAACAGCGTAAAATGCTCCTCCAAACGCGATATCTACTTGAAATTCATAGTTATCTATTTTAATAGGAACGTCTTTTTTGTATACAAATGAAGGAACATTTTCAAATGATACAGATTCTACTTCACTCCCGTTATATTTTGCATACGCAATAACTTCTCCGGCTGGGCTATCAATAATGAACTTTTGTTTTTCACCCTTTACTTCAAACATGCCTGTTTCAATTCCAACTGTAATGACAGCAATAATGCCATGACCACACATCGTACTCCATCCTTCATTGTGCATAAATAAAACACCAAAATCAGCGTGGGCACTTGCTGGCGGTGTAATGATACAACCGTACATTCCGTGATGCCCTCTCGGTTCATACATCAGAATTTCACGAAGGTAATCCAAATGTTCCATACAGTATGCGCGTCTTTCCAGCTGCGTTTCCCCTTTTATTTCTGGCACGCCGCCCGTAATAATTCGAAGCGGCTCCCCAGCTACGTGCGCATCAATCGTTGTATATATTTTACTAACCTTCATTTCTATCTCTCCCCTATACGTTGATACTATTTCCAACGCAAGTATCATGCCAAATCGTATAGCATTACTTTTTTCAAATCCCCTCAGTAATGTGTATTCTTTTTTCAACAAATTCATATACAACTGTCTACTTTTTTATACACGGCTTGGATGTTACGTTATAAAACACCTCGATAACTTTGCAATTCCTCTCGTACACACATGTAGGATTCCTTTTACCATTATTATTTTCAATGTAAAGTTACTTCGTCCCCCAACATATACTGTTCAAAAGCAAAAAGGAAGTGATCCCATGTATTACGGAACAAAGGGCTGGTACGTAGCTGAACTAAAAAAATTAGGTGTGCGCTATCATGAAGGAAGAAAACTAGAAAGTTACCGCGGACACATATTACGCAATTTATTAATCGCACAACAAGAAAAATTAAAAGAACAGTAACATTCTAATGTAACGCTATCGACGATTCTCGGAATATATCGGCGATTTGCCATGGAATATCGACTTACCGACAAATTCCGCTAATTCATCTATCTACACCACCAACCAATCACACATCAAACTACAATAGAAAAAGGTCACCCAAACGGGTGACCTTTCTCTTTCTATTCACAAACAAGAATTTGTCTAGTAAATGATCCTTTTCTTGTAATACAGCGATCTGTAATTTCAAATCCTGCTTCATGGATCATGTCATCCATTGTTTCCATCGTGACAACGACTACTTTTTTCGCGATGCGGCGCGCACTTGAAAGAATGGAGAGCTGGTCTTCTGGTGTGGCATGCGTAAATAAGTCGTACGGCATATCGATAATGGCAACGTCATAGTTCTCAGTAATTTCCTCGATTGGTCCTTTTGTGACTGTTCCTTCAAATCCGAAATGTGCGATATTTTTTCTTGTTCCAAGAACTACAAGTGGATTTATATCTCTACCAACGATGTTAATCCCCATAGAAAGTGCTTCTACTACTACTGTTCCAATACCGCAGCACGGGTCAATTGCTCGTACTCCATCTGGATTTGGTACAGCGATATTTGCAACTGATCTCGCAACACGTGTGCTAAGAGATGTCGAATAACTATGCGGTTTTTTTATGTGATGATACCAAACTGGTTCGCTTTCTACATAGTGCCCGAAGTACCAGCGTCCTCCAAGAGGAACAATCCCGAATACACGCTCTGGATTACGAACATCCGCTTCTCCTTCAATATGCATGCCAAGGTCTCGTTCAATAAGACGTCTTTCTCCATATTCAATTTTATTTTCTCCAACGAGGTCATTGATTTTAACAAAGATAACTTTAAACGACGCCCCCGCTAAATCAATTTGTTCCACTTGTTTTAAAATGCTTTCTAAGTCGTCCCCTTCATACATAACCTCAACGCGCTCTTTCATAAACGCACTTCTACTCGGGTCAATTTTGACATCACTTTTTAAAATATTAACGTGGGACTCCATTCCAAAGAACGAGCGCATTTCCAAGTAACATAAAGCACGCTCCTCCTCACGAAATGCATACGTATATATACAGGCAGGTGTTTTACTATGATTATTCAATCTATTATCATCCTCTATCGTTTAAAATTGTTATGATTACAATTACTCAAATACTTTTTTGTATATAAAATTAAATGATATCATATGCCGGAAATAAAGAGAAACGTTAATAAATAAAAGAGACTGCCAATGGCAATCTCTTATTATTTATTAACGGAAAGAAGACACGTTGTTACCCATTTCTTCATAGTAATCTAAAATACCTTGATAAATAGCTTCCGCTGCATTTTGTCTTTGCGCTGGTGTAGCTATTTTATCTGCATCACTTTTATTATCTACAAATGCTAATTCTGCTAATACAGCTGGCATTGTATTTTCTCTAATTACGTATAAATCGCCTTTTTTCACACCACGATCTTTTGTTCCCAGTGCATCTACAAGACGCTCTTGAATTTTTTCTGCTAGTAAACGACTTTCTGATACGTTAGGATTTGTTCCTCTTGCTGTCGCTGATTCATAGTAGAATGTTTCTGTACCTTGTCCATTTTTCTCTTCCGTGCCATTACCATGAATACTTACAAAAATATCCCCATTATTTTTTTGAGCAAATTCTACACGTTTCTTTAAAGAATCAGAAGCACTTGTTCCTGGACGTGTATCATCTGTACGAGTGAATAACACAGTAAATGGTGTCTTTTTCTCAAATATTTTCTGTAATCGTAATGATACATCTAATACAGTTTCACTTTCTTTCTCATAATAACCTGGATTACCTGAATCTGCTCCACCATGACCTGGATCAATAATAATCGCTTTTCCTTCTAAGAAATTCCCTTGCTTCACTGGATTTAATTGATTTTTATTAACCCATTGGAAACCAGCGCCCATGCGGATACGAATCCAGCTGCCGTTCTCTTCAATAACAGTTACTTGCTGTGCGTTATGTGTTCCCATTACTTTTGATGAAGAAGAAGCTTCTGCATAAGTAGTGAATCCTTCATTAATAACTTCTGTTTTCTCTACTAAAGGTGTCCATTTATCACCGTTACTTGTTGCAATTTTGATCCATCCATCTCGTTCTTCTTTAATTTCAACCGTTTGTGGGTTATGCTGATTCGCACTAATCCCAGAACTTAATGATGGTGCGTGATATGTAATGAATTTTCTATCTATGTACATTTTCTTTGTTTCTACTGGACGATCACTATTCTTGCTAAATTTATCTGTTTGCGCAGTAAGCTGAGCTGCTTGTTCACGCGTAATAGAATCATTCGGTTTCCAGCCATTCTCTGTACCTAAAGAAAGTTTTAATTCTACTAAAATATTAACTTCTTCTTTACCCCAATGATTCTCTAAATCAGCGAATTTTGTAGGAACTGGTCCTGTTACTTTGCTTTTCAGATTATATGCTCTTACAAGCATAGCTGCCATTTCAGCACGAGTTACTTTTCCTTCAGGATCAAATACTCCTGGTTCTCGCCCTTTAATAATATTCTCTTTTTCCATGGCTGCAATAAATGAAGCTGCCCAATTATTTTTTGCATCATTATAAGACGGCTTTGCATTCGGATCTACTTTAGCACCAATTGCTGTTGCGATAATCTTTGCTGCCTGGGCACGTGTTAAATTTCCGTATGGCATAAAGTTACCATCTGGCATACCGTTAATTACATTTCTCTCTACTAAATAATAAATTGCGTCTTTCGACCACGCACTATCTGAAACATCAGGAAATTTCTTCGTTTCTGCTAAACTACTAATTGGATGTGCTAGTAAATTTGCTGCTAATAAACCTGCGGCTATTGCTTTGTACTTCATGAAAAATAAATCTCCTCTCAAAACTTCATATTCATACATTTTTTTAATCAAGCTAACTAAAAAATATTAACTATTAATTAATTCCTTTCATAGTGTATAACATTATATATCTATAGTAAATACGTTTCCGGCCTTATAACAAAAATCGCATATATATAACTTATAATGAATGTATATAAAATAAAACTTTAATCAGCCCACAAATAGCGGGATAAAAAAACGATTAGGACATGTCTCCTAATCGCTTCGCCAAATAAAAAGCTGATTAAAAATAATATTTTTAATCAGCTCTCTATTATCTATGAAATTATTCTTCAATTAAATTAGACATTACATATGCATACACTAATGCTTCTGTATGCGCAATAGAACTTTCATGTGTACGTTCAAATGCGTGAGAAGAATCAATACCCGCTCCAATTAAAGCGTGTTTCACATCAAATCCCGCGCGAATCGCAGCTGATGCATCAGATCCGTAGTACGGATAAATATCTACTTTATATTCAATATGATTCGTTTTCGCAAGCTCTACTAAATGTTTACGCAGTGCGTAATGATACGGGCCGCTAGAGTCTTTTGCACAAATAGATACTGTATATTCATCAGATGTTTGTCCATCACCTAACGCTCCCATATCAACTGCTAAGTATTCAACAGTTTCTTCTGGAATATTAGAGTTACCACCGTATCCAATCTCTTCATTATTAGAAATTAAGAAATGCGTCGTATATGGTAATGTTACGTTTTCATCTTGTAATCTTTTAATTAATTTTAATAAAATCGCAACACTTACTTTGTCATCTAAATGACGTGATTTTATGTATCCACTCTCTGTAATTTGAACGCGCGGATCAAATGAAACGAAGTCTCCTACTTCAATTCCCAATTCGCGTACTTCATCAGCTGAAAATACGCGCTCATCAATACGAACTTCAATATTTTTCTCATCGCGTTTTGCTTCACCTGCATCTTTATATACATGTACAGATGTTTGATGCATTAAAATCGTTCCTGTATATGTCTTGCCACTTGCTGTTTCAATTTCGCAATATTCCCCTTCTACAGAGTTCCAGCGAAATCCACCAATCATAGAAAGACTCAGGCGACCATCAGGCTTAATTTCTTTCACCATCGCACCTAACGTATCAACGTGTGCCGTTAATAAGCGGTGCTGCGCATCATTCTTCCCTTTTACCGTTAAAATAAGAGCTCCCTTATTATTACGTTTCGTTTCTACGTTCCACTCACTGACATAGTTTTCAATGAAATTAATAATTTTTGCTGTATTTCCAGATGGACTCGGAATAGAGACAAGCTCCTTAATCAGTTCCATCGTTTCTTTCGTATGATGTGCCATTGTCGTTTCCTCCTCATTTTCTCTACTATTCAGTATACAAAATTCGCCAGAAAACCTCTACTTATATAGCTTAATTTTCTAAATTGTAGTAAAATTCTTTTTAGTATACAAAAGGAGTCCTGAAATATGAATATATCAAAAAAATATATACACATTGCACTCATTTGGTTTTTAGCATCATTATTTTGTTTACAAATCTCTTATGCCATTCATACTACTACTTCTATTACAATCGGCTGGATATTAACAGCTATCTTCTTCATTATTAGCTTCATTGCAACAAGAAAGCATAGCGTTACTCAGTAACGCTATGCTTTTCCTATAAAACTATTCTTCTGAAACATCTAATAAATAAATACCTCTTTCAAATCCACCGCGCTCTATCTCTTTTTGCTTACGAAGGCGTTCCACATCTTCAATCGATGCACCTTCCGCACGTGCTAATGAAATGATTACTTCTAGTGCATCCGCAAGAGAATCTAGCGCATGTTCGCGTTCTTTCATAGAAGCAAATTCACGAATTTCTTCCGTTCCAATTTTCGCTAAAGCCTGTATGTATGCTTGACCTGTTAATTTTTGTGCTGTATACGTTTTTCCAGACATTAAAATCTTCTCTGGAACACGATCTCTTACTAACTTGTTATATGCTGACATCATTCATCCTCCTATATTTAATAACACCCGAGCTCTGCTTTATAGAAAAACCATTCCTTCTTCACACATGCACTAATCATATCAATTCCTGATCCATGTGCTCTTACATGCGGAAAGAAGTAGTGCTCTAAGTCTTCTTCATTACCGTATAAGGTTTGGTGCTCATCTGGAATTGCTTCTTTTTTCACGTCTTTTTCTTTCGTCACCCCGCCAGAAAACACAACACTTGGATGTCCCTCAAAAAATAACGCAGTCCGAACTGCCAAAGATGGTGTACTATGCAAAGCAGAATATGTAAGCAAAATAATAGTGATAACACCGATCATTTTCTTCATGTATTACTCCTAAAAAAAAGTGCTAACACAATTATACTAAAATGTGTTAGCACTTTCTCCCCTTTATCCCGAATTAACTAGCTAATAATCAGTGAGGAATGGACAAAATCCTCACTTCACTTTATTCCCCTTTAAATGCTGGTAAACGTTTCTCTAAAAACGCAGCAATACCTTCTTTATGATCCGCTGTTTGTCTCATTGCATATTGACCACGCTTTTCTAATTGCAATGTTTGCTCTAAATTAGAACGATTTACTTCACATAAAATTTGCTTCGTTTGAATCATTGCTTTAATCGGCTTTTGTGACCATTCATTAATCTTCTGCTTCACAGCCGTTTGGAAATCTTCGCCGATTACTTCATCAATTAAGCCGATATCAAGCGCTTCTGTCGCTGATAATTTCTTACCTTCCCAAATAATTTGCTTCGTCATATTTTCACCGACACGCTTTTGAAGGAAGAAATGACCGCCTCCATCTGGAATTAAAGCGATTCCAATAAAGTTCATTGCAATAACAGATGATATATCCGCCATTACATAATCAGCTGTTAACGCAATACTTAATCCAAGACCTGCAGTTGGTCCATGAATTGCACTAATAACAAGCTTCGGCATCGTATATAATGTCACGACAACTTCAGAAATAGTATTCATAATGCCATCAAACTTACTTTCATCATTACTTGAAAGCATCGATTTAATATCCCCACCCGCAGAAAAACCACGGCCGTTCCCGCATAACACAACGATATGCGCAGAACTTTCCGCTACTTCTTTCAACTTTTGTAATAACTCTTTTAATGTCGGCTCATCTAACGCATTTAACACCTCTGGGCGATTGACCATAACCGTTGCAACGTGGCCTTCATATTTCACAACGACAGATTCTGTTTTACTTGTTATTTCCATTATATATACCCCTCTTTTCTCCATAAAGATTATACTTATATAATTATAGAAAACCATTGAAAACTCCTTCTTTTTTCTCAATTTTCTGTCTAATAATCTCGCAATTTGTACATATACCGTATAAAACATACAATTCCGTTGAAAAATATAGAAATTAAAGTCGGTTTATCCATGCTTTTCATCTATTTACCATTACAATGAAATGGTGTATTCTTAAGTTTGATAAAAAACAAATATTGAAATTCATTCGCCTTACTATGTAAAAAAGGCTTTATACCCATCTTTTGGGTGTTGTAATAAAGGAATGAAGAACTGGAGGAACATATGGTTAATAAGTTGAAACAAACGGATAACTACTTCCCACATTTCCTATTGCTATTCATTGTGTTTCAACCAATTTTAGATTTATTAACATCTTTTTCAATCTATATACTACACATGAGCGCAACAGTTGGAGTTGTAGTCCGTTTCGCCTTTATGCTTCTTGCATTAGGATACCTACTTCTTCATCACAAACAACAAGATGCGAAAAAGTACATCCTCTATTTATGTTTACTCGGAATCGCACTCGCAATCGGTCTTGTAAATAATATGATGGTTAAATCTCCAGTTTCATTTGGAGAAGAAGTTAAATTCATTTTAAAGAGCATATATCCAATTGTGCTACTGTTTGGATATATTATCGCCTTTAAAGAGCTAAAAAATAAAGAGTATGTATTTCATAAAATCATTACATATTTCTTATATGCAACTTTAATTTTAAGCATCACAATGATTGTCGCAATGCAAACTGGAACGGATTTCCCAAGCTATCCTCATTCAAAAATCGGTTCAAGAGGTTGGTTCTTCGCTGGAAATGATTTAAGTTCTCTTTTCGCCATTATGTTCCCAATCATTGTCTTATATTCGATTCATAAAACAACTTCTTTCTCGAAAATATATTACTGGATTCCAACAATACTTGCGATGTATGCAAGTATTATGGTCGGAACGAAAGTCGGATATGGCGCAATTGTTATTACATTAGGCGTAGCACTTTTCTTCTCATTCATTGAATATATGATAAATCGTAAAAAAGAAGGAAAAGGATTCACACATATTGTAAATACCGTTGTTGCCGCAGTTATACTAGGAGGTTTAATTGCTCTTACACCGCATACTCCTATCGCAAAAAATATGGGCATTCACATGCAAATATACGAATACAAAAAATCAGTACAAGAAGAAAAAGATCGAAAAGAAGGAAAAGTAATTAAAGAAGATCCAGAAGATGCAAAAAAACATGCAAAAGGTGAACTTACAGATTCTGAAATGAAAAGTTTGATTTACAGTGATCGCGACAAATTCTTAAAAACATACAAACAGTACTATAAAGACGCACCGCTTTCACAAAAACTATTCGGAATGGGTTACGCTGGTAACTACACAGATAAAATTAAATTAATTGAAATGGACTTCCATGACCTATTTTTCGCCTTTGGAATTGTCGGTTTCCTTATTTACTTAATACCACTTCTATACTTTGGTATTAAATTATTCATCCGCATGATCACAAACTTTAAGAAAATCATGACCGTAAAGTATATGCTATTAGCGAGCACACTCATTCTATCACTTGGCATTGGCTTTATGTCTGGCCACGTATTAACAGCGCCAGCCGTTAGTATTTTCTTCGTTGTTATACTCGCTTATATCATTGTTGATTTTGAAATTGAATAAAGTGAAACTTTAATCAGTGGGGGTTTTGTTCATCCCCCACTGATTATTAGTTGAACCAATCGGGCTTTTACGGGCAGTTCATCCCCCACCTAACTTCCTTGCTTCCACTGAATTTTGAGGTGGGGGATTACTGCCCGTTAATGCGGGATAGAAAGAAGGTGCTACGAAATATTAGTAGCACCTTCTTTTTTATTTAATTAATGTTTTACATATTCTAAACTTTCTTTTGCGATATACGCTTCTGTTACAGTAGGGTTATCTGAAATAACTTTAACCCACGCTTTTCCATTTATTATTTCTTCACCAGTAACTGTAACAACTGCATTTGTATTTAAACGATACAGTCGCTCATTTGATATACTAGGATTCTTTTTCACTTCCACGTTATTCATCACACGTGCAAGTTTGTACTTGTTGTATTCTTTTTTACCTAAATAAGAATCAAAACGGTTCATATGCCCCGCTACTTTTTTACCCCAGTTCGCATCAGATGCATATTTCGCATTTAAACCAGCAGCTTTATCACCTGTATATGTTGCTGTATAACGCCAATGTCCTGGATTTAAATATCCTTCATTCATGTATAATTTTGCTGCATGTTCAATACAATCTTCTTTTGAATTGAATGCTTCTCCGTTACCATATGGACTATCGTCTGTTGCTTTTAAACCAAATAAATTATTTTTGTCTTTTGCAAGAGCGCTTGTTCCATAATAACTTTCATGAATTGCTAATGAATATAAGAATAATGCATTTACATTATACTTGCTTTCTACTTCTTTAAATTTCTTTCCTAAACCAATTAATGGAGAGTCTGGCTTAATCGATTTTACATAACTATCTAGTTGTTCAGCTGTATAATCTGTTTTCGAACGTAATGATAAATAATTGAAATATTGATAGAAAGTTTCGTCTCCAAATGTTTTTCCATCTACACTATACATTTGCTGTCCTTGCTTCATGAAAGAAGGTGCCACACCATATCTAAATTCTGTATATCCAGGTGAACTTGTATTATATGTATAATATTTATGGTATAAATATCCATCTGATTTCACATAATAAGACGACTGTTTCATTTCATTTGTAGGAATTAAAGTGATTTCATTCTTCTTCACATAACCTGTCAAACCAGAAAGTTGAACTTTCACACGATCTTCGCCAACTTCTAACACTTTCAATTCTGTTCCATACTGAATATACGTATATACTGTTGCTAAATTCTCATCATAAATATTAATGATGTTTTGCCCAGTTATTCTTTTCGCACTTGCAAAACCATCTTTAATCCATAAAAATTCGTTCTCGTATTTTACCGCATTCATACCTTTATTTTGAGCAGCCGTAACCGCTTCTTTATACGTATTATAGCGCTCTACTTCTTGCTCTGTTCCATTTTCTCTTACATTTGTCACAACATATTTCTTAGTTTCTACAGGATTGCTATTTCCGTTTTTTTCAATCGTCTGAAGCATGCGATCCAACATAGCTGAAGCCATCCCTCTTGTAGCTGATAAATGTGGTCTAAATGTATTATCTTCTGGATACCCTTTAATAATTTGAGTAGCCACCATAACTTGCACATGCTCTTTATAGTTAATACTATCTTTATCAGTAAAGGTAAGCGGACTTACAGCTACTTTAATATTTTTATAGTCTAACGCTCGCTTTACCATTATCGACATTTCTTCACGTGTAATCACATCATTTGGTGAGAATGTCTCGTTCGTACGACCATTAATAATTTTCGCTCCATATGCTCTACTTACACCATCATATAAACCGTAAGTCTTCGGCACATCCTCGAAATTCGAATCAGCTTTCGGTAAATTTAAAGCCCTTGCTATGAATGTAGCAAACTCTGCTCTTGTTACTAATTTATCAGGCGCATATACATTGTCTCCATACCCCATTAAAACTCCTTTAGTAATAAGTGAGCGCATATGCGTCTCAAACATATGTCCTGTAATATCATCATTTGCCGCATAACTTGAAATAGGAGTTAAAAGTAATGATCCCGTTAATGCCACTGCTGTTATACCTTTTGAAAAAGTCTTCAAGGTTATCCTCCTCGTAATCTACGAATTTATTATCACAAATTTGATTATATAATACTCACAATCATTTTAGCATAATAAATAGGAATTAAAATAAAACGTTTTTTAATTAGAATTTTCATTACATTCAAAACAAAATAAAAGACACTTTACTTTTTTAATAAAGTGCCTTTTTCCATATGATCAATGAGTTTCTTTGTTGCCTGTTTGCCTTGCAACCGAAGCTCATCTATTGTCAATTGTAACTCTTGCTGCACAGTTCCTTGTTGCATTAATTGCTTTTTCGCAATTTCATATAAATATTCAGCACTCCATTCGCCATCCACACTTCCTATAACTGGCTGATTCACTTGACTTAAAAACGAATCAATTTTCGGATCGTATGAAATCCCGACCATTGGAGTTTTGGCTACAGCAGAAAAAACTAGTGCATGAAGACGCATACCAATTAGTAATGAACATTGTGATAAAATGAATATTTTCTCGTCGATATCCATTTTATATGGAAGCATATACGTCTCTTCTCCCATTAAGTCTACTACTTCACGCGAAGCTTTTTGATCAAATGGCTCATGCATTGGAACAAATAGAATTTGGTATCCTTCTTGCTTTAATTTTTTTAATGCCGCAGCTAATTTTTTTATATAATCTTCTTTTGCATTCCAATAACGCACACTAACCGCGATTACTTTTCCATGTATCGAATGCTTTTGCAACCAATCCGATTGTTTTGTCCGTTTCCATGTTAAAACAGGGTCTGGAACAATTTCAATATCGTTTTTTATGCCAAGTCCTTTTAAATATAAAAACGAATCCTCATCTCGAACTGATACATAGGAAGCTTTTGACAAGTTCCATTTTACTAATAGACGATTATATCCTTTTGTAATTGGACCTATTCCTTGTGAATAAATATAATACGGCTTTTTTAATAATCGAGCGAGTCCCATAATACCCGTATAATATAGAATACTCTTCGTACTTGTCTGATCTTGAAGAAGGCTCCCGCCACCACTAATAACTCCATCACTGTTTTTGATCGCATGATAAACAGCTTTTATATCCCAGCGATCTACCGATTCTACACCATACATTTCCTTTGTATATTTAGAATCATTTGATAGTACTACTAGTTCTATATCCGGGTTCTCTTTACTTAACGATTCAATAATTGATTGTAGAATCGCCTCGTCTCCAACATTATAAAAACCATAATATCCTGATAAGACTAAACGCACCCTAAATCTCCTCCAAAACTAGGTAACCGTTTATTTCATCTAACATAAACTGGTACCCATTCCTTACCTAAACACTTAATACCCTACATAGTTTCCTCTTTATCAGCTCATATGAATTTTAATAAAAAATTAAATTTTTATATTTATTTTTTCAAAAATGGTATTTTTTTTATTGATATCCATTTTAATTTCAAAGCACATACACCATACAAAATGGTTGTAATACTTAATGCTATACCACTGAATAATAACGTCATAATTCTTGAAGATGTAACATCTATCACATTAAATAGTTCATACAATCCTAGTCCTAAAATAGATGCTATTGCTAGCACACCAAAAAAGCTTTTTAAATGAATAGAATAGGCAATATAGCTTCGAATATACAAATGATTTACAATACAAATCAATACGTAAGTAATGAATGTACTATACGCCGCTCCATCTATGCCAAACTTCTGCACGAACATTATGTTTAACACGACTTTCACACAACTCGCACCAATAACAATCCATGCAGCTTGTGCAGAACGATTAATGCCCTGTAAAACACCTATTGATAATACCATAACCGCAGTAAAATACGAACTGCCAATCATAACTGTTAACATACTACTGCCTTTTACGTCTGTGAACAATCCGACATTTAACGGTACTGTTAATGCCATCAACCATATTGTTAACGGTGCTGTCAAAACATGCGCTAGTCGATTTGTATTTTGAATTGTTATTTTCGCCAAATTTATATCTCTTTTGGCCAATGCGGAAGTTAAGAGTGGTATTAACGGAAATACAATTGCACTTGCAAAAATAACAATTATTTGCGTGAATGCAAAACCGCGACTGTATATTCCAAATTGTTCTTGAATTTCTGTTGATGATCCTTGTAATACATGCGGTATTGTAAGCGAGTCTACTAAATTTAAAAGTGGCATTGATAAAGCTCCAATAGCGATTGGGATCGATACCCGCAATATCTTTTTGCCGTTTTCTCTTAAATCTCGGAGTGAATAGGAATTGCTTTTATTGTAGTATGGACTTCTATTATATTTTATACGCAAATATATAAGCGAACTAATGACTCCAAGAAAAGAACCAACCATCGCACCACTAGTAATAACAGTATTACTCTTATCCCATGATACTAGTATGTAAGCAATTATTAACATAAAAAACACACGTACAAATTGCTCAATGACCTGTGATACCCCTGTTGGTTTCATATCACCGAAACCTTGAAAATACCCTCTATAAACTGCCATGTATGGCGCAATGAGTAATGCTAATGAAGTAATAAGCAACGGCATTCTAGTTTCTTGTCCACCAAGCATATTTGCAATTTCAATAGAAAATAATACAATGACTAAACAGCCGAAAACGCCAAATGCTATCCCAATAATTGACGCTGATTTAAATAATTTCGCAATTTCCTTTTGCTTATTTTTTTCGTTCAACTCTGCAATTAGTTTCGAAATTGCAAGTGGAACTCCGGCTACCGATAATGTAAGAGCAATCATATATACAGGAAAAACAAGACGGAAAATACCGAGCACTTCATCTCCTGCAATATTTTGTAATGGAATTTGAAAAAAACTACCAAGCAATTTTGACAAAAAAGTTGTAATGGTTAAAATTGCTGCTCCTTTTACAAATGTTTTATTCATATTTTTTCTCTTTTCTTTTATACATATACTCTCAAACATATTGTTTTAAACGATAGGGATTCACTTTATCCCATTGGTTATCATAACAAATTTATTATAGGTTGAATACTTGGTTTTTTTTACAAAATAGAAAAGAGAACCAATTCACGCCTATCTCTTCACACTCTAATTTCTAATTCCTTCCATTATATGTACACATTATAACTGTTTTCGTTACTCAAAAAGTGCTCTTCTCTATCACTGCAGTACATATTACTAAAAACATTATAAGAATATCCCACAACTCTACATTATAATGTATGTAAGATTGTGAGATATTCTAATTACCATCTAAGCACTTAAGATTTTCAATTGTTCTTTCTGTTCATCGCTTGCCATTACTATGATTGTTTTTTCAATACTCGGATGTACTTGCTCAAGCTTTACACTTGCTCCTACTTTATTTGATTGCTCAACAAAATTTAATAATGCCATAGCTCCTGATACATCCATATAACGCACATCTTTCATACGTAAAACAACCGGTGACTTCACATCTTGTAAAGTAGAGAAAATACGATCTACTGATAGGAAAGAGAGCGGCCCTTGAATTGTGTATGTTTCTTCTCTTTCTTTTACGATAGAAGTTTTACGTTCTTTACATTTCACCATATATATGATGAACGAAAGAATAATACCGAATGCAACAGCAATCATTAAATCGAACTTCACCGTTACAATCATCGTTACGAGCATAACAACGACATCACCTTTAGGAGCGACATGCATCTTTTTCATGCTTTCCCAGTCGAACATTCCAATACCAGTTAAAATTAAAATACCTGATAGTACAGCAAGTGGAATATATTGTACGACCGAACCAAGACCCATAATAAAAATGAATAAGATAACACTATGCATACATGCCGAAAGTGCCGTTTTACCGCCACTTCTTATATTCACGATAGACCTTACAGTCGCACCTGCACCTGCTAATCCGCCAAACAATCCGCTCATCATATTACCGATACCTTGTCCAACGAGCTCTTTATTACTTTTATGACGTGTACCTGTCACATTATCCATTACGACCGATGTTAACAACGAGTCAATCGATCCTAATAAAGCAATACTAAGCGCTGGCAAAATAAGTGCTGCTATTCCTGTTCCACTTAAAGATGGAATATGAAGCGTAGGTATCGCTTCTGGAATGGTTCCAATCTTTTCAATTACTTTATTTAGTGAAAGATTTCCGATAATCGGTAAATTTACTGTAAGTCCTTCGAGTAGGGAAGAAAATAAAGGAAGCAAAGCTGTCACACCGACTAGTGCTACTAAACTAGACGGAATCGCCTTAATCCATTTACCAGAAACAATCATTACAATAATCGTTAACACAACAAGTAGAAAACTATTTTGTACGTGCTTTATTTCGCCTAAAATAATGATTAATGCAATACCATTCATAAATCCTGAAACGACAGGATACGGAATATATCGAACGTAAGAACCGAGCTTACATACACCGAATAAAATTTGAAATAACCCTGCCATCATAAAGGCAATAAAACTTGCCTCTAACCCGTGCGTCGCAATAACTCCTGTTGCGATAACGGTAATTGGTCCAGTTGGCCCCGTTACTTGCCCAGGTGTCCCGCCAAATAACGCTGCGAATAAACCTGCAAAAATCGCACCATACAATCCAACAAGCGCTCCCTCAGACGTTCCTGTCGCGGCAATACCAAATGCAATCGCAAGTGGTAACGCAACAATCGCAACAGTAAATCCTGCTAAACATTCCTTTGCTATTTTTTGAAACATAAAAAAACCACCTTTGTATAAAGTCCATGTTCCATTGTACACCTAAAAAGATCCATTCGTTAGCTCACTTTTTACATTCTCGTGACGTAAACGTATTCAATGAAAAGTTTCCCCCTTATCTTTGGAAACAATTGCAACTATGCTATAATGAACAAATTAAATCTTTTACTATATACTTGGAGGCACTATGCTAACTTTTGAAGAAAAATTATCGATTATTGAATCTTTCCCAGAACTAGAAAGAAAGAACGTATCATTAAAACGTGTAAACTTCCACTTTGAAGAAAGTCGTTTAGATAAAAAGAACGTTGTATTTCATTTACACCCAAATGGAAATGGATTTGTGTATGCAAGCGGTATTAAAGGTTACAAAACGGATGATAAAGGTATGGTTAACATCCGTGAGTTTTCAGCAGAAGAATTACGTTCAGTAATTGAGAAATCAATTGACCTTCTATCACAAGAAGAAGTAGTAGCACCTGTAGAACCTGCGAAAGAAGAAGAATGGCAGAACGAAGATGGTCATATTCTTACTCTTATTTCAGAGGATGACATGTGGAACGTGTACGCTGGTGTAAACTTAGACGGTACATTCAACTCTTATCCAGAAGCTGCGGAATACCTTGATGAAGAAGGGTTTTCACGTAAATAAAAATAGAAACCTATTTCATTCAACGACTTTTATAGTAATCGAAAAAGACACTTAAGGTGTCTTTTTTTGTTATATAAACTCCTTTCTCACACTATCTCTATTAATTTTCATAAAATGATTCAGAGGAGGTTTATATGAATACAACTGCTAAATTAATAAATTGGAAAGAACATGGCGATATGATTATTCTAGAATGTGAATTAAATGGAAAACGCTTCGAGATATCAACATATAAACAACGAATATATAATGCACACCTTTTATCAGCTGACGTTTATATTCGTTTAGATTCATCTGATAATATAATTGGAATAAATATCTATAAAAAGTAAGAAAAGCCCCCTATTCCGTAAGCGGGCTTTATCTTTATTACAAAATGTTAGAGTATACTCTCTTTTTTTCATACAGTTTATGTAATTATACATATTCATTAAAAAATACACTAATTGAATATTACATGTAGTAAAATATAACTTGTGGGCACGTTCTATAAAGCAGATTCTTTTAAAAGGCGTAACATATCAATTATTATAGGGGATGTGGCGTCACTTCGATATTGATCTCAAATCTCTTGTCTTTTGTGAACTAACAATCTAGTGTATATAGACGATTCTGCTTTATAGTGTGTGTTTACACTCATAACAAAGGGGTAATGGTAATACGGATAGATTCCGATTCGTATGAAATGAAATGGTTCAAGTCGGAGAGAGGCACCTTAAGGTGTCTTTTCTTTTTGGACATTACATCCATTTTGTTTTTCCACCTTATTTCAAATGCGCTAATTAACCTTCACCAAGAAGAAATGAGAATTAAAAAAGATATTGTTTCTTCTGTTTAATACAGAAAAATGAAGGATACCCCATAGATATGGGGCATCCTTCATTTTCTATTTTTTCGCACCTTTCAGTGACTCCCTCAGCACAAACTTCTGCAACTTCCCGCTCGCATTACGCGGAAGTTCATCTACAAATAAATAATGACGCGGACGCTTATAATCTGCTAATTCGTCACTTTCTTTGCAATACGTTTCTAAATCAGCTTCTGTTATTATTTCATCTTTCTTCACAATAACTGCCACAACACGCTCTCCCCATAATTCATCTGGCTCACCAAGTACCGCCACATCTAATATACCGGGATGACTATGAAGGAAATCTTCAATTTCACGAGGGTAAATATTTACGCCACCGCTAATTACCATATCATCAACACGATCTGCAACGAATAAATAACCATCCTTATCAAAGTATCCTAAATCACCAGAATGATACCATCCTTTATACATCGATTTTTTATTTGCCTCTTCGCGATTATGATAGCCAGCCATCATAGTTGGGCCGCGTAAAATAATTTCTCCTACTTCATAAGGAGGTAATACATCATCTGGTTCTGCCGGTGCATCCTCGTTCGGTTTCACAATACGAACTTCATGACTAAAGCATGGCGTGCCTGCTGAACCAGCTTTTGTAATTTGATCCTCCTCTACGAGAAACGCCACAACTGGTCCCATTTCTGTCATTCCGTATATTTGAACAAGGTCAATATAAAGACGTTCTTTACATTCCTTCACTAACGCCGGTGCCATTGCCGCTCCGCCATATATACCGATTTTCATTGAAGTTAAATCATACTGAGTTAAATCTTTTTGCAACAACATATTCCACATCGTCGGTGCTGCAAAGAACGTCGTAATCTTTTCTTCTTGAATCGTATGTAATACTGTTTCTGTATCAAAATGATGCAAAATAACATTCTTTCCGCCAACTTGAATGCGTGGTATGATTCCAGCATTTAATTCACCACAGTGATATAAAGGTGCAACAACAAGCCCAACGCTATCTCTATTATATTTTAGGAAATACGTACAAATCATACTATGCTCAGCCATTTCACGATGACGATGTAATACGCCTTTCGGATGACCTGTCGTACCGCTCGTATAAAGCATTGAACAATAATCCATTTCATCAATTTCGATATTTACTTTCTCAGAAGATGCTGCATTCACTTTTTCATGGTAGGAACTTGCATAGGAAGGTTTGTCGTTTTCTATAGACCAAAAAGATGTATTTGGAAAATCTCGTTCAATGATAGCAACAGTTGACTCAACTGCTTTTTCAAAGACAACGACTTTCGAGGATGCGTCCTGAAGAATATAAGATACTTCTTTCGCCTTTAAGCGGAAGTTAATCGGGTTAAAAATCGCACCAATTTTCGCACAAGCTAAGTAAACGTTTACAAATTCATGGCAGTTATATAAGTAAACAGATACTGTATCTCCCTTTCTTACTCCGTCTTCTAATAAAGCGTGTGCCGTTTTATTTATTTGTTCATCCCACTGTTTATATGTCCAGCGAATATTTTTTTCAGGTTCCACTAACGCCTCTTTATTCGTATACTTACCAACAGATAAATCAAAAATTCTCCCTATCGTCATGTACATGCCAATAATTTCCCCCTTTTCTCTTTCATAAATCTATCATTTCGTCCATAAGTAGACATTGTCCTTCAATGTTTTGACTAATTTTTCTGATTATTATCGACATAGTTTTACATACGGTACCGCTAGACGGTAAATGAAATTATATCGGCGATTTTTCGAATATATCGACTTACCGACAAAAACTGACAAGATATAATCGGCCCCCCATTACTGCATAAGAAGAAAGAGGTTGTTCCGACTCGGAACAACCTCTTTCTTCTTATGCGAATAGCTCTTCTAAAATTTTCAGTTTATCTTCTGTATATTTTACGAAGCCATCGTTATATGATTTTGGATCTTTCGGATTCGCGAAGTGCGTAATTGCCCCCGTCTTCGGATGAACAAATTTACTTGATGCACCGCAACCAAGTCCGATAATTGATTGTACTTCTTCCATAATGACAATGTTGTAAATACTTTCTTGCGTCGGCATTGCATAACCAACGTTCTCTAAGTTACCTAAAATATTCTTTTGACGATATAGGTAATATGGTACATAATTATGCTTTTGCGTCCACTCTTCTGCTTCGTGCATCATCGCTGTAATTTCTTCGCGACCTGCTACTTTATATTTACGTTTGTTTTGCGTCATTTCAGAAGCACGTTTAAATGATAACGTATGAACTGTTAATGATTCTGGCATTAACTTTTCTGTTTCATCTAACGTATGCTTGAAGATATCTAACCCTTCACCAGGAAGACCAATAATTAAGTCCATATTAATATTGTTCATTCCCATTTCACGAGCTAAATGGTATTTCTCAATTGTTTCTTCTACAGTATGATGACGTCCAATTGCTTTTAGTGTCTCTTGATGATATGACTGCGGATTAATACTAATACGGTCAATGTTCCATTTATTTAACACTTCTAGCTTTGCTGGCGTGATCGTATCTGGACGACCTGCCTCAACTGTAACTTCACGTACATTTTTCACGTCTGGGAACGCTTCGTACATTTCTTCATACAGCATATCCATCTCTTCTGCTGTAATACTTGTAGGTGTACCGCCGCCATAATAAATCGTCGTAACTTTCACACCTTTTTCTTTTAAAAACTTACCAATTTCACGAACTTCATAATGCAAACCACCTAAGAACGAATCAACAGACCCTTGGCGTCCATTAATCGCATAAGCCGGGAATGTACAGTATGCACATTTCGTTGGGCAAAACGGAATACCGATATAAATACTTACTTCTTCTTTCAAACGGTATAAATCCGGAACAACTGCTAATTGGCAATCAACAATACGCTGAAGAAGTTCAATTTTCTCTTCATGAATTAAATAACTTTCACGAAGTTCTTGATGCGCTTCTTCTTTTGACATACCATTTTGAAGCATTTTATGAAGAAGTTTCGTCGGACGTACTCCCGTTAAAATACCCCAGCTTTGTTCAAGTCCAGTTAACTGCTGAAGAACAGAAAGATATACATAAGAAACAACGTGCTTCACTTGCTTCATACGCTCTTTTTCATCTGTGAAAGCAGATAAATCTTTCGAGAATGTTTCTTCATACACATTTCCTGTGCTAACATCCGTTAATCGAGCGGATGCTTTCACATTATCCTCAATGTGTATATCAACGATCAGATTCGCTTCCTCTTGTTCAAATCCAATCGTACTATCTTCAAAAAATAAGCCGCCAATATTTTGTAGCGGACGTAAAAAACGATCATCTTGTAACGTTTTAATTGAAATTAACACATTATCACCTTTTCATTTGCAAACTCTCTTTAGTTTACTTGAAGGGCGTTTACAGGTCAATACAGAAGGTTTTACCTGTTTCTCTTACATTTTTTCAAATAATTCTTTTTATGAATATCGCTCATGTATATAGACATCATGATTTTCTCTTGTTAAAATTTATTAGTACAAAAAATCGTTACATAGCGAAAATACAATATATAAAGGAGGAATGTTAACACTAGATTTTATAATCTAATGTGTTAAAAAAAATATGAAAAAGAAATTTTATAGTGTTTTAACTCTCTCTCTTGCATTACAAACTGTTCTTGCACCTACTTATTCATTTGCAGAGAGTGCTGAAAAATCCGCCGAAGTATATACGGAGGATCAAGTTTTTAAAAGTATTAAAGAGCATGTTAATGAGCATAGTACTCATGAAGAAGATATCGAGGTTACTGGCCAATTCCTACTATACACTTCAAAAAAACATTCATTATATACCGCGAATGATTTAAAAAACAAATCGAATATCGAGATTACAGAACAAGTCGTAACGGCGACAAAGAAAAAAGGAAATGCTTACTACATAACGACGCCAACTGGCGCTGGATGGATAGATAACAATGATAATAACTTAGAAGTTCAAGAGATTCATAAACTATCTAACCAAAAATTAATCGTAAAAGAAGAAGCTTCCATACATGCCCTTCCGTTCCAATCGTTTAAAGAAGAAGGGAAACTAGAGCCACAAGTCATTACTCCTACTGAACAAGCTGGAAATTGGTTTAAAGTCCAAATAAACGAAACAGCAAAATGGATTTATGCACCTTCTGCTACATTTGAAGGTACAAAAGCTTCATTACTAAAAAACAGTCGTACTGCTAAAAATAGTTTATTGAGAGCTCCGGAAGCTCTACAAACAAACAATATTTATGGCGTTACATTTAAAGAAATGATTGTCCCAAAAGGAAATGACGATATTCGCCCTGGCTACCCGATGGTACCTAAATATATTACGATTCACGAAACGGCTAATACAGCGAAAGGTGCTAATGCTCTAAATCATGCAAAATTCTTAGATAACCAAGCACGCGGAACAGCTGATCGCGCCGCATCTTGGCATTTCACAGTAGATGATAAAGAAATTTATCAACATCTTCCGGTAAATGAAGTTGGATGGCATGCTGGAAATAAAACTGGAAACTATGAATCTATCGGAATTGAAATTGCCGTTAATCAAGATGGAAACTATGAAAAAGCGGTAGAAAATGCCCGTAAATTGGCAGCTTATTTAATGAACGACTTAAATATTTCTCTAGATAAGGTCCAAAAACATCAATTTTGGTCAGGAAAAAACTGCCCTGCGTTTATGATTCAACGCGGACAATGGAATGCTTTCTTAAAAGGAACTGAAACATACTATAAGGAAAACCAAAAAAATCCCGTAACTGATGACATTACAGGTGGATGGTATGAACAAGACATTCGTCAATTAGCAGCTAGAGGCATTATGCAAGGAGAAGGGAACGGCAAGTACTTCCCAGAACGTCTTGTAACGCGTGCTGAATTTGCTACATTAATTACTCGTGCTTTACAATTACCAAGTGGAAATGCTAAGTTCACAGACTTAGAACAAGTACACCCATCTTTAAGAGACGGTATTAATCGTGCAGCAAGCGCAGGCATAATCCGCGGACGTGGTGATAATACATTTGATCCAAATACTACAATTACACGCGAAGAAGCTGTTATTATGATTGATCGTTCTCTAAAACACGCTGGTATTTTTGCAAAACAAGTTGAACTACCATTCGTAGACCAAAACTTAATTTACGCTAAAGAAGAAGTACAAAGAGTATATGGATATGGAATTGTAAAAGGTAATGAATTTAATCAATTCGTACCAAAAGGACCATCACAACGTGCACACGCAGCTGCATTTATAAACAGAATGCTTAGCGTAATTGAAGCTTAAAATATTTATCTGTATTAATTTAAAAGGCATCAGAGATTGTATATCTCTGATGCCTTTTATACATCTGTTAACTATTTTTAGCCATGGATCTTAAACGTATTCCTAGTAAGAGGAGCATAAAACCGATGAATGGAACGTAATTCGTATTGTGTCCTGTAGCTGGAAGTTGTTGATTATTAGAAGAACCTTGTCCTTTTTCTGGTAAATTAGGTTTTTCTACTCCCTCACCTGGCTTTTCTGTTCCTTCACCTGGCTTTTCTGTTCCTTCACCCGGCTTTTCTGTTCCTTCACCTGGCTTTTCTGTTCCTTCACCTGGTTTTCCTGTTCCTTCACCTGGTTTTCCTGTTCCTTCATCAGGCTTCCCTGTTCCTTCATCAGGCTTCCCTGTTCCT